>JAHDCF010000010.1 GCA_020630015.1 Planktomarina sp. | reverse complement strand
ATGAACTTCACCTCGCAGTGGGTAAAGCATAACCCTATTCCTGCGAATTGGGACAAGCAGCGAGCCATCATCGCAGCACTTTAGAATTCGAAAACACTTCTGAAATCCAAATTCCATTAAAGCATTTGAGTAAGTCTCGCTTGAATATTCTCGCGGGTGCGGTTGCGTGTTGGCTTTTGCAACAACGTCAAAAGACACCTAAAATTTGCACTCTCCGCTGGAACCGACCGAATACGACAGCGCTTAGAAAAAGTTCGTGGTTTATTTCCGGAAGTCAAATCCCAGCGAAAACTAGAAGCCAAAAAGCGTCCCGCCGAAAACACGGCAGAGAGACGTTTGCGATAAAGCGGCTAGATTGACCCTCTAGGGTGCAGTCTCTTTGGCGCCCAGTCTGAGCTAAGCATCGGGTATGTCGGAGGTAATTCAGAGGTGAAAAATTGTTTTATAACAACAACTTAGGTGGTGGCGGTCCATGGTGGATTCGAACCGGCAGTATTCTTTTTCAAGAAACGAGAATCTCAACCTCGTAAGCCTTTGATAACACGCACTAAATTTTTCTCTCGCCAGATCAAAATCATGCAGAGACTGTCAAATTTGAAAAACTTTTTAGATTTGCTGGAAAAGCTTGTAGTCACTGCTAACCAGTCTCATCGAATAACATGACAAAAACTCAGTGCTGCTAAGCCCGCCACCAAACTGTGAAAATAAAATTTGAATCCGAGCCAGATCCATCAGCGTACAATTGAGCAAGAGTCAAATTTGAGGTCGCAAACTCGTCCAAAAAGCGTCCCGCCGGAAATGCGCCAGAGAGACGTTTGCGAAATTTGGGCCAAAACAGGTCACACTGAAGTAGTCTCAACCACTGAACAGAGCCCCTAAGCATCGGTTATGTAGGGACTAATTCAAAGATGAAAAATCTTTTAATAACAACAACTTAGTTGATGGCGGTGCTGTCAGACGAATTCTAACTCGTCTCTATATACCGAAATAGCTCCCATTTATCACGCACAAATTTGGAGCCACGCAGAGAGCGCGGTTTCGCGTTTCGCTTTGAATGTCTGTCTGTTTTCGAGGTGCCTCTGGTGATTGAAGTGGTTGTAAATTTGACTGTGGACGCTGGTAAACATTTGAAGATGTCTGTAGCTTCGAAAACGCTGCATGGCCCGTTCTCGTCGTCGAAATGGCAAGTGTGAGTTTTCGCATCTGTTGTTGGTTCGCCCGCCGCAAAGTTGTCGGTCGGCAACCCCAAGGTCTCTAAATGCAGCGCGGTATGAAGGCAATTTATCGGTCGTGATAACGTGCGGCGACCCGTGCTTACGCATTGTTTTTATGAGGGATTTCTTCGCCGCGCGTTTATCGCGTTTCTTTGAAACATAACATTCAAGAACTTCACCTTCATGGTCGACCGCGCGCCAAAGATAAAATCTCTCACCCTTGATTTTGACAAAAACCTCGTCCAAGTGCCATTGCCAGTTTGAATGATGCTCTGCCCTTTTCTTGCGGATTTCACTGGCGAAAGTTGCGCCAAATCGCCCGACCCAAAACCGGATAGTTTCGTGGCAGATATCGATCCCACGTTCGTGTAAAATATCTTCAACTTGCCGAAAACTCAGCGGAAAACGCACGTAATACATCACGGCCAGACGGATGATTTCAGGGCTCGTTTTAAAATATTTGAAGAGATTAGGCTTCGTCATTCGACGAAATTATGGGGCGTGGATCAGACCGTCAAGTTCCTTTGACAAGACCGTTCGGCTGTTTCATCCGCAAAAATTATGGATCTCTGGTCGGACCGTCAAGTTCCTTTGACAAGACCGCTTTTGGAGTGCCGCGCTAAAGACCTATTCGATGCACTCCTTAGCCGCAGCGGCTTCTACGGAATGTTCCGCAAAGAAATCGATCATATCAGAGCTTGGCAAAGCGAAGTCTGTTTTAACTTTGTTCGAGTTTTGTTTCCCCGAAGGGTCGGACCAAATGATAAAGGTGTTTATACCGACCACATGCCCGCATGCATTCAATAACGGCCCGCCGCTGTTGCCCTGAAAAACTTCAGCGGAATGCGCAATCACATTGCGTCCATCTTTCTGTGGCAAAGAGTCAATGATCTCGCCTGAACGGAAAATCAGGCGTGGCAAGCCAGTCTGTTGGAAAGATTGAAACAGACCGGGAAAGCCGACTGAAACCACCGGATCAAGCTCGGCAACAGACGTGTTGAGCTTTAAGGGCACAACGCCTGTCTGGGGTGCGACCTCAACAATAGCATAGTCACGATCTGCTAGATTGTTGCCGCGATCAGGGGTTCTGAACAGGACTTGACCGCGAACAGTCTGTGGAAACAATGTTTCTGAAAACACGCTTACACTCTCGCTTTCCCCGACAACGTGCGCGTTCGTCATAATCAGCGTCGGCGTGACAAAAAATCCTGTACCATTGCCTTTGTCGGTTTGGATGAAAACGACAGCGCTTTCTGATAATTCTCTAAGGCGTTTAATTTCAACCCGTTTTTGAAAATCGGCCAATCCATTTCCGGGCGGCGTTTGATTTGGGTCGACAGCCGCTTGCGAAGCGTCAGGTGCTGGACATTGAAAGTTTGCAAGCTTTTCTAATTCCAATTCACGCAGCCGTGTTAGCTTGGCTTCGACACCGCGTTCAAGCGCCAACAGGCTGTCCAACACATTTGGGTCGCTGCGTTCATTTTCAGCCACGATCGTCGCAGTCCGCGGCAACATGTGCGCCAAGGCCGATTGAATGGCAAGACCACACAGACAGATCACAAAGGCGCGCAATACTGTCCACCACACACTGTTTTCGGCTTCAAGATACTTCATCATCTCACCCGCCTTAGGTCCGTTTGCACCGATTTTGCGCTGGGATCATCACGAGGTGTCAAATTACAGTCAGCGACACGATTAGGCAAAATAGAACAAACGACTTTGTAAGGCGTTATAAGTGAGCCATCGTTGCATTTAGCAGGATCAATTTCGCTGATAATCAACCTTTCTGCATCTTCGAAATAGGCTTCAACGACCCCTGTACAAGAAATGCCGCCTTCGACCTGCACGGTACGTGTTCCTTTCCCATTCTTATCCAGCTTAAACTCAACAACGACCCTCGGCTCAGAACCATCAGAGCGTTCAAGGAAAAGCCGATCTGAAACAGATCGCCAAATTCCCTCAAGAAACGAAAGATCGTCCTTGTCTTCCGCGTCTTTAGGTACCGTAAGCGGTTCGCCTTTATCGTCTTCTGGTGTTGTATCATCCTTTGGCAAAACCGGCGTTTGCAGCGCCGGGCCAGAACACTGTGCAACACAAGTAAGCAGCTTGTTCAAATGCGCAGTCTTTGTATCATCAATTTCGGCTTGCAACCTTTCATTCATCGCTTGCAGTTTTTCCAATTCTGCAACTTTTGGTCCGACCTCTGGCGACGTAATGCCATCAAGGCCTGTTGGTCGATCGACCAACAACGCGATCATCCAGGCCAACAAGGCACAGCACAGCGCGAAGATCATGCAGTATGTTAAGGCGCTCAGGCCGACTTTCTGCGGCGGATCCTGCCGAATTACAGTAGGATTTTCCGAAGTTTGGTTGGGAAAACCACTTTTCACGTCTTGGATTGGTTGAAATTCGACCGGTGGTTCAAACCCCCAATTGATGACGATAGGTTGTCCGTCGGCGACGTATAAATCTTCGGAAGACGGTTCACCAAGACACAGTTTCAAAATGCGATGGATTTCTTCCGATCCAAAAGGCGCCTGTCCGTTGGCGAAGTTCAATAGTTGCTGTCGCCATTCGTTAAGTTGTGCAATGGCTTCCCGTCTTTCGACACCAGCGACGTCCGACCAAGGACGTGGTTGGGCGTCAGCTTCGGCGAACCAATCCGTGACTTCGTTCCCAGATTCCCGCACCGGTTCTGCGAAATATCGAACAGTATCTGACCCCAAATGGTTGGCAACATAAGCCTGCAATTGCGGGAAGAATGCATTTATAGGTCTGCTGAAAGCACCAAGCGGCGCGCGATCAGTCTCTTTGGTTCTGGTGAGGAATATCGAAGCCACTGCGCCTACTCACACCCTTCACGCACGGTTACCCGAGCGGCCTGCAAAATTTCTGATGCAAGTTTTTGCTGTTCTGAGCTGGTGTTCAACTCCCGATGATTACGTGTCTCGTTGGTTGGCCAAACCATTCTTTTGTAAATTGCACCGTAATTTGCGCTTGGGATCCCCAACGTGATTAATATGTGCTCAACGGGCACGCGCGATTTCGAAAAAGCGTTTTGAATGGATTTTTCGAACGCCGATGGATCGTCACGCGCATCCGTGATCGTGACGACTGTAATCACAGAGTAGTTAGTACCCGAAGCGTGAATTTCGTTTGAAAGCCACTGAATGTAGTTTTCGAAATTAGGATTGGGTCGGTCTGAAAAAGGTCCACTTAGAAACGCCGGGCCTTGTGTTTTCAGGTCGATCGCCCCTTTCCCGCGCATAAGGTCAAGTGTTGCTTTCGTTTCTTTTGGAAGTTGTCCAGCGACGGTGCTTAGTCCGCTAATCATCCTTGTAAACTTCGCATCTTTGTCCATGCTAGACGACCAGTCCGCACCAATCAGCAGACGTACAGGCGCATTCTTGGTAACTGGTTCACACCGCGCCATTTCGTTTGCACTTTTGGCAGTCACCGGAATATTCAAAATTCCCCCCTTCGATCCTTGGGCCGTGCAGGTGAACCTTTCAAACGTAACGTTCGGGTTAGAGTTTCTTGGATAAAATACCTTACCATTTCGAAGCACACCGGGCGCACTGCACCCAACGACTTGCCATGTTTCACGTCCGCCGTTTACGATCCCCGACTTAACATCGACTTCAACGCTTTGTTTGCTTTCGGGCAAGAATACGGAAACCTCGCGTGCGCTCGGCGGGATCGGTTGCGGCTCGACTGTCACAGTGACCTGGGCTGTGTCAGTGTTTCCGGCAGGGTCAGTGACCGTACACGAAAACTTCACAATGCCGGCGACAACACCTAGATCGCGGCTGTATCGCACAGTTTTACCATTCACGACAAAGCCAGGTGCAGAACAAGACGCAATCGTTATGTCATCCCCATCTGGATCTCGATCGTTTGCTGTCACCAAGACATCGACGAAATTGTCACTAAGCTTCAGCGTGGCGGCATCGTCAGAAGCAATAGGCGCGTTGCAGTTTCTGTAACCCCATTCACACAGAAGACGCGGGCCAAATAGGTAGGCCAGTATCCCTAGCAACAGTAATAGAAGCAACAAAAGCCACAACCACCACTTCCGTTTGGTTTTGATGTCATCACCCCCAACATTACTAGCTGTTTTCGGGGCTGGACCTTTTATCGACCGAAGATCCAAAGATGTACCACTTTGTCCAAAGCCCCAAAGCGTCACGACAGGTTGTCCGTCTACGATCCAAATCGCGTCTTTGCCCGGTATTTTAAACGTCTTGTCCAAAGCCAAAGCTAGGTCTCTATCGTTTACGTCCGCGCTTTCTTGACGACTTCGGCGAAATTCTTCAATTTCATTTACCGCGGCCTCGATCAGGCTGTCACATTGTTCTTGCGCTTTTGCACTTAAATCTGTGTACCGCTTCGCTTCAGAATATTCTGATGTGTAATAGTCGATTTGATCATTACCGACCGACTCTGGCATCGCGAAAAAACGCTGCGCATTTGTCGAAAGGTGCATTTTAAACGTGGTCTCAACTTGCTGGTACAGCTGAAATACATTTCGTTCAGACCAACCGATTCCGTCTATGCGGGACCGGCTTTCGGACGTTAACAGCATCATGTCGGTTTTCCTAAAAATTCATAGATCAATAGTTCGTTTAATTTTATCACACTTTACTCGCCTGTCGGTGCCAAAATCAAATTGACCTGCGCCGTATCATTTAGACCTTCTGAATCTTCGATCGTACAGCTAAATCGAACCGCTAAAGGTTTTTTCAGTTTTCCCGATACCACCGAAAGCCGCAAGGTCCGATCCTGTATCGACACCAGCGTGACCGCAGGATCTGAAAGAGTGCAACCCGTGATTTTCAAATCTGTGAGTGGCCCGTCATCCAGATCGTTTTTAACAATCTCGGCAAGATAGGTGTTTTCTGCCGTTGGAGTTATCAACAACCGATCGTTGCACGCAATTGGCGGGTTACTGCCGTCGGGTTTTGCACGTTCCGGATATTGCCCTGACCTACAATAGGTATCGTCAGCTCGTCTTTCTTCTGGCTCAACTGGCGGTTCAGGCTCTGGCTTCGGTTCAGGCTCAGGTTCGGGCTTTGGCTCAGGTTCGGGCTTCGTTTGCTCACGCGGTCGCTCGTTGTCTTTGCCATTTTGCGAACGATTGCCATCGTCAGAATTAGAGTCTTCATCTTTCGGTGGGTCAACCGGATTCGTCGGCGTCGCAAAAGCAACTGCGGTAACCGTCAACGTGCTTTGCAAGTTAGGTTCGCCATTCCCCGGAAGAATTTCACACGCCCAAGACACCAACTCAACAGCACCAAGCATCGTACGGTCAACGCGGACGCGACCCTTCGGCCCGACAAACTGTGGTGCCGGAAAACTTCCCCGACACCCGACAAGAACTGCGCCGCTCGGCAGAATATCATTGTCAAAAAGGTCGACAAACGCTTCGCGTTCATCGGGCCCAAGTTGAACAATGTCGTCTCGGACAACCGAAGTATGACGGTCCGTCGCAAACAGATAATATAGACCGGCCAAAGCGAACATCAGGACCAAAGCAAGCACGATCCAAATCCATCGCGTCGGCAGTGGTGGTGGTGGCGGGGGTGGCGGGGGTTCACCCTGGCCAGTGGTAATCGGATCGAGTTGCTCTTTTTCTCGCAACGTGTCCGTACCGGAAAATTTGATTTCGGGATCAGGCTTAAGGCCAAGCTTTTCCGCGCCCGGCCAAATAGGATGGGTCCCCGACACGGTCAATTGTCGATCGGTTCGTGCCCCATTGTCGGCAATTAACGTCAAATTCAGCAATGTGCCCGGTTCCAGCATCATCGCGACGTTTGGTGGTATTTCAACAGCCACATGCCCTGGCTTCAAAGACTCAACCACCTTAAATGGAATAGTTTTTTCCGTTTCCGACCAATTCGCACCATCGCCGCTGTCTACCACAAACTGCGTAGGTGACTCAGTAATTTGCCTAGAGATTGACCATGAACCAATTGGCCATTCGGGTTCAGCGACAAGGGCCAGCAATGCCACCCCTTCTGTTGTATTCACGTCATATAGGCTTGAGGGTATCATTCCGTAGTCAGGGTTAATATATCGATCATTGACCCCAATTCGGCATTTGCAGCCAAATCAATTCCTGCAAGACCATCGTCTGTTTTCGCATTGCTTTCTGACATGTGTTTAAAACCGAATGCCCAATGAAGGGCATGATAAACGGCACGAGGTTCAGCGCGCGTTGGCAAATTTGGCATTTCGCCGGCTTCGACCACGAACCTTTCGAACAGTGGTGTTTTGTCAGGCGTTGGCAAGCTTAGCTCACCTTCTTCAAACCCAAGTTGATTTATAAAATGGTTTAAAGTCATTGCGGCAATTCTTGCCTTGTGCGGAATTAGTTTTTCAGACGTCCTTGGGAATGCAGACGCATCCCGTGACGACTGCGCGACCGCTTCGGCCAAACCTTTGCGCTTCGCCGCTTCATTCAGCTCATTGAACAACGTGACTAAATTCTCTTTTGCGATATTCAAATATGTTGAAATTCGGGGATTGGCGAGCGCGTCTTGTAGCTGCTCATCCCAAAGTTCAAGCACACGTTCAGCAAAAAGATCGTGCCCTTCTTTCGGCATTAACCGCACTGACTCTGTTTCAATTTCAATTTGCGAATCTCCGAAAATCAGATCGTCCCAGTTTTTTTCATGTTCGCGAACGATTGCCGGTGCGGTATCAGGATTTTCTTTTTCAATCTTAAGAAGCAATTTTTTCAAACTTTTTTCCGTCACGTAACAAATGGACAGAAACTCTCCGAACTTTTGTTGCCGTGCACACACTTGAACATCCTGCAAAGCCGCACGAACAGCATTCATTCTTTCTTTAAATACACGCTCCGCGTCACCATCGGCGAAAAATTCGCCCAGCATTGCGCCCAATTTTTCGCTAAACTCACAAAACTCTCTCTCAAGTTGAGCCAGCTTAAACCCGTCGTGACAAACCCTTTTCAAATTTGAAATTAGATACGTCCGACCACCATCGTTTAGCTTAAGCATTTCTTCCCAAGCTGTATCAGGTTCTGCGAAGTGCTGCCTGACTTTTTGCGAAGATGAAACCGCGTCACGCAACGCCCCAAATACATCGCTGTGATTGTCGTTGATTCCAGTTTCTTTGAATTCAGATGAATTTTTTTCACCCGCCGAAAGTATGCCTGTGGATGGCTGACTGGTGTTTCTTAGCCAATACATATTTTTGAACTTTTCGCCGGGTTCCCATTCACGGACCCAAGACAAAATTTCATTTTCATCAGCCTTTCCGGATCGCGCGCCGCCAAAGCGCTCCAGCGTTGAATGCATGCGATCTTCTAAATTGGTGACGGCATCTTTCGCTGCAATGTTAAAAGTTAAGTCTGCTTTGGTTGCGACAAAAAACAAGGCGCAGTCTTGGCCGGTGCGCGCTTCGGCTGTTTGCCCATGCGAAACGCCGATCCAGCTTTCAATCATTCCTGCCAAAGGCCCGACTTCTTGCGGCCCATCTGCCACGCACAAAAGCATTGAGGTCAACTCGCGATCAACAAGATAGCGATCAAAAAGGTAAGCGACTTTGCCGCGAACCAAAACGTCACCAATCACGGATTCTGTAATCGACTTTTCCTCGCTTCGCGTCCGCGCACCCGGAAAATCCAACAAATCTGCGGTTGAAAAGAATTCCGCAGGCGGGTCTTTGATAACCACCTTCAACTCAGTCACAAGCGCCGCCAAAGTAGCATGGTCAACTTCATGAAGCTTGCCGGCATCCGTACGCACGGCCGCTTGAAACCCCGTGCCATTCCAAATTTGACGCAACGTTGAGACCGAAATCACGTTCGCATCCGCATCAAAAATATCAGACGTCGCAAATACTTTGTCTGGGTGCCCCAACTTATCCAAAACCGCGATCATTTTTTCGAAGACCTGTGTCAACAGCGGTTCTTTGCCCCAAAACAGGCTGTAAACTTGAACGCGATTTTCAACTGTGCCGTTTTCCAGCACATCCGAAATCTGGCGCCATTTGCCTTCGAACGCCGAAAAATTCGCTGAATAGACGTCGGCTTGAAGCTGCGACTTGAGATATGTCGACAGTTCAAACGCTCTGTCTGCCGTACCGTTGCTGGCACCTGCCATCGCGCTGGAAAGCACCTCATCGATCTCAGCGGAAGCGATCTTTTTTTGAACGCTTTCAGCAAAATCTCCGAAATATGCATTGCTCAAGATTTTTGCGATGTCCATTTCAGATAAAAGAGACAATTCCATAGGAAAGTTCGGGTCTTCTACGGTTTCAATACTAGAAAACCGCGTCACGACGCCTGTGGTTTCTTTGCCGCTTGTCGACGGGTTAATATCACCAATAAAATTAAGCGTTTTATCACCCGCTTTGGCGACCAATTGGGCTCCGGGCTCCGCCGCTAAGGACGAAATCAAATAAGATTTACCTGCTTGGCTTGCACCGAAAACGCCGACGCACATGCGGCGAGTCGATGCGCGTGCGAGCCTGCTAAGTTCGGTTTCAATCTGCACGCAGTCGCGTTCAATTTGCGACTGGCGTGCACCGACAACGTCCGTGTTGTGCCGCACCCAGCTTTTGTATTGGGTCGCAACATCTTTACACCGGTTAATTTCAGCTTGCAGTTTATTTTGCGCGTTCACCATTATTCAATCCCCGCAAGATTAAAGCTGCCAGAATCCGCCCAATAGATGTCAGAGGTGAGCATTGTTTGCAGGCCCATTTTCAGCAAACCGACGGGCAAATCTTCGCCTTCGCCGTCAGCCAAGCTTTCTATCCGAAACAACTTTTCAAGCGGATCTTCTTCAGCATCGATACGGCTAAGCGTAAGATCGATTGCCTTTGGCGGTGTTTTTTCAACGTTCGACTTTGAAAGCACGACACGATAAAGCATGGTCGCAGGCCAACGATCGAGATCCAATTGCCGGAATCCCAGCGACGTTGGTGGGTTGCACCGGAACATCGCCTGACCAATATCTTGATCATCTTGTTCCATCTCAACATCCTTGAATAAAACTTGGTCTTCCCGAATACGCATTTGGTTCATCTGTCCAATGAATCGAGCGGTTGAACGCATTTGAAGCTGGCTGGTTCGCATGTAAAAATCATCTAACTGCCCTTCGGACAAGGCGCAAATCATGGCACCGACAGCAGCACAGGTCTTAGGGTCGCCAATTTCTTCTTTCAAATTTCGGAACGGATACCACGATCCAACTTCGTAGTCATGCATAGTGACAATTCGTTCCGGGGTCACAGGCATACGCTGTGCGATCATGGCGCGCAAAGCCGGGAACCGTGATGGTCGGCCCGACAACAACATGAAATCGCAATCATAATAATGCGTCACTTCGGCTAAGCAGTCGATGAAAGGCTCCATCACTTTTGTAACGGTATGGATCAAATTTGTTGCAGAAACCGAGAAACTAAGCTTGCTCATATCAATGCGTTCATCGCCTGAACCTGTGGGAGCCCAGGCCAAGTAATCGACCACCTCTTGCATCGGCGCGCGATCTGCGAATATCTCAGTCCAGCTTACCTCTAATGACAGTTCATCACTAAACCTGTCTGCACCTTCATGTGCTTCCAACAACCAATATGCCATCGGGATCAAAACTTGTTGGCAAAACTGCTGACGTCGAATAGCCCAGGTCGCATGTTCACCAGCACGCGGCGCGCCTAGTTTCGAAACAATAAAGTTTCTGGCTTCTGTTACGTTCTGGCTGTCCAAAAACTCCATTAAGGATGGAATGATATGTGCTTCGATGACGCCTTTTACAATGTCGTCCCCCGCACATTGAAACCCTTCGCGAAATTCCTGTGAAGGGTTTAGCGAACCTTTCACATTTTGGTACGACGTTATGATCAGGTCCGATGTCCCGCCGCCGATATCCAAGCTGACCAGCCGCATCGGCTTGCTTTGGCCTGCATTAGGACGAGAAATCGCGTGCATGAATGACTCTATGTCGCCAAAAAAGCGTTCGACGATCTCGTTATAGACAAAAACTGCTTGGGTAGCTGAACTTTCGTCCCATTGCATTTGAAGCTTTGGAATTGTGGACTTTGCCATTCCCAAGGTATCCCAAACTTCGCGAATTGCAGCGTTCATGCGCCGCTTCAATATGGCACGCTCTGGCCGGGTCATGGCGGTCGGCATTGTTAACACGATGCGACGCAAGCGGCGCGCCTGTAATTCTTGACCTTGCTTTTGACGCCTTTGCGGGCTGTTTATTTCCCGCAAAACCTGGAGCAATAACTCGACCAAGAAAAAGGTCATGAGCGATGAACGCGAAAAACGCGCGGTGACAGCTGGTAAAGCGTCCTCAGAATCCGCCAAAGCGTCGCCATTCATCGCAAATGATTTGAAATAGCCGCCAGTGTCCAATGGGTTCGCTTCGAAATTTTTCTGATCGTCTGCCCAAAGACTTCCGTCAGCTCCGCGTCCACCCGAATTAAAATGCCATTCAACATCAACTGGATCGCTGCTCCAAAGATACCGTTTGGGGCTTGTCATCCCGCTGATGCCTTTGGTGTCACTGAACTCATGTGACAATCGAACCGCCTCATCTCCTATTCGAACACCAGACGGCCAATGAAACGCCGCCCGCCGCCCAGTAAGTCGTGACAAGTTTGCTGGGCCGAAAAACGGTTTGCAGAATTCTACCCGACTTTCAAATGGGCGATCATGGTTCAAATCAGGTTGAGAAATGTCTTTAAGCTCGACTGGATAACTGTTGCTAAGCTTGACTGTACCACTTCCGTCAATAGCCTCGACCAACAAACCAAATGTCCGCGAGTTCCCAATATCGAGCACGAAATCCACATCGATCGGTTGATGCGTGCTTTCTTCGGTATTGTCGATAAATTTGACGCGCGGGAAGTCAATAAACTTTGATTCAGAAAAAGACATCAACATGGCTAAGTAGTTTGCAAGTGCCTTACGACTTCGCAGCCTTTCGTTTTCCGCGTTAATTCCATCGGGCCGTTTCCAACTTTTGCGCACCCAATCGCCAACCCACTTTTGTTCAAAAAAACTGCCAATTAGGTCAAACTCATTTGGCAATGAAAACACAGTTTCCCCGGTCGTGACATCAGCCTTGGTAGGCATTAAAGATGAAAGTCGTGTGCGATCTTCATCCTTAAGTTCACGTTTCAAGTCATGCTCCGCCAGCGTTGTGTCAAAGGCCAAGACTACGCGAGTATGCGAAGATTTTTGCTCTTTCGGAAAATAGATCCGCACCCAATTGACCGGTCCTTCGCGCCCATTGCGGAAAAACGGCATTGGCAGCCACTGACCAGCGAACTGAGCCATTGCGTCCTTGACCGAACCACTCATCTGAATGTCATCAGCAATGATGTTTCCTGACCCGTCGATGTAGTTCTCGCCCTCATCATCTAACAAAAGCGTCGAAAATCGAACAATGTTTTCGTCTTCAATAACGGAAAAACGCTTTGATTTCAGATCATTAGAATTAAAATCAAAATCGACAAACTGTATGCCAGTGTTCGGCACTAATCTAAACATGGCAGCGAATCCTCGCTTAAAAAGGGGCTCAATACAAAAAAGCTATGCGTGATAAAACATCGAAACAAGTGCTAATTGGCGAATGGAACAGAGTTGCAGCGCGGCCTTTTTTAAGGCGCGCGCGAAAACGAAGAAGCAGATTTCGGCGAAATTGCCCGCCAGTAAAAGGGTATGGGCCGAACTTTTCAAACTGCGCTTTTAAGCGCACTCCGACAGCTTCATCGCTTTTGATTTTACCGACAAAAATAGATGTTGTTTTTAGTGCGGCAACCGTCAAGCAAACAATGCATGCCGACTGCGTATGAACATCGCGATCTCTTGAACTCAAAAACACCTTGCGGAAACTTTCAAATTAGGGGCAAAAAAAATCAACCGTTTCCCGACTGCCCTCTGTCTTTTTCATGTGAATACTTTACGACTTCTTGACACTCTTACATATCACCTTGATCATCATACGGAGTAATTGGTCGGCACTTGTTTAAACAAAACTCCTTTTCGCGATGGTATCGAAATGAACAGACACCATTCATCTTGCGCACTAAATCTTACGCGCGTTGGTTGTATTTACAAAGATTCCGATATAGATACAGCGCGCGAAACTATTAGTGGTGTTTACGTCCACGACTTCAAAATTCCACGTGGAAAGCTTACTGCCATTTTAGGAGAATCCGGGTCCGGAAAATCTACTTTTCTTGGTCTGGCAGCTGGTCTGCGGCGCGCAAATCATACAGTTACGGATAGTCAAATTGACTATTTTTCTAACGACGGGTCAGTATGGGATGTTTTGTCAAATGGACGCCCACAGTCAGGCGAGATTGCGTTTGTTTTTCAGGAAGCCCAGCTAATCAAAGCGATACCTGCAAAATATAATGCAGAAATGCCGCGCAAGTTGGCCGGCTCAAACGCCGCACAATCCGCATCAAGCGGTTTGGTTGAACGGTTAAAACTGAGCGCCCATTGGTCCAAACTGTCAGAGAACCTTTCAGGGGGGCAAGCACAGCGCGTTGCAATTATTCGTGCAGTTGCGGTCAATCCAAACCTGATTTTTTGCGACGAACCGACGAGCAGCCTTGATGACACAATGAGCAAGTTGGTACTCGAAGCCTTAAGAGATTGGGCGGAAGAAAGCGATTGCGCGGTTGTTTGGGTTACTCACGAATTAGCTTTGGCTGCATCTTATGCACACCAGATTGCCCTCGTCGCAGGATCTCAGGTCTTTTGCGACGATGCAACCAGGTTGCCCTGGGATGCTGCGTTGTTTGGGGATACGGTGGAAAGCCGGAAAATTGCTTTAGAAGATTTGATTGATCAGGGCCGAAGTGTTCCAGCGCTAACTCAGCACAAACTTTCAACCGAAATTCAGAGGCCGTCGTCTGCGCAACAGAATAAGAAGGTCGGAAAAAACAAATTTTTTGGAAATTTCGGCACCTTTGCTTCATACGGTTTTGTCGTTCAGTGTGGATGGTTTGAAATCGCAAAATCACTTAAACGCAGTGCCGTCGCGCCAAACCTCTTCAGCCGATTGAAAGACCGTATTGAGCCGCTCTTCAAGTCGATCACAATTATTTTGTTTCTGGGGCTAACGGTGTTTTATTTTCTTTCGCTCAGTCAAAACGCCATCGAAAAAAAGATTGAAGCGCGTTTGGCTGAGCCAAGTTATGCTCACTTTACCCTTGAGCCTGTGTTCGGCGGGCCTAACCTGACAGTTCAAAAGTTGCTTTCCATCGAAGAAAAACTGTTTGCGGACGACACAACATCCGCAAAGGAAAATAATGTATTTGCCGAAACTGAATTCGTATCTGACACCATCTTTGGGCGCCATGAACTGCTTTTAAAACAATTTTGGTTCCCAGACGAAACCGAAGATGGAACCTGCGCGAGCAGGCGACTTACCGCACCATATGATGCTGATATATTGGTTTTTGATGAAGAAGAACCATTGTTTCAAACTTTGCCTGAGTTGGACCAAATATCAGTTCTGAAATCTGCGTCTGAGCAAACCAGTGGACTACAAGCTGGCGACAGCAGCACATCAGATCTGGTGATTGCTTGGGCAACTACGTCATTTATGAAGAAGTATCGTCTGACAAACAATGATCGCATTTGCATGAAACTATTCTCTGAACCGATCGAAGTTTCGTTCGTCGAAACAATCGAAAAGATCCCAGGTTCTGGGAAAAAGGTATTTCACATTGCGATGGCACGTACGACGCATGACAGTCATTTTGCGCGAGAGTTGCCGGTGAACTTCCAAGATGGGCAAGGCAATATAACACCGCCGTTGGTCAAAAAGGTTGCTGTATATTTCAGTCCCGAAAACTTCATTAGTGTTGCATGCAGGCTTGATCTTAAAGCGCCGTTCGATTGGTGCGAAGGTAGGCCGGCGACAGTTTCTGGTTTCAAACCCAACCGCGACATTTTGGATCAAGTTAAAGGCATTCTTGACGTTGTCTCTGGCGCGCGCTCTGCATTTGCAATCTTAGCAATCACCTTTGCGTTGACCATCATTTTATCGACGGCCTTAGCAATCTCTGCCTTTGTACAGCAAAATGAAAAATCAATCGCGGTGATGCGCGCATTTGGGTATTCGGCGTTGCACCTCATCATTATGGTTCTTACCCAAATAACGGTGCTTTTGACACTTGCCTTTGGTCTTTTTTGTTTGGTGCTTTTGGTCTTCCATTTTGGTTTTGCCGCATACGTTGCAAAACAATTTGGTGTCGACCCTTCACTGTTGTCGCTTCAACCTGACTTACTGTGGGCCTCGACACTCAGAATATTCCTGATATCACTACTTGTGGACATTATTGTGGTTGCGAGTTGGTGGTTAAATAACAGGTATTTGAGCGAAACACTGCAGAAGATTTAGGAGACATACCTTGCGACGATTTGCAAATTTTAATGCGAAAGCTGCACTGATGGTAAGCCTTGTATTTTGCCCAGTCATTGCACAATCAGATAACCACAACGACGCTGATGTTGGAATTTCCGACAACCCAGAACAAAACGTTCAAATTGAGTTGAACCAAAACGGCGACATCGCAGTTTCAGACGGTAAGACCGAAAGCGATACCGTGTCTGTGAATGATCAACTTTTCGATTTCGTCGCGCAAGCGTTAGAAGAACTTGAGCAAATGCGAAAACAGGTCGCTACGCTCGATGCGCAAACAGATCATCATGAAGCATTGTTACGTCTTATTTGTTCAGACCAGTCATATCAGTCTCAGATCCCCGATTGCACGCCGAGCTTCCAGAACCCTGACTTAAATGTGAAGATTGAAAAACTGGAGAACCAATTAGCAGCTTTGCAAGCTAAGCTCACAGATTGGGAAACACGGCCCGTTGATCCTGAACCTACACCTGCACCTGAGCCCCCAGCACCCGAGCCAGAACCCGCACCGGTGCCAGTTGAACCGTTTGTTGTTGCCCGTGATAGCGGTGGGTTTCCGCACTATCCAAGTTTGCAGGAATTGTTGAACGAAGATTCATTGTTTTCTTTCCCCGCCAATAGCCTGTTGCCTGATATTGAATGTAGCAAGGCTGGGGAATGGTTGATTGATAAAGTTGAAGACCGAATTGATGACGCTTTCTTTGCGCTAAGCGCTTCTCGCACACCGCTGATTTGTAAATTGAGCGCAGATAATTGGATCACCGTCACTGCCCGTCAAAGTGATCGTGCGCACGTCATTCAGAAAGGAAACGCCCGATGATTTTCATGCGAAGTTTGGGATTGGTGTTACTTCTTAGCCTTTGGAGCACGTCTTCAATGGCCGAAACAGCCCAGGATTGGTGCTTGCGTCAACTTATAGTCGCAACAGATAAAACCAATCCGAGTGTAATTTCCGATCCTGTTGAACTGACTAAGCTGGTCACTGAGCAGCATGTCAAAAAAAAAGCGGCAACCACAAAGCAAAAAGAAGCATTTCCGGCAGAGATGACCATCGATGGTCAGCATAAATTTGACTTGTCCGCATCTGTACCTGAATGCGTTGCAATCAAAGACACTGTTCTTTCTTTGGGCAAGAGCAATACCAAGCTAGGACAAATAAAGGTGCCTTTGGACATTCTGGCACTTAGCACTTTTGGAAATGAAATTAAGTTTCCGGCAGACGGCGAAATCAGTTTAGAATCGCCGAGGTACTACACCGACGCCAAAAACAAGAAATTTTCGATCCACCAAAAAATTCCACCAAATCAACATCAGGCTGGAGCTTCGCTAGCGAATAATAATTATGCGAAATTTGCTACACTTATTTTACACGATGCTGAAGACGTCACAAAGGGTGTTACCATAATTATATGCGTAGAGCCCTGTGACAGTGTTATTCCCCTGCTTGTTAAGAAATATGCAGTCGAAGCTGAAAAAAATGGTTCAACTGAAGCAGAAGGTGAAAGCGACACGGACGAAAAAGACAAGGACCCCAATAAAGCTGAGGATGGAAACTCGCCTGACGCAGACGATTCAGAAAACGATTCTGGCGCGCAAACCGACGACAACGCACAAGCCACTTTGGGTGCTGCAATCGACGATTTATTGTCACAACCATTGGCGCAACTGGTCGATTTAGTATTTACGCCGTCTACGGATGGAATACCGGCTGTGCCCAAATTCGATATCATGTGCGTTCCTTTAACCATGAAAGGGATGTCAAGCTTTAAGACGATTGTTTCTGAACTATACAGCGAACGGTGCCTCAAGCTGAAAGACCCAAATTTAGAGGTCGTTTCGAGTGATATTGGTGAATTCAGCGCTGAAACCGGGAAGCTAAAGGTCAACGTGACAATAAAACGCAAACCAGCACGGTTTGTCAAAAACCTCACATTTGTTGGGACCGGCATTAACGTCGATTGTTTGTTTACGGTTGAGTTTGGCCGTAACGAGAACGGTCCTTGGGCGAATTCAACTTATACAAGCGTTGGCGCACTGATGGACGGCAAGCTTGGTGCAGTGCTTACTGAAAAAGATATTCAAGACGCTTACCCACTTGGCCTGGTCAGAGCAGGTCTTTTCATTAAACTTAACACACCAGCTGAAGTGGGCCAGAAATGCGCATTGGATGCCCCAATCATTGTTAACATTGATAATCCCGAAAATGCGACACCTGTCAGCATCTCAATTGAAGGTGATGTTGAAGTCGGTGGACTGAAAGTTTTGAAAAACACGAGCATTGAGTATGTTTTCTTGAACACCTACGTAGGCGCTCCCCAAACTGGCACGACAGAGCAAGGCGGCGTCTATGCGATCAAGGATAAAGGCGCACTTTTAGATGTTCTTTCGCTTTACCTTGATCACTTGGGATCTCTTACTCAAGGCAGTAGCAAAATCGAAACCTTCGAATTTTTTGCGCCAAATTCAAATGGATTGTACGAAAATATTACGAGCGTTAATGTAGCTGACTTCGAAAATGAAGACTGGCGCGAATTGCTGCAAAATCACATTGAAACGACCAACGTTGCTGCAGATTACTTCGACAGCCACGTAACTTCCAAGGTTACGTCGCTGATCAGTAGTGGTGAAATTACAAATCGTCCGGCAACAGTTCGTGTCTTTGGACGAACCGGATTTGAAGAGCCGGGAAAATACTGTGATTCCGGGCCTTTCCAAGGCCTTGGCGTTTCGCGGGTCAAAATTGTTGATTTCGCAAATTCTGAGGACTTTCCAGACCTGATCAACGCGTTTGATGAAGAATTTGACATAGACGAAACCAACAAGCTGGTCGCTATAAGATGTCCAAGTGCCCCGAAAGACCATGTGATGATTCAAGTAGACACGGCGACCAAACGCAATTTCAAGCAAGACTACTTGATCGCATTCAGTGCTTTGGAGAACTAATATGAAAAGGCTTACTTTAAAGATGATCATTGCGGCCTTGGCCTTGGCTTTGACCATAGTTCAACCCGCCCAGGCACAGCAAATCAAAGCAGAAGATTTTTCGACTGCTACTGGATTATGTACGCTAGACGACCGTACGGTCATCAACAACTTTTTAGGGTCTGCAAGTCAGAACACTGCTGGGTCAGTCCTTACGATAACGGACACTCCTATTTTTCAAACCCGTGGTCGCCGACCGTTTTCAACACAAACGTCGATCCCGCCTTTGACCAAACTGACATGCCATCACGTTGCTGGCGACAAGATTCTGGTAACTAGCAATGGGGCAACGCCCTATTGCGGATGGATTGACGGCGACGACGTTTCGGGTGGAACCATGACCGCCAGCGTAGCCGCAATCGTCGGCGGATCAGACTACTGCGGTCCAATCGTCCCAATGAGCATCGGTGAATTTTGTGCCGCGTTAGACGCCCTTGGTCAAAGTTCGCTGGAATGTTCTAACGTAAGCATTCGACGTTCCGTTTTCGATGCAAAGTTTATCATCAACAATACGGGACTAGCTGCACAAAGCAGCACAGCAAACCTTAGCCCAATTGAAATTCCGATTTACGCAGAAGCGATGGATACACAACCGAACGGTTCTGTAACCGTCTTTAATGTAATGTTGATCCGCGATGTCGCGAACGGCCCAGATGGTACGACCCGATATTTGCTTTTGACAGGCGATGAACCTGTTGGCTGGGTTAATGCAGAGGCCGGTCAAGTCTGGTATTCGCGTCTTGCAACATTTTTTGCGGCAGACAATCAAAAGCCGGTTCTGTCTCAAATGCCGCACAGCCGTAGGGCGAAGCCGATAGCCGGTGCACCGCCAAAACTAGACGAAATGCTAAACGGCGACACAGAATATCAACGATACCCTGTTTTAGAAGATAACAGAGTGTCACCAAGCAAGAACAAAAATCATAAACCTAACCTTAGAATTTCTTTCATTGGTGTATTTTGCGACGGCGCCGACGAAGGCTTGTGTACAAAAACTGGCGGCGAACTGCCAAATGAAATCTTTGATACGCTTTCCAAAACTGACGTTCTGTTTTTGATCGACGGTACTAAATCAATGAAGGACTATTTTTCGATCGTATCAGATTCGGTGAAAACCCTCTCAAGAAAATTCGTTGGCGATCCGCAAATGCGGTTTGGCGTTGCAATGTATGGCGACTATTTAGATCCGGCGCGAACCGACTTGGGCGATCCGATGCAGTTTCGGTTTCCAGTACCGTTAGCACCGCTGACCCGAGGCACTGAATTTGACAATTTGGCCTCAGAAAACTTGTATATTGCTGATCCTATGTCGGATAAAATGGAACCAACAAACGGTGCCCTATACGAAGCCGTAACCACGACGGCATGGCGCGGCGTCCCTACATGGATTATTCACATCGCCGATCACGGTGATCGCAACCCGCCTACTGAAAAATTGTTGGAGGTCATGAAGAAAAACTCGATCTTCTATGTTCCAATTCCTGTCCGCGGGGAAGCTGTGTTGCCGGAAAGCGACCTCTTTTTTGAACATAGCAACATCATTCGGAAACAACATGTTACGGACGAAGGTGCACAACTGACGGTCGCTGTTGAAAAAACATACAACGATTTGGTCGACGATCCTGCAGCAGAAAGAAAAGCGATCAGCAGAGCGTTGCTCGCCGCGATGCAAAATGGCGAAGACCTGCGAAAGGAGGCTCTCAAACTCGCCTATGACCAACAAAGTCAAACCAAGGGAACGGGTTCAAATTCGTCATTGCCCAACGGGTATGCTAACGTTTTTGAGGCGGGCGTCGAAATTTATTTGAAAGCGTTCAAAAACAATTTGGGTACCAATGACATTACACGCAGAACAATTGCAACAGAAGGATATGTTGAAACGGTTCCCGTTGGCGAACCAGAAACCAACTGGGACTACTTTGCATCGTTACCGCCAAACGCTGCCCATGAACTTTTGGAAGCGTTGAACGGCGCTTGCCGAGCCGTGGGCGATGGCGACTCAAGCGAAATCATTGTGCAGTCAACCATAAAGATTATGTCAGTATTAACCGGAGATCCTATTCAAGAAGGCGAAGACTTTTACGATTATTGGCGCAATCGCGCGAACCTTCCTTTGGCGACACAGACGCTTTTCCGCGCAAACGACTTGCGAGAAATGCTAACCGATTTTTTGAACGGGAACGATCTGCAGCGTATTTTGGCTCATAAAAAAGAGTTCTGCCGAAGTGCGGTTTTGGTCGGCCTGATGGTGAGCACTGAACGTTTGGACAAGCCGTTTGAATTCGATGAAAATGGGAATCGCGGGGATTTGGTATGGCGTCGCGACAGTGAAAACTACACTTATAGGAATGCTTCAGAACATAATTGGTTGTACATTGATGAATTTGGGCGGCGGGTATATTTTTTACCTTTGGACTTTTTGCCAAAGAACACGGTGGAATAGATAAAGCCATGGAGACACAGCAGAAAGATGCCGCTTCTTGACTAGGCAGATGCTGCAAATAAAATGAGGAAATCTGGGATTGAAATAGAGCAATTCAAACCAAAGTTTCGACTAAAGCTAAAGTAAGCTGTAGTGGTTTAGATGTGATCTGACAGTTGGCCGTTTTTCTGGCGGCGTCTGACAGGCGAAGTTCAGTTCACGAACTTTTCCCGCCAGATTTCTTTCCCGTCGATCATAGTTTCGATGGGCGTTCTTCCGCAACACATTTTGCCCTGATGCGTGCGCTCGTGATTGTAATGGTGAAGCCATTCGTCCAGATCGACTTGCAACGCATCAATGCTGTCATAGAGTTTCTTGCGGAACGCGATCTGGTAAAATTCCTGCAAGATCGTTTTGTGGAACCTCTCGCAGATGCCGTTTGTTTGCGGTGACTTCACCTTTGTCTTCGTATGATCGATATAGTTGATGGCAAGGAAAAGCTGGAAGTCGTGTTTGTCGACACGCCCGCAGTATTCCGTCCCTCGGTCGGTCATGATCCGCAGCACCGGCAGGTCGTTTTCCTCATGGAATGGCAGCACCCGGTCATTGAGCAGGTCGGCAGCCGTGATCGGCGTCTTGGTGGTGTTGAGTTTAGCGTGTGCCACCTTGGAATAGGTGTCCACTTAGGTCTGCTGGTAGACCCGCCCGACGCCCTTCAATGTGCCGACATAAAACGTATCCTGTGATCCCAGATAGCCTGGATGGGCGGTCTCAATCTCGCCGCAGGCCTCATCGTCCAGCTTCTTCTTTTCAAGCGCCTGAACCTGCGCCTCGGTGAGAATATCGCCGTTCTCGGCAACCAAAGCTTCCAGCGCCTTGAGGCGGTTTTTGAAGTTTGCCAGATCGTGCCGCAGCCAGATAGATCTCACACCGGATGGTGAGACGAAGACCCCTAGCTTGCGCAGTTCATTGGACGTCCGGGCCTGACCGTAGGCCAGGAAATCCGTGGCGGATTTGATGACGGCGTCCTCGGTGGCCTGATCTACACGGTTCGCCAAATTCGGCTTGCGCCGCGTTCGTTCGAACAGGGCTTCAACGCCGCCTTCCTCGACGGCAGATTTGTAGCGGTAGAACGTGTCGCGTGACATGCCCATGACCTGGCAGGCCCTCGACACGTTGCCCAGTTCGGTGCTGTCAGACGAATTCTAACTCGTCTCGAAATGCCAGACTTTCGCCAAAATATCACGCACAAATTTGAAACCACGCGGAAAGCGCTGCGGTGCGTATTGCCTTGAAAGTTTCTCTGTTTTCGAGGTGCCTTTGGTGATTGAAGTGGTTGTAAATTTGGCTATGGATGCTGGTGAATCTTTGCAAGGTTGCGTGACTTCGAAAACGCTGCATGGCGCGTTCCCGTCTTCGAAATGGCAGGTGTGAATTTTCGCATTTGTTGTTGGTTCGACCACCACAAAGTTGCCGGTCAGCTACGCCAAGTTCGCGGAAAACGGCCCGGTAAGACGGCAATTTATCTGTCGTTATTACGTGCGGAGAACCATGCTTCCTCATTATTTTTATGAGGAATTTCTTGGCAGCACGTCTGTCACGCTTCTTTGAAACATAGCATTCCAACACTTCGCCCTCGTGATCAACAGCGCGCCAAAGATAGAAACGTTCGCCATTAATTTTGACGAAAACTTCGTCCAAATGCCATTGCCAGTTGGAGTGGCACCCTGCCCTTTTCTTGCAAATTTCTTTAGCAAACTGGCCACCAAAACGACCCACCCAGAACCGTACAGTTTCGTGGCAAATATCGATGCCCTGTCTAGCCCCCAATTTCTGTACCATTAATTTTGGATTTCTCTAATAAGGTTTCAGGTACGGGTGGACGCATGCCAAGTGCATGATGGGGCCTGATATGATTATATTCTCTGAGCCATGCATTTATCGCCACCTGTGCCTGTCTGGTACTGTGGAACCATTCTGCGTTGAGCAGCTCTTGACGAAGAATACCGTTGAACCTTTCATTGTATCCGTTCTCCCAAGGGCTGCCTGGGTAGATTTGGATCGGTTTGATGCCAACCTTGCGCAACCAGTCTTGCAGCGAGGTGGCAATGAACTCTGGCCCATTATCGGAACGGATATATTCAGGTTTGCCGTGTTTCATCAGCAAGCGATACATCACCTCCAGCACATCACTGGCGTTCATCTTTGGTCGCACGGTGACGCTTAGCGCCTGTCGCGTGTATTCATCTAACACGGTCAGCATCTTATAGCTGCGCCCATTGCTCAACTTGTCATGAACAAAATCAATCGCCCAGATATGGTTGGGATGCGTTGGCCTCAGACGGATGACAGAGCTGTCCTTGTGGTAGAGCCGTTTGCGTTTTTTGTGCCGCTCTGGAAGTTTTAACCCTTCCTCACGCCACAGACGTTCAACTTTCTTGTGGTTCACATGCCAACGTTCGATCTGAAGCAGTTCTGTAATCTTGCGCGACCCATAACGCCCATATTTCTTGGCCAAGCGGATCATGGCCAAGCGCAGGGCATCATCATCTTGACCCTTGGCTTTGTAATGCAGACTGGAACGTGCCACACCCAGAACCGCACAAGTGCGGCGTTCCGAAGTGTTCAGCTTCTGGCGCGTGTGGATAACTGCCTGACGAAGGTGATCCCGCGTCAGGCTTTCGGCTTTAAATGATCCAAGCTCTCCTTCAGGATCGGCTTGTCCAGCTGTAAGTCGGCAACAATCTTCTTGAGCCGTTCGTTCTCTTTCTGAAGCGCCTTCATTTGCGCAAGCTGCGGACGTCCAACACCCCCAAACTTCTTACGCCAATAGTAATAGGTCTTGTCCGATATCCCGGCCTTGCGGCAAGCGCTCACAACATCCAAACCATCATGCAGATGCACTTCAATCTCGCGCAAAACCTTCAGCGCATCCTCATCCGAATATCGCTTGCGTGCCATCGCTCATAACCCCCCTCTCTAATAAACAATGGCACGGTTTTAGGGGGATAAGACACTCTCAAGTTCGCATCAACCCATGGACCACGTTTTTTAACGGGGTTCCCGACAGTGCCAGGACCACCAATAAGCTAACGGCCGCTGCCCTTCATGGCCTGACTGTAGCACAGGCTGTTTCTACTTCGCACAGGCGGGCGACGACCCGGGACAGTATTTTAGGATGTCACTTTCCTCAGTCGCGCACGCCAGTTCTTTCTTAAGGCGATTGTATATTTGACAAACCCAAGCAGATAACCTATATTTAATTCAACAAGTTAAGGGTTATCACAATGTCCGTTCTGTCCGCAAAATATATGCACGATGAAGCCGCTGCATTTACGCACGTTGAAGAAATTCTGTGGGCAGATGGTCCGGTTTGTCCGCACTGTGGCGTTGTCGATAAAGCCTATCGTCTTGAGGGCGTTCGCACCAAGCCCTCCAAGAAGAATCCAGAAGGCAAAGATCGCCATGGCCTTTGGAAGTGTCGTGAATGCCGCAAGCAATTTACTGTGCGCAAGGGAACCATCTTTGAGGAAAGCCATCTGCCGCTTCACCTATGGCTACAGGCTATCCACCTCATGGTATCCAGCAAGAAGGGTATAAGCAGCCACCAACTGCACCGCGTACTGGGCATCACTTACAAATCCGCATGGTTCCTGACACACCGTATTCGTGAGTGTATGCGCTCTGGCGCTCTGGCTGGATTTGGCAACGGCGGAGGTGTTGTGGAAGTCGATGAAACCTTCATTGGGACAAAGCACAAGAAAAGCAAAACAGCGCGCGGCTTTTCCCACAAGAACGCCATGCTAACGCTGGTTGACCGCGACACTAAGCAAGCAAAGTCCATCGTCGTTGGCGATATCAAGAAAGACACGCTTGTTCCGATCCTGCGCGAGAACATCGCCAAGGAAGCAGTGATCTATACCGACGAAGCAAAGCAGTACACGCACCTTGGCCGTGAGTTTGCTGGCCATGACTTCACCACGCACAGTAGGGGCGAATACGTTCGTCGTGAAAAGCCTGAAGTGCACACTAACACCGTGGAAGGCTTCTACAGCATCTTTAAGCGTGGCATGAAAGGCGTGTACCAGCATTGTGGCAAACAGCACCTACACCGCTATGCTGCTGAATTTGATTTTCGTTACAATAATCGAACGGCTAACGGGGTTGACGACGTCGAGCGTGGTGGCATTGCGCTTCGTGCTGTCGTCGGAAAACGACTTACATATAAATTGCCTCACTAAAAAGTAGCAATGTCATGCAGTTTGCACTACAAGGAGGGTGGCGTTAATGTGCGTAGTGCAGATTGCACGGGGATTAATTATGAATGACTACAATATGCAGGTTAGAATGCCTAAATCAGAGATAACGACCTACAAAGATGCTGCGAAGCTATCGGGCGTTTCCGTCTCCTCTTGGGTAAGGGACCGGCTGAGAAAGGCGGCTCGGCAAGAGCTACAGTCGTCAGGAATGAAGGTGTCTTTTCTAGAGGACTCAGAGAATGGCTGATAAATCAGGTGGTTTTTCCTTCGATCTTCTCGGGATCGGAGGGATTCTCAAAAAGAACCAACTTGCTATGCCGCCGCATCAAAGAGAATTTTCTTGGGATTCCGAGCGCGTGACGCAGATGATTGAAGATCTCACGGAAGCAAAAGAGACTAGCAAAGACCATTTTCTTGGCACGATAGTTGCTATCAAGGATGACGACCGGGGGCTTTTGAGGATTGTGGACGGCCAGCAGCGGTTGACTACTACCACTATCTTGCTTTCGGCAATTCGTAATTTTTTGCAAACCGATACCTCGGCAAATCTAATTGTCGAGGCAATCGAAAGTGAGTTCTTGACCACAATTGACCGCCGCGCCCAAGAACGGATTCCACGATTGGCTCTTAATGTTGATGACAATGAGTTCTTCAAGAGGCTGATAGCATCTAAGGGTGACTTTTCATCACTTTCCCCAACAAGAGAGTCGCATGACCTGCTAGTGGATGCCGCAAAATCTTGTGGTGACTGGGTGTCTCGCGTAGCGGCAACGCATGCTAGTTCTGATGTTACGAACCGGCTCAATGATTGGCTAGAGTACTTGGAAAATAGAGCTACCGCAGTTCTGCTTTCAGTCTCTGATGGCTCACGTGCCTATAAAATGTTTGAAACTCTAAATGACCGGGGACTTCGCACATCTCAAGCCGATCTTGTTAAGGCCTACCTATTTGGCGAAGTGGGGGACAGTCGACTCCCGGAGGCTCAGGCTAAATGGTCAAGCATGCGCGAGACGCTCCAAGAATTAGATGACGACGATCGAACCATAAACTTTCTCTGGCATTCCATCCTTGCAACTCGGAAATTCATAAAGGCTGACAACCTCTACGATACGATAAGCGATGATGTCCGAGGATCATCCAATTCAGCCGCTTATCTTGATGAGCTGGAAAAGCTGGCAAGAACTTATGTTAGTACATATCACCACAGTGCGGACCGATGGCAGAATCTTGGGCCGAAGGCTAGAAAAGCGCTTGAAACAATCAACTCTTTTAATCCAAAGCCAATGCGTCCACTACTTCTTAGTATCGCCGCGAAAATGCCAGATAACGAGATAGAAGGCTGTCTTTCTTACCTTGTATCCATGACGGTTCGATCAATAGTTTCTGGAAGCACAAGAAGTGGCGTCATTCAAGATACGTATGCATCGACTGCACTCGGTGTTTATAAAGGTCGTATAGCCAGATCTGAAGAGCTCAGAAATTCTCTTTCAAACATTGCGGTATCAGATGTTGACTTTATGGAGAGCTTTTCTACCGCAAAAAGTTCAAAAGCTGCTCTGGGGCGGTACTATCTCCATTCCCTTGAAGCAGCCAAAGCTTGCGACGCGGAGCCTTGGTACATTCAAAATGACGACCCAAGTCAGATTACGCTGGAACACATAATGCCACAAAAGATTCACGGCATTACAGCTTGGGAATCTATCTCAGAAGAAGATCACCGAAGACACGTTAAGCGTTTGGGCAACCTTTGTCTGCTTCAAAAGACACCTAATTCAAATAAAGCTAATGACTTTACGTCCAGCATAGGTGCCTATGAGGCATCACCATATAAATGGACCAACATGTTGGCTAAGCAGGATTCTTGGGGCATCTCGGAAATTGTGAATCGCCAGCAAGAAATGGCAGAACTGGCGGTTAAGACATGGCCGATCTAAAAAACCAATCCCAACTCGATCGCTTCAAGGAGGCGGCCCGCGAGTTAGAGGCAGACGACGACGAAGTCAGATTCAACGCCAAACTAGGCAAGCTGGTGAAGGCGAAGCCCGACCAGCAAGCCGAAAAAAAAGGTGATTAAGAATGAAGTGGCTAATTACCTTTGAGACCAGTGAAGTTCTAGCTAAAGACGGCAAGTCCATAACGCCTTACTTGGATGATGCCCTGTACTTCAGTTCGGAAAACAATGGCTGGGACTATATTGAAAAGAATCGCGAGACGTTATGCAAGTTAGGGGAAAATCCTCTTGTCACACGTCTCAAAGGCTAGGGTTTGTCAAATATACAATCGCCTTTCTTAAGCCTGCGAACTTCGGCATCTGAACCCGATGACGGATTAATCGTAGCGGGAAACTTCTTCATCCACTGATAAAGGGAGTGGGTGCTGACACCCAAGCGCTGCGAAGCCGCCCGAACTGAATAACCACGAACGGTCATCTGGTTCACCGCATCACGCTTGAACTCGTCGCTAAAATTTGGCTTCCCCATAGTGACCTCCTGTCCTCAAAATTAGGGCAGAAACTGTCTACAAATCTAGGGGCACCTCACAACGTCATATTCTTAGGAATTGTTTGAGCCCGTCGTTGGCTTTGATGATGTGACCTTCCCCGATATGTTTCGTACCAGAACCAGATATTGTTTTGCCATCCGTAACGAATAGTGATTAACCTCCTGTTAACTCTTGTTAACATTTGGTGATTTACGTGTTTAGTCGGGTTTGCGCAGCAATAGTTCTGATGCTAATTGCGTCAACAACACATGCCGACGTTCGTGTTATTGATGGTGATACCTTTGAAATGGATGGCCAAGTCTATCGGATCGAAGGCATTGATGCACCTGAGTTCGGGCAGAGATGCAATGGGTTTTCTGGTGCCTGGCTATGCGGGGATGCGGCGACCGAGGCCCTGCGCCTTGACTTACAGAGTGGCCCCATTGATTGCATCACGCATGGCACCGATGGATATGGGCGGCGCATTGCAACTTGCACCACGCCCAACGGCGATTTGGGAGCCAACCTCGTGGCTCGGGGGCTAGCATGGGCCTTTATCAAATATTCGGACTCCTATGTACCACAAGAGCGTAGAGCCAAGACCAAGGGCATTGGGATTTGGCAGGCGCAGACCGAACCCGCTTGGGAGTTTCGGGAGAGGCGCTGGGCATCCGCCTCGCAGCAGGCTCCATATGGGTGCCCTATAAAAGGCAACATCTCCCAGAACGGGCGCATTTATCACACGCCATGGTCCCCATGGTACAGCCGCACGCGTATCAACCTTGCCAAAGGTGAACGATGGTTTTGTAGCGAGGCCGAGGCCCTAGCTGCCGGGTGGCGCGCGCCGCGCGGGTAAATTGGACCTAACCTGACGATCTGTGTACCCATTGTAGTTGCGGCGATCGTTTAAGCAGTGCTTCCTATGCTGGGGTTTCGATTAAACTGCAGCCGGTCAAGACTTGTTGGAGAAACATTATTTGATTTGCTTTGGATGGCTCCCGTTATGGTCAAATATGACATCTTTGGTTTGGCGAATTAATACCTTGACTGGAGCAGAGGGCATCAACTCATCAGGTTACCGCTTCCTCTGCCAATAACCTTCTGAACAATTGTGGACCTGTCCCGTTTTGGTACCGCCTTCAACCTTCGCTCGGACCAGTTGTTTCTATCGTGTCCAAGAGGGAGTTGAGCCGACAAATCACCGCCCCTAACCTTCGGACCCTGTACTTGCGGGGACGAGCTTTGCCCGCCGCCGCTCCTCTTGCTCGCGGTAGAACTCCGCATAATCAAAACGTTCATTCGGCAAATCTCTCGGCGAGACTGGCTTGGTGCCTTCTTCCACATGCTGCTCCAGCACTTTGCGAAGCAAAAAATCACTGGCGACCCGTTTGGCTGGCAGACGCCAATTCTCCATGATCTGGACAGCCACAACCTGGAACAGATATTGCGTCCAATCCAACTGGTCTTCGATATATCCGCGTTCTTCAGGGTCTTCTGTTTTGCCCAGTTCAGCCCACAGATTTTCAGCGTCCTGGCCATATTGCGCATGTTGCGCCCACAGATGGTCCCAGATCTTTTTCTCTGCAGGATCAAAGGGCCCGTGGAAGATCACTTCTCCTGTCTTGGCGTTCAGTTCAATATCGTCAGGATGCGGCAACAGCTCTGGCAAAGGCTGCCCAAGCTGTTTCAGCCGCTTAAGTTCTGCCGTCCAAGTTTCTTTGTATTCAAAAGCTGCTTCAAAGACATCTTGCTTTTCACGCTGCTTGATCCCCTCAACCGTGCCAAGCATCTCCAAGAACAAGCGCTGCGCACCCACCCGTCCTTTGGCGGCATTCAAGTTGATACTGCGCACCACGGCTTGGGCCACCGGCATCGTCACAGGCCCCGTTTTGTCATTGAGATCAACGTCCCGGTAGGCTTCCTTCATGATCAGGTCGTTTAACTTACCCATGGGCTTCTTTGCCTTATTCTTGGACCCAACAGGCCGCCCCTTCGGATTACCCGATGTCCCTTTTTTAAAGCGGGTGCCCTTGGGCGGCTTTGCATAGCCAACCTCAAAGCCGGGGGAAGCCATCAGTTTCTTATGCTTTGGCACGCCCAATTACTCCGCCGCGACCTGGCGCACCGCCTCAGGTACACGTCCCAGTTTCTCTGCCTCGTCTTTGGCAAAAGCTTCGTACCGCGCGAGGATGATGTCGCAATATTGTGGATCCAATTCGCACAACCGCGCTTTGCGCCCCGTTTGCTCGGCCGCAATCAAAGTAGACCCAGACCCGCCAAACAAATCCAACACCACATCGCCCCGCCCCGACACATCCCGCATGGCATCCGCGATCATTTGCGCTGGCTTTACAGTGGGGTGAAGTTTCAGATCGTCGGGCCCTGCCCCGGGGTACTCCCACACATTCGTGCGGTACCGGCCATGTTGGCCCAATTCAAAATTGTTGATGTGACGCCCTGTTCCAAACTTATAAGCAAAGATCAATTCGTGGCGAGAGCGATAAAACGTCCCCATACCACCGCGGTCCTTCGCCCAAACAATCAGGTTCTTGAGCGCGCCGTAGATCCCGTCGGCCGCCGATATCACCTCTTGCATGTGACGCCAATCCATACAGATGAAGTGGATCGATCCATCGGCGGCAAAACGGGTAAGGTTCGCAAAGCTCCGGCGCAAAAAATCCGTAAACTCAGATGCGCTCATCTCTCCCGACGCCATTGCAAATTCCCGGTGCGCCGTTCCCTTGCCGCTGACATGGCCGTCAATGGGCACGTTATAGGGCGGGTCTGTGAAGACCATGGACGCAACATCGTCCTGCATCAGTTCCGCTACGACCCGTTCATCCAAGCTGTCCCCGCACACCAAGCGATGCGCCCCCAAAGCCCAAATGTCCCCCACCTCAACCCGGCGCGGTGCAACATCCGGCAATTGATCGGCTTTGGGATCATGGGCGAGCTCGGGCGTTCCAAGCTCCACAAAACGGTCGATCTCGGGCAAAGAGAAGCCTGTCAACTCTAAATCAAATCCCAGATCCAGATCCGCCAGCTCCCCCAGTTCCAAAGCCAACAATTCTTCATCCCAATCTGCGTTCGCGGCAATCTTATTGTCCGCCAGCACATAGGCCCGTTTCTGAGCGTCGCTCATATGACCAATTACAGCGCAGGGGATTTCAGTCAGGCCAAGCTGGAGCGCAGCAGCAACACGGCCGTTTCCCGCCAAAATGTTGTACTCTTCATCAATCAAAACCGGATTGGTGAAGCCAAATTCAGCAATGCTATCCGCTATTTGCCCAATCTGTTTTTTGGAATGTTTGCGCGCATTTCGCGCCCAAGGCTTGAGTTGATCGACCGCCACTCGCGTGGTTTCAACTGCTGTGTTCTGAACTGTCTGCATCGTTCCCATCTCCTTTTGTTTTTTGCGCCAGTTCGTAGCGGCGCTGTGCCAAGGCCCGTTCATGCATCACGACCGCCATGGCATAGCTTTCCCTCCAATCTTTCTCATAGCCTGGCTCGTCAACTTCGCGAACAATCTGGCGGCCAACTTTACGATCTCGCAGTTCAAGACGAGCCACGGCCTTCGCCACTTCCTCTTCACTCGCGCTGTCAAAGGGTATCTCCAGCAGACCACCGTGGTTTTCTAAAGCGCGCTTGGTTTTAGCCATCTCTCCGAGCGTCGAGACCACGCCGTCCAAATCAATTGTTTGCATCACTTCACGTGCGCGCTGCGTAAGCCCAATCAAGCCAAACACGAACTTTTGGAACCCATTTGCGTTCGACTTATAGTGACGATCAGCCCGCTCCTCCCCAATCCAATCAATGCCTTCGGATCTCCAACGCCGACGCAGTCGCGTCAGATCAGTTTCAGACGTCACACCACGGCGTCGCAGCGCAGTGGTGAGCGGCAAATCAGGTGAGTCCAGTATGTCTTTGGCCACTGTGCGAAGCAGTTTGATATCAGCAACACGCTTAGGCGCCGCCCCTTTAGGGCGCCCTCGGGTAAGTTTCGGTGCGGGAATGTCGGATGTCTGTGTCATGATGGCTTTAACATACGCGAGCCAAATTACCGCGTCGACAAATCTTAAATCCGCCCGCGGACATTAAATTATAAGTCGCTGATATTTATAACAATTAAATCATCTTCGCCGTTCTCCCAAAGGCGGTACAGCGTTGTCAAAGCGCCGACGCCGCAACGTGGCCTCGCCAAGATTTACGCAGGCGTGGGCGGTTTGAGACACTCCGTGTGAATGCTGAACTACACCGTCCGACCTTAAATTAGAAACATCGTTGATCACCAATATCCCGAGAACGCCGAAGGCGTGGCAGGGTATTGGTGAGTCAGGTTTAAGGCCGGGCGCTTTTTGTTGCGTATTACGGTTTAAAAAACTGGACTATGGGCCCGACTGAGACCATCAAAGCCACATCCTGGCGCACGATCCAGGCTTTTCTCAGTAACACCGCATCGATCCTGCTGAGGAGACCACTTTGACATCCACACTTCATATCCACGAGATCAAAGCTGCTGATCGCAACACCCTCACCCGTACGTGGAAGGCGCAGTTTCACGACCCGCCACCGCCCAAGATCAGCAGCTCCTTGATGCAGCAGATTTTGGCGTTTGAGATACAAGCTCAGTCCCGTGGCGGATTGGACGCAAAAACAAAACGGCACCTGGCCAAGCTTATACACCCCTCCAAAACCTCTGACCGCACAGGTCAAAGGCCGAAGTCCAATTCAGCCGCAAAACTCAAACCCGGTGCGCATATCTTGCGCGAATGGAATGGCGTTACCCACCGCGTTGATGTCACGACCGATGGTTTTCTTTGGAACGCACAGCGCTTCAAATCGCTTTCCGCCATCGCCATGGCCATCACAGGCACCCGTTGGTCTGGCCCGCGGTTCTTTGGTCTGGGCAAGGTCTCTTCATGACAAAGCCCAAAATAAGATGCGCCATATATACCCGCAAATCCACAGACGAAGGTTTGGACCAAGAGTTCAACTCCCTCGATGCGCAATATGAGGCCTGTGCAGCCTATGTCACGAGCCAGCGCCATGAAGGGTGGATGCTGGTGTCCAAACGCTATGACGACGGTGGCGTCTCGGGCGGCACCCTGGAACGCCCCGCCCTGCAAGCCTTGCTGGCCGACATTGAAGCCGGTCACGTTAACCGCATCATTGTCTACAAAATTGACCGTCTCACCCGGTCACTCAGCGACTTTTCCAAAATCGTCGATCGCTTGGATACAATGGACGCGAGCTTCGTGTCGGTCACACAAAGTTTTAACACCGCCACATCTATGGGACGCCTGACCCTAAACATGCTTCTGAGCTTCGCCCAGTTCGAGCGCGAAGTCACCGCAGAACGTATTCGCGACAAGATCGCGGCGTCGAAAGCAAAAGGATTGTGGATGGGCGGTACCGTGCCCTTGGGCTACGATCCCCATCCAGACAAGACCATACGCGGACTGTTAATCAACAAACCTGAGGCAAACACCGTGCAGCAGATATTCCGCCTCTACGCAGATCTCGGGTGTTTGCGGCGCGTAGAACGCGCCGCCGAACAGCAGACCCTACGATCCAAGTCGAGGCACGGCAAACCTGGAGCCGTGTTTACGCGCGGTGCGATCCATAAGCTCCTCACCAACCCGATTTATCTCGGCAAAATCCGGCACAAAGACAAAATATATGACGGCCAACATGACGCCATCATTGATCAAGCGCTTTGGGATCAGGTGCAGGCCGCGTTACAAAGTAAGCGTGCAAAACAACGTGGCGCGCGAAGCACGCAAAACCCAACAGCACCCCTAAAGGGTAAACTCTTCGACCAAACCGGTGATCTCCTAACGCCCACCCACACCAAAAAAACGGGCCGTGTCATCCGGTATTATATCTCCAACCGCCTCATCAAAGCCAAAGACCCGTCAGGCACACGGTTGCCCGCAAAAACCATCGAACCCTTTATTGCCGAAGCCATACAGAAGCATATCCAAACCCAACTGGATCAAGGTCAATTGCTAACCAACTCCTCAATCCGCGCGATCCAAGATGCACAGGCAAAATGGACCACATGGCATGACGCGCAGGTCAACCAACTTGGCCAGGTCACCACCGACGATGCATGTACAGCTAGCCTATTGAGCCTCCTCAAGAACGCTCGCATTCACGCGCAAACGATCACAGTCACATTGGACCAAGCGCTTTTGGCTGCAGCGCTTGGACAAACGGAAGACGATCTTGCGTACGGGGCAATCGCGTTCACACTACCCTTCAAGATCAAAAAACGTGGTGTTGAAGCCAAAATGATATGCGGTGATATACGGCCCGAACCCGATCAAACACTGCAAAGGGCCTTGGCCGCGGCTCACGCGTGGGTGGGTGAAATAAGGGCCGGTCACTCAATCGCGCAGATCGCAAAAGATCAGGGCACATCAGAAAGCCTGATCCGTACACGGCTCAAGTTGGCCTTCCTATCGCCGAACATCCAAAAAGCGATTTTGTGTGGCACACAGCCCGCGGACCTGACCTTAGCAATACTCCTGCGCATAAAGATTGATCTCGATTGGGATATCCAAGCAAAGCAGCTGGGAATCTCAGAGGCCGTCTGACGACGGCAAGACTCGTCCTCAAGCGCGGATCTTTATTTGTCGTGAAGTTCCCTAAAACCCAAATCTCGCGCCCAAACCCAATTTGTTCATCGATTTGGACAAAAGAAAAAAACAGGGGGTTCCCTGTAAATTCCCTGTAAATTTGTCGAAACCATCCAAACCTCACCTCCGAAAATGGTGGTTTGAGACTAAGCCGCGAAAATGAGGAGTTGAGTTACGAACCGACGTCTACTAATCGTCAGGAGACCACTAACCCACGGAAAAGAAGGGGAGAAATGGCGCGACTACGCAGGCCCCAGAATAAGAATGGGTGGGTGGCGGACAGGAAGGGATTCGAACCCTCGAGACGGTTCCCCGCCTACACACTTTCCAGGCGTGCGCCTTCGACCACTCGGCCACCTGTCCGCCGACGGGTTTAGTGGCGCAAACAGACAGTTGCAAGGGGGGATCAGCTGTTTTCACCCTCGGAATTTCCGGGCAGTGCTTCTGGGTTTCGGATCCAAATATCACGCTGTGCATATGGGATTTCGATGCCGTGTTTTGTAAAGGCTTCGTTGATCTGGTGATTGATTTCAGTTTTCACCGTTAATCCCCATGTCACATCGCGCAAAATGGCCCGAATTTCAAAATCCAAACTGTCAGCGCCGAACCCTTGGAATACGACTGAAGGACCCGGATTTAGCAAAACCATCGGATGTGCTTCGGCAATTTCCAATAACATCTCTTGGATTTTCCGGGTGTCACTGCCATAGGCCACGCCAACCGGCACGATGATGCGGCCGGTTGTGTTGCCGCGGGTGTAATTGGTGACAGTGCCTGAAACGAAATCCGCGTTGGGTACAATCACATCGGTTTTATCAAAAGTTTCTATTCGCGTGGACCGAACGGAAATATCACGAACATACCCCATGTGGCCCCCAACCTCGATCCAGTCCCCTTCGCTGATCGGGCGTTCGATCAGCAAGATGATACCGGACACAAAGTTTGACACGATGTTTTGCAGACCAAACCCAATACCCACGGACAAAGCCCCAGCCACAATCGCCAAAGACGACAGGTTCAGCCCGGCACTGGTGATGGCAACCAATGCCGCAAGAAATATCCCAACATATCCAACCCCTGACACCATTGCGGTTTGACCGCCGGGATCGATATTGGTGCGCGGCAAAACATTTGTCGCCAAGGCGCGTTGGATCACGCGCGTGATAAAATATCCAACGATGAACACCAAAATCAGGGTGAAAAAAGCACCCGGTGATATGGTCGTTTCCCCCAGTTGTACACCGGTGCTGAAGGTGGTCCAAAGTTCGAACAGCGATGTTTCACGCACCCCCCACACAAGGGCAAACACTGGAAGAGACACCAAGCAAAGCACTGCATTGATGAATATCGGAATCAGACTTTCAGTGGTGCGTTCCGACATCCCCCTAATCCAAGCATAGGCGTCGCGAACAGCCTCAAACAGCACCAAAAGAAAAGCCAGACCACCCAGAGTAATCGCAGTGGGAAAGATCAATCGCGTTGCCGCAACGGAATACCCCAAAGCCGCCAGAACGGGCCCAGCAATGGCAACACACACCGTTAATAGGCCCGCATATTGACGCAGCAAATCCGACAGATTGGTTGTAGTATCCAAATCCGCATCCCGGCCCATGGGCGTGCGAATTTGCAAGTTGCGCCCAATGCGAAACAGGGCAAACCCCATCACCGCCACGAACATGAATTCCAGAACACCGGTATTTTGTGCGGTATACCCATCCAGCGCGAACAAGGGGTTCAACAGGGTACGTGCGGCCAAAACACCGCCCGCGATCAAAACGGCACGGCGAAACCCGCGCGAGGCAAATTCAGCACCCCGTGCCACGCCAGACAACCAGACGGCCGCAAAGAAATATATGGCCGCTTCGGTCAGGTTCGATAGAACCGCCGCCCCTTTTGGCCCGTAAAAACCAAGCGCCTCTGCCCCCTGGATCAGTAAAAACACGGCAAGCACGCTCAGACACGCCGACCCAAAGGTTGCCAAGAACCGTGCCAAGCCTTCACTTGCATTGCTTTCACGCTCTAACACCGGGCGGGCCAAGCGCATCAGCCAATCTCGGGATTTGAAAATTAACAACCCACCTAGAACGGCCATCAACACCGCAAAGGGCAAGGCAGTTTGCGCCTCTTGCCTTTGGGCGAGGCTGGCGATGGCGCTTTGCACCCCGCCGATCAGACTGTTTATTGTAGAGACCAAAGCGCCTAAGGCACTGCCCCATGATTGTGGGTTTAAGGGCGATGGGCCTCGCGCCGTCAATTGCGTTGCCTGCCGCCCATCCAAAAGCGCATCGATTTCGTCGATTAACCCATCTGCGCGTGTAAACGCCTCAACCGCGCTGCGCCGTGGGGTGTCCAATCGCTTTATTTCAGACAACAACTCAGCACGTCGGATGGCGATGACATCGTCTTCGATCTGGCCTTCGGCGGGTGCCGGCCCCAACGCCGTCAATTGTGCATTCAATGTTTTCAGGCGTGCGGCATTGGTGCTGCGCGCATCCGAAAAGATTTGCCGCCACGTGCTTAATTCTGTGCGCAAACCGGAAAGCGCCGTATCAGAGGCCTGACCGTTTTCAATTGCCGCTTCAGCACGCTGTGCCGTCACGCCCCACGTTTGAAAATCAGGTGCACCAGATTGGGCAAAAACCATGCCAGCCAAGCAAAGCCAAAGCCCGAATATGGCCCACCGCAACACTTGTGTCATGATCCTTCGAAGACGCTGGGCACATCCACGTCTGTTTCCAGCCAAGTTGGCACCGGCAAATCTTTGCTGCGCAAGAATTCGGGGTTGAACAGTTTGGATTGATACCGCGTTCCATAATCGCACAGGATCGTCACGATCGTATGACCCGGCCCCATATCTTTGGCCATGCGCACAGCGCCCGCGATGTTAATGCCAGATGACCCCCCCAGAACCAAACCTTCCTCTTGAACCAGATCAAATACGATCGGCAATGCCTCTGCGTCTGGGATGCAATAGGACATATCTGGGGTAAACCCTTCCAAATTTGCAGTAATGCGCCCCTGCCCGATCCCTTCTGTGATTGACCCACCAGAAGAGGCCAATTCACCGGTGGTGTAAAAACTGTGTAATGCTGCACCTTCGGGATCTGCCAAACCCACCTTCACGCCCTTGGGCTGCAAAACTTGCCCAACGCCCGCGACCGTCCCGCCAGAGCCTGCGGCACAGATAAAACCATCCACTTTGCCATCCGTCTGCGCCCAAATTTCAGGTCCTGTTGTGTCGATGTGGGCTTGTCGGTTTGCCGTGTTATCAAATTGGTTGGCCCAGATGGCACCATTGGGTTCTGTTTTTGCAAGCTCTGCCGCCAATCGTCCGGAATAACGCACGTAATTATCAGGGTTTTTATAGGGTGCGGGCGGAACTTCTACCAAAGTAGCCCCCGCAAGGCGCAGCATGTCTTTCTTTTCTTGGCTTTGGCTGTTGGGGATTACGATCACCGTTTTGAACCCCATAGAGGCGCCAACCAACGCCAAACCTATCCCGGTGTTTCCCGCCGTACCTTCAACAATGGTTCCGCCCGGCTTTAACGCACCTGACGCCACCGCAGATTGGATCATGGACAAAGCAGCACGATCTTTCACCGATTGTCCGGGGTTCATGAATTCTGCTTTTCCCAAAATCGTACACCCCGTTTCTTCGCTGACACGGCGCAGCTTGATCAAAGGGGTGTTACCAATTGCGGCGGCTAGATCTGAATGAAATTTCATGACGGGCGTCCTTTATCAGTTCCCCCATCCATAGGCGCGGCTTACGCCAATCTCAAGCCATCTCGGTTCAGGGCCAACCAAAACCCGGCAGTGGCCAAAGGTGTGACGGGGTATTCACCAGACATAAGATTTTTGATAAAAACGTCAAAGGGCAGAATGTACCCTTTTATGTCTTCATGTTCCGTGTCCAATCCCGAAACTTTGGCAGCGTCATCCGGCAAATCAGTTAGCCCTACAAAGATATGAAAATATTCAGTCGAACACCCAGGTGAGGCATATCCACTGTGGACTTTGATCAATTCCCGAAATTTAAGATCGGCCTCTTCCGCACCTTCGCGATGGGCGGTTTCAATTGCAGTTTCATTGGGATCGATCCGCCCCGCAACTGGTTCCAACAACCACGAGTTTGGATCGCCTCGGAAAAATGGCCCGGCGCGAAATTGTTCGATTAACAAAACGCGATCCTGCGCAGGATCATATGGCAAAACAATTGATGCGTCCGTGGCAACGAGGGCCGCCAAACTGCGTTGTTCCCCCATATCACCTGAATAAGTTGGCACCCTCAGGTCCGCCTCCTGCACCGCAAAGAAATTGGTGTAAGGCCGCCGAATTTCCACCTCATCTGTGTCCGACGCTGTCAAACCAGATTCAGATGCCGGGGCGGGTTGCGTGCGGGCCGCGACCCGGGCTGATGCGCGGCTGCGCATCATACCCGATTGTGCAGGTGTTGGCGGAACATCCCCAAATTCCGACCATCCAAAAATATCGGCAACCATCTCTGCACTGATGGCTGCGTGATCGCGCCACCAAGTTGAAGCATCCCAAGATTGACCTGATGACGCAGACGCAGGCAGCGACCAAATTATGGCAGCGCCATTGGGAAGCTCAACCACCGCTTCTTCAGCGCCTTGACCCAATGCATATTTTTGCAAACGCAAAAGCTGATCGTCATTCAGATCTACGTCGATGCCATCCGCTTGGCCGGTATCATCCTTCACCAAAACGGCATCTGCACCGGATGGTGTCGCGTGAACCGACATGCCGTGTGTTTTGTATGAAACCCCCAAAAGCCCGGGCACAACAAGCGCCAGATGCGCAGGTTGCGCCAAAGGGCCAAACAAAAAGGCGCGTGTCACGTTGGGTTTTTAACCGTGATCTGAACCACGTCACAATTGGTGGACGCAAATGTCGCCGCACAAGACGTTAGATAAAAATTCCACATCCGACGGAACCGATCATCAAAGCCCATGGCATTCACCTGATCCCACTTTTCGTTAAAGGTCTCATTCCAGCGCCGCAAAGTGGTGGAATAACTTTGGGCAAAGCCAATGGAATTCACAACACTCATTCCTGCGCGTGTTGTCTGTTCCCGTAAGATCGCCGGTGATGGCAACATGCCCCCCGGAAAGATGTATTTTTGAATAAAATCGACACCTGATCTGTATGTTTCGAACGCTTCGTCCTTCACCGTGATGATTTGCAAAGTGGCCTGCTTGCCCGGTTTCAAACAGTTTTTCAAAGTTTGGAAATAAGAAGGCCAGTATTTTTCGCCAACCGCCTCGAACATCTCGATGCTGGCGATCCCATCATATTTGCCGGTTTCTTCGCGATAATCCTGCAACTTGAAGGTCACCATATCCTCAAGCCCAGCAGATTTGATGCGGTCAACAGCGTATTTATATTGTTCCTTTGAAATGGTCAGACAGGTAACTTTCAGCCCACGTTCCTTGGCGGCATATTCGGCAAACCCGCCCCATCCGCATCCGATTTCCAACACATGGTCACCCGGTTGGGCCCCCATCTGATCCACCATGGATTTATATTTTGCGGTTTGCGCGGCCTCTAAACTTTCTTGACCAGTTTCAAAAATGGCAGAGGAATATGTCATGGTATCGTCCAACCACAGGGCATAAAAATCATTCCCCAGATCGTAGTGATAACTGATATTTTTCTTGGCCTGTGCCTTTGTGTTGCGCTGTAACCAAAACCGGAAACGTTCATACAATTGCACCAACTTTTGGCCGGAAAACCCGTAATACATGCTGTCATTGTCCGCATGCAGAAAATCCATAAACGCTTGCAAATCTGGGGTCGACCATTGCCCATCCAAATAGGCGTCACAGAACCCAAGCTGACCTTCGCGGATCAATCGCGCAAAAACACCATCGTCGTGAACGTTGATCTGCGCCACCGGTCCAGGGTGTGGGGCATCAACACGGAATACACGCCCGTCATCCAAGGCAATATCCAAACGTCCCTTTTCAATTTTATGGGCAATCTGAAAGACCTGCTTGAAATAACGTGGCAGGTTTTTTTGGCCTTCTGTGCTGGTGAAAATCATACTGTCCCCCTTCGTTGGATGACACGTTAATAAAGACTGCAAAAAGGGCAAGCCTGTCGTGACAGGAACTTTAAAGAAGTTTTGATGTGTGTATTCGACATCAAAACCTGCGGTTTTGATATGCATCCAACGCCTTCACCCGCCCTTCTGCGGCCGAAACAATTGGGCCGGGATATGCATCCGTGGGCGCAAGGCCCCAGGCCCGGGGGATCGCGTCGAAATACGACAGGGCTGTTTGAGTTGGGTTCGGGGTGGCTTCGGCAATCCAATTGCGCGCATAGACCCCTGATTTGTCAAATTTTTCAAGTTGGGTCACAGGATTAAACACTCGGAAATAGGGCGCGGCATCCGGCCCTGAACCAGCCGCCCATTGCCATCCCATCGCGTTTGACGCTGGATCCCAATCCAACAAACAATCCGCAAACCATTCTTGGCCAATGCGCCAATGGCTTAACAAATGTTTCGTCAGATAACTGGCCACAATCATTCTGGCGCGGTTGTGCATGATGCCAGTGACATACATCTGGCGCATCCCCGCATCCACAAATGGGATACCCGTGCGCCCCTGCATCCATGCCTGCACATGGGGGTGATCCACATTTGTGTTCCATGGAAAGGCATCCCATTCAGGTCGCCAGTTTTGCGTGGTGATATGGGGGGTGTGGTGCAAAAGGTGATAGGCAAATTCGCGCCACACCAGTTCTTTTACGAACACTTCGGCGTCTGCTTTGCCTTTGTGCAATGCAGCCATTCCCGCGTGCCAACACTGGCGCGGGCTTATTTCCCCGTGGGTCAGGTTTTCGGACAATCCCGAGGTTCCATCAACACCGGGAAGATCGCGATCCGTTGCATATTGCCCAACCCGGTTTTGCAAAAATTCGTTCAAGCGGTTTAATGCGCGTTCTTCCCCCACCACGGCGTGCTTGGCCACAACATCCGCCCCACGGCGCATCGCATGTCCCAATTCCCAATCTAACAGATTATCACTGGCAGGCCAAACATCTGGGGCCGGCAAATGTGAACAAATGGGTAAAATTCCGGAAATATCCGCACCGCGCACGGCCTTCCACATCGGGGTGAAAACCTTATAAAATCCACCGGTCTTTGTTTGCACAGACCATGGCTCAAACAACAAATGTCCGGTGAAGCTTTGCGCAGTGATCCCCGCCTCTTTCAAGGTGGATTTGATGGTTGCGTCCCGCGATTGATACTGGGGATCATAGCTGCGGGACCAATAGACGGCCCCTGCCCCCGTTTCAGAGACCAGATCTTGCAACACCTTTTGCGCAGGCCCACGTCGCAAAATCAGATCGCTTCCGATGGATTTCAACATGTCTTTGAAATGTACAACCGCTGCGGCCATGCGCCAGGCCGGGGCAGCCCCCAGATCGCTTACCGCTTCATCATAAATGAACACCGGAATAATTGGGCCACCGCGTGCCACGGCGGCACTTAATGCTTCGTGATCGCGCAACCTTAGGTCACGGCGAAACCAAACCAAAGTGGGTGACATGACACACCTTTCATACCTCAGAGGGTTTGATCTAGTGCGTCTAACAATTGGTCAATGTCTTGGGGTGATGTGTAATGCACAAATGACAAGCGCAAGACACCTTTTTCAGGATCAACACCCATGGCCCGTAAGGGACGCACGGCATAAAAATCGCCCCCACCGGCCATGATCCCATAGGCTGCCAAATCTTGCGCGGCTTGCGCCCCTGATCCTTGCAATTCAACGGCAACGGTTGGGGCGCGGCCTTTGGCCTGATCAGACCCCAACAACCGCACAGAGTTTTTCGATGACAAATAATCCAATACTGGCTGCAGCAACTGTGTCTCATGTACTTGCATCAAATCATGCACAGCGGCCCCTCGCGCAGCGGCGTCTGCCTTTGCCGAAAAATGATGGTCATAAAGCGCATCAATATAATCAGCCATGCCAGCACAGGCGGCCACTTGGGCATGATCGGGGCCCGCCGGCGTGAACCGTTTTTCCAAATGATCCCCGTTGAAATAATGCCCTTGGTTGGCCAAACCCATTCCAACATCCCGGCGGATCGTCATAATCCCCTGATGCGGCCCATATGTCTTGTAGGATGAGAACAAATAAATATCTGCCCCCAGCGCACCAACATCCGGCAACCCATGGGGGGCATAGCTGACCCCATCCACACAGGATACAGCGCCCGCATCGCGAATAATTTTGGTGATTTCCTTCACCGGGTTGATCGCCGCAATCACATTGGAACAATGCGGAAAGCAGACAAGCCGCACCCGATCATCCAACAAATTTGACAGATCATTGGGATCTAAAGCTCCTGTTTCAGGATCGATTTGCCATTCGCGCACCTCATACCCGGCGTCAGACAAACGTCGCCACGGGCCTGTGTTTGCTTCATGGTCTTGATTGCTGACGATGATGGCATCCCCGGGTTGAAATGCCGCTGCAAAAGCTTGCGCCAGAACATAAGTGTTTTGCGTGGTTGAGGGGCCGAATGACAGCTCGTCCTCAGCCACACCCAAAATGGCGGACAGACGCGCACGCGCCTCGTCCATCTCTGCTCCGCCAAGGATTGACGCCTGATAGGGGGCATATGGCTGTACTTTGCGTTCACGATAAAATCGGGTCAGACGATCAATGGTAAACCCACAGGCATATGACCCGCCTGCATTTTCAAAAAAGGCTTGCCCTTGCAGATCAGGCACAGAAAACGCAGGAAACTGCGCGCGAACAAATTCAAGATCCAGCACTGACATTGTCCGTTCCGATCAGGCGTTCACATCAACAACAACGCGACCTTTGACCTGACCTTTCAGGATATCGTTGCCCAATCCCGGAAGATCAGACAGAGTTGCGGGAACGACCATCGCCTCCAACTTGTCCATTGGCAGATCGGTTGCCAGCCGCGCCCACGCGCGTTGACGATTTTCAAACGGTTGCATCACACTGTCGATGCCCAGAAGATTAACACCGCGCAACAAAAACGGAATGACGGTGGCGGGCAAATTGGCCCCACCGGCCAACCCGACCGCAGAAACCGATGCACCGTATTTCATTTGGCCCAAAACGCGGGCCAACATATCGCCCCCAACGGCATCCACACACCCGGCCCATGTTTCCGCTTCAAGAGGGCGTTTGGTTGTTTCGTTGATGTCTTCGCGGGCAACAATTTGTGCGGCCCCCAATCCTTTTAGATACTCTGCTGTTTCTGGCCGCCCTGTCACGCCCGCGACCTCATACCCAAGATTGGCCAAAATCGCTGTCGCAACTGACCCCACACCACCGGCCGCACCGGTGACCAACACTGGGCCATTGCCAACCTGCAAACCGTGATCTTCCAAGGCCATGATCGCCAGCATAGAGGTAAATCCAGCTGTGCCCACGGCCATGGCTTGACGGGTGGTCAGGCCATCGGGCAATGGCACCAACCAATCTGCATTGACCCGCGCCTTCTGGGAATAACCGCCCCAATGCACCTCCCCTACGCGCCAACCTGTCAAAACAACTTTGTCGCCTGGTTTGTAACGATCATCTTCTGATGCTTCCACGGTTCCGGCAAAATCGATGCCGGGCACGTGGGGATAATTGCGCACAAGGCCGCCGCCGGGGCCGATGCACAGCCCATCTTTGTAGTTCACCGTACTGTAATCCACCGCCACGGTCACATTGCCTGCGGGCAGTTGATCTTGGCTGATCTGCTGCACGGAAGCGTGGGGTTTATCCTCTGTCTTTTCGACGACCAAAGCATTGAACATGGGGGATCCTATTTTGCGGTTTCTTGGTTTGCGCATTCCTACATACTTACGGTGCGGGGTCGAGTCATCCAATTCGTCCTGACCTGCGTAAAAGGAACATGATTGATATTTTAAACATTCTCGCCGCCCTGTTGACCATCGCATTTGGTGCCTTTGGCTTTGTTGCCCCTCGTTACACCTTGGGGGCTTTGGATCTTGAAACCACGGGTTCCACGATGGGTTTATCTGAAATGCGCGCGTCTGTTGGGGGATTGTTTGTCGCTTTTGGTGGCGTCTTGTTGATTTGGCCGCATCCAATGCTGTTTGTCGGGCTTGGCATCGCGTATGCCGGTGCGGCGACGGGGCGATTTGTGTCAGCCCTGCTTGATGCCCCACCAATACGCAAGCTTTTGATTTTTGGCGGGATCGAGGCGGGATTGGCGGCGTGGCTTTTGGCGGCAAACCTCTGAACCGGCTTGCACGTCTGCGCCAACGATTTCAAACTGGTGGCATGGCACGTCTGTTAACATTGTTGATGGCCCTGTTCAGTGCGGCGTATGCGCAGGCCCAATGCCGTCAGGCGCTTGTGCTTGCGCTGGATGTGTCGGGATCCGTCAATTCAACGGAATATCGGCAGCAATTGGACGGAATCGCAGGCGCCCTGTTGGACCCTCAGGTATTGCCCCTGATCCTTGAAAACCCAGATGCCCCCATCGCCCTTATGGTGTTTGAGTGGAGCTCACAAAATCATCAAATCATCATCCAACCGTGGCAATTTCTGCGCAGCCGCGATGATGTGGCCCGCGCGGCGCAGCGCATTAAAACCATGCCCAAACAACGCCAAGGGTTAAAAACCGCCATGGGCGATGCATTGGCCTTTGCCGCCAATCACCTAAACCATATGTCGGGGTGTTGGCAGTTGACGATTGATATATCCGCAGATGGCCAAAGCAACATCGGCCCGAACCCGCGCACAGTCCTGGCACGATCGATATTTGAACGCACCACCGTAAATGCGTTGATCATTGGCGGGCCCAAAGACGGACCGCAAAGCCAAACCACCCAAGCGCTTGAAACCTATTTCGCGTCGAATGTGCTGCATGGCCCGGGCGCGTTTGCCATCACGGCGCAGGGATATTCCGATTACAAATCCGCCATGACCCAAAAGCTGATCAAAGAGTTGCAACCGGTTGTCTTAGGGGCATCGGAATTTCAACGGTTTCCCCTTTAATTCTGAAACCTGTCCGCATATATCTGTGATGTCCTTTCGGGGACTATGGTCATAAACGCGCTCGTAATAAACGGATCGGACCCGGGGGCGGTACCCGGCAGCTCCACCAAACGCACCTTCATTTGGGGTCACTTGGGGCTGAAATAGGATCGACGGACGTCTAAAGGTGTTAGCTTTGGCCCGGTGAGTTACCACCGTTATCGGTACGACTTAAGCTAGTTGCAAATGACAACAAAGCACCGATGGCTCTGGCTGCGTAAGCAGTCCGAAAAGTTGGAAAACTTAGCCTTGGGCCTGCTGGCCTAAGCGGGGTTCGCAGGTACCTGGCAACAGAAACCTGCACTTCTTCACATTTGACGAATCTGGCTGGCGGCTTTACCCAAACCCCATGGGGCCATTGTTGCGACCACCCCGTGAGGTTTAGGCCAAAGGATCGCATCCACTGACAATTTCAGAAAGGATGCCCCATGGCTGGCTTTACCGAAATACCCCCCTCTGCCCTGATGCGATTGATTGGGACCCCCGATGCACCCATCGTGATCGACGTTTGTATACCTGAGGATTTTGCCGAAGATCCGCGTGTCATTCCGACCGCGCGGCGAATTTCGCACAAAAAGATACTGGATCATCTGCCCGAATTACAGGGCTACAAAACCGTGGTTACCTGTCAAAAGGGCCTCAAACTCAGCCACGGAACGGCGGCCCTCTTGCGCCATCACGGGGTTTCGGCTGAGGTGTTGGAGGGCGGCATGTATGGCTGGCGCGACGCTGACATGCCCATGGTGCCTTTTGCCCAAATCCCTGAAAGCGAAGCTGGGTCCACCCTTTGGGTCACCCGCCATCGCCCTAAGATTGACCGCATCGCCTGCCCATGGTTGATCAGACGATTTGTTGATCCAAGTGCGCAATTTTTGTTTGTTCCACCGTCCGAGGTGGCTGGCGTGGCAGAAAAATTCGGGGCCACCGCGTTTGATGTGGAGGGTGGTGACTTGGGACATCAGGGCGACCAATGCACCTTTGACACCATGCTGGATCGGTTTGCGCTGCAAACGCAAGCACTGCTCGATTTGGCCAAAATCATAAGGGCCGCAGACACAGGTAAGCCCGATGCATCACCACAGGCGGCGGGATTGTTGGCCATGTCCGTTGGCCTGAGCCGGCTGCATAAAGACGACACATCCCAACTTAACGCCGGAATGGCGCTTTATGATGCGCTTTACCGTTGGGCGCGAGATGGGCAAACCGAAACCCATGGCACGGACAAACACCATGGCGCATGAGGCAAGCTGGGCTGACATGACCCGCGTGTTCGGGCGCATTGGATGTTTGTCGTTTGGTGGGCCAGCCGCGCAAATCGCCTTGATGCAAGACGAGCTTGTGGACCGTGAAAAATGGATCAGCCAAGATCAATTTCTGCGCGCGATTTCCCTGTGCATGTTGTTGCCGGGGCCCGAGGCGATGCAACTGGCCACATATGTTGGTTGGCAAATGCGCGGGGTTTGGGGCGGCGTTTTGGCGGGGGCCTTATTTGTGATCCCAGGTGCGTTGGTGATCTTTGCCCTGGCGGCGATTTATTTGGCCTTTGGCACCTTTGAGATTACGCAAGCCATCTTACTGGGCATTCAATGCAGCGTTGTTGCCATCCTTGCCCAAGCGCTTTGGAAGATGGTCGGGCGCATTTTGGAAGGGCCAATTGCGCTTGGGTTGGCGGTTCTTGCCTTCCTCGCCCTCTATTTCTTTCAGGTGCCGTTCCCTATCGTCATCTTGATCGCTGGGATTATCGGGGCGTTTGCAATGACCGGTAAGGCCGAAACCAAGCCAGTTGCTGGCCGATGGGCTTGGAAGCCGATCATTGTGACGCTTGCCCTATGGGCCCTGCCCTTTGCGGTTTTTGCGGCCTTTCGAGCCGACTTCCTTTTGACGATCTCAACCGTATTTTCGCAACTTGCCGTGATGACCTTTGGCGGGGCCTATGCCGTTTTGACATACCTAAGCCAAATTGCCGTCCATGACGCAGGTTGGGTTAGTGCGGACCAGATGATCGACGCGCTTGGCTTGGCCGAAACCACGCCCGGTCCTTTGATTTTGGTCACCCAGTTTGTGGGGATATTGGCCGGGAGTTCTGTTGGCGGGTGGGCTTTGGCCATCATCGCTGGCCTGACAGTCTTGTGGGTCACCTTTATACCATGCTTTCTTTGGATATTCACCTTCGCCCCGCATCTGGAATGGCTGACCCATCAACCCCGACTTGCAGCCGCCTTGAAGGGTGTATCTGCCGCGGTCGTGGGTGTGATTGCGCAGCTTGCGCTGTGGTTTGTGCTGAATGTTTTGTTTGGGAGGACCGCAGTGGGAAGCCTGCCCGACATTTCAGCAGTCAACCCATGGGCCGTCATCGGTATTTTGATCGCCTGCGCTTTGCTGTTTTGGCGAAAATGGCAGGTGGTTTGGTTAGTGCCATTTATGGCGGGGATGGCTGCTGTCTCCTTTATCACCATTATTTAGGCAAAGTACTTTCATCCGGCGGCGTTTCATTCTCAAGTTGGTGATCTCTCAACGTTTGAGCGAGCTGAATGATTTGTTGAAACCCGGTTTTTAAATTTTTATGAACAAAAATTTCAGTGTCCGACATTGGGCGATCCGCAGGGATGTCTTGGTAAAGCCCAACCGCATAAACTGAATTTTCAGGGGGATTGTTTTCATCAAACTCATCCATGGGATCCAATAAAAATACCGCATAAACGTCAAATCCAACTGGACTCCAGAGCGACTTCAAGCACCAAATATCTTTGGCCCACCAACAATCACTGCGCAACTCGATGGATGTCACGTTCCAACCCTGCGCCTCAAAACGGCATTTGAGATCATGGAACTTGCTCACGCGATGGGCTTGATCAGACTAGCCATCAGCCCGCTCAACCAGCGTCCGCCCCACGGCATTTTTCCAGCCATTGTACAACCGATCTCGATCTTCGGCATCCATCTGCGCCTCGAACCGACGATCCAAAGCCCACTCGGCGGCAAAGCCCGCTTGGTCAGGATATACCCCTGCCCGCATGCCCGCCAGCCACGAGACGCCTAGCGCGGTCGTCTCTAAAATCTGTGGGCGGTCGACGTCGGCATCGATGATGTCGGACAGAAATTGCATCGTCCAATCGCTGGCTGTCATGCCGCCGTCCACGCGCAGTGTCGCCTCACCCGCGTTGCCCATATCGGCCTGCATGGCCTCCAACAGATCACGGGTTTGATAGCCCACCGATTGCAAGGCAGCTTTGGCAAACTCATTGGGTCCAGAATTGCGGGTCAACCCGAAGATCGCACCCCGGCAGTCCGCATCCCAATATGGTGCACCCATACCTGTGAAGGCAGGTACCATGTAAATCGCCTGTTCTGGATCGGCTTTAGCCGCCATCGCCTGTGTTTCTTTGGCATCGCCGATGATTTTCAACCCATCGCGCAGCCATTGCACCACAGCCCCTGCAATAAAGATGGACCCTTCAAGGGCATAAGTGGTTTTGCCATCCAGTTGATATGCAATGGTGCCCAACAACCGGTTTTTGGATTTTACCAAAGTATCGCCCGTGTTGATCAAGGCAAAGCAGCCGGTGCCATAAGTTGATTTCAACATTCCCGGTTCAAAACACGCCTGACCAAGGGTCGCGGCTTGCTGATCACCGGCCACACCCAAAATGGGAATTTCCCCACCAAAAAGAGACGTCGTTCCAAAATCCGCGGCGCAATCCAATACCTCTGGCAGCATGGCCATTGGCACGTCCAACAATGCGCAGATATCGTTGTCCCATGCGCCTTCCACGATATTGTACAACATCGTGCGCGCCGCGTTGGTGGCATCTGTGACGTGACGTGCCCCACCCGTCATTTTCCAGATCAGAAAGCTGTCGATGGTCCCAAACAAAAGATCCCCATTTGCGGCCCGATCGCGGGCGCCCGGCACCTCGTCCAAGATCCACTTCACCTTGGTCGACGAAAAATAGGGATCCAGAAGTAACCCCGTGCGATCCGTGATCATCGCTTCGTGCCCATCGGCCTTCAGCCTTGCACAAAATTCTGATGTGCGCCTGTCTTGCCAAACAATGGCGTTATGAACGGGGGCGCCCGTGTCTTTGTCCCAAACGGCGGTTGTTTCACGCTGGTTTGTGATGCCGATGGCGGCGATGTCGGATTCCGTGACATCCGCCTTTGCCATCACATCTTTTACGACATTTTGCACACTGTCCCAAATTTCATTGAGATCGTGTTCAACCCAACCGGATTTTGGAAAATGCTGGGTGAATTCCTGCTGGGCCACATGGGCGATGGCCATATTTTCATCAAACAAAATGGCGCGGCTGGATGTTGTGCCTTGGTCGATTGCAAGTACAAATGTCATGGTATCACCCCCAAATTTCACGCAGATTGGCGCGCCTGCACAAAGCTTTCAAGCGCTTTGATATCTTTGGCCGCGAACTTGAGGCCCAGTTTTGACCTGCGCCACAGAATATCCTCTGCGGTTTGGGCAAATTCTTTATCCATCAGCCATGTCACCTCTGCCCCGGTTAAGGTGCCTGCGAAGGATGGACCCAGATCATCTTGGGACGCAGCATCCGATAAAATGTCCCAAGCATGCGTTCCATAAGCGCGGATCAATCGTCGCGCCCAACGGTCAGTCAAAAATCCGTAATCCTGTTGCAACTTTTCGATCAGGGCTTGGGTTTGTGAAACCGCAAAATCCCCACCGGCCAGATGTGAACCCTTTGTCCATGGGTCCCCGTCTGGCAGATGATCTTTCAGATCGCGCAGGGCATGTTCGGCCAATTTTCGGTAAGTTGTGATTTTACCACCGAAAACCGACAAAACTGGCGGACCATCTTCATCTAATGACAAAACATAATCCCGCGTCGCCGCAGAGGCGTTGCTGGCCCCATCATCATAAAGCGGACGCACCCCTGAATACGTCCAACGGATATCTTCCACGTTGATGTCGTGTTCCAGATAAGGGTTGATGAAATCCAACAAATAGTCGCGTTCTTCGGGCGTACATTCGGGTTTCACCGAGGGATCAGAATGTTCCGCATCCGTTGTTCCGATCAATGTGTAATCTGTCTCATACGGGATGGCGAAAATGATCCGGCCGTCTTCACCTTGAAAAAAGTAACATTTGTCGTGATCGAACAAACGATCCACCACGATGTGGCTGCCACGCACAAGACGCACGCTTTCCGTTGTGTTGCGACCCAACTTGTTGCGCACGATGTCTTCCACCCAAGGGCCTGCGGCATTTACCAAGACACGGGTGGTCACTTCAAACGCCCCATCCGGACCTTCCAAAAAGAGATGCCAATGATCATCCCTACGATTGGCCGACACTAATTTAGTGCGCACCATCACATCCCCGCCCCGATCAACCACATCCCGCGCGTTCAGCACCACCAAACGACTGTCTTCGACCCAGCAATCCGAATATTCAAAGGCCTTTGCAAATCGTTTGTCCAACCCGGCCCCCTCTGGCGCGGTGGTCAAATTCAAGGTCTTCGTGGGTGGTAAAATTTTTCGCCCCCCCAGATGATCATACATGAACAACCCAGCCCGGATCAGCCATGCAGGCCGCCGGCCTTTCATCCAGGGCATAACAAACGACAAAATCTTGGAGACCGTTGTGGCGCTTTCAAAGCGCATATCTTTGTGAACCGGCAAAACAAAGCGCATGGGCCAAGAAATATGCGGCATCATTTGCAACAAAACTTCTCGTTCGATCAGGCTTTCGCGCACCAAACGCACCTCAAGGTATTCCAGATACCGCAAACCACCGTGGAAAAGCTTGGTCGATGCTGATGAAGTCGCCCCGCCAATATCATGCATTTCAGCAAGGCCCGTTTTGATCCCTCGGCCGGCGGCATCCCGGGCGATACCGCATCCGTTGATCCCACCCCCAACAACAAAAAGATCATAATCAAACGCAGTCATCTTTTTTGACCCTCATCGTTGGCGCCACCAAAGATGCTTTAGGCCCAGCCCCTTGCAATGACAACACCCGACCCAACGGTACAAAGGGGATCAGCCCCGAAACCCGGTGGCCACAACAAACTTTTCGGATGAATCAGATCGGGATGCTCCCGGTTTCACATTGGCAACTTTGGTGAATTTTTGCTTCAGTAAGCTTTGCAATTCACCCTCGGCCCCTCCGGCAAGGACTTTGGCAACAAAGGTGCCCCCCGGTGCCAATACATCAAAGGCGAAATAAGCCGCTGCCTCACACAACGCCATGATCCGCAAGTGATCGGTCTGTTTATGACCTGAAGAGGCGGCCGCCATATCAGACATGACCACATCGGCCTGCCCCCCCAGCCATGACTTTACTTTGTCATCGGCCCCGTCTTCCATAAAGTCCAGCACATGCACTTGGGTGCCGGGCACAGGTTCAACCTCTTGCAAATCAACACCCAAAATTGTGCCGACGGCCTTGCCCTTTTTGTCGCCTAAGGCGTTTACCCGTTTCACGGCAACCTGAAGCCACCCACCAGGCGCACACCCCAAATCAACAACACGCGCGCCGGGCACAAGGAACCTGTATTTGTCATCAAGCTCCAAAATCTTAAATGCAGCGCGGCCGCGATACCCTTCGGCTTTGGCGCGCCTGACGTAGGGATCGTTCAATTGACGCTCAAGCCACAGGGTTGACGACAGCCGCCGCCCCCGCGCGGATTTCACCTTCACCCGCAGGTCGCGTTGTCCACGTCCACTGGAATTTCCTGATTTAGCCATGGGGAGTATCCAACACACCATCTTCGTTCATCTGTGCATATAACAGACCTTCACGCAAACCACGATCCGCAACCGACAAACGATTTGTGGGCCACGTTCGGATCAAGGCCTGCAATATCGCGGCGCCCGACATGATCAAGGCTTGGCGATCTTTGCCAATGCGCGGGTCATCACGGCGCCCGTCTGGACCCAAGCGCAGATACCCCTCGATCACCCGGTGGATCTGATCAGATGTCATGCGCAATCCATCCACCTTGGTTCTGTCATACCTTTTTAAGCCCAAATGGCTTGCGGCGACTGTTGTTATGGTTCCACTGGTCCCGATCATTTGGAACCCATCCATATCATGGACGGCATCATAGGGCACAAAAGCCTCTAACTGTTCTTCAAACGACAGTGACATCAGAGCAAAGCGGCCGGCATCATCTTCCACATCAATGAATTGATCACGCAAGGTGGCCACACCCAAAGGCACCGATATCCAATCAATGATTTTCGCAGCACCTGCGGTTTCATTGGCTCCGGCAAAGCCTTGTTTCACGCCCATAATGGCTTGCGCGCGCTTTTCTGGGGCGACTTGGCCGATATCAATCCAGACCAATTCCGTGGAACCGCCACCGATGTCGACGACCAAAACTTGTTCAGCCCGCGGCGAGACCAATGGCGCACAAGATATCATCGCAAGGCGGGCTTCCTCTTGGGCCGCGATGATTTCAAGCTGCAGTCCAGTTTCGCGTTTGATTTGACGCATGAACACAGCCCCGTTGCCCGCACGACGGCAAGCTTCGGTTGCCACAAGACGCATCCGTTTCACCTTGTGCCGTCGCAACTTTTGCTGACACACGCGGATCGCGGAAATGGTGCGGTTCATTGAGGCACGGCTTAATCGGCCAGAACTTTCAAGGCCGGCGCCCAACTGCACCGACTTCGAAAAACTATCTATGACGCGAAACTGATCCCCCTTCGGTTGGGCAATCAGCATACGACAACTGTTTGTTCCAAGATCAAGCGCGGCATACAGCTGCCTTGACCCCTTTTTCTTGCTCACGGTCGGCTCAACCGCATCAGGGAGCGCGTCCGTAAGCACGGGACGCTGAGGCGCCATAACACACGCCTTTCATTTCGAGTTGACCCCAAGATACGTCGGTCCCGCCTCTGTGGCAATCATTCATATTGAATATGTGGAATTTTCGTTGGTTGCCGCTAATGAAAGCTGTCAAACCAAGGCGCGTCGCACCCGCCTGTGCGAATGTCGAAAATCGCCCAAGCTTTGGGTCAAAGCTGAACTACACCAACCGCAATGAAATGGGGGAATCAAATGCCTGACGTTACAATCGTATATTGGCGCGATATTCCAGCGCAGGTTATCGTGGGCAAAGGTCGCCGCGGTGCCAAAGTTCAGCTGGCAGAACGGTTTGAGCAAGCGATCGACCGTGCCGCAATGAAGGTTGGGGCAGAAGACACCGATGCCTATCTTGCGGAATGGCGCAAAGCAGACCCCTATACCGTTGAGGGGGATCAAAACGAAATCGCCCAAGCCGAGGCCGCCCGCCTCGAAGCGGAATATGATCAAGACAAAATCAAAGCCCTTATCGCCAATGATGGTTGGGCTTAACACACAACAAAGGCGGTGCACCAATGGCACTTTTTAATCTGAAATCAGAAGAACAGCCGGTTATCGTCGACCCTAAGGTCGAATCTTTTCTTCAGGATTATTCAATCGAGGTTATGCCCAGAACGGCCGAAAAGATCGAAGATTTTCGGGAATACCTGCCCAAAGGCACCCGCGTTTACATTGCCCACATCGAAGGCACACCCATTGCCGATATGGTTGCCACCGCCAAACGCTTGGCCGATGAAGGTTACCCTGTCATGCCGCATTTCCCGGCGCGGATCATCAAGGATGAAGCCACACTTCGTGAATGGATCGCGATGTATCAAGGCGAAGCCGGGGTTGATCAGGCCTTGCTCTTGGCTGGCGGTGTGACCAACCCGCATGGGGATTTTTCAGATTCAATGCAGCTTTTGGAAACGGGTGCATTTGGCGATGCAGGTTTCAAACGTCTGCATGTGGCGGGCCACCCCGAAGGCAACAAAGATATCGATCCTGATGGTGGTATGGCCAATGTCGATGCGGCATTGCGTTGGAAACAAGCATTCAGTGAAACAAACGATGCCGACATGGCCATCGCCACACAGTTTTGTTTCGAGGCCGGTCCCGTCATTGAATGGGCCGACAGTTTGAAGGCCGCAGGCATCACCCTTCCTGTGCATATTGGGGTGGCTGGTCCTGCAAAATTGCAAACATTGATCAAGTTTTCAATCGCCTGTGGCGTTGGTGCATCTTTGCGGGTGCTGCAACGTCGGGCGAAGGATCTGACAAAATTGTTGCTGCCATTTACGCCAGACGAATTCTTGTCTGATCTGGCCGCACATAAGGCCGCAAATCCAGACTTTAACATTACCCATGTGCATTTCTTCCCGCTGGGCGGGATTAAGACAAACGCCAAATGGGCCATCGAAAACGGCGGATCATCCGCCATTCCTGCCTCTCAGTCCTAAAGGATACGCTTATGACGCGCACTGTCGTCGAATCTAAAACCAAAACCGCCATCATCGGTTTTGACGAACCATTCTGTGTGATTGGAGAACGTATTAACCCAACCGGTCGCAAAATCCTGAACGCCGAATTGGAAGCCGGCGATTTCAGCCGGGTTGAGGCGGATGCCATTGCCCAGGTTGCTGCTGGGGCGAACATCCTCGACATCAACTCAGGCGCGGTGTTTTCAAACAAAATGGCCGAAGACCCTCGGTATGCCGACAACAACTTTGTTGAGCCAACCTTGATGAAAGAGTTGGTTGAACGCGTCCAAGCGGTTACAGATTGCCCACTGTGTATCGACAGTTCTGTACCAGGTGCTCTGGAAAATGGGTTGGCCGCCGCGGAAGGCCGCCCCCTTTTGAACTCCGTCACGGGTGAAGAAGAGCGTCTGGAAATGGTGTTGCCGCTGGTCGCCAAATACAACGTGCCCGTTGTTGCGATTTCAAACGATGACACTGGCATTTCCGAAGATCCCGATGTGCGTTTCGCCGTTGCCAAGAAAATTGTGGAACGCGCGGCCGATCACGGCATTCCGGCGCATGATATTGTCGTGGATCCACTTGTGATGCCTGTCGGCGCGATGGGCACAGCTGGCTTGCAGGTATTCACCTTGGTCCGCCGCCTGCGTGAAGAGCTGGGCGTGAACACCACCTGTGGTGCATCCAATATCAGCTTCGGCCTGCCCAACCGCCATGGCATCAACAACGCCTTCTTGCCCATGGCGATGACCGCTGGGATGACATCCGCAATCATGAACCCAGTTGCCATTCCAATCGGCCCAAAGAAACTGGCAGAAGCCAAAGAAAAGGTTGCCGCCGCAGGGATCGTTTTGCCCGAAGGTATGGATGATGAAACCTTTGTGCAGTTGTTCAATTTGGGTTCCACAAAATCCCGCCCCGGCAAAGAGATGGAGGCCATCCGCGCCGCCAATTTCCTGACAAACAACGACGAAGCCGGGTCCGAATGGATCAAATTCAACAAAGCACCCGGTGACGCCGGAGGCCGTGGGGGCCGACGCCGCCGTCGCGGATAAACACCAACGCCCTGCAGGTTAAGGCTTGCAGGGCGAACCCCAAACCTTTTATTGCGCTTGCATCCATTGATCTTTGATCCAGGCAGCAAAAAATGACCCAAGCACCCTCTGTACTTGTTGATGTTGGCGGCACAAACACCCGCGTTGCGTTCGCCAAAGACGGACAGGTGGATGCACAATCCGTACTGCGTTTCAAAAACGCTGATTATTCACATCTTTACGCCATTCTAGATACGATCATTGATCAAAAGGTATCGGGCATTTGTGTCGATATCGCCGGACCCGTTTCCAACGGCACCGGGCGTTTAACTAATGTGGATTGGTTGATTTCAGAAGATCAGCTTTGCGAACGTTACGGGGCTACTAAATCCCTTCTTATCAATGACTTACAAGCCCAAGCATATGGGTTGAATCAACTTGACCCAACCGCGATTCACCACATCCATGGCCCGGTGTCGGATGATCTTGAGACGCGCTTGGTCATCAATATTGGAACGGGATTTAATGCATCGCCCATTTACAAAGTTGGCGCGCGCTATTTTGTTCCCGAAAACGAAGCCGGGCATGCGGCGCTTGCCCCTTGTGAAGATGTTGATCTGGGGTTTTTAATCGGAAAAGACGGCGACGGCACGTTCAGGTCTGTGGAACATTGCCTGTCGGGGGATGGCCTATGGCAATGTGTTCAGCATTTCGCACCAACATATGCCGGGCCGCGACAAGAGATATTTCCCACCTTTGCCGACACCAATGATGCTGGCTTGCGAATGGCCCTGACTGCCTTTGCAAAGGTGATGGGATCGGTTGCCGGCGATCTGTCCCTGACCCACCTGCCGCATGGAGGTGTGTTTTTTGTGGGCGGCGTGGCCACGGGCATTGCACCCTTTTTGAATGACCTTGGGTTTGAGGCCGCCTTCAAAAACAAAGGACGATTTGGCGCCTTTATGGATGGTTTCGGGGTTTATGCCTGCGCAGATGATCTTGCCACCCTGAAAGGGTGTGCAGTCGCGTTAATGCAATAGACCCTCAGGTTATGCGCGTCCCATGACCGGTGAATGCATATTAAAGTTGCGGTGGGACAATCGTGCCCGATGCTTCAAAGCTTGAACCATTTTTTGACCCATTCTGCGGGCCGCCCCTTCACCCCATTCGTAATCAATTTGGGCAACCAGATCATTTTCAGACAATGCAGACAGTACCTGACGCAACCCCTCAGACGGGAAAATATGATCGGCAAGGCATTCGGGATCTGAACCTTCATCCGCATCCAAAAAGTCGACACAGGTTTTCGCCGCCGTCAAAGGGCAAATGCCAGATTGGACCGGCGCTTCGATCGCAGTTTTTTCCAAAAATGTGGCAAAACAAGGGGTGTCTTTGATCTGTTTAATCACCCGTGGGTTAAAGACAGTTCGCAACTTGGCTGCATCAACAACGGCAGACAAAATCGCCAATTGGAATGCAGCAATCGATAATCCGCGTTCAGATGGGGCCCTTGCCAATTCTTCCAGATCGGCAAAATCCAGAGGGGACAAATCCCCGTTTTCATACTTGATCGCTTGTGAGAAATTGCGAACCGCCGACGCCGGTTCGATGAATGTTTGCAAACCAGTATTAAGATCCGATTCCCGCGAACGCAATCGTTGTGACTTACGGCTTAAGTCCAAATCTTGATCAATGGAATTTGTATCAGCTTTAAACCGCATAAAGGTCCTATCCCTTGTGTTTCACCGAACCGATTGTTCACGTTTCGGCATTCAGTTTTTTCGCATCCCACGCTCAGAATCCTGAGCAATTGGTGGCATCTATACCTCAACAGTATCTTGGACCTAGATTGTTGTCATTTTCGCGTTCCGGCGGGCGAACTTCTGCCGATCAAATCTATCCTAGGTCGTTTGTTTCGAAAATATACTCGCTATAAGAGAGTAAGGGTGCGTGGCAAAACTAAGACAAATATCAGACTTTTTTGTGCCATTACTCAAACGCCAGCCTTAACACTTCAGTACTTTGGACAAACTCGTTACCCAAACAATCGAAGCGACAGGCTATACAATTGACTGCCAAACGCTCGATACTTCTTGCTTGATAATCTCTGCAATCAAACGGCAGTCGTCAAGACTGAAGGTTAAAGGCAACCGCATATCCATGATTGACCGCAAAACACGATCTGACGCGGGCATGGGCGTGCTTTCAACATATTTCCAGCTTCCATATCGGCTGGTGAACCCAACCGGATTGGGGGCGCCAAACCATTTGATTTCGACCCCACGGGCAAGGCATCTTTTCACCACGTCCTCGATTGCGGAATCGGGCCAATCCAACAATAGAAACTGGTGCGAAGACGCAACAAAATGTTCATCGATTGGTCGGTCAATCAGCGTCAACCCCGGGGTATTTTCAAGGCCAGAATCCAAAATCTTGTACCGCTCATTCCATCGGTCGCATTGCCGTTTCAGATCGGCTAATTGCGGACGCAGGATCGCCGCCCGAAGATTATCCATGCGACCAGAAATATTGGGCGTCATCAATCTGATATCCTCGAACGCCTCTGCATCGGCCCCTGCCCGATGCTTTTCGTACAACATGTAACTTCCTGATAACATTGTGGCTTTTGCCATGATGGCTTCGTCGTCTGTGATGAATAAACCACCTTCACCGGAATTTACGTGTTTGTATGTTTGGGTGGAATAACACCCAATGACGCCAAATCGGCCAGACCATGTTTCTTTCCATTTTGCCCCCATGGTGTGGGCGCAATCTTCGATCACACGCAAACCACCCGCATCAGCAACACCCATTAACGCATCCATATCAACTATGTGGCCGCGCATATGCGATAACATCAAAACATCTGCCTGATCTGCCTTTGCCGCCAGATCATCCAAATCAATCACCAAATCTTCGGTCACGCCCACAAAAACAGGCGTTGCCCCGACAGATGCGATGGCGCCCGGCACGGGGGCCAATGTGAAGGCATTGGTAAGAACTTTGTCACCCGGACCAACACCCAATGCGCGCAGCGCAGTGGCCAAAGCATACCCGCCGGAGGCGACAGCCAAACAATATTTTGCCCCCATTGCCTGCGCAAAATCCACTTCCAGACCTGCAGTCTCAGCAATTTCGCCCGCTGATTCATTGTACCTATGCAAACGTCCGTGGGATAAAACCGCCATTGCCGCATCGATGGATGCTTGTGGCAAAGGCTCTTGTTGCGTGAAATTCCCGGTAAAGACGGTGGTCATGGGCGTATCCTTTGTTGGGTGTTATCCCTTGAACATGTTGATCATAAGGTCGGGCAGTTGGGAAAAGTGCTCCAGCAAGACATCTGGCTGCAATGCGCTGGCCTCTGCGCCGCCGGGGCCAAAGCTGACCAAAACGGATGGCACACCCGCATTTCGGGCGGTTGTGTGATCGGTCAACGTATCCCCAATCAAAGTACACCGGCCCCGATCACCACCCGCCTGATCCACCGCCGCCCAAAAGGGTGCAATATCAGGTTTGCGAGTGGGCAAAGTATCCGCGCCGATCAAAGCATCAAACAACGATAACGCCCCCAACCGTTCCATCAACAGGCGCGCCAATCCTTCTGGCTTATTTGTGCAAATCGAAACGGCAAAGCCATGCCCGCGCAGGGATTGCACCGCTTCTAATGCGCCATCGTAAAACACTGTGTGGCGATCAATGTCTTTTTCATAAGCCGCCAGCAGCACCGGATATTGAATATCAACTTGGGCCATGTCGTCATATCCAATACGTTCAAAGCCCGCGGTCAGCATGGCACGGCCACCGCGCAACGCGGTTCCTGAATCGCGCCCCACCTCCAAAATATCGCCAAGCCCCAGCCCGCGAAAACACGTATTGGCCGCGGCCAATAGATCACCACTGGTATCCGCCAACGTGCCATCCAAATCAAACACCACGCATGGTCGCGTCATGACAGGTTCACTCCGATTGTAACACTTAGAAGTGTCATGTGTTTCCCTTCCCCTTGTCCGGGCCTGCAAACTCCTTAAAAGGGCGGAAAGAACAAGAAAAGGGCAGTTATGTCACTGGCAACGGTTATTTTGGCGGCTGGCAAAGGCACGCGGATGCAATCAGACCTCCCTAAGGTCTTACACCCCATCGCCCACGCACCCATGTTGCATCACGTGATGCACGCCGCGGCGGACCTATCGCCTGATCGCAATATTGTTGTGGCTGGCCACGGATCAGACTTGGTTTCGGATGCCGCGCACCAAATTGATCCGACGTGTCAGGTTGTCTTGCAAACACAACAACTGGGTACCGGACATGCCGTGGATCAAGCGCGGGCCGCCCTTTCAGATTTCTGTGGTATTGTGCTGGTCCTTTATGGCGACAGTCCCTTGTTTCAAACGTCAACCTTGCAGGCCCTGGTCGATAAATTGAACGACGTGGATGTGGCGATATTGGGGTTTGATGCAAAAGATCCCGCACGATACGGGCGGTTGATCACCACCGGCGACGCCTTGGATCGCATAGTGGAATTCAAAGATGCCAATGATGAAGAGCGCGCCATAACCCTTTGTAATTCCGGTGTAATGGCTGCGAAATCAGATCTTTTGTTTGATCTTTTATCCAAGCTTGAAAACAAAAATGCCTCTGGCGAATACTATTTAACCGATGTCATCGAACACGCCCGCACCGCTGGTAAAACCGCGGCTGTGGTCATTTGTGCAGAAGACGAAACCTTAGGTGTAAACAGCCGGGTGGAGCTGGCCCAGGCAGAGGCACATTTCCAATCCCGCAGGCGCCGGGCCGCCTTGGAAAACGGTGTCACCCTTCCAGCGCCAGACACCGTTTTTTTCGCCTTTGACACCGTGTTGGGCCGCGATGTGATGGTAGAGGCAAATGTCATCTTTGGGCCGGGTGTTACGATTGAAAACAATGCGACAATCCGCGCCTTTTCACATTTGGAAGGTGCGCATGTTGCCGATGGCTGCGTTGTGGGCCCCTATGCCCGCTTGCGCCCCGGCGCTGAATTGGGCCCTGATGTGAAAATCGGTAATTTTGTAGAGGTGAAGGCCGCCGAAATCGCCGAAGGGGCAAAGGTAAATCATCTGTCGTATGTGGGCGATGCCCAGATTGGCAAACACACGAATATCGGCGCAGGAACGATTACCTGCAATTATGATGGCGTTCTCAAACACAAAACCATCATTGGGGAAAATGCTTTCATTGGATCAAATACCATGTTGGTGGCCCCTGTTCACATCGGCGACGAGGCCATGACGGGCAGTGGTTCGGTGATCACCAAAGATGTTCCTGATCAAGCCCTGGCGCTGGCGCGGGCGGAACAAATCAACAAAGATGGCTTTGCTAAACGGCTTATGGACCGTTTGCGCGCCATCAAAGCCAAGAAAAAGGACAGCTGAATATGTGCGGAATCGTCGGCGTTCTGGGAAATCACGAAGCAGCCCCCATTTTGGTTGAGGCTTTGAAAAGGCTGGAATATCGCGGATATGACAGCGCAGGTATCGCAACAATCAATGGCGAAACACTGGACCGCAGACGCGCGGTGGGAAAGTTGGTCAACCTAAGTGATCTGTTGGTGCATGATCCTTTGGCCGGCAAATCCGGTATTGGGCACACCCGTTGGGCCACCCATGGGGTACCCTCTGTTCCAAACGCGCATCCCCATAAGGCTGGCGATGTGGCCGTTGTTCACAACGGGATTGTTGAAAATTTCCGAGAGCTTCGGGAAGAATTGGCCGAACACGGGATTGGATTTTCAACCGAAACGGACACGGAAACCGTTGCCTTATTGGCCAACCACTATATTCAAAGCGGCCTGTCCCCGCGTGAGGCCGCCGAAAAAACCGTTTCGCGGTTGCATGGTGCTTTTGCCCTTGCCTTTTTGTTTGATGGGGAACCCGATCTGATGATCGTTGCCCGCAAAGGAAGCCCCTTGGCCATCGGTCATGGTGAGGGTGAAATGTTTGTTGGATCTGATGCGATTGCATTGGCACCAATGACAGACAAAATCACCTATCTAGAGGAAGGGGATTTTGCCGTCCTCACCCGTAACAGCCTTGAAATTCGTGACACCCAAGGGCGTTTGGCAAACCGTCCAATGCGCACCATCACCATCGACACCACTCAAGTCGATAAAGGTGGTTACAAGCATTTCATGGCCAAAGAAATCGCCGAACAACCCCGTGTTTTGGACCGCGTTTTGGATGCTTATCTGAGCAATGGCGCATCCCAGATCACCTTGCCAGAAGGCGATTTTGATCCGGCCAAATTGGAACGGTTGACCATGGTGGCCTGCGGCACGGCCTTTTATGCCTGTTTGACGGCCAAATATTGGTTTGAACAAATTGCGGGCGTGCCGGTTGAAGTGGATGTCGCCAGCGAATTCCGGTATCGTGAACCGCCGATCAGCCCCAACACCACTGCCCTTTTTGTCAGCCAATCTGGGGAAACGGCAGATACGTTGGCCGCCCTTCGGTATATGGCGTCGCAAGATGCACAAATCTTATCCGTCGTGAATGTGCCGGAAAGTTCCATCGCCCGGGAAAGCAATTTGGTGCTTCCAACCCATGCCGGAGCCGAAATCGGGGTTGCCTCAACCAAGGCGTACACAGCACAATTGACAGTGCTAGCGGTTTTGGTTTTGAAAACGGCCCATGCAAAGGGCAAAATCACGGATGTCGAATTGGCCACCCATTTGGCCGATTTGCAATCTTTGCCGGGCCTTTTGAACCAAGCGATCACCACGGAAAATCAGATCACAGACATTGCAAACGGATTGTCCAATGCCCGCGATATTTTGTTCCTTGGGCGTGGATCGCTTTATCCATTGGCCATGGAAGGCGCACTAAAGCTCAAGGAAATCAGTTACATACACGCCGAAGGTTATGCCGCGGGTGAGCTAAAGCATGGCCCAATTGCCCTTGTCGACAAACACGTGCCGATCATTGTGATTTCGCCATCGGGCGGATTGTTCGAAAAAACTGTTTCAAATATGCAAGAGGTGATCGCCCGCGCAGGCCGTGTTGTTTTGCTGTCGGATGAGACTGGACTTAAACTGGCATCTGACGGGATTTGGAAATCACTGACCTTACCCGATTGCAGCGAATTTTTGGCCCCGATCGTTTATGCCGTGCCGGCCCAATTGCTGGCCTATCACACCGCTGTTGCCAAAGGAACGGATGTGGATCAGCCGCGCAACCTTGCAAAATCCGTTACGGTGGAATGACACCGCAGGCTGCATTACGCCTGCTGCAGGATCAAGGGGATGCCGTCAAAGCGGCTGATATGGCCCGATATCATAAGGCCGATCGCCCCTATGTGGGGGTGGCAAACCCCGTTTTAGACGATCTGGTAAAAGCGTGGCGGCGTGAACTTGATCTGCCCGATCGCCTGACTTTGGCAAGCGGTTTGTGGGACAGCAATATCCACGAAGCCCGCATCTTGGCGGCCAAGCTTTTAACCCAAGCGCGCATTCGCCCTGTTGATGCTGGCGCGTGGGAAATGATCTGTGGCTGGGTTCCAAGTTTTGATGCTTGGGCCATTGCCGATCACGCGTGCATGGCCGGGCAAAGACGTTTGACGGCGGATCCATCGCGTTTGGATCAGGTCGAACCTTGGACAAAATCAGATCACATGTGGACGCGCCGTGCGGCCCTTGTCATCACCCTGCCGTGGACCAAAAACCGCAATGCAAAACCAGATGAGCTGGCCCAACAGGAACGTATTCTTGGCTGGGCTGCCACTTATGTTTCTGACCCGGAATGGTTTATTCAAAAGTCGATTGGGTGGTGGTTACGCGATCTTTCCAAACGCGACCCTGATCGTGTCAGGGCGTTCATCACGGCGCATGGCGACGCGATGAAACCATTTGCCCGCAAAGAGGCATTGCGTAAAATCAGCCCTTAAAGCGGGGACAACGCCACCTCTGGCAGATCCGTAAGTGAAAGGCCCAAGGCCTGAAACGCCTGCAAAGACATCCGGCTTCCTGCGGTGCTTGGACCATCAATTGGGATCAGGTCTGCCACCACCTCTTTCCCGTTGGCGGCGGTAATCTTACCTTTTTGGCGCTTGCTGACCAAAGGTGTTTTGATCCAGATGCCCGCCTCGCCCGGATTTCCAAGCGACGCAACTGTGGTGCCAAATGAGGTTGGTTTCACCTCTGGTTTCGGCGGGGGTGGCAATTCCAGAACCTCTGGCTCTGGCGCGATGATGGACAAATCATCAGGCCGGGACCAAGGGCGCAGGCTGCTTGCCACGGCATAGGGGCTGTCGGAAAATTCAGGGCTGGGTTCAACTGGATCCACAGCAGGGTTTTCAATTTCAGGGCCAGATGTGCCCGGACCAAGACCGGTCATAGACCCAGCACACCCAGACAACACCAACACGGAAGCACACACTAAATATCGCATAGGTGCAGATTAAAAAGCCACGCAGGCGATCACAACCTTAAAATCGGGGTTGTGAGGGGGGAATGTCATGTCTAACTGACCCGTATGACCCTGATTGATCCATTCCAACGTGCAATTACCTATTTGCGTTTGTCGGTGACCGACCGGTGCGATTTCAGATGTGTCTATTGCATGTCCGAAAATATGACGTTCCTGCCAAAACGCGATTTGTTAACGCTTGAAGAATTGGATCGACTTTGCAGCGCCTTTGTTGGCCTTGGGGTGCGCAAACTGCGCATTACCGGGGGCGAACCCTTGGTGCGCCGCGATATCATGTCATTCTTTCAGGCCATGGCACGCCATTTGGATTCCGGGCACTTGGATGAACTGACGTTGACCACAAACGGAAGTCAGCTGCACAGATTTGCCGATGATCTTTATGCCGCTGGTGTGCGGCGGGTAAATGTTTCCCTTGATACTTTGGATGCTGACAAATTTGCCCGCATCACCCGTTGGGGAAAACTCGAAAATGTTTTGCGCGGTTTGGATGCGGCCCAACGTGCTGGGTTGGCGGTTAAACTGAACGTGGTGGCGTTGAAGGGATTTAACGAAGATGAAATCGAAACCCTTTTGGCGTTTTGCGCAGATCGCGACATGGATCTGACCTTCATTGAAGTTATGCCCATGGGGGATATGGGGGAAACAGATCGCGTGGGCCAATACTGGGCCTTGTCTGATCTGCGACGCCAAATGGCCCAAACCATGACATTAACGGATCTTCCCGATCGGACGGGTGGCCCCGCGCGATACTTCCGCATCGAAGAAACCGGCCAACGGGTGGGTTTCATTACCCCCCTGACCCATAATTTCTGCGAAAGCTGCAATCGGGTGCGCATCACGTGCACCGGTGAAATTTATACCTGTTTGGGCCAAGAAGGAAAATCCGATCTGCGTGCGCCGCTTCGATCTGGCCCAACCGACGGCCCATTGATCGAAGCAATTCACAAGGCCATCGGGCAGAAACCGAAAGGCCATGATTTTGATTATTCCCGCGGCCAGGAAGGTGGAAAAATGTCCCGACACATGAGCCACACAGGCGGATAAAAATCACAGCAGATGCAATTGATGCGCAGGGAATCCGGCGCTACGATTTGGGCGATGAACTTTGAAAGCCCGACATGACCCAAGATTATTCTGATCTGCGCGCCGCGGTGACCAAGCTATGCGCGAAATATCCGGGCGAATACTGGCGCGCCTTGGACCGCGACATGGCTTATCCGACAGAATTTGTGAACGACCTAACCAAATCTGGCTGGCTGGCGGTTTTGATCCCCGAAGAATTCGGCGGCGCGGGATTGCCCCTGTCTGCGGCGGCGGCAGTATTGGAAGAGGTTCAAGCCCAAGGGTGCAATGGCGCGGCCTGCCATGCGCAAATGTACACCATGGGCACCCTTTTAAGGCATGGATCACAGGCACAAAAGGAAACCTATCTTCCAAAAATTGCGTCCGGTGAATTGCGACTGCAGGCCTTTGGCGTAACAGAACCCAGCAGCGGCACCGACACCGGTGCGCTTAAAACAACCGCCAAAATCGATGGGGATGACTTTGTTATCAATGGGCAAAAAATTTGGACCAGTCGGGCCGAACATTCCGATCTGATGCTTTTGCTGGCGCGCACCACACCCTTGCACGACGGCATGAAGAAAACCCATGGCCTGTCGGTGATCTTGGTAGATATGCGCACGGCTGTTGGTAATGGGCTGACCCTCCGCCCCATTCGGACGATGATGAACCACGCCACAACAGAAGTGTTTTTTGACAACCTCCGCGTGCCACGTGAAAATCTGATTGGCGAAGAAGGCAAAGGGTTTCGTTATATCCTATCTGGCATGAACGCAGAACGTATTTTGATTGCCGCTGAATGTATTGGGGATGCCAAATGGTTCACCAAAAAATCAGTCGATTACGCCAACGACCGCAAGGTGTTTGATCGCCCCATCGGGCAAAACCAAGGCGTCCAGTTCCCCATCGCGAAGGCCTTTGCAAATATGCGTGCCGCAGAATTGATGGTGGCAGAGGCATTGCGTTTGTTTGAGGCGGGCGAAAACCCCGGTGCAGAAGCCAACATGGCAAAAATGCTAGCGGCGGATGCCTCTTTCGAGGCGGCAAATGCCTGCGTGCAAACCCATGGTGGATTTGGCTTTGCTGAAGAATACGATGTGGAACGTAAATTTCGGGAAACGCGCCTTTATCAGGTTGCGCCAATTTCCACGAATTTAATTCTGTCTTACTTGGCCGAACATGTGCTTGGCCTGCCAAGGTCGTACTGATGGGCGCGTTGGATGGGCTTTTGGTTGTGGCGATCGAACAAGCGGTTGCAGCCCCCCTGTGTACCCAACGTCTGGCCGATGCAGGTGCGCGTGTCATCAAAATAGAACGCGCGGGCGGTGAAACAGCGCGCAATTACGATGCGGCGGTCCATGGCACATCCGCTTATTTTGCGTGGTTGAACCGGGGCAAAGAAAGCGCCGTTCTGGATTTAAAAACCAATGATGATCAAGCCTTGCTGCGCCGCATGTTGGCCAGGGCGGATGTGCTGGTTCAAAACTTGGCCCCCGGCGCGATGGATCGCATGGGATTGGGCGCCGACGTCATCACAGCCCAGTTTCCACATCTGATTTCCGTGTCCATTGTCGGATATGCGCAAGACACACCATATGCCCAGATGAAGGCATACGACATGCTGGTGCAGGCTGAATCGGGACTTTGCGCCGTGACAGGGACGGATGAAACACCCTCCAAAATTGGCGTTTCTGCGGCGGATATCGCCACCGGCACCAACGCCCATGCAGCCGTATTAGAGGCCCTGATATCAAAAGGGATCACTGGCAAAGGCGCATCGATTGAGATTTCGATGTTTGATGGCATCGCCGATTGGATGACGGTGCCCCTTTTGCATTTTGAACATCAAAACACGGTCACAGGTCGGTTTGGATTGTCACACGCCAGTATATATCCCTATGCGCCATTTAACTGTTGTGATGGCACGGTGATCATCGCTGTTCAAACCCCACGGGAATGGAAAGATCTTTGTGAAAAGGTTCTAAACCGCCCGGATCTTGCCATCCGCGATGCCTTTGCCACCAATCCTGATCGCGTCAAAAACCGCGAAGAATTGAACGCCGAGATACGTCCGATTTTTGCCGATTGGACCGTGCAACAGGCGATTGATCGCTTGGCGGCGGCAGGCATCGCATGGGGGCAATATCGTGAGGTGGCAGACCTATCCGAACACCCTGCCCTGCGGCGCACGCAAGTGACGTTGCCCAGCGGCCCAACGATCGCAATTCCCCGCCCCGCGGCGCGGGAAACCGCATCCCATACCTTACCGGAATTGGGGGAACACACTGCAAAAATAAGGGCGGAGTTTTAGCCCTCAAACCACGGATTAAAGCGGCACGTCACGATCGGTAAAACGTAACAATTCGATGCCAACCAATATGTCTTTACCAATTTCCGCCCCATGGACGATTACAGAACCATCCTTCAGTCTGCCAATGGTCACGTCTGTGGAAGCCAATGGATATTGCACAATATCCCGCCCCTGTTTCCCATCAATATGATTGTCCGATGGATTGCCCATGAAGACATTGTCAAAGTTGTTTCCCGAAATATTTGACGCCAGATTCCCCAAAAGCCTTGCCTTGGTCAGGTATTGTGATTTGTGGGTATAAAGGATCTGCGCATCAAAGCTCATTTCAAATGTTCCCTGAAACGAAGGATCGATGCGCGCCATATAGGTCACTCGATCCGGCAAAAAGCTTTGCAGCAACTTCGCCCCTTTGGGGTCTGTGCGAATAACGTCTTCGCGTGTTTTGGCGGCATAAATTCCCCACATACCACCGCTGCCTTCTTCCCAACCGCCCCAATATCCGAAATAGCTGTCTAATATTGCGGCAAAGTATTCTTGCTGTAAGCTTCCTTCTTGACGCAATTCAGCGATCCAATTTTGAACATCGGAATCGCCGCGACCCCAAAGACCTTTTTCAAGGGCAGTTTTGGTGATCTGTTCTGCCTCTCTTTGGAATGAATTTTTCAATGCGCCATCTGTAAATTTTGTTCCGATCCCCAGATCTTGCACCATATGAAAAATTTCTTCGAAACCGGCGTCCCTTTGTTCAAAATCATTCGTCAAATATGGTTTCGAACCTTCGACAGGAAATTCCAAAGCATAAAGCGGTTGGCCCACCAATGCGCGATTCCGAATTGGGCTGCGCCCATCGGCACCACCCGGCATAACCAACATCGCATCCTGAGATGCCATAAAATTCGCGACGGATGATTTATCCGCGCCGTATGTGCTGCTTGGAACATCGGTTAAGAAAAACCCCAATATTCCATAGGCCCGCAAAACTTGTTCGTCACTCACGTCTTTGGTGGCGACAATTTTAATCTTGCCGCCGTTGGGTGCTGTATAATGAACTAACTTGTCATAATTGCGCCGAACAATTCTGGTTTCACCGGAAAGATCTCTTTGAATAATGCTCGGTTCTGGGAATTTCTCGTATTTCGGATTTGTGATTGATTGGGATAGCACAGACGTTGGCAAAACAAATGCAATCCAAAGGAAGAGATTTTTAAAATCCATTTAAGTCCTCTTTTGAATTGGGGGGTATTTCATGCACACATTCAGTAATGATCGCATTTTTTTCTGTAGTTTTTACAGATATACAAAACGATGTTGCTGCTTCGCGCACACCAAAAGCCTCAAGTACAATTCACTTTCTGATAAACATAAATGCCCACATCTTGTGGAATGGGTTCAGGACGTTTTGTTCGGCGAACACAGATTGATTGGGCTGTGCCCTCTTGATGCGAATAACCTTCAATATCGTCGTAAAACCATTCGCCGTTTACGACTAAACATTTCATGACGGTCACGCCAACACAATCGACTGTGTGCGCTGCGATATCAAATTGCAAAACGTCACCCTGTTGTCCCATCGGGTTGGTTTCGACACAGGCAACCACGAATAATGCCAATCCGAAACGTATCATGTTCTTCATAAATCTTTCTCACGCCTTATTACGGTGAAACCGGCATGCGCCCTTCGGCAATTTCAACCCACCACGAACAGCCTGCGGGGATAACGTCGTCGTTGAAATTATACTCGGGGTGATGGACCGGGGCAGATGGGCCATTGCCAACAAGGATATAGGCACCGGGGCGTTCATTGGCCATAAAGGCAAAGTCTTCACCGCCCATGACAAGCGGTGCATGCGCGCAGCCGCCAGAGACGCGCTTGGCGGCCTCAGCTGCATATTCGGTCATCTCGTCGTCATTAACCATCACCGGGTATCCTTCGTGCAGATCGACTTTTGCCTCGGCTCCGAAGGTTGCTGCGGTGCCCTCTGCAATTTCCCTGAACCGGGTCATGGCCATTTTCCGGGTTTCTTCGTCCAACGTCCGGATCGTACCGCGCAAATGCACCCCTGGTGGGATCACGTTATAGGCTTTGCTTTCACTTTCGATGCTGGTCACCGACACCACAATTTGTTTCACTGGATCGGCATTTCGGCTGGCGATGGACTGCAAGGCCACCACGATATGAGAGGCGACAACAATGGGATCGACTGCCTCGTTCGGTTTGGCGGCGTGACCGCCCTTGCCGAGCACCTCAATGTCGAAGGTATCGGTTGATGCAAAAAATGAACCCGCACGGATGTGAAATGTTCCCTCTGCCATGCCGGGCCAATTGTGCATTCCGTAGACCTCTTGGATATTCCAGCGGTCCATCAGCCCATCTTCACACATTTCGCGGCCACCGCCGCCGCCCTCTTCGGCGGGTTGAAAGATTACGACGCAGGTTCCATCAAAGTTTCGAGTTTCCGCAAGATATTTGGCCGCGCCCAGCAACATGGTTGTGTGCCCATCATGGCCGCAGGCATGCATGGCCCCTTCGATGTTCGAGGCATAGTCCAAACCTGTTGCCTCGTGAATGGGAAGTGCATCCATATCAGCGCGCAACCCAACTACTTTACCCTTGGTATCGGTCTTACCCTTTATGACCCCAACAACACCCGTGCGGCCTAGGCCCGTGACAACCTCATCACACCCGATATCTTTCAAAAACGCTTCGACCTTGGCACTGGTGCGGTGCGTTTCAAACAGAATTTCTGGGTTTTGGTGAATGTCGCGACGAATTTCCGTCAGCTCTGGCAGCATTTCTGCAAATCGGTTGCGTTGGGCCATATCAGGCGTCCTTTTCCAAAGTATCGATCACACGGGCCAACATCTCTGCACCCTTGTTCAGTTCAGAAATCTCTATATATTCATTGGGCTGATGCGCCTGATCAATGGATCCCGGCCCACAAATAACCGTTGAAAATCCCATTTTTTGAAACCAACCACCATCGGTGCCATATGACACCGTGCGCACGGAATTATCCCCTGTCACGCGGCGGGCAATCGCTTCGGCGGCGCCATCTTCTTCGGGGGCGACACCCGGGCCTGGGGTGTATTCAAAGGTGATGCCTGTATCGGGATGAATGGCCTGCATTTCAGCGCTCAGCCGATCCACCTCGGCCTGAAAGGCAGCAACCCAATCCTCAGAACTTTCATCCCCGACACAGCGCATATCAACCGTGAATGTGCAATCCTTGGCCGTGATATTGGCCGCGGTTCCCCCTTGGATCACCCCACAATGCAATGTGGTGAACGGCGGATCATAAAGGGCCGCCATTGCGGTACGGGGTTTGTCGCGGTTGCCTTCGGTTTGCACCCGGCACCAATCAATCAACCGGGCCGCATACATGACTGCAGACACCCCATCAAAATATTTGGAGGAATGCACCTCAAACCCATGAACGGTAACAAACATCCCCTCACAACTTTTGTGGCCTGTGACCACGCCCATATTTGTGGGTTCCCCCACAATCACGCCAGCCGCCTTGGGGTAATGATCCAAAAGCGCTTGTGCCACATCAGGGGCACCCAACAATCCTGTTTCTTCGTCGCGCGATAAAGCCAATTGCAAAGGACGTTTCAAATCACGTTTGCTGGCCTCTACCATTGCTTGTAACGCAAGGGAGACAAATCCCTTCATATCACATGTGCCACGCCCATAAAGCCGCCCATCTTTTTCCACCACCTGAAAAGGATCGGTGTCCCATGCCTGTCCTTCCACGGGCACAACATCGGTATGGGCCGACAAAACAACCCCGCCCGGCACATCGGGGCCCACTTGGGCCACAAAGCCAGCCTTGGTTCCACATTCCGTTGGCAATCGGTGACCTGTGATCCCATGGTCGGCCAAATAGGCCTCAACAAAATCAATGAGGGGAAGATTGGTATCATCGCTGATCGTGGGAAACCCGACCAATCGATTTAGCAAAGCACGTGTTGAATGTTCCATGAAGTGAGCGTTTCAACTCCTGCCAACTTCGTCAATCTTATTCCGCATGTTTTCGGATCCGCCGAATTGCAAAATAGACCGACAAGACAATCAGCGGCGTCAAAAAGGTTGTGAATTGCGGTTTGGTCAATCCCAAGACATCCGGCAGAGTTCCCAAAAAGTAGAGGGCCAAGTTAATCGCATAATAACTGATGGCAACAACCGACAATCCTTCGACGGTGCGCTGCAACCGCAATTGCATATCGGCGCGCCTGTCCATGCTTTGTAACAAGGATTGATTTTGGGCTTGGCGCATCACATCAACCTTTGTGCGCAATAGATCAGCGGCCCGGATCGCACGGGCAGATACCGACAACATCTGACGTTCCGCGGATTCCACGGTTCGCATCGCGGGGTCATATCGACGGGTCATAAACTCTCCAAAGGTTTGTCGGCCCTCAAAACGTTCTTCGCGCAAAACCTCGATGCGTTTTGTGACAATCCCTTCATATGCCTTGGTCGCGGCAAACCGAAATGCAGCGTCAGCTTGAATATTTTCCAATTCAACAGACATCGCCAAAAGGCGCTCTAAGGTGGTTTCGGCTGAAACACTTGTCTCAGCATTGGTAAGAGAGGCCATAACCTCAGACAACTCTGCCCCAATCTGACTTATCTGTGGCCCTATCAATCGTTCGCGTGCCAAACCCAACATAGACATGGTCTTGTAGGTTTCGATTTCACACAAACGTTGCACGATGCGGCCTGCCCGTCGCGATCCCATGCCTTTCTTGGGAAACACTGCAAATCGAAGGTGGCCTGCGGGATCAATCCGAAAATCGCCGGCAATCACTGCGGTTTGATCCAAAACGGATGACACCGCCACACTTTCGGGCACAAACCAATCTTTGACATTCCGCGCGATCTGGGCATCGGGCATACATTTTTCCACCCTGATAAGGGCCGATGTCAGCCTTTGCCCCGGAACGGTTTCCAACCATGGGTCGGGAAATACTGAAAATTCCGCATGATCAAACGGGCGATTATTTTGCCCAACCACAAAGGCCGTGTAGGTGACGAATTCTGTGTGTTGTTCCCACTTCAACCAAAACGGACCTAAATCCGCATAATAATGCGTGGCTTTCGGGGCGGGATGATCTGCCCCATGCCAATCTAACAAAGCAATAAGATGTTCGCGATCCAACGCGCGATCACGGCTTGCTGCGTTTTCGGCCCTTTTGATCGCAAGGAATGCCACCTGCGCCGGATATTCCAAATTTGGAAAGGGCCGGGCGTGCAATTCATTCGTCAACGCGTACCGCAATGGATGATCTTGAATCAGCGACATGCACAGCCCTTTCCTTGACGGGAAATTCACACGAAGGTTTCGAAACGCAACCCTTTTTTTGTATATTTTACATATAGTTACAGAATACTTTGGTATACCGTTTTAATATTGGAAACGGGGGTGGGATCGTGCAGAACACCAATCTTGGGCATGCCACCCAAAAAGAAACGGGCCCGAAGGCCCGTCCCTATGAATTTGCGTTT
>JAHDCF010000052.1 GCA_020630015.1 Planktomarina sp. | reverse complement strand
GCCTATCAGCTCAAATCCCGGCATTGGGACCTCCGCAAAATTAATTCGCGTCAGTCTCCCACATCTGGGGGATGGCGACAAGAAGTGAGGATACCTTGCGTGGAAGTGTCCGATTAATCCCGGACTGCCAAACCTTGGGCATCAAAGAAGTGCAAATTACCTGCATCAAACGACATATGAATATCGTTGCCCGCTTCGAACACTTTGGTATCGGACGTGCGTGCCAAGACCTGTGAACCGTTCGGCAGCCGGATATACAAAAATGTATCCGCGCCCAAATATTCCACAAATTCGATTTTGCCCGACAAATGCGATTCTGCTTTTGTGCACAAAATGATGTGTTCAGGTCTGATGCCAATATCCTGTGCATCTTTTGGGGTTTTGATCTTTTTCTTTCCACCGAAATCAGAGGTGCCAGCATCGCTTTGCAACGGCATAACGTTCATTTTGGGGCTGCCAATGAATTGAGCGACGAATAAGTTGTCGGGGCGTTCATATAATTCACGGGGCGCACCCACCTGCATGATTTCACCAAACTTTAGAACCACAATCTTATCCGCCAAGGTCATCGCCTCAACCTGATCATGGGTGACATAGATCATGGATGTTTTCAAAGCATCGTGCAGTTTCGAAATCTCAAATCGCATCTGCACGCGCAAAGCCGCATCCAAATTTGACAAAGGTTCATCAAACAAAAACGCTTTGGGTTCGCGCACGATTGCCCGACCAATGGCAACGCGTTGCCGCTGCCCCCCAGAGAGGGCCTTTGGCTGTCGATCCAGATAGTCAGTAAGTTCCAAAATCTCGGCTGCGTGTTTCACCTTTTCCGCGATTTCGGCCTTCGGCAGCCCGGCGGTTTTCAAGGCAAATCCGATATTTTCGCCGACCGTCATGTGGGGATACAAAGCATAGGATTGAAACACCATCGACAGCTCGCGTTCTGAAGGCAGCTTGTCTGTTACATCGTTCCCATCAATGTTGATTGATCCGCGGCTGACATCTTCCAATCCTGATATCATCCGCAACAATGTCGATTTACCGCATCCGGATGGGCCGACAAAAACAACGAATTCACCATCCCCGATTTCCAAATCCACACCTTTGATGACCTGTAAGTCACCAAACCATTTTTCAACTTTGTTTAGTGTAATTGTGCCCATGTCAGTTCTCTAAGTTGGGGGAGGCCCAAGCCAACCACATTGCAGCTGTCCATGAAAAGTCGGTGCCGATGCATCCTTCACCAGTCATGGTATTAAAGCATTCAAAAAATCCTGATTTTTCAATAAGTCTTGCCAAGTCGCGCCTGACAACATTGGCCATTTCTGTTTCGCGTTGTTCTGCCAAACCCTTTGAAATTATGTTGTTCATCTGTGGCCAAACCGGGCCGCACCAATATCTTTGAGGCTCAAAATGAACCGCATCTGGATCCCAACTTGGAACCATATAACCAACCTTTTCGGCGATGCGCTTCATGTTGCGCAGGGTGCCTTCTCTTTGTTTGTCTGTGCCTGCATCCGCGTAAAACGGTAACGCGCTGGCATTTGAAAACCCTTCACTGAAAACGCCACTGCGCACGTCACGTGCGCAAAACGCCTGCAGGTTTTCATTCCAAAAATATGCGGTTCCTTCTTGGCCTTTGGCAATAAAATCTCGCAATTCCGCCCGGGCATCATGGCGCCCCAACCGGTCTGCCAATTCCAAAAGATCACGATCAGCCCGCATCAAAATGAAATGAATGCCGGGATCCGCCATTAAAAATGGGCCTTCATTCGTCAGCCGCTTTTGATCCCAGCCAACATCGCGCCCAAATTTCACGATTGTAATGTATTTATCGTATTGAAGCGCACTTGGGCGTTCAGCTTCGTCGGCATGAACTGTGTCCATGCGCGTATACGGTTCCAAAGCTGGATCAACTTGCATCGCATCCAAGCCCAGTTCCCAATCCGGGCAATTGTCCCGCCCGGTTTCCCAAGGATGAACTGTGCATACGACCGGGCAACCATCCGGCGTGCGATCATGATGGAACCACCGGTGCCAATTCAACACGGCGTCAAACATTGATCCAGCTTTTTGCAGATCTTCTGCGTTGCCGCTTTGAACCAATTCAAGAATAACAGAGGCCAAAACGGGCGGTTGAGAAATTCCACCAGAGGGCAGCGCACCACCAGAAGTTTGCCAAACAGACGGACCGGGAAAATAGTCCGGATCATCGCGACGAAACAAAATGTGCGGGATCATGCCATTGGTCCATTGTCCGTCCAACAGCAGTTCCAGTTCACGCCATGCCCGTTCACGATCAAACGTCGCAAAGCCAAGGGCCACAAACGCACTGTCCCAATTCCATTGATAGGGGTACAATCGCGCCGTAGGCACAGTGAAACCACCCCGGTCATTTTTCCGCAGGATATCACGTGCCTGCTGATCAAGATCCAACGCCATCTGTGTCACCCTTTCACACTTCCCGCTGTCAGGCCGGAAACCAAATATCTTTCAAACCACAGGAACAGCGCCAAAACAGGAACTGTGGCGATTACAGCACCGGCCATAAGATGCTGCCGTGGCACCTCAGACGAATTCAAAGAAACAACACCACGCGACAGCGTGAACATTTCCAAATCATCCAAGAACATGAATGCGAACAAGAATTCGTTCCACGCGATCATGAACACGTACAACGCAACCGATGCCAAAGCTGGCAATGATAGCGGCAGGGTTATTTTCAATATCACTCCAACCCGGGACAAACCGTCCATCAGGCCCGCCTCTTCCAACTCGCTGGGCAATCCGCGAAAATAGCCTTGCAGCATGTAAAGGGCCACTGGAATTGTCGTTGCAGGATAAACGACCAACAAACCTGTAAGCGAGTTTCGTAAACCCGCCTGAGAAAACACCGCGTAAAGCGGGATCACCAAAACGATGGCGGGAACCATGTAAATCAACAAAATCGATCGGCTTAAGAAAGCCTGCCCCTTGAACCGCAGCCGCGCAACAGCATACGCCCCCGGCACCGCAAATGCCAAAGTAATGATAACAGTCAAAACGCTGACCAAGGCAGAATTCGTCAGAAATGTTCCGAAATGGTATTCGGTAAACAACTCAATATACGATCGAAACAGCGACGCTGCCCCTTGAGACAAGTTGATCGAAAAATCCAAAGGATTGGCCAACAAGCTCTGTTGGTTTTTAAGGCTCGTCATGACCATCACATAGAACGGCAAAACAACCACAATGGTAAAGATGACAAACCCCAAGCCCTTCAACAGACGGATGACTAAAAGTTCAAAACGATAGCGAGACACCCCCTCGCCCGTGTATCCACGCAATCCCATCAACAAGGATGTTCCCAACAACCCCGCAAAGATGATCCAAGCGATCAATTGATAAAAGACCTGCGTCAGTGGAACACCAAAAGGCTGTGCCGCTGTTAAAACCAGTAGAAGCAAACCGCTTAAGCCGACCAGCACCACAATTTGGGCACGCCCCTGCAATTTTTCAAAAATCAAAAAAGCAGACACCCCCATGACGGCACCTGTGAGGGCCGCCATACCCAAAGGTGGTTGGGTGGTTAAGCCTGATACCAGCATCAAAAGAACACCCACAACAATCATCCACACAGTGCCCCAGATGGCACCGGCGCAAATTCCAAATAACGTGACAGATCCAAGTTTCATTAGCCGTCATCCTGTGGTGAAAATTTGAAAAAGATCAGGGCAAAAACCAAAAGCACCGCAAATACGACGACCGCAACCGCCGCACCCGCACCCAAGTTTGAGACAGCAAACGCCTGTTCATAGACATCCACAGTCAGTGTTCGTGTGCCAGCGGCCCCGCCAGTAAGAAGGAAAATGTCGTCAAACTTGTTAAAAGTCCAAATAAAGCGCAACAAAAACAACACCGATAATATTCCCACCAGTTGGGGCAATGAAATGCTCCAAAACTGTTGAAATGGTGTCGCACCATCGATTTCAGCAGCCTCATACATTTCACCACCCACCGATTGCATACGTGCCAATATGAACAAGAACGACAGTGGAAAATAACGCCATGCTTCAAACGCAATAACAGTTGTCAACGCCATGGGAAATTCAAGGTTCAATCCGAAAACGCTGAATGGAATGGCGCGCTGTCCCAAAAAATTGATCGGGCTGTCCGTGGCTCCCATTTGCATCAAAAGGGCATTAAATGTCCCACCAGGGCCCGCATCAAGCAATAACACCCAAGCAAAGGCCACAGCGATCACCGGCGCAACATAGGGAAACAAAAACAACCCACGCAGGATATTGCGTCCACGAAATGCGGTGTTCAGAAGTTGCGCGGCAAATAATCCCAAGACCAAGGCCCCAAGGGTGCCAAATATGGTGTAATACATCGACACACGCAGAACTGTCCAAAACTCTGGACCGTTGAAAATCTTGGTAAAATTTTCTGTTGTAAATTCAAAAGACGTCAAAACATTTTGCGAGCTACCGAATGTCGCTGCTTTGTCATCGCGTGGGCGGACGCCAGCATCAAGATAAGCCTGCGAAGCGACAACCGGAATTTCAATATCAAACCTCTGTTTCGGTTCCAAATCTCCGAGTTCGCATGAAACGGTTTGACCTTCTGTGGCACACCCGGACGGCATGACACCCAGCGTTAAACCCGCGGGCAATACATCCGTAAAGCTTGCATTTTCAATTGCATCATTTTGGGATGAATTGCGGATCCTGTACCGCAGCGTGACCTCTTGCCCATCTTCTTTGGGGCGTGGTCGAAGGGATTCATTAACCATCACTTTTGCAGGGCGAAGATCTGCTAATTCAACCGGCTTCACACTGATCCAAAAGTTGGCCAACAATGGCCCCAGCACGATGCTGAACACGATTAAGAACGTCGGGATCAACATCAGGTAAGCCAGCTTTTGTTCGCGACGTTCCAAGGATCCTCTATGGGTGGGCGGTTTTGGGGTGGTCATTTCTTCCGTTCCAATTGTTGGAAATGGGGCACGCATTCGCGCGCCCCATCCATTGGGAGCCTTATAGGTTTTTATGGCCGTCCACGATCATTTGCGCGGCGCCATCCACATCCACTTCGCCATCGATATATTTGCGGATGACTTGGCTCATGACGCGTGCGTTCACCATTTTGGACGCCGTTTCCAGCTGTCCATCAGCAACGCCCCAGCGATCGCCAACTGACAAACCAGCCACGATATCTGCAATCACGGATGGCTCATAGATGTTTGAAAGCGGTTCTTTACGATCCACACCTGTTGGCAATGTTGACCAAAGTGTTTGATATTCGCTGGATCCTGCTTCTGGACCGTTGCGCACAGGGAATTTACCCTCTGGGGCCATGCCCAACCAATCGCCGTATCCGTTAGAAACAACAAATTCGACAAATTCTTGCGCTACAGATGTGTTCGCATCTGATGTAATGCCCAAATAACGAACGTCAGCATAAGCTGCACCGGCTGCATTGTCCCCGCCAGAGAAGACCGTCACAAAACCTGTGTTCCCAGCCAGTTCTTTTGTGGTTGGATCATCGTTGATCGTAACAGGTGCGCTGTCACGCAGACCGCCCAGTTCATCCAACAAAGACGGTGACCAAATGATCATGGCCGCTTTGCCGCCAAGATACATTTCACGTGATTGTTTCCAGTACAAATCACCCTCTGGGGATGCGTCTGCGATGGATTTATAGAATTCCAAAACAGTCTTCAGCTTGGATGTGTCTTCGTTCACAGAACCATCTGCATTCACCGGGCTGTAACCAGCGGCCAATGAGATGTGTTCAATCAACTGCATCATGTAAGTTTCATCGATTTTTGTCGCTGCAACAAAGCCATACATGTTTGGCGGATTGTGCAGTTTTGCCATGGCCGCTTGAACGGCATCAAAGGATGTTGGTGCCTCCAATCCCATTTCGGCAAACAAATCTTTGCGGTACACAACCAGCTGTGTCCAACCATCGGTTGGGACAGAGACAGTTTCACCATCAACAGATGCCATACCCAATGGACCTGCTGCAAATGAGCCTGCACCAAGGTTTTCGATCACTTCTGAAGCCGCTGCCGCATCCAGCATACCAGCGGACGCAAATGGCAACAGGTGTTGAACCGTGTGGTTCAAAATGTCAGGCAGATCGCCCGCCGCGAATGCCGCGGTCGCACGTGTGGCGATGTCCTTTTCAGTGACAGGTACAATTTTCACATCATGGCCACTGGCCGCTTTAAAATCTGCTGCAATCTTTTCTTGAGCAGCCATGCGATCTGGCTGTTCTTCCATCGTCCACATGGTGATCGTATCGGCAAAAGCTGCAGTGCTTAGCGCAGTTGACAGCAATAAACCTGCTGCAAAAGTACCAAACCTATTCATGTTCGTTCCTCCCTAGGATTTTTTGAACGTGTGGTTGTTCGACCCATACAGGGCCATCACTTTTCCGCCGCACCATTTCGGCTTGGCGTAAAATTTGAAAGTCTTTTGGATTGCCGCCATCAATGATCGACAAAAGCATATCCCCCAATTCGCGGCCCGAATGGGCTTGAGGCTGTGCCATTGTTGTCAGTGGCGGGTTCGCGTGGCGTCCCATCCAGATACCATCATAACCGATGACAGATACTTCTTTGCCAGGTGTCAAACCTTTGGCCCGGATGGCCGCCAAAGCCCCAATGGCCTGAACATCGTTGACACACAAAAGTGCGGTCGGCGGATTGGGTTGCGACAACAAATCGAAAGAGGCACGTTCACCCCCTTCATCGGTTAATTCAGCAACAGACACGAGGTCGGGCGCATAGGGGAGGCCATTTGCCTGCAAACCCTTCTTATATCCGTTCAACCGATCTTGAACAAAATTCTGATATGTGGGCGCCCCAACAAAGCCGATGCGCTGATGACCCAAAGCACACAAATGATCAACCGCCGAAACAAAAGCGCTTTCGGAATCGATATCAAACCAAGCGTAATCTGATGCATCTTTGGCCCGACCATGTACAATGAATGGAAACCCTGATTTGCGTAAAAAATCGATCCGCGCATCCACCTTGGCTGGACGGGACAGCACAACCCCCGACACCTTGCCAGAACTGACCAACTTGCGCAGGGTTTCCAGCTCTTCCTCAGCTGAGTTTGGCTGAACAACCAACAGATCCCAGCTTCGCTTGGCCAATGCATCCCCAAGTCCTTGCAAAAGCTGGGAAACAAACGGTGTAGAGATCGCGCTGCGGCTTGTTGGCATGAAATAAGCCACCGCTTCTGCCTTGCCGGTGGCTAAACGCCGTGCCGTTGGATTGGGGCGATATCCCAATTCATCTGCCGCTGCACGCACCTTTGCTCGTGTCGCCTCTGAAATATCGGGATAATTATTGAGGGCGCGCGAAACGGTGCCTTCCGCGACCCCCAAATGTCTAGCCAAGTCTTTTAAGCTCACACGTGCCATATTGCCCCCCCCTTTACTTTACGCTATTCCGAAAGCGCTTTCGGTGACAAGACATTTTTGAGAAATTCAGAGAGGCAAGCAAATGAAACGTTCACAAGTCAATGAAATCATTAAACAATCTGATGAGTTCATCCGCTCGTTTGGCTTTCGTCTTCCTGGATTTGCGTATTGGTCCGTTGAAGAGTTTCGCAAAAATGCCCCGCGAGCGGCAGGAATCATCGAAGCCGGACTTGGGTGGGATATCACTGATTATGGTGCAGGCGACTTTGACAAGATGGGTCTTTTTTTGTTCACCACGCGAAATGGGTCGCAGGCCGACCTCAGCGCGGGGGGGGGGATGTGTTATGCAGAGAAAATCATGATCTCTCGTCACGATCAAATTTCACCAATGCATCGTCACATCTTAAAGACTGAAGACATTATCAATCGCGGCGGTGCGACGTTGGCCATCGAAATGTTTGAAAGCGATCCTGACGGGCAGTTGGATCCCAAAGCCCCCGTCCCCGTCGTTTGTGACGGAATGGATTATGAATTCGAGGCAGGCCATGTCTTAACGTTGCAACCGGGTGAAAGCGTGACCTTGAGGCCCGGAAATTGGCATAAATTCTGGGGTGAAGGTGGCGACGTATTAATCGGAGAGGTATCTGCCGTAAACGACGACAATACTGACAATATTTTCACAGATCCGATCGGGCGCTTTGCATCAATTGAAGAGGACACAGCCCCCCTTCATTTATTGGTGTCAGATTATGAAAGCTTTTTGAAATAAGTTTAAAGCGTCAGCCCAAACGCTCAAACTTTGGCATAAGTGAAATCAGGTCCTGCGTATAACTGTGTTGGGGGGCCACAAAAATACCCTCTGCATCGCCGGTTTCCACGATTTCACCGTATCGCATTACAGCAATCTGATCGCACATTTGGCGCATCACGGGCAGGTCATGACTGATAAACAACAACGTTAAATTCAGTCGTGCCTGCAAATCTTTGAGCAAGTTCAAAATCTGTGCTTGGATTGAAACGTCCAATGCTGAAGTTGGCTCATCGCAGATCAAAAACCGAGGGCGAGACGCCAATGCACGAGCGATTGAAATACGCTGCCGTTGACCACCTGAAAAAGCGTGTGGGAAACGACGCCCTGCTGTGTCGTCAAGTTCCACCAACTGCAACAGATCCCGTGCAATGGAAATTGCTTCGGCCCGAGATCCCGCAAGATTGTTCACAATGATGGGTTCTGCGACAATGTTTTCCACCCGCATGCGAGGATTAAGTGAAGAATAAGGATCCTGAAAAATCATCTGAATCTGACGTTTTGTCAGTAAGTCTTGGCGCGATTTTGGGCGTGCAAGCAAGTCCAATCCTTCGAAAACAACTTGCCCAGATGTGGGTTTGTGAATTCCCGTAATCAACCTTGCAATTGTTGATTTTCCTGAACCGCTTTCTCCAACAATTCCAAAGGTTTGACCGGTGGACACCTCAAAGCTCACATCCCGAACGGCGTGCGTTTCAACGCCTTTTGACCCCAAAAACCCAGATGTTGATTTGAAGACTTTGTTCAAATCTTTGATCTGCAATATCGCAGCATCACCCTTTTCGTCAGATCGACCTTGACCCAACCAATGATTGTTCAAATCAAACTCTTTAAGGCCACCGCCTTCTTTTCCAAAACCAACATGCTGAAACCGATCAATACGCATGTTTGATGGCGGTACTGCGCTGATCAATGCCTTGGTATATTCATGTTGTGGGTTTTGGGTGATTTGTTTGGTGTCACCGATTTCGACCAATTTGCCGCGGTACATCACGGCGACACGATCGGCGGTTTGTGAGATCACACCCATATCATGGGTCACCAAGATCATCCCGACATTCTTTTCCCGGCACAAATCACGGATCAAATCCAAGATTTGCGCTTGAATTGAAACATCCAAAGCTGTTGTCGGCTCATCCGCGATGATCACATCCGGTTCCGCAGCCAAAGCAAGCGCAATGACAACCCGTTGTCGCATCCCACCGGAAAATTCATGTGGGTACTGTGAAATACGTTGTTCGGGATCAGGTATCCCCACTTGATCCAAAAGGGAAACTGCCCTTGCGCGCGCGCCTGCGCTTCCCAATTTCAGATGCAATTCGATGGTTTCAACCAGCTGGCTTTCCACGGTTTCCAATGGATTCAAGGATGTCATTGGATCCTGGAATATCATGGCAATCTTTTTGCCACGCAATTTGCGCATGTCTTCAAATGGCAAAGTGTCCAGACGGGTTTCATCCAAATACACTTCACCCTGCCCGATCCGGCCCGGGGATTGCAGCAACCCCATAACCGCATTGCCAATTGTGGATTTACCCGCGCCAGATTCCCCGACGATGCCCAAAATTTCACCACGATTAACGGTCAGGTTGACATTTTTTGTTGCTTGAAAAACCCCATGCCGATCGGGATATTCAATGGTCAGGTCTTTGATATCTAACATTGCCATGGATCAATCCATATTTGGGTTCAGCGTATTGCGAAGCCAATCCCCTAACAGGTTGACCGACAGCGCCAGCAACAAAAGAGTCGTTGCCGGGAAAAACAAAATCCACCATTCACCCGAGAACAGGAAACCTTGTCCAATACGGATCAACGTACCCAAGCTGGGTTGCGTTGGTGGTGCCCCAACCCCAAGAAACGAAAGGGTTGCCTCTGCGATAATGGCCAACGCAAGTGATATGGTCGCAATCACAAGGACGGATGCAACAACATTGGGTAAAATATGTTTGAACGCCACAGTGAACGGCCCACGCCCAATCAACTGGGCCGCTTCGACATATTCTTTTTGTCGCTCAACCATCGCGGCGCCGCGCACAACCCGCGCAAATTGAACCCAATCCGAAAGGCCGATGGATAAAATCAAAACCCAAATGGCCATCTGATTGCGCATATCAGGCGGGGTGATGCCCTTAGCGATCCCAAAGATCAGCATCGCAATTAAAATTGCCGGAAAGCTCAGCTGGATATCCGCAATCCGCATGATGATCGCATCGGTGCGACCGCCTGCCATGGCGGCGGTCAAACCCAATGTGACGCCCAAAACCAAGGCCAAAAGAACCGCAGCAAACCCAACAAACAAGGAAACCCGCATCCCATAAAGGATCGTTGAAAACACGTCACGCCCTTGGTCGTCGGTGCCCAAAAGAAAGGTTTCCCCTGTAAAAGCGTTTGGTTCCATCGGTTTGGAAAAACCATTCATCAAATTCAGCGTCGCAGGATCGAAGGGATTATAGGGTGCAATTACCGGCGCAAGCACAGCGGAAAGAATTAGAATAACCGCAATACAAAAACTGACGACGGCCACCGGTGTGCGGCGAAATGAATAAAAGAAATCAGATGCCAAAAACTGTTTCAACGTGTCCATCAGTTTGCCCCCTCGATACGCAGGCGGGGATCAACGATGACGTAAAGAATATCCACAATCAAATTGATTGCCACGAACATCACGGAAATGAACATCAGATAAGCCGCCATGACAGGGATATCCACAAATTGAACACTGTCGATAAAAAGAAGCCCGACCCCTGGCCACTGAAATACGGTTTCTGTCACAATCGCAAAAGCGATGATCGATCCCAATTGTAGCCCTGTGATCGTGATCACCGGTACCAAGGTGTTTTTCAAAGCATGTTTAAAGTTGATAGTTCTTTCCGAAAGGCCCCGTGCCCGGGCAAACCGAATATAGTCAGAATTCAAAACTTCAGACATTTCTGATCTGACCAACCGCATGATCAAAGTCATCTGATAAAGCCCCAATGTGATTGCCGGCAGAATGATCGCTTTCAAACCGCTGATGGTCAGAAGACCTGTTGTCCACCATCCGATTTGAACGGTGTCTCCTCTGCCGAAGCTGGGCAACCAGCCCAATTCAACCGCAAATAGATAGATCAACAAAATCCCGATCAAAAATGTGGGCAAGCTGACCCCCACCAATGACACGGTTAAAATCAAATTCGTAAGCCAGCCTTTTGAACGGATGGCGGTGTAAACGCCCAACAGCACACCAAACAAAATTGCAAAAAGGGCTGAAATAAAGGCCAATTCCAGCGTGGCCGGCAATCTTTCGATTAGCACCTCCACCACCGGGCGGCCTTGCCGAAAAGAAATGCCAAGATTGCCCTGCACGGCATCGGCAAGGAAATTCCAGTATTGCAACAAAAAGGGATCATCTAAGCCAAGTTGGTCGCGCAAACGTTCTACATCCGCATCGGTCCGTTCTTGCCCCAACATGTTTTCGATTGGATCCCCCACAAATCGAAACATCGAAAATGCGATCAGACCTGTCACCAACAAGACAAGGATCGATTGAAAGACGCGTTTGATAATATATTTTGTCAAAGGAAAACCCGAAATAGGAAAGGCCCCGCATCCAAAAATGCGGGGCCCAATTTTGTGGTCAAGATCAGTTCAAAGTGAAGTATTTGAATCGCGCACGATCGTCTGGGGAAACAGGTGTTTCAACCTTGTTCGCCATTCCCCAGTTCAACACTTGGTGGTGGATCGGCAGATACAGCAGGTCTTCTTGAACCTGTGACCAGATTTCACCGATTGTTGCATCACGTTTGGCTAGATCTGTTTCTGATGCCAAGCTTACGATTTTCGCGTCCATGTCTGGGTTCGAATACCGCGTCCCGTTCCATGACCCGCGCTTTTCGCCTTTGGTATGCATCAGGAAGTTGAAGATGTATTCTGAATCATAGGTCGGAACACCCCAACCCAGCATATAGAAATCTGTGGTCAGATTTCCGATCTGTGGGAAGTGCTGCGCCTTTGGTTTAGCATCCAAATTCACCGTGATCCCGATCTGAGCAAACATGCCAACAGCGGCCTGACAGATCGCCTCATCGTTGATGTAGCGGTCGTTCGGACAATGCAACGTGACAGAGAAACCATCGCCGTATCCGGCATCAGCCATCAAAGCCTTGGCATCATCGATGTTTCCAGCGGGAATTGAATCCAACGCTTCAGTCCAGCCGTTCACAAACGGTGGCATTGCAACACCCGCTGGAATGGATTGATCGCGCATCACAACTTTTTGGATCGCTTCACGATTGATGGCCATATTCATGGCTTGCCGCACCCGCAGATCGGCAAACGGGTTTTTGCCGTCAACGTTGTCGGTGGTCAGGTCGGCATCACCTTGGTTCAAACCAAAGAAGATAACGCGGTTTTGTGGTGCTTTCACAACCTTAAGATTTGCGTCTGCATCAACACGGCCCAAATCCTGAACGGGAACATCTTGAATGAAATCCACTTCGCCAGACAAAAGCGCGGCAACACGCGTTGCAGGGTTTTTAATCGGGGTATAGTTGATTTCAGTAATTTCCAGCGGGAATTGACCAATTCCCCAATAGCCAGGGTTCGCCTTCAAAACAGTTTTGTTGTCTGGCACACGGCTGACCAAAGTGTATGGGCCTGTTCCGTTTGTATTTTTCGCGGCAAAGGTATCTTCGCCACCTTCCATATCCTGCACTTCAACGGCGTTATTCGCCTCTGACCAACCTTTATCCATGATGTAAATATCATTCAGGTTTGCAGCCATGATCGGGTTCGGACCATCGGTTACAATTTCAAAACCATATTTGCCCACGGCGCGCACTTCCACCACAGATGACAAAAGCTCTTTCATGTTGGAGTTTGTGCTCATGGCCCGGTTGAATGAGAAAACAACATCTTCCGAGTCGAATTCAGCACCATCGTGGAATGTGACACCTTCACGCAGTGTGAACGCCCAAACATTTGGATCATCGGCCTTTGGCCCCCATTCGGTTGCCAAGGCGGCAACTTGCTTGCCGCTCATGTCGCGCTGGATCAATGGTTCATAAATTTGGCTTGCCAAGGCATGTGTCGGGCCTTCGTTTTGCGCATGGGGATCCATGGTCAAGCTGTCGCCCGCGCGTGCCCAATTCAATGTTTCAGCAGATACACCACCAGCCAGCGTCAATACCGCTGCGGATGACGTTAATAGTGTCATTAACTTCATGACGAAACTCCCTATCAATTTATGATTGAAAGCAAGCTGTGTCAGAATCGACGACAACGCAAGCAATTAATACCTGATGCGACCCAAGGTTAATCCCTAGGTCGGACTCAAAATTTTGATTTCAAAACGGATGTTATAACCGCAAGAGGCAATCAACAGGCGGCAATCGACGTGACCGCAGCTTGAACCGCATCCCGTGTTTTATCCAAATCTTCTTGGGTGATCGCAAGTGAAGGATACAATTTTCCGGGGGATTTGAAGATACCCTTTTTTCGCAACGCAGTGTTGTAAATCTCATTTATTTTCGGGTTGTCGTGCCGGGCTGATCTGTAATCGCGACATTGGGAATTGGTGAAAAAAACATCAAACAGAGTTTCATCTCCGCAAATTTGATGTGCAATCCCCGCATCATTTAATGATTTGATTTGCATGTCCTGCAAAGCCTTACCCGTGGCCCGCAATTGATCATAGGCCCCATCACGACGAAGTACCTCCATCGTTTTGAGCCCAGCGGCAGATGCAACAGGATTGCCTGACAGCGTGCCCAATTGCATCAACCACTTGTCCGATCCCACAATGGATTTATCAAAATGCGCCATGATATCTGAACTGGCGCCCAATGCAGCCAAAGGAAATCCGCCGCCGATTATTTTTCCCAACGTGCAAATGTCGGGCACCACACCGTATCGTTCTTGGGCACCGCCATAAGCCAGGCGGAAGCCAGTGACGATTTCATCGAAGATCAACAGTACATGGTGCTTGGTGCAAAGGTCCCGCAAACCTTGCAGATAACCGGGTTGCGCCGGGATGATGCGTTGCAAAGGTTCAACGATGATTGCGGCAACGTCTGTATGCTCCGCCAACAGATTTTCGACTGCCGTTAGGTCATTGTATGGCGCGATCAACATTTGATCGGCAACACCTTGTGGAATACCGGCACTGTCGGGCACGGCTTGGGGGAAGTTGACCTGCGCAGCAGGGGCCAGAGACATCTGCGCCTCCGCACTCATCCCATGATATCCGCCCTCGAATTTCAGAATTTTGTCGCGTCCGGTATAGGCGCGCGCCAAACGGATGGCGTACATGTCTGCCTCTCCGCCCGAGGCGACAAATCGTACTTGTTCACAACATGGTACGGCATCCACGATGGCCTCGGCCAGTTCTATTCCTTTGGCGTTGTTGGCAAAAAAGGTCATGCCTTTTGGCAATTGTTCCAACACGGCTTCCATCACTTCGGGGTGGCCATGTCCCAGCAACATCGGCCCTGATCCAATCAAGTAATCAATGAACTCATTACCGTCTTCATCCCAAACGTGGCTGCCCTGCCCGTGCGAAATAATTATGCCAGGATCAAAATTTCCGAACCCAGCGGCGGGAAGAACTGTTTGGGCGCGGGCGATCCAACTTGTTTGCGTGGTCAGTTTTTGCATGGTTATGAAATCTCTAAGACAGGCGTTCCCAGAACGGATAGGTCAGGCGTGACCCCCAAGCCGGATCCTTCGGGAGGGGCGATGCGGCCGTTTTTGCGCACGGGCCCATCAGGGGCGACGCGCGGCCCAACGTAGGACGACAAATCGCAGGTGTTCAGCAAATTTGCGGGTGGTGTTGAGGCGGCAAAATGCAATGCGGCGGCGGTCACAATATCAGATCCCCATGTGCATTCGGCACAGATTTCTGCCCCCAAATGCACCGTCAAATCCCGTGCGCGGGCCATGGCGGACAGCCCACCAAATTTGGACAGTTTCAGCGCGACGGCATCCAAGCAACCCAGTTGGGCGGCCTGGATCAAAGTCGCTTGATCAAACGCCCCCTCATCAATTTTCATAGGCAATCCCGTGGCCTGACGCACCGCAGCGCAATCTTCCAAGGTTTTACAAGGCTGTTCCAACATCACGTCCAAATGCGCCACGGCGCGGCCCGTGCGGGTGGCCTGCAACTTGCTGGCGCCGCAGTTCCAATCCCCATAAACCAGCGGGCCGTCCCCCACAGCTTCGCGTACTTTGATCAATCGTTCGGCGTCTGCTTCCCAATTTTTATCGGCACCCAATTTGACCTGAAATTGCCGAATGCCCGTTGCGTGGGCATCTTTGGCAATGCGGGCCATGTCTTCAGGCGCGATGCAGGTTATTGAATGATAGAGCGGCATATCTGCCTGTGTGCGCCCCCCCAACAGGGTGTAAAGCGGTTGGTTCACCGCTTTGCCGAACAGGTCCCAAAACGCCATGTCCACAATGGATTTCGCGTGCAGATGCCCTTGCAAAAACGCGTCCAACTTGCGCATGGGCGCGTCCACGCCCAAGGGCGTCATGCCGATGATTTCCGGCGCCATTTCCGCCACGGCACTGGGCAGGCCGTCGGCAAAGGCGGGCAAATAATGCGGGATGGGGCACACTTCACCCCAACCTTTCAGGCCTGTGTCCGTTTCAAGGCACAGGACATGGGATTTGACCGTGTCGCAGGTTTTGCCTTCCGCCATGTAATAAGTTTCATGGCTGGTCAGATCGACGGACCACAGGGCGATGGATTTGATTTTCATGCGTATACCCCCACTGGATCACCCAAGGTGTTTTCATCTGGATGCACGCCCAGCCCTGGTGCTTCGGGAAGGTGCAAATGCCCGTCCACATTGCGCGGCCCGCGACCATCTGCGATGTCCACGGTCAGCATGTCTTGGCAGGCCCAAACGGCGTGGCAATTGTGATCGGGGATCGTGGCCGCCAAGTGAAGCGCCTCTGTGTCGGCCAGCACCGACCCGCCCGTTGCCATCACAAACATATCGATCCCATGGGCCAAGGCCACATCGCGCATGCGCGCCGCCTTGGTCAGACCACCCACGCGGTTCAGCTTGATGCCGAAGATTTCGGCAATGCCTTCGCGGGCGATGCGGGTGGCGTCTTGCAAGGTGACAAGGCTTTCATCCACCGACACGGGGCTTGCGTGTTTGTCCGCAATGGCCGCGATATCGTCCAAGGTTTCGCCGGGTTGTTCAAACATCACGTTCAGGTCTTCGCAGGCGGACATGACGCGCAAGGCCTGCTGCCGCGTCCAGCCACGGTTCACGTCGTAAAGCACAATTTCACCCGGTTTGCGGATGTCTTCCACATCGCGAATGCGGGCGATGTCGCGGTCCACGTCGCCGCCGATTTTGACCGAATGCGCGATGTATCCGCGCTGGCGGTACCGATCAATCACGGCCCGCGTTTCATCCACCGTCTTGGCCCCAACCGACGACGCAATGGGCCGCGGTGTGCGAGACCCGCCACCCATAAGATCCGCGATGGGCAGACCGGCGGCTTGCCCCGCGATGTCCCAGCAGGCCATGTCGATGGGG
>JAHDCF010000051.1 GCA_020630015.1 Planktomarina sp. | reverse complement strand
AGCATAACCTTGCCAAGGTTAGGGTCGTGAGTTCGAATCTCATCGCCCGCTCCAGTCGGAACTTTCTGAAAAATTATCTGATTCATTTCCAATCCCCCCGTGGGTTTGGGCATGGGGTGCCCCGTGCCAGTTGGATTTGGCAAAGATGGGTTGAATGCGGGCAAGGGCATATTTTGTGGTCCGTGTTTTGTGGCAACGCGGACGGGCGTATCGGAAAATGATTGACCATTGGTATTTGCACCGGTCGCCCGGGTAAGGATTTCCAGACAAGGTCCAGTTCAACCAAGTCGAGGCGTACACAGCCTGTACACAACCTGTACACACCCCGTACACCGGGCGTGCACCGCTGCCGTTTGGGGAAAGGTTAACGAATTTCAGGATTTGGTTGATGAGGGGTTAAAACCGACTAGTCAGCGCCTTTTGACCGTTGTTGGTTTAATTAACCGACTCAAACAGAGGAACCGCTTTCGTCCGACATAGCTGCATTCCGGTCGGTATGGCGTCAGAATATCCATAGCGATTTTTCAGATACGAGTTTCCCTGAGACACGCTTGTTTCGTATCTTCCTATTCCATGGGGATAGTTATCCTCCAAATCAGCTGTCATTTGAAAAGTGAATTTACCTTTGCCGACAAAATCCGGGAACAGAGCAACATCAAATTCCAGCGACAACAGAACTGCGTCAAAAACATTAAAGGTTTCTTTGACAAGTCGTGCCTGCCCTTGTGAAACGACATTGTTTTGTGCGCAGAATAGCACTTTTGAGGTGCAATCTAGTTCGGGATCAGGGGCGCCCAACACAGCGATTGCAGAAATCAATTCGGTTGCTGGAAAGTCTTTGAAGATGAACAAATCATGGCTTCCTGTCCAATAGGAAAGCGGTGGTTCACCCTCAAAACCATCTTTCCCAACACAAGCTTCGCTAAATGCGTTAAGTTCTGTCGTCGCTAAAAGACTTAGTACAAGACAGAAAGTATATCGCTTGCGCTTTTTCATCTTCCCCTCACTCATCAATATCACGTTTGGAATTTGGTATGGGGCTGCGCATCGTGTCAACCACCCTTCCCAAACATTCCCCCTGCCCCTATAACCCGCGTCATTGACGAAAGGGCGATGCGATGCGCAAAGCAAAGATCACGCGTGACACGGCTGAAACGAAAATCTCGGTCGAATTGAATCTGGATGGCACGGGTGCCTATGACAACCAAACCGGTGTCGGCTTTTTTGACCATATGCTGGATCAACTGTCGCGCCATGCCCTGATGGATATGACCGTGCGCTGCGAAGGTGATTTGCACATAGATGATCATCACACCGTCGAAGATGTGGGCATTGCCATTGGCCAAGCCCTGACCCAGGCCATGGGCGACAAAAAGGGCATCCGCCGGTATGGTGATTGCCACTTGGCCATGGATGACGCTTTGGTGCGCTGCGCTTTGGATCTGTCGGCGCGCCCGTTTCTGGTGTGGAATGTGGATTTGCCAACCCAAAAAATCGGAACATTTGACACAGAACTGGTGCGTGAATTTTTTCAAGCGCTGTCAACACATGGCGGGATCACATTGCATGTGGATAAACTGCATGGGGTGAACAGCCACCATATTGCCGAAGCCGCCTTTAAATCTGTGGCGCGTGCGTTGCGGGATGCGCTGGAAACCGATCCGCGCAAGGCCGATGCGGTTCCATCCACCAAAGGCACTTTGTAAATGCTGACGGCCCTGATCGATTACGACAGCGGCAACCTGCATTCGGCCCAAAAAGCATTCGAACGCATGGCGGGCGATTTGTCGGGGGAAGAGGTTGTCGTGACATCGGACGCTGACGTGTTGCGCAAGGCCGACCGGATTGTGTTGCCTGGCGACGGGGCGTTTCCGGCCTGCAAAGCGGCCCTGACCGACCGGCGCGGTTTATTTGAGGCATTGGTCGAAGGTGTTGAAAAAGACGCAAAGCCGTTTCTGGGCATCTGTGTCGGCATGCAAATGATGGCGACGCGCGGTTTGGAATATGCTGAAACTGAGGGATTGAACTGGGTTGGTGGCGATGTTGTCAAAATTGAACCCACCGATACCCGTCTGAAGGTTCCGCATATGGGCTGGAATGATCTGATCGTGACGGGTGAGCACCCTGTGTTGGCCGGGGTTGAAACGGGCCAGCACGCCTATTTCGTGCACAGCTATCATTTTGCCGTGGCCGATCCGGCCCAACGATTGGCCCATGTGGATTACGCTGGCGATGTGACGGCGATTGTGGGAACGGGCACCATGATTGGCACCCAGTTTCACCCAGAAAAAAGCCAGAGCACAGGGCTCCGGCTGATTTCAAATTTCTTGAAGTGGCGGCCTTAACTTACAGGCGCGACCAAGTTTGGCTGCGGCAGATCAAACCACCGGCCACACATCCGCTGACTTTCAAGCGGTTGCCGCTGAGCGACATTTTAGACTTGAAGGTCTTGTCAGTATCTGGCGCCCAGATGGTTCCGCCGGAATAGCTGCCATTCCCTTTGGCCTTCATGCCTTTGATGATGGATCGTCCAACGATAGACGTGTTATCGTTGCCAACCACCTTTGTGATCTTGCCACAGATGCTGCTGCCACAGGCAGAGATTTTGACGTGGATATACCCGCCAGATTCACCCGGCTGTGATTTCCAAGTGCCGTGCACCGGATCTGCCATTGCTGATCCTGCTACCAATACGAGGCCTGCAGCGGCCGCAAACAAACGTTTCATAGTGTCCTCCCAGACATGTACTTGGACATGGTGTCGCAAGTTTGCCCTTATTTTGAACGTTGTGGCAAGTGTTACGCAAGGTCGCTTTGCATGTTTTGCACACCCATGTCATAGGCCTTTGGACTGAAAATACCGGGGCAGCGCCATGATTTTGTATCCAGCAATCGATCTCAAAGACGGACAAGCCGTGCGTTTGGTACATGGTGAAATGGATCAAGTCACCGTTTTTAATGATGATCCCGCAGCCCAAGCACGTGCCTTTCAAGATGCAGGATGCGAATGGATTCACTTGGTGGATTTGAACGGGGCCTTTGCGGGTGAACCTGTGAATGGCGCAGTGGTAGAAGCGATTTTGGATGCCGTCTCGGTCCCGTGTCAATTGGGCGGTGGCATTCGCGACATGAATACCATCGATGCATGGATTGATCGCGGTTTGTCACGTGTCATCCTTGGGACTGTGGCCGTTGAAAATCCAGATTTGGTGCGTCAGGCCGCCACCAAACATCCCGGCAAAATCGCCGTGGGTTTGGACGCCCGCAATGGCCGCGTGGCCACCCGTGGCTGGGCCGAAGAAACCGATGTTATGGTGACCGATCTGGCCCGTGATTTCGAAAACGATGGAATTGCCGCGATTATTTACACCGACATCAATCGCGATGGCGCGATGAAAGGCCCCAATATCGACGCGACCGAGGCATTGGCCCGCGCTGTCAGCATCCCTGTTATTGCGTCCGGTGGCGTTTCTTCCATGGACGATCTGGCGGCATTGAAGGCAACCGGGGTGATCTCAGGTGCGATTTCAGGGCGTGCCATTTACGATGGTGCGATTGATTTGAAGGCGGCCTTGGGGGCTTTATCTGCCTAAGACCTCACGTATCCAACGTGATAAGGCCCAGCCCATGGCCGGAAGCAACAAGCAAAACTTTAGCCAAGTTACCGTCACATGCATCCTCGCCAGCCCGGCCTCACCGGCAAGAAGGCGCAGGTTCAAACTGTTTTCCCAAAAATCCATCGCCATCCCGGCAACAACAAATGTGCAAAGCACAATTCGCATCGTACCCTGAAAATAACGCCAAATGGCCAAACACGCGGCAAGTGCATAGGCCAAGGGAAACACGGTGTCCAAAACGCGGGTTCCCCAAATATGCCGGGCCACATCGACTTCGTTGTAAGACGCCAAAAGCCCCTGCACCTGCGCAGGTGTGAAGGTAAAATCCAGTGAAATAGCTGGGGTTAATCCCGCAAAATAGACAGCCAACAACGCAAACAGTGTCAGCGCTGCGAAGATTGCAAATGTCACGATTTTGAAACTGGGCATATGGCACCCTAACCCCTGGTTCAAAAAATCCAATCCCGTTTCTGGTTTTTCATCCCCCCATCCATCCTGCGATGCGCCAGCCCCCTTCCCTTGTGGTGAAATCCCGCCTAAACCAGCGCCATGTTAAAAACGCGTATCATCCCCTGCCTTGATGTGGCCGAAGGCCGTGTTGTGAAAGGTGTGAACTTTGTTGATCTGGTCGACGCCGGTGATCCGGTTGAGGCCGCCCGCGCCTATGATGCCGCTGGCGCCGACGAGCTTTGTTTTCTGGACATCAAAGCCACCCATGAAAACCGCGGCACGATGTTTGATTTGGCCCGGCGCACGGCCGAACAATGCTTTATGCCTCTGACGGTTGGCGGCGGCGTGCGCACGCCTGATGACGTTCGGGCGTTACTGTTGGCAGGCGCAGATAAGGTTAGCTTCAACTCGGCTGCTGTTGCAAACCCCGACGTCATTGCCCAATCAGCCAACCATTTCGGCAGCCAGTGCATTGTCTGTGCCATCGACGCAAAAACGGTAAGCCCCGGAAAATGGGAAATTTTCACCCATGGCGGACGCAAGGGCACGGGCATAGACGCGGTGGAATTTGCCAAGATGATCGTTGCCAAGGGCGCAGGTGAAATCCTTCTGACCAGTATGGATCGTGATGGGACACGCGCCGGTTTCAACTTACCCCTGACCCGCGCAATCAGCGATGCGGTTCCCGTTCCGGTGATCGCATCTGGCGGTGTGGGAACCCTGGATCATCTGGTGGAAGGCGTGACCAAAGGCGGTGCCAGTGCCGTTTTGGCGGCCTCTATTTTTCACTTTGGTGATTACACGATCACACAGGCCAAAACCCACATGGCAGCGGCCGGAATTCCCATGAGGATCGAATGACCTTAGAACAGCTTGAAGCCATCATTCTTGCGCGCAAAGTATCTGATCCTGACACATCATGGACGGCAAAACTGTTGTCCAAGGGGCCTGAAAAATGCGCTGAAAAATTTGGTGAAGAAGCGGTGGAGGCGATCATCGAGGCTGTCAAAGGCGATCGAACCGCCCTTACGGCAGAGGCGGCGGATGTAATTTATCATTTACTGGTGATGCTGGCCGCACGCGACGTTTCTTTGCATGACGTTTTAAAAGTGCTGGAAAGCCGGACGCACATTTCAGGATTGGAAGAAAAAGCAAACCGTCAACAATAGAGGTTGAATTTCAATCACGCCTTCAGTTTAACCGCACTATGGTTCGACCTTAGGGTCCTGTGTTGATTGTGAGTTTTTCCATGCGTTATCTGGTGTCTTTAATTTCCGTTTTTATTTCCATTGTAGGTCTTGGTGCAGGGCTTAGTTTGGTGTGGCCACCTGCACTTCGGTTTCTTTCAAGTTCAGTGCCCATTGTGCCGTGGTCCGACCTTGCGGTACCTTTGTTTGGATTGGAGGCCAATATCTCTGCTGGTCTGATCGCCGGCGGTTCAATCGTTTTTGGATTTCTTTTGAATGGTTTGTATTTCAAAGCCCGCAACAGAAAGTCCGGGAAATCATTTCATCTTCTGAATATGATCAGCGGGTATTTCTGGGGCCTGGTATTGGTTGGTATCGCCGCTTTGTTGGTTGGGTTGGCATATTTCACATATGTTCAGCCCGATGTTGAAACCAGCATCACTGAAGGTCGTCGCATACGGGTTCACTGGGTCATCGCCTTGTTTGTTCATGGGTATTTCTACTTGTTAGAAGCCATTGGAACAGTTTGGACCGCCATCCTTTGCATGGTTCTCGCCCTTTTGGTTTTTTGGGGTGGCCTTTCGTTTGTGGCTGAAGGAGACGATGAGGAATCCGAAATTGAAGATCAAGAAACCTAGCTCCACGAAAAAAGCGCCCGAAGCAAGGCCCGGGCGCAAGTGGGGAACGAGGGACAGTGAAATCGAAGGCGGATGTTCCAGGCCGCCTTCTATCCTGAGGTATGCAACGCTCTCTTAGTTTCCAGAGGCTCTCATGAAAATGTGAACAAGGTCTTAAGCCAAAACGCTTGGCCAATTTGCATCGGCAGCGGCGATGTTGCCATCTTTGCCAACCGACCAACGTGCGCGCACGGCTTTGTTAAAGTTCAGATATAGTTTGCCCTTATGCACAGACCATGCATTTGGGGATGTAGATGCGGTGTAGCCTTTGGACACCGCCCAAGCGCAATATCCACCGTATTGGGGGGCATATTTTGCAGGATCACCATCAAACATGGCTTTGTTTTCGGCACTCGCAAAGCGGAAGGTGGCACCATCATGTTCGCTGGTGATGGCGGGATCACCTTCCACCGGCGCGCTTTCAGTAAAATAGGCCACAGGATCATAACCGTTGATGGCAATTCCATCTGTTGCGTAAACGGGCGGCTTGGCGGCAAAGGCCGGAGACACCGCAAGGGCGGCTGGTGTGGCAAGGGCCGTGATCAAAACTTGGCGACGGGACAACATATGAACTCTCCTTCATTGGTGTTGCTGTAATTCATATGGGCAATGTGATGCTTATGGCCCGCGTTGCAAAGCCCCCTCTCTGCCATGTGAAACACTGTAACAGTCAGTCGAAGATATCTTCCAATTCGTCCCAGATCTTTTTGAATAAGTAACTGGTTTTACTTTTCTTTTTCTTCTTTTTGGGTTTGTCCCATTTATATCCTTTGATGGGATCTTTGGGGCGAACGCGCACACGTGATGGTTTCACAGTTGCGTGTTTTACCTTTCGATCATCATCGGGATGAAGCGGCATTTGTTTCAAATCATGAAGCGGTGCACCGCAATTGCTGCAAGCCAATTCATGTTGCACCTTTCCCCGCAGGCTAAGCGCGGTGCGACTGCCACAGTAACAACAGGTTGCGATTTTTTCGCCGTAATGCATTTTAAGCCCCTTTCGTCACCTCATATAGGGCAACCGCAGCAGCATTTGAGACGTTCAGAGATCCAAATCCTTTTTTGGGATCAATTTTTGCAAGTAAATCGCATGTGGCGATGGTTTTTTCACGTAATCCCGGCCCTTCGGCCCCCATCACAAGGCCCACCGGCCCCTCGGCCACCCGACCAAGATTGGTCAAATCTGTGTCTGCCGTGCCGTCCAGACCAACCAGAAAATACCCCATGGCTTTCAACTTCTCCATGGCGTCGGCCAAATTTTGAACGCGCAGATACGGTTGGCGTTCCAATGCCCCGCTGGCCGTTTTGGCCAAGGCACCCGTTTCAGGGGCCGAATGTCTGTGTGGCGCGATCACGGCGCGCGCGCCAAACACCTCTGCCGATCGAAGAATTGCCCCAACATTGTGCGGATCGCTGACCCGATCCAACAACACAACCACATTTTGCGCCTGTTCCGGGTCCGGTTTCAGCTGATCCAAAGGGCCCCAGTTCAGCGGTTTCACCTCAAGGGCGGCCCCTTGGTGCACGGATTGCGGATCAAGGGGGGCTTTGAATTTTCGGGGATCTTGCAAATCAGCTTCGATCCCCGCTTCAGCGATGGCGTCGGCCAATTTATCAAATGCGTTTTTTGTCACTTTCAGGGAGATTTTTTCCCGCGCCGGATTCAACAATGCATCGCGCACCGCATGCAGGCCAAACAACCAAACGGTTTCCGCGGCTGCCGCCCGCTTTTGACGTTCTTTTTCGACCACCCATTTTGGTTTTTTCATCATTTGCACCGCTGTTTTGCACTTAGTCGCTTATGACGGCTTCCGAATGCCGCGTCCAAGGGATTTTCGTGTTGACGCACCGTGCAACGCTGGCTATTTGCGCTTCAGTGGTTTGGGCGACAGGCCGCAAGGTGTGGCAGGGGACTGTAACTCCCTCGCGGAGACGCACGCCTGGTTCGATTCCAGGGTCGCCCACCATTATCTTTTTCCCGAAATTCAAAAACCTTATCTGGCCCTAATTGTGGGTCGGTGCCATAAATTCGATTATGGATGCGTTTGATTATATTATCATTGGGGCCGGGTCTGCGGGGTGCGTTTTGGCAAACCGTTTGGGGCAAGACACATCTAAATCCATATTGATCCTTGAGGCCGGACCGATGGATTACAATCTCATGATCCATATCCCCGCCGGCGTATACAGTGCATGGCGCAATCCCAATCTGAATTGGAATTACATGTCTGAGGCAGAAACGCATCTGGCAGGGCGATCGGTGCCCACACCGCGCGGACGGGTTTTGGGGGGGTCATCTTCCATCAATTCCATGGTCTATATGCGCGGCCATCCAAATGATTATGACGGGTGGCGGGATATACACGGCTTAAAGGGTTGGGGATATGCCGATTGCCTTCCTTACTTCAAAGCGGGTGAAACCTATGCCAAGGGTGGTGACACTTGGCGCGGGGACACCGGGCCTTTGGGCGTCAGCCCCGGAGGTTTTGAAAACCCGCTCTATGACGCCTTTATCGCCGCGGGGGGGCAAGCCGGGCAAGGCCAAACGGATGATCCAAACGGGTTGGTTCCCGAAGGGGTTGCCCGTCTGGATGCCACGCGCCGCGATGGCCGCCGGTGCAGCGCGGCTGTCGCCCATTTGCGCCCTGCCCTGCGCCGCGGCAATGTGCAATTGATGACCCACGCAATGGTCGATCGGATCAATATCACCAATGGCCGCGCCACTGGTGTGCGCGTCACCCGCAAAGGCAAAACAGCAGACCTTAGCGCATCCGAGGTTATTTTATCCGGCGGGGCCATAAACAGCCCGCAGGTGTTGATGCTGTCGGGGATCGGCCCGGCTGATCACCTGAAAAAGCATGGGATCACCCCGATCTGTGACGTCCCAGGGGTTGGCAAAAACTTGATGGATCACGCCAGCATCATTCTGCAATTCAAAAGCAAACGGGGTTTTCCGGTGCACCGCCTGGACAATCCGCTGCGCAAAATGGCCGTGGGCGCGCAATGGGTTTTTACGCGCACTGGCACCGCCACCTCAAACATATGGGAAGCCGGCGGTCTCATCCGAGGAAACGCAGATGTGCAGCAGGCCAATCTGCAATATCATTTTGCCCCGGTTGCGTTTAAATATTCAGATCGCAAAATTACTTTGTCGCAGGGGTTTGGATTTCACATCGATTTATCCCGCCCCACGTCTCGCGGCGCCGTTACCTTGCGCGACGCCGATCCAACGCAAGCCCCTATGATGCGGTTCAATTACCTGTCTGACCCCAACGAGGTGGACCAAATGGTGGATGGGGTACTTCGCACGCGGGATTTGGTGGCCCAATCCGCGTTCGATGAATTCCGGGATGCAGAGATAACCCCCGGTTCAGAAATGTCGACCCGCAAGGACATCGCCCAATGGATCAAGCATAATGTGGAAACAGATTTCCATCCTTGTGGAACCTGCGCCATGGGCCATGATGAAATGGCCGTGGTGGATGATGCGTTTCGCGTGCGGGGGGTGGATGGTTTGCGTGTGGTGGATGCCTCCGTTTTTCCAACCATCCCCAGCGCCAACCTGAACGCACCCACACAAATGGTGGCCGCCCGCGCCGCTGATGTTATTGCCGGCCGCCCGCAGCGCGCGCCGATGCACACTGATCGACGGCACAGCCCCCCGCAAACCAATTGACACCCGCCCGCCCAAACCCGATGGATGGATCAAAGATAACCATGGCAAAGGATTGGGGATGCAAACCGCAGATTTATCGCTGATCGAAGACTTGCGCGCGCAATACCCCCAGAACATTTCTTTGCACTGTTTTGACGCCGATTATGTTCAATCGCTTGCGCCGGAAGATCGGGATCATTTTTTGTTTTGCCTGCGGTCTGGATTGCAACACCCAAGCAGTGAAATGGGATGTTATGCAGGACACCCAGCGGATTACGACAGGTTTGAACCTTTCTTTGCCCAAGCGGTTTCAAGATATCATCACGTTGATCCGGGGGCCGCGCATCAATCAAACTGGCATCTGAAAGAAGGCCATCAATTTGATCTTTCGGAATTGGGGTTGCCACCCCTGTCGATGCGGGTGCGCGTTGGGCGGAATTTGTTGGGGGTGCCTTTACCGTCATGCATGGCGCGTGAAGATCGCCTTGCACTGGAAGCAAATATGCAAACCGTGTTTGCAGCTTTGATTGCCGATCCGGCCTTTGGTGGCACCTATCATTCCTTGACCCCCGGCCACCCAAATGCGCTGACCCCAGATCAATACACCCAAATGGTTGCACAGCATTTGATATTCAAAAACATGGCCCAAGATGAATTTTTGAACATTTCAGGCATTGCCGACGATTGGCCCTACGGGCGGGGATGTTATGTTTCCGCAAATCGCAGTGTGATCATTTGGGTCGGGGAAGAAGATCATCTGCGGATCATGTGTATGGAAACGGGATCCAAATTGACGTCTGTGTTTCAAAGGCTGAAAAACACATTGGAAATCATGACCGATCGCTTGAACATTCCTTTTGCCCATTCCCCAAAGTGGGGTTTCATCACTTCGTGCCCCACCAATTTGGGAACTGCGATGCGGGCATCTGTTCACCTACGCTTGCCCAATCTGTGCGCTAAAAGTGGGATTTCCGGTATCAAGGAAAAAGCCCGCCCTTTGGGATTGGCGGTGCGTGGATTGGGCGGGGAACATACCCCCATTGGCAAAGATGGCACGGTTGATCTGTCGCCATCGGCGCGGTTTTGCATCGCCGAGGCAGAGATTTTGGCAAAATTATACGATGGGATCAAAGCCCTGAAACAGGCCGATGAAGATGTCTAGGGTGGCGCACCCAAAGCGCGCCACCCAAAGTGATTGATCAGTTCAACGCCGCGTCTGTGATGGCGTGGCTCCAGGCACCTTCGGGTGCTTTTGAAATCACAGGATCCGACCCGCCTGACAGCAGGCTTGCCACCGTGCGGTCGTAATCCGCAGGATCCAGCGCGCCGTTTGAACCGGCTGTCAGCTTGGCAATTTCGCCCATCATGCGGCGCTGATGCTCTTCTGTCTGGGCACCGGTTTCGTCGTACTCAAGCACGATATCGGCAGCGGCATCGGGGTTTTCCTCAGCCCACTTCCAGCCTTTCATCGACGCCCGCACAAAACGTGTCAGCTTATCAACCTCAGCCGGATCAGACAGCTTGTCCTCCAGAACGTACAATCCGTCTTCCAACGTGGCCACGCCTTGATCTTCGTATTTGAACGTCACCAGATCGTCGGCACCGAGACCGCCATCAATCACCTGCCAGTATTCATTGTAGGTCATGGTCGATACACAATCAGCCTGCCCGTTGAAGATCGGATCAACGTTAAAGCCTTGCTTCAAAACGGTCACCCCACCGGCGCTGCCATCTGTGGCCAGACCCAGCTGCGACATCCATGACAGGAATGGGAATTCGTTGCCAAAGAACCAAACGCCCAGTGTCTTGTCTGCAAAGTCAGATGGAGAAGCAACGCCCGTGTCTTTGCGACACGTCAGCATCATACCAGATGATTTGAACGGCTGCGCAATGTTCACCATCGGCAAGCCCTTTTCGCGGGCGGCCAAGGCCGCTGGCATCCATTCAACAGTCACATCTGCGCCGCCACCGGCCAGAACTTGGGTTGGCGCGATATCCGGCCCGCCAGGTTTGATCGTCACGTTCAGATCTTCTTCGCCATAGTAGCCATTTTCAAGCGCCACGTAATATCCCGCGAATTGCGCTTGGGTGACCCACTTTAGCTGCAATGTCATGTCATCGGCGGCAAAAGCGCCCGATGCCGTTAAGGCCAATGCGGCAACGCCGCCTTTCAATAGGTTTTTCATTTTATCTTCCTTTCACTCCCGTTGGTTTATTATTTGCTCAACCTCGTTGTGACGGATGCCAAAAGGTGACCGCCTTTTCTAAAATCACCACCGCAAAATAAAGGGCGCTGCCCACCATCGCGGCGACGAAAATCTCTGCCCAAACCATATCAATGTTCAGGCGACCGACCTCTGTTGAAATGCGAAATCCCATCCCTTTTGTGGGACTGCCGAAATATTCAGCAACAATCGCACCAATCAGCGCCAGCGTTGTCGCAACTTTAAGCCCATTAAAAATGAACGGCATGGCCGCTGGCAAGCGCAGTTTCAAAAGCGTTGTGGTGTAACCTGCGGCATAGGTTTGCATCAGGTCCCGTTGCATTGCACTGGATTCTTTCAATCCCTGCACCGTGTTCACCAGCATCGGAAAGAACACCATCACCACCACCACGGCCGCCTTTGATTGCCAGTCAAACCCGAACCAGCCCACCAGAATCGGGGCCGTGCCCACAATCGGCAGGGCCGCCACAAAATTGCCAATGGGCAAAAGCCCGCGTTGCAAAAACGGGGATCGATCCACCAAAATAGAAACTGCAAAGGCCGCAGCACAGCCAATCACCAAGCCCGACATCGCGCCTTTCAGAACCGTTTGCACGAAGTCACCCCACAGCACATCGGTTGAAGTCGCGATTTTTGCCGCGATCTGTGATGGTGCTGGCAGAATGATGGGTGAGATTTCAAGCCCCCGAACTGTGCCTTCCCACAACACCAAAATGGCAAAGCCAAAGATTACAGGAACCCAAAACCGATGGCCGCGACGGGCCAATCGGATGTTCAGCGCCCAAAGGGCCAACCAAATTAATATGGCACCGATCACCCAAATCATTGCGCCATTCCCATGCGTTTCAATGTGATATTCTGAACAATCCCAAGAATGGTCACCAAAGCCCCTGCCAAAATCGCGGCGGCGAACAGGGCGCTCCAAATCATCATCGGGTTGCCGAACTGATCCCCAATCAGGATGCGCGCACCCAAACCGCGAATGGCCCCGGTTGGCAACTCCCCCACTATGGTGCCAACCAGCGCCGCCGCAATGCCAATCTTTAAACTGGTAAATAGATACGGCACCGACGTGGGCAATCGAAGTTTCAAAAATGATGTGATCCCACTGGCCCCATAGGTGCGCAGTAAATCAAGCTGCATCGCATCTGGGCTGCGCAAACCTTTCACCATTCCCACAAGCACGGGAAAGAAACACAAATAAGCACTGATAATTGCTTTGGGGACGTTGCGATCTTCAATCCCGATGGAACTGGACAAAACGATGATCATCGGCGCCAAGGCGACAATTGGGATGGTTTGGCTGATCACGGCCCATGGCATGACCGACATTTCCATCACGCGGCTGTACACAATCGCCACCGCCAACGCGATGCCAAGGGCGGTTCCCAATGCAAACCCCATCAGTGTTGCCCGCAATGTGATCCAGCCGTGAAAAACAAGGCTGCGCTTTGACGTGACCTTCTTTTCAACTGTGGTTTTCCACAACTCCTCTGCCACTTGATGCGGCGCAGGCAAACGTGGGCGTTTTTGGTTCATGGTGTCTTGCACCACTTCGCTGAAACTGGGCGTCAGGCCCTTGCGTTCCGCCTGATCATAGGTCCAGCCTGAATTCATCCACACGGTCGCGCCGTACCAGATTGCCACAAGGGCAATCAAAACGCTGAGAACCGGACCAATGGATTTCATAGGCAACTTCCTTGTGCGGGATGTTTAATCATCGGCATGCCCTGCCCTTAACCCTTCCCGCACGCGATGGGCAATTTCCAGAAACTCTGGCGTGTCGCGAATGTCCAATGGTCTTTCTTTCGGCAACGGACTTTCGATCACATCGGCAATGCGCCCCGGGCGCGGTGACATGACAACAATCTTGGTGCTGAGGTACACGGCCTCTGGAATGGAATGGGTGACAAAGCCGATGGTCTTGTTGGTGCGTTTCCACAGTTGGAGCAACTGTTCGTTCAGGTGATCGCGCACGATTTCATCCAGCGCGCCAAAGGGTTCATCCATCAGCAGAATATCAGCATCAAAGGCCAAGGCCCGCGCGATGGATGCCCGTTGCTGCATCCCGCCCGACAGTTGCCACGGGAATTTCTTACCGAACCCGGACAATTCAACCAATTCCAAAACCCGATCAACGCGTTCGGCCTGATCCGCCTTGGAATACCCCATGATTTCCAGTGGCAACTTGATATTGCCCGCAATCGTCCGCCAAGGATAAAGCCCCGCCGCTTGAAAAACATAGCCATAGGCGCGCGCTTTTCGTGCCTGTTCCGGCGTGACGCCATTTACGGTGACTTCACCCGCCGTCGGTTTTTCGAGATCGGCGATCACCCGCAGGAACGTTGTTTTGCCACAGCCCGACGGGCCGATGAAGCTGACGAAATCACCCTTGTTGATCTCAAGATTGATGTCTTTGAGGGCATGCACCGGGCCATCGTTGGTTTGGAACGTGAGGGCAAGATCGGTTGCTTGGATTACAGATGTCATGCTTGCTTAATCCACGTCCCGGGCATCACCCGGGACCTCTTTTTATTGCCAACCAAAAGGTCCCGGATCATGTTCGGGACACATTGTGTTAAAGACGCTTCCATCAAACCCCCGTCGCCGGAATACCGGTGCGTTGCACGGGCCGTGGCTGGGTAAGTTCTTTCCATGAACTCAGCGCCCGGTTCACCGGAGTGTTCCCCTCGCGCGCCACAAACTTGCCGTGGCCTTCCTGCGTGTTGATCGCCCCGTCGTTCACAGCCACATGGCCGCGGGTCAGGGTAAAGCGCGGCAGGCCTTTGACGTGCTTGCCTTCGAACACGTTGTAATCAATTGCCGACTGTTGGGATTTGGCGGTGATTGTCTTTTCCTTTGCCGGATCCCACACCACCAGATCGGCATCGGCCCCAACCGCCACCGCGCCCTTGCGCGGATAGCAGTTCAAGATTTTCGCAATATTCGTGCTGGTCACCGCCACAAATTCATTGGGCGTCAGGCGGCCGGTTTCAACACCGTGGGTCCACAGCATGGGCATGCGATCTTCTAGGCCGCCGGTGCCATTGGGGATCTTGGTGAAATCACCCACGCCAAACCGTTTCTGTTCGGTGGTAAAGGCACAGTGATCGGTGGCCACAACGCTAAGGCTGCCGGATTGCAAACCCGCCCACAACGATTGCTGATGCCCTGCATCGCGGAAAGGCGGCGACATCACGCGGCGGGCGGCGTGATCCCAATCATCGTGGAAGTATTCGCGTTCATCAAGTGTCAGGTGTTGGATCAAAGGTTCGCCCCAAACCCGCTTGCCTTGTTGGCGGGCACGGCGAATGGCCTCGTGCGCCTCCTCACAACTTGTGTGCACCACGTACAGAGGCACACCCGCCATATCGGCAATCATGATGGCGCGGTTTGTGGCCTCGCCCTCAACCTGTGATGGGCGGGAATAGGCATGCGCCTCTGGCCCCGTGTTCCCTTCGGCCAGCAGCTTGGCCGACAGTTCCGCCACCACGTCACCATTTTCGGCATGCACCATGGCGATGCCGCCCAGTTCGGCCAAACGGTTGAAGCTTGAGTACAGCTCATCATCATTCACCATCAACGCGCCTTTATAGGCAAGGAAGTGTTTGAACGTGTTGATCCCGCGGGTTTCGATCACGGTTTTCATGTCATCGAACACCTGCTCCCCCCACCACGTGACGGCCATGTGAAAGGAATAATCACAATTCGCGCGGGTCGATTTATTGTCCCACCGCTTTATCGCATCCAGCAGGCTTTCGCCTTGGTTGGGCAGGCAGAAATCCACCACCATGGTTGTGCCACCGGCCAGCCCCGCGCGCGTACCACTTTCAAAATCATCGCTGGAATAAGTGCCCATGAACGGCATTTCCAAATGCACGTGCGGGTCGATCCCGCCGGGCATGACATAGCAATCGGTGGCGTCCAACTCCTCATCACCCTTCAGGTTCGGACCGATTTCAACGATCTGACCTTTGTCGATCAAAACGTCTGCCTTATAGGTCAGGTCATGGGTGACGATGGTTCCGTTTTTGATGACTTTGGTCATAGTTCACCTCGTTTCAGTTTTGAGATTAAATTATCGACGAAAGAACCCGAATTGGATTGGCTCGTTGCAATATCGATAAATGAATTTCCACTTTTTCCTTCTACCATACTATGGTGCACGAACGACCCGGCAACTTCCTTTGCCTCCTGTTCTTTCCCTTCCAAGAGCAACGAAAACACAATCGTTTCCTCCATCTTCCATTTGTCATTTTGGGCATAGGCTTGCTTGGCGATTTCGGAAAAAGGTTTAGAATTCAAAAGCTGCATGATTTCGGGAACCGCACCATCAAATTTTCGTATTATTTCAGAAGCGTATTCTTCCACTTCCATCGAATTTTCGATGACGTCTTCCCACAACGAAGGCGCTCCACAAGTGAACCACCCCCAAGCGCGAAACGACAAAGGTTCTTTGTGATTATCAGGTTCATTCATCGCATCCCAAAGCAACGGATCGACAGCCATCGGCTTCACGCAGAGTTTGATCGCCAAAATAGGTTTTTCGTCTTTTTTGTAAGGTAAATCCCATTTGCCTTCGTAAAAAAAGGAATCCAGTTCACGAAAAACAATTCCCTGTTTCGCGCGCCAAGGCGTTCCTTTGACCGCCCCGCGCAAAGCCTTTTCAAGGGCTTTTTCAAACCGGCGGGCTTCGCGAGATGTGGAAGTCAGACCCGGCAGGACAATTGCGTCTGTGTTCTGACTCAACCCACAATCCCCGCAGTCTCCAACACCGCTTGGCACAGCACATCCGTGCCCGCCGTCGCCCACTCCTTCGAAATCTCTTCTGCCTCGTTATGGCTCAGCCCGTCCACACAAGGGCACATCACCATAGCCGTGGGGGCCACGCGGTTGATCCAGCAGGCGTCGTGGCCCGCCCCAGACACAAGGTTCATGTGCGAATACCCCATGCGTTCGGCAGCGTCGCGCACGGCAGATACGCAGCCTTCGTCAAAGGCCACGGGATCAAATCCGCCCACCTTTTCGAATTCAATCTCAAGGCCCATGTCATCCACAATCTTCTGCGCCTCGACCCGCAGGCGGGTTTCCATATCTTCGATCACGGCCAGTTCGGGGGATCGGAAGTCGACCGTGAACACC
>JAHDCF010000050.1 GCA_020630015.1 Planktomarina sp. | reverse complement strand
GCCGATTATTCCTCCCCTAAAATAGGGAAGCAGCGGGAACCTAAGTCCTTCAAAATAAACGCCCGCCTAGGGAAAACCCTGGGCAGGCGTCGTCAGAATCGGTATTTGAGATGGATTAGTTTAACGCATCAAGCGTTTCTTCAACCGTCTTCAAACCCATTTTTGGTGCTTGCACCAAAACGGACATATTACCCGGCAAATGCTCATTTCGCATCATTTTCATATGCGCTTCGGGAAGATCTTCCCACGCAAAGCATTCGGACATGCAAGGATCCAATTTGCCCTCACACATAAGCGCATTCGCAGACGCCGCCTGCTTCAGGTGGGCAAAGTGGCTGCCTTGCAAACGTTTCTGATGCATCCAGACATAGCGCACATCAAAAGTAAGATTGTAACCTGTGGTCCCGGCACAGATCACAACCATCCCACCTTTCTTGCAAACGAAACTCGACACAGGGAATGTGGCTTCGCCCGGGTGTTCAAACACCATATCAACATTGTTGCCCTTACCGGTAATATCCCAGATCGCTGCACCAAATTTACGGGCGGCTTTGAACCACGTGTTATATTCATCGGTACCCACTTTGGGTAACTGTCCCCAACAATCAAAATCTTTGCGGTTCAACACACCTTTGGCGCCCAATCCCATCACAAATTCGCGCTTGCTTTCATCCGAAATCACGCCGATTGCATTCGCACCAACAACGTTGGCAAGCTGGATCGCATAAGATCCCAAACCGCCAGAGGCACCCCAAACCAAAACATTTTGGCCAGGTTTCAAATCGTGCGGCGCATGTCCAAACAGCATCCGATAAGCCGTTGCCAAAGTCAGCGTATAACAAGCACTTTCTTCCCACGAAAGATGCTGCGGACGCGGCATGATCTGCTGCTGTTGTACTGCGGTAAACTGGGCGAAGGATCCGTCTGGCGTTTCGTATCCCCAGATTTTCTGGCTGTTCGAATACATGGGGTCGCCGCCATTGCATTCCTCATCATCGCCTGCATCTTGGTTGCAGTGGATCACCACTTCGTCGCCCACTTTCCAGCGTTTCACCAGTTTACCGACCGCCCACACAATGCCCGAAGCATCCGATCCAGCAATATGGTAAGGTGCTTTGTGGCCATCAAATGGGCTGATAGGAACACCAAGTCCGGCCCACACACCGTTGTAGTTCACGCCTGCGGCCATCACCAAAACCAGCACATCGTTGTCGCCAACCTCTGGCACATCGACAACCTCTTGCAACATTGCCTTGTCAGGTTCACCATGGCGTTCACGGCGGATCGCCCAAGCATACATTTGCTTTGGCACATGCCCCAAAGGGGGCATTTCAGTCATTTCATACAAATCTTTTTTTGGCGCATCATATAGGGCCAACGGGGATTGCGCGTCTAACGGCATCAGCGGATCTCCTTTGTCAGTTTTTCTGCATCGCAGAATCAAATCCTCTGCAGGTGCAATACTAACCAGCGCGAAAGATTACAACGAAAAGATGCTAAAATTTGTAATTTTATGTCTCAATGATTTTCGAACAGATGCGCCAACGTTGCCGCATAATAGGGCACAACATCTGAACCCTTGTGGGTAATTTCGATAATGCCATCATTTTCTGCAATCAATTCACGGCGCAGCAAATTTCGCACACCCACTTCCACAGCATAAAAAGCGTCATCTCGGGGTATGTGGACGTGCCCTTCTTTGAAATCCCTCATCGCGGCAATTGCCTTGGCTTCAAGATCTGTGCGCGGCAAAGGCCCATCCCGATCCAAAATTGCGGCCACCAAAGGCACCGGCAATATCGGCACAACGGCACCGATCCGCCGCATTAGTTCATCTGCCGCCAATTCCACATCAGGGGATTTTTCTCCGAAATATTCTTTCAAAGACAGCGGTTTACCAAAACTTGCAGCGGCATATCCAAACTTGTTGTAACGTCCTGTTATGCGCAACCAAAGCTGGTTCACCATGAATTTGGCGACTACACTCATCCGAGCAGGAAAACGTCTTTTGCCAGATTTTGCAGCTTCAACCAAAATGTAGTCTTCCAAGACACGGTCGTAATTAATCGCCACTGGCACAAAAACCACATCGCGACCCGTCGGATCCCAAGCGTTAATCACATAATTCAAAAGACCCATTTTTGGCGGGGCCAATTTTCCATCAAGGCTTAATCCACCTTCAGGAAAAATCGCCTGTGTCACCCCCCCTTGGGTAGCCATTTCCACATAACGCGCCAAAACCCTGCGATACAAAAGTCCGCGGGATTTACGTCGAATGAAATAAGCACCCATGGTTCTGATCAATCGGCTAAGTGGCCAAACCCGTGCCCATTCCCCAACGGCATAGCTGAGCGCAGATCGTTCTGCCGCCAAATAAGTCACCAGAACATAGTCCATGTTTGATCTGTGATTCATTACAAAAATAACGGTTTTATCGTTTCCGATTTCACCAAGCGCTTCGTCGTAGTGGCCCATGCGAACCCGGTACAAAGCCTGACTCAGAAATTTTGCTCCTTTGGTCGCGATTGTGAAATAGGCAGATGCACTAAATGACGGTACGATTTCGCGTGCATATTTGCGTGCCTCTTGAAATGCGACGTTTTCCGGAATCCCTTCTTGTTGTGCATGGTCTGCCACAGCTTCCATCACATCGGGATGATACAAAAGCTGTTGGATCATATCGTGCCTTTGGGCCAGTTTGAACGGCTCAATTGGGCGTTCCAATCTTTCGTTTATCCTTGCCACCACGCGTTCAGCGCGACGACGAAAAAACCATCGCACTGATGGAAAGAAAAAATGAGATGCAAAAGTTACGGCCGCAAACAGAACCAAAAGCGCAAAAGCCCATAATGGAAGGGTCACAGGATTTGTCACGATTGATACCTTTCAGCGGCGCTCTGCAGGTCATATCCAAAAGAAAACGCCAAGACCACCTTCCAACATCAAAAATTCACCGGATTATTTTCGTAACAGATCGGCAGGTTTTTGCTTGGATCAGTTCAATCAATTTTTCTCCTGTAACCAACAATTAACCAACTTTATGCACCTATAGGTAGTGCGGGGTGATGATATAAAGAGTTAAGGAAAGTAAGAATGCCTTTTTTGTACATTTATCAGTTGTCAGATTTTGACACTACGCCGCCCAACCAATTGCCACCGAATGAAATGGGTGCTCAGGCAAGCGGATCACCTCCCTTTTGTTTTCAACTTCTGCCCGGTGCCACACCGATACTCGTTGAAATCACAGACACGGACGGCAACCCAACCACGTTTGGTGAATTGGGAAATAATCAGACTTTAACGAATGGCGTTACTTTGAACGATGCTTCGGGCACACCAATCACATATCCCGCCGGCGATACCATTCGTGGGGATTATCTTTTGGGGGGTGATGCTGCGACACCCGGATTGGAAGTCGCAGGAATATCCATTGGAACAAACAATTCTGGCAACAACGCCATTACCGGCTTGATCGCCACACAACCATTGGTACCCGGCCAAAAATACGAGTTTACTACAGAACAAAATTATAACGGCAACCAACGAGATTACGAAGATTTCGTGTGTTTCACGATGGGGACCTTAATCGATACTCCCACTGGCCCGGTCGCGGTTGAAAATCTTCACAAGGGCGATCTCGTTCTCACCAAATCGTCCGGTCCGCAGCCAATCGGCTGGATTGGTTCAAGAACGCTGTCCCCCCAATCGCATCAACGACCAGTTCGCTTTTCCCCTGAAACCATTGGGAATGACGCCGAAATTTTAGTTTCGCCTCAACATCGGATTTTGATTTCAGGTTGGAAGGCAGAGGTTTTGTTTGGCGAAACAGAGGTATTGGTACCGGCCATCGCCCTTGTTGATGGCGACAAAGTTCGGCAAATCGACATGGATGAAGTCACCTATTTTCATATCATGTTCGACACACATCATTTGGTGAAATCTCACGGCGCGTGGACCGAAAGCTTATTGTATGCTGAAAACACGCTTGAAACTTTGACACCCGATCAACGTGAAGAAATCGAAAGTTTGTTTCCAGAATTAAACGTGCGTGATGCCACACCTTGCCATATGTCCCTCACAGTTCAGCAGGCCGCTGTTCTTCGGTAATTCAAAAAATTGCTGCGACGCAGCGAATTGACAGGGTGGGAATGATGCGCCATTACAGGCTCATCGCGCAATAATATTGCGCGACGAAGATTCGGAGCCATATTATGACCCAAAAAGATCGCCCTTGGTTATTTCGCACATATGCAGGCCATTCAACGGCTCAGGCCTCTAACGCGCTGTATCGATCTAACCTTGCAAAGGGCCAAACTGGGCTTTCTGTTGCATTCGATTTGCCCACTCAAACTGGATACGACAGTGATCATGAGCTTGCCCGTGGCGAAGTCGGAAAAGTTGGCGTCCCCGTTTGCCACTTGGGCGATATGCTCGCCCTTTTCGATCAGATCCCGCTGGAACAAATGAACACGTCCATGACAATCAATGCAACTGCGCCATGGTTGTTGTCGCTCTATATTGCCGCTGCGGAAAAACAGGGGGCGGATGTCTCAAAACTTCAGGGCACGGTTCAAAACGATATAATAAAAGAATATCTTTCGCGTGGCACTTATGTTTGCCCCCCGAAACCATCTCTTCGCATGATTACTGATGTTGCGGCCTATACCCGCGAACACCTGCCAAAATGGAACCCGATGAACATCTGTTCCTATCACCTTCAAGAGGCTGGCGCGACACCGGAACAAGAGCTGTCATTCGCACTTGCCACTGCCTGTGCTGTTTTGGACGATCTTAAAAACAAGGTTCCTTCTGAACATTTTCCCGCGATGGTTGGGCGCATCAGCTTTTTCGTGAATGCAGGCATTCGTTTCGTTACTGAAATGTGCAAAATGCGTGCTTTTGTTGATTTATGGGATGAAATCTGTCGCGACCGTTATGGCGTTGATGATCCAAAAATGCGCCGTTTCCGTTACGGGGTTCAAGTGAACTCACTCGGGCTGACCGAGCAACAGCCAGAAAACAACGTGTATCGAATTTTGATTGAAATGCTGGCCGTCACCCTTTCCAAAAAGGCGCGCGCGCGTGCGGTTCAATTGCCAGCCTGGAACGAGGCATTGGGCCTTCCCCGCCCATGGGATCAGCAATGGTCGCTGCGCATGCAACAGATCATGGCGTTTGAAACCGATCTTTTGGAATATGAAGATTTGTTTGATGGAAACGCAGCCATCGATGCCAAGGTTGAAGATCTGAAAAAAGGTGCTCGTGAAGAGCTGAAAATCATCGACACAATGGGCGGCGCCGTTGAGGCCATCGAATACATGAAATCGCGGTTGGTTGAATCGAACGCTGAACGGATTAGTGGGATCGAAGCCGGGGATATGACGGTTGTTGGTGTAAACAAATATCAAGGGGGTGAAGACAGCCCCCTAACCGCTGGCGACGATTCGATCATGGTTGTGGACCCCGAAGTTGAAGCAGACCAGATTGAACGCCTTCAAGCTTGGAAAAACAGCCGCGACGAAAACGCCGTAAAGATCGCGCTTGCAGATCTACGTCAGGCGGCAAAGAGCGGTGCCAACATTATGGTGCCTTCTATTGCCGCAGCGAAGGTCGGTGTCACCACCGGGGAATGGGGTGATGTCGTTCGTTCAGCGTTTGGTCAATATCGTGGTCCAACAGGGGTTTCTGTAAATCCGTCTAACAGAACGGAAGGGTTGGATGAAATTCGCGATGCGGTTGCCAATGTCAGTACAAAATTGGGCCGCAAACTGAAATTTTTGATGGGCAAACCCGGTCTTGATGGCCATTCAAATGGCGCAGAACAAATCGCCGCCCGCGCAAGAGATTGCGGAATGGACATCGCTTATGAGGGCATTCGTCTGACACCTGATGAAATTGTGACGGCCGCAAAAAATGAAGACGTACATGTGGTGGGCTTGTCGATTTTATCCGGGTCTCACATCCCACTTATGCAAGACTTGATGGAAAAAATGCAGGCGGCAGGACTTGGTCACATCCCAGTTGTTGTCGGCGGTATTATTCCAGACGATGATGCAGATCGGTTGCGTTCAATGGGTGTTGCCAAAGTGTATACCCCAAAAGATTTCGAGCTAAACAAAATCATGTTCGATATCGTGGCGTTGGCGGAACCAGGCCAAGTCGCCGCCGAATAATAATTCGGCAGCGACTGACGGTCTTTATACTTCAAGTGCACGACGTCCAAAGATGAACTTCCATTCGCTTCCGTCTTGCATAGTCACGGTTCCCCCACCTTCAGTCGGCGTTGAATAATGCGCGGTGCCAACCCCGGTTAAACCGTTGTCGCAAGATACTGGAAATGTCACGATCTTGGGTTCAGCAGTCAATCCATATCGTCCCCGGCATGTGACGGTTCCATTTGTTGCTTGAAACCAACCACCTTCGGTGAAGGATGCAGTCGCTGTACCGCGTAAAACAGCGCCGTTTCCAACAACAGCAACTGGATGAGTCACATCACATGCAACCAAGGTAAAAATTGATAAACCCAAAGCATATGGCAAAAGACGTTTCATTTTATTTCCTCTTCTGAACGATGTTCATATGAACATTGTTCATACTGAATATATTTCGCCTGTCAACATTTTTGAACTAAGTTCATAAATTGGCTGACCGTTGCAACTCAGTGCTTTTCAAGCTTTGCACCAGAATGATATGCATCTTTGCATGACGGTTCAGACAGATGTTTTGGTGATCGGCGGCGGCACTGCGGGCTTTGGGGCTGCGGTTGCTGCGGCACGAATGGGGCTTCCCACAACATTGCTGGAAGCCACACAAAAGATTGGTGGGGTTATGGCATTTTGCCCCGGAATGCCTTGGGGTGCCGCTTTTCCCAACGATGTTTGTGTCGGTGGCCTGATCCAAGAGTTGACGGAAAAGTTGCAGAACATGTCACCACCCGCAGCCGTGAAACGGGATTGCACTCTCGCAAATTTTGGACCTGAAATCATCTACGATCATGACATTGCGATCACCACAATGTTTGACATCGCTGAACAATCTGGGGTCGATCTTCGTCTTGGTGCAACAGCCCTGACACCCGACATAAAAGACGATATGGTTATGGGTGTTACTTTCTGTGACCGGCGCGGTGTTCAGACCATAAAGCCGAAGGTCGTCATTGATTGTTCGGGGGATGGGGATATTTCTGCCAAGGCAGGTGTCCCCTATTCCTTGGGCGATGAAAATGGAAACATGATGGGGGTGTCGCTGACCTTCACTATGATTGGCGCAGATTGCGAAAAAGTCTTCGCCCAAAACGATCCCTATTTCACAAAATTTGCACAAAAGGGGATCGACGAAGGCCGATTGCATCCCGATCTTGCACAGCTTTATTTGATGCGCGGGCTGTATCAAGATGCGGTGTTTTGCAATTCGGTTGTCATCCGGGGGGTGGATGGGACCAATCCCAAAAACATCTCTACGGCAACTCAAGAAGGCCGACGCAGATGTGTACAACTGGCCCAATTTTTACGATCGGACGTGCCCGGATTTGAAAACGCCCGAATGACTTCCCTTGGCCCAACTGTCGGTGTTCGTGAAACACGAAAATTGAAAGGAATTTACACCGTAACTGGCGATGACCTTGCCAAAGGCACAAAGTTCCCTGATGGGATCGTCGCCTGCGACAATCCAATTGATGATGTGATGCGTTCATCCTCTGACATGACCCACGAAGCCATCGTCGACAGCGGATCATATTACACCATTCCTTTTCGGTCGTTGATGCCGGAAAAAATCAAAAACCTGATGTTCGCAGGCCGCATCATATCGGCGGATGCTACGGCCTTTGCATCGGTGCGGGGCATGCCACAATGTATGGCAATGGGGCAAGCCTGCGGAACCGCGGCGGCGCAAATGATTGAAAAGAACATTTCGGTACAAAGACTTGATTTAGAGTCTTTGGTGCGGTCATTGCAGGCACAAGGCTTGCGCGGGATTGGCAGGGAAACCCTTCAATAGAAGCTTTGCGGATCAATATCGATCGATAATCTCAGCTGATTTGGAATTTTGAACTGCGCAACCCATGCGGCAATCGCAACTTGTATGGGTGCAGATTTCGCAGCCTTCACCAACAATCGAACACGGTGGCGACCGCGGATGCGCGCAATTGGGGCCGGGGCTGGGCCAAAAACCTGTGCACCGATTTGCCCCAACGGTCCGGTATTGCGGGACATGGCTGTGCCCAGATCAAAAACCTCTTGCAGATCGGGGGATGACAGAATGATGCCAGCCATCCGACCATAAGGTGGCATGCCCGCCATTTGTCTTTCTGATGCCTCTGCCGCCCAGAAACCTTCTTCATCACCCGACAAAATTGCACGAATAACCGGATGTTCCGGTTGGTGCGTTTGCAAGAATGCCACCCCCTTTTTGTCTGCACGCCCTGCGCGACCGGCGACCTGTCGCATAAGCTGAAACGTTCTTTCAGCCGCTCTTAAATCCGAGCCATGCAAAGACAAATCCGCATCAATTACTCCAACCAACGTCAACAAAGGAAAATTATGGCCTTTCGCCACCAACTGCGTACCGATAATGACGTCCGCTTCTCCGGCGGCCAACGCCTCGATCTGTTCTTTCAGCGCTCGGGCAGAGCCGTAATGATCTGACGATAGGGTGGCAACGCGAGCATCCGGGAAAAGGGCAACCGCTTCTTCCGTTAGTCTTTCAACACCCGGGCCCACAGCCGACAGACGATCTTCAGCCTCACAATTGGGACAGACTTTCGGAATTGGCTTTGTTTCCCCGCACTGGTGGCACATCAGGCGTTTTTGAAACCGGTGTTCCACCATGCGTGCATCACATTGGTCGCATCCAATCTGGTTGCCGCAAGCCCGGCATAATGTAACGGGTGCGTATCCACGCCGATTGATGAACAACAAAGATTGTTCCCCGAGGGCCAACCTGTTTTCAACTTCTTGACGCAAACTCGGCGATATCCAACGACCGCCGGGCAAATCCTCCGCGCGCATGTCAATCGCCCGAAGATCAGGAAGCGTCGCAACACCAAATCGTGTCGTTAAATCCAAACGTTGATATTTACCCGCTTCTGCATTTGACCAGCTTTCCAAACTTGGCGTCGCGGATGCCAATATAACTTGGGCGGCCTCAAGATTGCCGCGCAGCACAGACATATCTCGGGCATTATACAAGACACCATCTTCTTGCTTATAGGATGTATCGTGTTCTTCATCGACAACAATCAAACCCAAATCCTGAAAAGGCAGGAATAGCGCCGATCGCGCCCCAACAACCAATTGGGCATGGCCCTCTCCCACCATTTTCCACGTCCGGCGACGTTCGGTCATTGTGACCCCGGAATGCCATTCGGCGGGCTTTGCCCCAAAACGCGCCTCTACCCTTGTAAGGAATTCAGCCGTCAATGCGATTTCTGGCAAAAGGACCAACGCCTGACGCCCATTTTTAAGACAGGCGGCAACGGCCTCAAGATAAACTTCTGTTTTGCCCGATCCTGTCACGCCCTTCAGTAAGGTTGTTTGGTATGTCTGTTCGGCCATTCCTTCCTTCAACGATGAGACTGCTTTGGTCTGATCCTCGGACAGCGTTTTGCCGGGTAAATTCGGATCCAGCCGAGGAAAGGGCGTATCTCTTGGGGTTTGAACCTCAGCCACGGCACCAAGTTTTACCAACCCCTTGACGACGGATGATGTAACATCAGCCGCATCCGCCAATTCCTTCAGGGTGAAAGAAAGCCCCCCAAAATCCTCCAATACCGATAATACCCGCTGGCGCGCGGGCGTCATTCGACCCACTTCACCTTCGCCCAATCGGTAAACATGCCGCATCGAGGGCGCATCGCCCAATCCTGGGGCCCGCGTGGCCAGTCGCAACATCGCAGGCAACGGGGTCAACGTATAATCTGCGGCCTTGATGATGAAATCGCTCATAGACGGCTGCATGGGCGCAACATTCAAAACCCGTGTGACACTGCGAATGCGGGATCGATCAAAATCACCTTTTCCAGGGCCCCAAACCACACCCAAAACTTTTCGTGGCCCCAGCGGCACTTCGACAAACGCACCGGACCAACATCCGCCCTCTGGCGCTTTGTAATCCAAAGGGCGGTCAAGCGGTTGAGTGGTCAAAACAGCGACCAGATCCCCTTCGTTAAACCAATCGGTCAAGAGGACACCAAATCAATAAGGGTTTCGCTGGTCGGTTGCATCGTTTAGAACATGCCCAACACTGTTATCGCCATCAAGGAGCTGGCCATGAAATTTTTCGTCGACACCGCAGAAATTGATGAAATTGCCGAACTGAACGATCTTGGCATGGTGGATGGGGTGACCACAAACCCATCCCTGATCCTGAAATCCGGACGCGACATCTTGGAAGTCACAAAAGAGATTTGTGATCTGGTAGATGGCCCCGTCAGCGCTGAAGTCGTTGCAACCGAAGCCGACGCAATGATCACCGAAGGCCGCAAGTTGGCCGAGATTGCAGAGAATGTGACCGTTAAACTGCCTTTGACATGGGATGGCTTAAAGGCGTGCAACGTTCTGACCAATGAAGGAAAGATGGTGAATGTCACCTTATGTTTTTCTGCTAACCAAGCCTTATTGGCCGCAAAAGCCGGTGCAACCTTCATCAGTCCTTTCATCGGACGGTTGGATGACATCAATTTAGATGGGATGGAACTGATCGAAGACATCCGTACAATTTATGACAACTTCGGTTACGAAACACAGATTTTGGCGGCCTCCATCCGAAGTGTAAACCATATTTTGGACAGTGCCCGGATCGGTGCCGACGTGATCACAGCCCCACCCAAAGTGATCAAAGCTATGGCCAATCACCCTTTGACGGATAAGGGTTTGGCACAATTTTTGGCCGATTGGGAAAAAACAGGGCAGAAAATCGTTTAACTCTGTGTTATAAGTCATTGCAATAAGGGCGAATAAACCGCCCACGCAGTAAAAAGAGGCAGCAATGACACCAACCCCGGCAGCCGTCGTGGACGACGAATTACGTGAAAAAATCCTGAATGATCCGGGACTTATCCTTGATGATCGCGATCTGATGAACGCTTTGGTGTCCGCAACAGACACCGCCCGTGGCGGTAATGTTGTGGACATGCGAGGATTGGCGATGGGCCGTCTTGAAGACCGCTTGGATCGCCTCGAAGATACCCACAGATCAGTGATTGCTGCGGCTTATGACAACCTGGCCGGGACAAATATGATACACCGCGCCGTGTTGCGTTTGTTGGATCCCACCAATTTCTCAGAATTCTTGGCGGTCTTAAAAAATGATCTTCCAGAAATTTTGCGCGTTGATTATGTGCGCTTGGTTTTGGAAACGAAAGAAGCTGCCCCCGGTGCCGGCTTATCGCAGTTTGAAGATGTTTTGATCCCTGCCCCAGAAGGTTTCATCAGTGAATATGTCACCAATGGTCGGGCGCGACAGGACAGAAAGATCACCTTACGGCAGGTTAACCCTGAAAAAGATATGGTGTTCGGTGAATCCGCGGCTTGGATTCAGTCAGAGGCATGCCTGAAACTTGATCTGGGTGAAAACAAAATGCCTGGCCTGTTGGTTTTAGGATCTGAGGACCCACATCAGTTCAATCAAAGTCAGGGCACCGATCTGCTCAGCTTTTTTGCAGGCAGCCTTGAACGCGCCATTCGGCGGTGGTTGGCGTGAGCCTGATTTCCCCTGCGGCGCGCGACGCGTTGCAGGGATGGCTTGATCATGAAAAATCCCTAAACGGGGCCAGTGAAAACACGATTTCGGCATATGCCGCTGATGTATCAGGCTTTGTCAGCTTTATGACATCGCACCATGCGGCGCCGCAGGGCCTGAAGGCTTTGGAACGCATCGGTGTTCGCGACATGCGCAGTTGGATGGCATCCGAACGGGCGCGCGGTGTGGGTGCCAGAAGCCTGGCACGCAGCTTATCTGCGGTAAAATCATTTTACAAATGGTTGGCCAATCGACAGGGATTTGAACCCACGGCGGTTCTGTCAACGCGATCCCCAAAATTTCAAAAGAAATTGCCGCGTCCGTTGGCCGAAGATGCCGCAACCACGATGATCGAAACCTTGGGCACGCAAGCACGCGATGATTGGGTCGCAGCCCGCGATATTGCGGTGGCAACATTGCTGTATGGATGTGGCTTACGAATTTCAGAGGCATTGGGGCTTTGCGGATCTGATTATCCGTTGCCGGATGTCTTGCGCATTGTGGGCAAGGGCGGCAAGGAACGAATCGTCCCTGTTTTGCCTGCCGCAAAGTCAGCCATTGAGACCTACGTTCGCTGTGCCCCATTTCCAGTCGAACATGACGGACCTTTGTTTCGCGGCGTGCGCGGTGGGGCTTTGTCACCAAGGACGGTGCAAAAAGCGATGGCAACCGCAAGATTGCAACTAGGATTGCCTGCGACAGCCACACCCCATGCGATGCGCCACTCCTTTGCAACCCATCTTTTGAACGCTGGTGGCGATTTGCGCGCGATCCAAGAATTACTGGGACACGCCAGCCTTTCCACAACACAGGCTTACACTGCCGTGGACACAGCTCGCTTGATGGAGGTTTATGATAAGGCGCATCCGAAAGCGTGATTGCAACTTAAACCATTTTCGATCATGAGGGGGCCATGACACACCGTATCAAAGCCCTGTTCGTACATCTTTTAACTGCCACCGGGGCAGTGTTTGCCATGCTTGCCATGTTGGCAGCGGTAAAAGAAATGTGGGATGTCATGTTCATGTGGCTGGTCGTGGCCTTTGTGGTGGACGGTATCGATGGCCCTTTGGCACGCAAATATGATGTCAAAACCAATGCCCCCGAATTTGACGGGGTGATCATGGATTTGATTATCGACTATCTGACTTATGTGTTTATCCCCGCCTACGCCTTGTTTGCCAGTGGCCTTTTGGCGGGTTGGACCGGTTGGTTTGCGATCATTGTCATCACTTTTACCAGCGCGATGTATTATTCAGACACCCGCATGAAGACCAAAGACAACTCATTCTCGGGGTTTCCGGGATGTTGGAATATGGCGATTATCGTGATCTTTGCCACGACCCCGAACCATTGGGTTATCATGGCGGTTGTTGCCATTTTGGCCGTTGCAATGTTTCTGCCTTTGAAATTCATCCACCCTGTTAGAACAGAACGCTGGCGGATGATTTCATTGCCGGTTGCCTTGGCTTGGGTGGTTTTCGCCGCATGGGCTGCGTGGGGAAATTTCAGTGTGAACCCAATCGCGAATATCGGTTTGATTGTCACAACATTGTATTTGATGTTGGCGGGCCTTGCGCAGCAGTGGACCGATCCTAAAAGCGTGTAATCGCAACCCCAGCCACGATCAGAGCCCCGGCCATGATTTTGGACGGGGACATCTTTTCGCCGAAAATTAACCAGCCCAAGACCATTGCAAAGAAAATAGAGCTTTCACGCAACGCAGTTACCAATGCGATGGGTGCTTGCGTCATGGCCCAAACTGCGATGACATATGCCGCAAATGATACCACTGCCGCGACACCACCGGATCCAACTTCGCGCATGGACCATTGAAAGGGTTCCGTCCCCTTTAGGGTGCGAATGACGCCCGCGTACAAAAAACCCGTGATCATCATCAACCACGCAACATATCCCAAGGGATCACCCATAACCCTTGCGCCCATGCCATCCACCAAACTGTACCCTGCCGTTGCCAGCGCGGATCCAAAGGCAAAGGGCAACATTTTGCGACTTTCACCACTGGTAAAAACGCCGTTGGCCATAATCAAAATACCAAGGCCCAATACCAGGACACCCCAGAATTCGGTGCGAGAAATGGCATCCAATCCTATTGCGAAACTAACAATCAAAACAATGAAAGGGGCTGCGCCCCGCGCGATCGGGTAAACACGGCTGAGATCACCTTGTTCATAGGCATAGGCAAGAAACAATTGATACGCACAATGGATGAACCCAGATGCAAAAATCCAGATCCAAACATCGGCGGATGGCAAATCCCGAAACAGGATAATCGCACCACCCACCACACACTGGCTGACCGACATAAGAAGCATCGATTTTTGCTTGTTCGCACCAGTTTTGATCAAAACGTTCCAACCGGCATGCAAAAGCGCGGCAAACAAAACTGCACAGAAAATGAAAATCGACATCACAAGGCCTTTGCGCCTAAGGAAAGGTAAACCGACCGCACGATTGCAGCATGAAATGCTTGACTCAACAACCTCAATACCTTGGCTATGTATTGTTTCGCGCGCGAAACATTTTGGGGATTGATCATATCAACAGGCCCGCGGCCCCTTCGTGGCGAAGCAGGGTCACTTTTGTCTCAATGCCCCCTGCCCCGGAATACCCGCCCAAAGAATTGGCCGCCAGCACACGATGACAGGGAATCAATATCGGAATTTTATTGGCCCCGCATGCCTGCCCGATGGCCTGTGCCGGGGCACCCAAGATTTTGGCCAGATCGCCATAGGTACATGTCTGACCAAATTCGATTTCCAAAAGGGCCAAACAAAACCTTTGCATGAAATCTGATTGCGGCAGCGCAACCGCCACATCAAAGACCTGCCGATCCCCGGCGAAATATTCCGCGATTTCACACGCGGCTTGGTGTGTCACCCGATCGCCCGGGCCACCTTGGGTTGACCAAGCCAGTTCAACAACCGCGTTCCCGTCGGACACCAAAGACAGGTGACCAACGGGTGTTGAAATCGATTGTCGCGCAGCGGGCAATATTATCCCAATGCGTCATTGCAACGCCCGCACACCCCTTCGTGGGTGTGCTGACCAACATCGGGCAAAATCTTCCAACAGCGCCCGCATTTATCGCCTTCAGCCTGTGCAAATTGCGCGGCGACACCATCGACATCTTCCAATGTGAAGGCCCCTGAAGGGGCTGGATCTGTTGTCACCTTCACATCAGAAGTAATGCACATATCCGCAAAGTTTACAGACGCCAAAAGATCCGCTGCTTTGGCGTCAACATACACCGTGGGGGCGGCCTCAAGCGAAGAACCAATCACCTTATCACGACGCTGTACTTCCAAAGCGCCGGTGACCACACGGCGCACTTTGCGAATGGTCGCCCATTTCGCGGCAAGCGCCTCATCGGCCCAAGATGCTGGTGTTTCTGGAAAATCTTGCAAGTGTACTGAGCTTTCGTCACCAGGATTTCTTTCCAGCCAAACCTCTTCCATTGTGAACACCAAAATCGGGGCCAACCATGTGGTCAATCGGTTGTAAAGAATATCCAGAACAGTTCGCGCTGCGCGACGTTCGGGCGTATCCCCATCACAATACAAAACATCCTTACGAATATCGAAATAGAACGCTGACAAATCCACCGTGGCGAATTGGAACAAAGATTGGAAAACGCTTTGGAATTCGAAACCTCGGTAACCCTTGCGAACCTGCGCATCCAGTTCCGACAAACGATGCAGCACCCACCGTTCCAATTCGGGCATGTCCGCGGAATCAACCCGATCAGCCTCGGTGAAATCGGCCAATGACCCAAGCATAAACCGCATCGTGTTGCGCAAACGGCGATAGCTGTCTGCGACACCCTTCAAGATTTCCGGCCCGATGCGTTGATCGGCGGTGTAATCCGTTTGGGCGACCCAAAGGCGCAGGATATCCGCGCCGTATTGTTTGACCACTTCTTCAGGCACAATGGTGTTGCCGATGGATTTGGACATTTTCATGCCCTTTTCATCCAAGGTGAACCCGTGGGTTACGACATTGCGGTATGGAGCCCGGCCATTGGTGCCACACGATTGCAACAGCGATGAATGGAACCAGCCCCGGTGTTGGTCTGTGCCTTCCATGTACACGTCTGCAATGCCGTCTTCAGTCCCATCTTCACGGTCCCGCAGGGTGAAGGCATGGGTGGACCCGGAATCAAACCACACGTCCAACACATCGAACACTTGGTCGTATTCATCGGGGTTCACGATACCACCAAGGAAGCGTTCTTTGGCGCCATCTTCAAACCAGACGTCAGCACCATCAACTTCAAACGCATCAACGATCCTTTGGTTCACCTCTGCGTTTCGCAGCAAGAAATCTGCGTCCGTTGGCAAAACACCCTTTTTCGTGAAACAGGTCAGGGGCACACCCCACGCCCGTTGCCGCGAAAGAACCCAATCGGGCCGCGCTTCCATCATGGAATAAAGACGGTTGCGGCCCGATTGTGGGTGCCAGTTCACATTATCAATTTCCGTCAACGCGCGTTCGCGGATCGTTTTGCCGTGCTGGTCCTGTCCATCCCCAACGGGTTTATCGATGGCTGCAAACCACTGCGGCGTGTTTCGGTAAATCACGGGGGCTTTGGACCGCCAAGAATGCGGATAGCTGTGCTTGATTTTGCCACGGGCCAGAAGGCCCCCTACCTCAACCAGTTTATCGATGATCGCTTTGTTCGCGTCCCCTTCCCCACCTTTGCGGGACAGGATGTATTTGCCACCAAAGAACGGCAGGTCGTCACGGAAACCACCATCGTCTTTCACGTTATAGGTGATGACTTGGTCAAGCATGTGCAAATCACGATAAAGCTCGTACTCCTCCATCCCGTGGGACGGGGCGCAATGAACAAATCCTGTGCCTTCTGTATCTGTTACGAAATCGGCGGCGCGGAAATCGCGGATGTCATCCCATTCACCGTTGCCACCTTCGGCACCGGACAAGGGGTGCAATAGGCCAACACCTTCGAACTCAGACACTGGTACATCGCGCACGCGCTTCCATTGCCCATCTTCAAGGCGCGCTTTGGCCATGACATCTTCGGCCAAACCATCGGCAAGAATATATCGATCCCCAACGTTGGCCCAGCATTCATCGGGCGTACCGGTGATTTCATAAAGGCCATAGGAAATGCCTTCGCCATAAACCACGGCCTTGTTCGATGGCATGGTCCAAGGGGTGGTGGTCCAAATGACGACCATCGCATTATCCAAATCACCAGCGTTCACGCAGCGAAACTTCACCCAAACCGTAAAGCTTTCTTTGTCGTGATATTCCACCTCAGCCTCGGCCAAGGCAGTCTGTTCCATCGGCGACCACATCACAGGCTTGGACCCTTGATACAGCGTCCCGTTCATCAGGAACTTCATGAATTCTTCCGCGATCACGCGTTCGGCGTGGAAATCCATGGTCAGGTACGGCTTGTCCCAATTGCCCGTGATGCCAAGGCGTTTGAATTCATCGCGCTGGATATCAACCCATTCGGCGGCAAACTTGCGGCATTCACCCCGAAATTCGTTGATGGGCACGGCGTCTTTGTTTTTGCCCTTTTTGCGGTACTGTTCTTCGAT
>JAHDCF010000049.1:16109-18062 GCA_020630015.1 Planktomarina sp. | reverse complement strand
TTTCATATCTGTGCTCCTTTTTTCAGTAGGTGCCCTCAATTTACCTTTTGTGACGCGCAAAATTTGTACAACGATTTGTACAATGTCTTTTTTTTGTGGCCCTAATTCTGTACAAAATATTGGAAAAGCTCAGGAAATCGTTTTTCCGCAGCTCAAGTTCGTTCACGATTCGCATTCAAATTTTTGCGCAGATTGATGTGCCGGGATCCGGCCAGAACTGGCTTTACGCCGCACCTGCCATTGGAAGTTTCAAAGTGGCGTGAAATCCGCCCTTGGGGTTGTTTGCCAAAACCAATTGCCCCCTGTGGCGATTTGCAATGTGTTTAACGATGGCAAGGCCAAGACCATGCCCCCCATCGTTGCGGGCGCGGTGGGATGATGTGCGATAAAATCTTTCTGTTAAGCGGGGCAAGTGATGTTCCGCGACACCGGGCCCAAAGTCGATAATGTCGATGACCGCCCAATCTTTTGCGTCTGGGGTGTGATTTGATTGGGTTGAAACCTGAACATTGATGCGTTCACCGCTGGCCCCATGGTGCAGCGCGTTTTCGATCAAATTCGTAACCGCACGGGTGATTTCGGATGTATCGGCAAGAAATATAAGATCAACCTTTGGCAGTCTCAGGTCGATGGTCACATTGGCGGCTGTTGCTTTGCCCTTTAATGCGGTGCAGATGCTTCGGACGAGTGTGTTCAGATTGATCTTACTGGTAGGCACCCTGCGGGCATTATGTTCAATACGCGACAACGTCAGCAGCTCTGTAGCTAACCCATCCATTCGGGCGACTTGGTCTTTGAGCGTAGGAAGAAAATGGGTCAAAGCATCGGCATCATCTTGGGCGGTTTCCAAAATTGCCTGAATCGCCGTCAGTGGCGAGCGCAGTTCATGGCTTAGGTCAGAGACAAAATCTTTGCGCATTTGTATCGCGGTTGAAGTTTCGTTGATATCTTGCAAGCAAATCAAAACCTCCCCTTCATCGCAGGCGTTTGCTGTGGCTTGCAGATAAGTTTCCTCCGGGGTGGTAAGGCGAATTTCGCATTGTTGAGGGCCTTTGAAGGATCTCGATGATTGCAAAAGGTCGTTCATTTTTGGGTGGCGTAATGTGGCCCAAACAGAGGCGCCAATGCGAAGGTTCGGAAAAAATTCCTGCGCTGCATCGTTTGCCGCGACGATATCATCTGATGCGGATACAATGATCGCTGGCAAAGGAATGGCCTGAATGGTGGAATATTGCATGGTTTTGTGTACGCCCGCGCGCAAAAATACGCAAAAACAATCCTCTGTTACACAACTGTTACAAAACTTTTGCATAGACGTCACGAATCGAAGCTAACCAACCGCCACCGCGCGTTGCGGCTTAGACAATTTGGAGTGCAAGCTATGCCATTCAAACACCTTTCCATTGCGGCCATAACTTTGGCTTTGGCCTCGCCAACCATGGCGCGGGATGAAATCCGCATCGTTGGGTCATCCACCGTGTTTCCATACACCCAAGCAGTTGCAGAAAACTTTGTGAACCTGACGGGTTCTGCATCCCCCATCGTGGAATCCACCGGAACGGGTGGGGGCATGAAGATCTTTTGTGGCGGCATTGGGGAAGGGTTTCCCGATGTGACCGGCGCATCACGTGCGATGAAGCAATCAGAGTTTGATTTGTGTCAGTCCAATGGCGTGACAGAAATCAGCGAAGCCCTGATCGGGTTTGATGGGCTGTCCTTGGCCGTTTCCCGTGACAGCACAACCCAATGGGATTTGTCATTGAGCGATATCTATCTCGCTTTGGCCGCACAGGTTCCTGTGGATGGGGCATGGGTTGATAACCCGCACCAGACTTGGGCGGATGTGAACCCTGATTTGCCCGCGATCGAGATTTTGGCCTATGGCCCGCCACCCACGTCTGGCACACGCGATGCTTTTGTTGAGTTGGCGATGCACGACGGGTGCAAACATCT
>JAHDCF010000049.1:13149-16009 GCA_020630015.1 Planktomarina sp. | reverse complement strand
GGGGCCTATCGTACAGTTTTGATCGTGGCCGTGGTCCTTGTGGCCGCGGTGATCTTGATTGTGCGGTTGCGCAAAGTCACCGTGGCGTTTCGGGCGCGCCAAGGGGCAGAACGGTTGATCCATCGTGTGATGGTGTTTTGTTCCGTTGTCGCAATCCTGACCACCGTTGGCATTGTGGCGGCCCTTTTGTTTGAAACGATCAAGTTCTTTAACAAAGTTCCGATTACAGAATTCCTGTTTGGCCTGAATTGGGAACCGCAAATCCCAATCCGTGAGGGCCAAGTGGCCGCGACCGGCGCCTTTGGATGGATCCCGGTTTTGATCGGAACATTGGTTGTCACGGTTGTGGCACTTTTGGTGGCGGTGCCAACGGGGCTGTTTGCCGCGGTTTACCTGAACGAATTTGCGCCGCGCAGATTGCGGGCGGTTGCAAAACCGGTTCTCGAAATTCTGGCCGGGGTGCCCACGGTTGTGTACGGCTTCTTTGCCATTCTGGTGATTGCGCCTGCCTTGCGCAGTTTTGGTGCGTCAATTGGGCTGGATGTTGCCCCCAATTCGGCCCTTGCGGCAGGGGCCGTCATGGGGGTCATGCTGATCCCGTTCATTACCTCTTTTGCGGATGATGCGATTTCGGCCGTGCCCTCCAGCCTGCGTGACGGGGCGCTGGCCCTCGGATCAACCCGCAGTGAAGCCATGATGCAAGTGCAGTTTCCGGCCGCCATTCCGGGCATCGTTGGTGGTGTTCTGCTGGCCGTCAGCCGTGCCATCGGCGAAACCATGATTGTTGTGATGGCCGCAGGTTTGATTGCACGCATGACACTTAACCCGCTGGACAGTGTAACCACCGTCACGGTTCAGATCGTGACGTTGCTGATCGGCGATACGGCCTTTGATAACCCCAAAACGTTGGCTGCGTTTGCTTTGGGGATGATGCTGTTTCTGGTCACGCTTATGATCAACATTTGTGCCATTCGCATTGTGCACAAATACCGCGAAGCTTATGATTAAGGGGTGGGGGATATGACACAATCTACCATCGATCGGGTGCGTGCCTCTTTGCCGCGCCGCCGCCGCAAAGAACGGGTATTGAAATGGATCGGGCTGGCCTCGGTTGGGTTTGCGTTTTTGATGCTGGCCACGCTGATCACATCGCTGACGGTGTCAGGGTATACGGCCTTTGTGCAAACGCACATCACGCTGGATGTGACGATTGACCCCAAGAAAGTTCGCGAAAGCCGCCTGCCACGGGGCAAGTTCGACGACGTTCTGACCGCTGCATTAACCAGCCATTTGCCAAATGTGGACGTGTCAGATCGCAAGGTTCGCAAGGATGTTGAACGGATCTTGTCCAATGGGGCGCAGTTTGAATTGCGTGATCGTGTGGTGGCCGACCCAAGCTTAATCGGCCAAACAATCACTCTGACCGTGCCAGTGTCGGACCCCTATGACCAATTGAACAAGGGTGGAATTGATCCAAACACACCCGAAGAAAATCGCAGGCTCAAGGATAATCAGATTGCGATGTTTGGCGCGCTGAAGGATGCGGGCTTGATTTCCAAGCCGTTGAACCTAGGCTTGATCACCAATGCCGACAGCCGGTTCCCCGAACTGGCGGGTTTGCGCGGTGCGCTTGTCGGGTCGGCCTGGGCGTTGTTGGTGTGTTTCCTGATTTCCTTCCCGGTTGGAATTGGCGCGGCCATCTATCTTGAAGAATTCGCGCCCAAAAACAAGCTGAGCGATTTGATCGAGGTGAACATCAACAACCTTGCGGCGGTGCCGTCTGTGGTTTTTGGCTTATTGGCCCTGTCGGTCTTTATCGGCTGGTTCGGGTTGCCGCGGTCCGCGCCCTTGGTGGGCGGGATGACTTTGGCCCTGATGACCATGCCCACGATTATCATCGCGACACGTGCGGCGTTGAAGTCGGTGCCACCTTCCATTCGTGAGGCGGCCTTGGGTCTTGGCGCATCCCCGCAGCAGGCTGTGTTCGGGCATGTCTTGCCCTTGGCGATGCCGGGCATTCTGACCGGAACGATCATCGGTCTGGCGCAGGCGTTGGGTGAAACTGCGCCGCTGCTTTTGATCGGGATGAACGCCTTTATCACGTCTGCCCCCGATGGCCCGATGAGCAGCGCAACAGCCTTGCCCACACAGATCTTTATCTGGGCCGACAGCCCCGAACGCGGGTTTGCCAGCAGAACATCTGCCGCGATCCTTGTGTTGCTGGGCTTTCTGATCACGATGAACGGTATTGCAATTTACTTGCGCAATAAATTCGAACGGAAATGGTAATGACCAATCAAACCAATTCAGATCCGCAGGTTAAGATCAGCGCCAAAAACGTTGATGTGTTTTATGGCGATATGCAGGCCATTAAGGACGTGTCGGTCGACATTCCCAATAAGATGGTCACCGCATTTATCGGCCCTTCAGGGTGCGGCAAATCCACATTCCTGCGCTGCATGAACCGGATGAACGACACCATCCCGATTTGCCGGGTGGAAGGGGATATCCGGTTGGACGGGGCCGATATTTACGACCCTGCGATTGACCCCGTGCAGCTGCGCGCGCAGGTGGGCATGGTATTCCAAAAACCCAACCCGTTTCCCAAATCGATCTTTGACAATGTGGCATACGGGCCGCGCATCCACGGGCTGGCCACATCCAAAGCTGAACTGGCCGAGATTGTGGAAACTTCCCTGCGCAGTGCCGCGATCTGGGACGAGGTGAAAGACCGGCTTGATGCGCCCGGAACGGGCCTTTCAGGCGGGCAACAACAGCGCCTGTGCATCGCACGCGCCATCGCGACAAAGCCGGAAGTGTTGTTGATGGACGAGCCGTGTTCGGCGCTGGATCCCATCGC
>JAHDCF010000049.1:0-13049 GCA_020630015.1 Planktomarina sp. | reverse complement strand
ATGATGGAAGATCCACGGACCATCGCACCGGCCATGCACCTGCATTTCATCGCCAAAAACGTTGAACGGGTGGGCGACCACGCAACAGGGTTGGCAGAACAAGCGATTTATTTGGTAACGGGTGCAATGCCCGAAGATGATCGCCCGAAACAGGATGTAACTTCGGTGAACCTGTCTGAACTTCGCGATGAATGATGGCCCCCTTATCCTGGTGGTCGAAGATGAACATGCCCAACTGGACGTGTTGGCATATAATTTGCGCAAGGCAGGGTATCAGGTGGCAACCGCGGAAACGGGTGATGATGCCGAAACTGCACTGATTGAAAACGATCCTGATTTGATCGTTCTGGATTGGATGTTGCCGGGCGTATCGGGGTTGGAACTTACACGGCGAATTCGTGCGCGCGCCCAAACAAAATCCACCCCGATTGTGATGTTAACTGCGCGAGGTGAAGAAGACGATATCGTGCGTGGCTTGGATATGGGGGTGAACGATTATGTCACAAAACCATATTCCATGGCAGAGCTGATGGCCCGCATTAGGGCGAACCTCAGAAAAACAGATCCCACTGATGGGATCGTCACAATCGGTGAGTTGACGCTGAATTCCCAAACCCATCAGGTGTTCATCAACAAGGTTGAGGTGCATCTAGGCCCGCTTGAATTCAAGATATTGCGCTTGTTGTTGTCACAACCCGATCGGGTTTTCAGTAGGGATCAACTTTTGGACCGTGTTTGGGGGCATGACAAAGACGTGGGAACCCGAACCGTGGATGTGCATGTTGGTCGTCTACGCAGCGCGCTTGGACCTGATGTTGCTGAAAACATCAGAACTGTGCGGGGTGTTGGGTATTCCTTCAGAAATCAAACATCTGGCGTATAAACCTATCAGTTTGCTGCGAAGTGGCACGCGACTTGGGATTGCTTGATGTCTTGGCTTACCGGTTTTTCAGTGGTGCAGATTGAAGCGCGTTTTGGGCATCGGCTTTCGAAAACACAGCCCACAGGCAGGTTCAATGGGCTGGGTAAATCACCTTCCAAGACCTGGGATTGCACCTGCACATTTGGATCCGGTACGGGCACGGCTGAAAGCAATGCTTGGGTATAGGGATGTTGCGGCGCGGATACGAGGGTTTTACCAGCAGCCTTCTCCATCATTGATCCCATATAAAGCACCAAAATATCGTCCGAGATATGGCGCACCACACCCAGATCGTGGGCAACAAAAATCAGCGACAAATCCATGTCGCGTTGTAATTCTTGTAAAAGGTTCACCACCTGCGCTTGGATCGAAACATCAAGTGCCGAAACTGGTTCGTCGCACAACAGTATTGATGGTTCCACCACCAGTGCCCTTGCGATGCCAATCCGTTGGCATTGCCCACCCGAAAATTCATGCGGATATCTGTTAAAATTGCGTTCTGCGATCCCAACCCGGTCTAACATGTTCCGCACTTTTTCAAGGCGGGTTGTGTTGTTCAGATCCGTACGAAACGCCGTCAAAGGTTCAGCAACGATATCACGGATTGTCATACGTGGGTTCAGGGATGCCACAGGATCTTGAAAGATCATCTGAATGGACTTGCGTAAATTCAATACATCGCGCCGATTGTCATAATCGACATCGGCACCGTTCAATTTAACGGATCCCTGCGTTGGTTTGTTCAGTCCGGCAATAGCACGAATAAGGGTCGATTTTCCGCACCCAGATTCCCCAACAATGCCCAAGGTTTGGCCTTTCGTAAGATCAAAACTAACGCCATTCAAAGCGCGCACAGCATTCATCGGGGACCATGGATATTTGCGCCCTTGGCGCGACGGAAACGCCACATGCAGATTATCTACTTCGAGAACGGGTTGGGTCATGACAGAGCCTCCACCGGTTGGATGCAGGCCCGCTGTGTATCTTCGCCTGTCAATTCTGGAAGGGTTTGCCAGCACGTATCAATCACGTCATTGCATCGTGGTGCAAAGGGGCAGGCCGTTGGTGCGTTCATTTGGTTGGGGGGACTTCCGGGAATGGCGTGTAATTGCCCAGTTTGATCGTGAATGTTGGGCACGGCGCGCAATAATCCGCGGGTGTATGGATGGCTGGGGCTTTTGAACAAAGCACCAACTTTGGATTTTTCCATCATACGGCCGCCATATAAAACCATCACATCTTCGCAGAAACCCGCAACCACACCAAGATCATGGGTGATCAATAAAACGGCGGTGTCCATATCCCGTTGAATGTCATCCAAAAGGTGCATGATCTGTGCTTGAACGGTTACGTCCAACGCTGTCGTGGGTTCGTCCGCCAAAATGATTTGAGGCCTGCAAATCAGTGCCATTGCAATCACAATTCTTTGGCGCATTCCGCCGGAAAATTCGTGCGGATACGCATCCAACCTGCGTTTTGCATCGGGGATCTGAACCGCCTCCATCACCTCGATCGCGCGGATGCGGGCATCACGGCGGGACAAACCTTCGTGCAATTCCACGATTTCGGACAGCTGCCTTCCGACCTTCATATATGGATTCAGAGCGCTCATGGGATCTTGAAAAATCATCGCGATTTTTTGGGCTCTGATTTGGTTCAGTTCGTCGTTTGACGCCGCCAACAGATTGTTGCCGTTGAACATAACCTGCCCAGAAACGATGGCGTTTTTTGCCAACAACCCCATGATGGACAACGCAATTTGGGATTTTCCCGATCCGCTTTCCCCTACAAGGGCCACTTTTTGGCCGGCGGATAAATCAAAGCTGACATTGTTTACGGCATGCACATCCCCATCACCCGTGGTGAAACGAATGTTTAGGTCTCGGACAGAAAGTAAAGTCATCTACGGTCCTTCGGATCAAGGGCATCGCGCAGGCCATCCCCAATATAATACAACGACACCTGTGCGATCACAAAAAAGGCCGCGGGATACGCCAATTGCCATAACGTGCCAAACGTCATCGTGGATGCGCCTTCGGAAATGAGGGCACCCCAACTGGTGTTTGGTTCTTGAATGCCAACGCCCAGAAAAGACACCAAACTTTCCATCATGATAACTTCTGGCACAACCATGGAGGAATAGATCACAACAACCCACAATACATTTGGGGCGATGTGGCGAAAAATGATGGCAAAATCATTGAGACCCAACATCCGGGCCGCATCCACGAATTCACGGTTTTTCATCATCATCACTTGACCGCGGACAATCAAAAGCCCGGCCGTCCAATTAACCAAAATGATGACCATGATCAATTGCGCCAAAGATCGACCAAAAAATGCCTGCCAAACCACAAAGAAAATGATGTAAGGCACCGCCAACCATATGGTGTACATACCCATAACGATTTGGTCGAACCGACCGCCGTAATATCCAGCCATCGCCCCAATAATTGATCCAATGATCACTGATGTGATGCCAGCGACAAAACCAACCAGAAGTGATGTTCGGGATCCTTGCACCACACGGGCAAACATATCCCGGCCCAGTTCATCCAGCCCAAAGTAATGCCCATTGGCGATGGAAGGGGCCCCCTCGGTTTTGATTTTGCCGAGGATGGACCAATCGATTTCCTCATAGCTCCACTTTGCGAAATTATGCCCAAAGATCGCAAACAAGACGAGGCACAAAAGCATGAACACGGACACAACCGCCATGCGGTTTTTGAAAAACCGCACACGGGCATCGGCCCAAAAGGATCGGGATGTGATCATTTCTTCGGCAGCTTGTTCCGCGAATTCTTTGGAATTGAGGTGGGTTTTGGCAGATGTCATAGGGCATCCCTCACCTTTGGATCGATCCAAGCGTAAAGCAGATCAAGGACCAAATTGATCGACAAAGTCAAAACGCAATAAATGATCGCCAGACCCAGAAGAACGGAATAATCGCGGCTGTAAGCCCCATCGATAAAGTCCTGCCCGATCCCACCAGTGGAAAAGAAAACGTCGATAAAAACCGAACCGGTGATCATATATACAAAAACCGGACCCATATAGGTAAGTGTGGGTAGCAACGCGGGCTTTAATGCGTGCCGCCAAATAATGGTGCGTTCAGGCAGGCCCTTCGCACGGGCGGTTCGAATGAAAGGTGAATTCAAAACTTCCAACATGGAACCACGTGTCAGCCGCGCAACCCCAGCCATGTATGATGTTCCCAAGCCTATGGCAGGCATGACGATGTATTGCCATTGTCCGCCATTCCAACCACCCCCGGGGAGCAATCCCCAGCTGAGTGTGAACAAAAGAACCATAATCGGGGCCAATACAAAGTTCGGGAAGATCTGCGAAAAGATCGCCAGACCGGTCATCAAATAATCCCAAAAACTGTTGTGCCGTAGGGCGGCGATTACCCCCAAAGGTATCCCACAAATCAGCACAAATACCGCCGACCAAAACCCATAGGTCAAAGTCACAGGAAAGCCGGACGCAATGATCTGGTTCACAGACCGGTCTTTTTGCGAAAAACTGGGTCCAAAATCAAAGCAACACAGGATGTTTTTGATATATGTGAACAGCTGAACATACAGGGGTTCATCCATTCCATACCGCTCCAGTACATTTGCCATCACGGCCGGTGGTAATGGTTTTTCAGATGTAAAAGGCCCCCCAGGGGCAAGGCGCATCAAATAGAATGCAAAAATAACCAAAGCGAAAATAGTGGGGATGGCAAATGCCAAACGTCTTAAACTGTAATTGAGCATGAAAACTCCGAATGATGCCCCCGCCACGAAATGGTGGCGGGGGCGTGTGACGTATTAGTCAGCTACGCGGTACAGATCTTTTGAATACCAGTTCTGTTCAACGTTGTTGATGGGCCAGCCTTGGATGGCGTCGGACAACATCATATTCGTTGAATAGTGGTAAACTGGGATAACAGGCATTTCATCCGCAAGAATTTGTTCCACCTCTGTGTACAAGGGCTGTGTGTCTGAAGAAGATTTGGCAGAAACCATCAATTCATCAACACGTGCGTTTGAGAATTTGCCATCGTTGTATCCTGATGGGGTTGTCATCAAATCAAGGAAAGTGGACGCCTCGTTATAGTCACCACACCAGGCGCCACGGGCCATTTCAAAGCCTTGGTTGCCACGTGTTTCCAAGAAAACTTTCCATTCTTGGTTGGCAAGTTCCACTTCAATACCCAGCTTTTGTTTCCACATTTGACTGGCCACAATTGCCACCTGTTTGTGAGATTCAGACGTATTGTACAAATAGGTGAATGACAGCTTTTCACCATCAGGGCCATAACCGGCTTCAGCCAACAATTCTTTGGCTTTGGCGTCACGATCTGCTTGGCTCATACCTGCGTAATCAACACCTGGGACGGCAAAATTTGCGGTCGCCGCTGGAGTGAAGGTATAGGCAGGGAATTGGCCGCCCTGCAAAACCTGATCGGTGATGACGTTGCGATCCAATGCATAGGCCAATGCCTTTCGCACGCGGACATCTTGAAAAGCTTCTGGTCCGCTTTTCATGTTGAAGGTGAAATAGTAGTTGCACAACCTTGGAAGGGCGTAAGCCTCTGCTGGAAATTCTTCCTTCAAGGATGGATATTGACCGGCTGGAATTTCTGTTCGGTCCACTTCGCCTGCACGCCAACGCGTTAGGCCTTGTGCCTCGTCCCCGATATTCAGGGTGACAACCTTTTCCAAAACGGTGTTTGCATTGTCCCAATACATGTTGTTGCGTTCGCGCGCTGATCTTTCTTTCAACACATGCTCTGTCAGCACATAAGCGCCATTGGACACCATGTTGCCCGGGCGCGTCCATTCTTTTCCATGTGCTTCAATCGCCCATTTAGGGGCTGGGAAGGTAGTTGCATGGCTGACCATTTTGTCAAAATACGGAAGTGGCTGCGAAAGCTGCACCACCAAGGTTGTGTCGTCGGGGGCGGAAACGCCAAGATCCGTTATTGGCTTTTCTCCAGCGATGATTGCCGCGCCATTTTCGATCGACATCAACTCCATATACCAAGCGTATGGGGAAGCGAGTTTTGGATCGACGGCACGTTGCCAAGCATAAACAAAATCACCCGCCGTTACCGGCTTGCCGTCAGACCATTTGGCATTGTCGCGCAAAGTGAAAGTATAGGTTTTGTTATCCGCGCTCACAGTGTGGCTGAGGGCGACACCCGGCACATTGTTGCCATCGGCGTCTTGATTATAAAGCCCTTCAAACAGGTCGCGAACAACAGCGGCGCCATTCACATCTTCCACGACTTGTGGGTCGAAAGACGAAAATTCATCCAAAACGCGATAAGTAAATGTTTGGTTCTCTGCCAAATTCGTTCCGTCAGGAACAGTCGCGGCAAAGGCGGATGACGTCAGCGCAGATGTCAGAAATAAAGTGGTAAGTGCAATACGAGTATTCATTTGAGACTCCCTTGTTATATCCCAACAGTCTGAGACGACGAGCCCCCATAGATCAAGAAACTTTTGTCGGACGTCGCGGCAACCTTTGTTCGAAGCTTTTTTGAAACCTTACAGAATTGTAAATTTCAGTCCCTTCTTTTGTAAGTTTGGTCCTCCATCTGTGCTTCATCGAAAGGCACAAAGCCTGACGCAAAAATGGAGAAGAAAGACATGAACAAGAACATCATCGCAGGTAGCGCATTGACAGGTATGGTTTTGGCAGGGGGCATCGTGGGAATGGTGTCTGCACAATCAGCAGCCCAAGCAACAGGACTGACCGAAGAGCAAATCATCGAAATTGCACTCATCGAAGTGCCCGGTGAAGTTACCGAAGTGGAGCTTGAGCGCAAGCGAGGCAAGCAGATCTATGAAGTGGAAATCACATCTGAGGATGGAACCGAGATGGAGGTTGTGATTGCAGCCGATACCGGTAAGGTTTTGAAGACCAAAGCCGAAGGGGAAGGTTGCGACAAGGATGACGAAACCGAAGACGCATAAGCCGCCCTTCGGCAAACCCAACCTAATGGGGCAGGGGGTCGCTGTAACAGGCGGCCTTCGCCGCGTTTTTACAAAAGATCGAAAGGGTGATCATGCGCATTTTACTTTTGGAAGATGACACCCATCTGGGACCTTGGATCGCGGGGGGATTACGTGAAGAAGGCCATGTGGTTGATCTGTTCGAAAACGGAAAAGAGGCACTGATTGCCGCCATGGGGCAGGAATTCGATCTTTTGATCCTTGATCGGATGGTTCCGGGGCTTGATGGATTGGCCGTGTTAAAATCTCTGCGCGCGAGCAAGAATTCGACACCCGCATTATTCCTGACCGCTTTGGGGGAAGTGGATGCAAGGGTCGAAGGGTTTGAGGCAGGGGGTGATGATTATCTGACCAAGCCATTTGCCTTTGCAGAATTGTCGGCACGCGTTTCCGCCTTGGGGCGACGCGGGGATGCGGCAGACACACCTGAAAAGGCCCAAACAACCTTGCAATACAAAGATTTGAGTTTGGATTTGTTGACCCGCCGGTGCGAACGCGCGGGCCAAGAGATCGATTTGATGGCCAAAGAATTTAAGCTTTTGGAATATTTCATGCGCAGGCCCGGGCGTTTGGTCACTCGGACTATGTTATTGGAACAAGTTTGGGACATGAGCTTTGATCCCACCACCAGCGTGGTTGAAACCCATATCAGCCGTCTCAGATCAAAGATTGATAAACCTTTCGATGGCGCGCTTTTGCGCACCCGTCGTGGGGAAGGATATGTTTTTGGTGCTTAGGTTTTTTCGATCCATAAAGCGACTGCGCCGGTCCTCCACTTTGCGTTTGGCATTGCTGTTGTCTGTGATTTTTGCAGCTGGGTTTGCCGTCGCAATTTTTGTCGCGCTGACGTTGGGCCAAAATGCCATTGAACGCCGCGTCGACAGCACCTTATCGGCATTGGCAAGTGCCGCAGTGTTGGAAGATGCCCGAACTCAGGGGCCAAGAATGATCCTTCGAGCGCCTGACGATTTGTCGGGTCTGCCGCGTGGGTTTGAGCGCGCTGTGTCGCGCCGGGGTGGGAATGTGGATCTGAAGGATGATCTTTTTGGATCGGAAATCTGGCGGGTTTTGGTCACCACTGACAGCGAAGGTTCACCTGTTATGGTTGCAGTACCTTTAGAAGACAGCGAACAAGCCCGCGAACTGTTGGCCGGAATATTGTGGACAACCGCCCTGTTGGTGATTTCCGCCACATTGGCCGTTGGGGTGGCCACGGGTCTTTTGGCGCAGCGCAGACTGGGCCGGATTGATGCAACACTGGGCCGTTTAGCGGCCGGTGATTTGACGGCGCGTGTGGGCCAAGTTCAAAGGCAAGATGATTTGGGCGATATCGCGGGTCAACTGGATATAACAGCTGGGGAACTTGAACGGTTGGTATCCCAGACACGACATCTTGGGGCCAGTATCGCCCATGATTTGCGAACACCGTTGGCACGCCTGCAAGCACGTCTTGAGGATTTGCCAGATGGGGCAGAGAGAGATGCCGCCCTTTCCGAGGCGCAACGCCTTGCTCAGATATTTGATACAATTATGCGCGTTGCCCGCATCGAGGCTGCCCAAGGGGCCGATGGGTTTGAACATGTTGATCTTCAAGCCATGATGGCTGAACTGTTTGAGATTTTCGAACCGGTTGTTGAAGACGCTGGCAAAACCTTACACCTGCAATCCCATGCTTCCTTGTCTGTGATGGCAGATCGCCAAATGCTGATCCAGGCGATTGCAAATCTGATCCAAAACGCATTGGTCCATGGGGGAAATGAAATCACACTGTTTTCACATTCTGACTCAATAGGCGTTTTTGACAACGGCCCCGGCGTTGAACCAGATCAGTTCGAAGAAATTCTGAAACCCATGGTGCGTTTAGATGCGGCCCGCACCACCGAAGGGTCTGGTTTGGGATTGGCCTTGGTACGCGCCGTGGCCGATCGCCATTCCGCCAAATTACAACTTTCGACAAACGACCCAACGGGCCTGAAGATTTCCCTGAACTTTGCAAAAATGTAAACTTCGCGCCAGACGCCCGTAACATCGAACCTCCATATTCAAATCATCGAAACACAGATGAGAATGGAGAAGGGTTTATGACCAAATTTATCAACACAGTGACTTCGGCGGTGTCAGGCTTTGCAATCTTTGTGGCGGGCGCAATTTTAGCTGTCATGGGATTTGCCATGGTGGGTATTTTGGCTCTGTTCGCTTTTGGGGCGATGGGCATTGCTTTGTTGGCATCCCCCTTCATCAAAATGAAGGTCCAAACTTTGAACGTGCAAGAATCTGACGAAACGCAAACGGCATAAGATGCAACAGGTGGATTTGGAGATGACTTCGAAAGTCAAATCACACGGGTTTGTCACAAAGGGCATACATTGGGTTTCGGCCGGTCTGATTGGTTACGGGTATTTGAAGGGTCTGGACAATGTCTCCCAACTTTCTGACCCCAATGTTTTCTGGCTTGAAGTTTTTTTCGCGCTCGGACTTGGTGCTTTGTTTGCAGTGCGTTGGTTTTGGACGAATAAGGTTGCGGGTGTAACCCGTCTTCCAGCTGAAGCACCAAGATGGGAACAATTTTTGTCAAAATTGGTTCAGCGCGGTCTTTATCTTTCGGTGTTTGGAATTGTGGGCACCGGAATGGGCATTGCCTTTGGGTTTGCGACACCGATTTTGGGTGGGTCGTTTTTGGATGCAATGATTGCTGCTCACGAGGTGTCTTTGGCCATCTTGCCAATCCTGTTGGTGGTGCACATCACCGGGGCTTTGTGGCACAAATTCGTGCGACGCGATGGTGTCATGGAAAGCATGACGGGACCATGGCCCAGATTGTTCACCAATCGACGTTCCGCCAAATAAAGATGTTATGTGGGGAAGGGGGCTTAGGCTCCCTCGATCACTTTTCGGGCGACGCGGAAACATTCCAAGGCTTGGGGAACGCCACAGTAAATCCCGATGACATGGATGATGGCCCGAATTTCTTCTTGTGTCACACCATTGGTGATGGCCCCACGACAATGGATTTCCCATTCGTGCATTTTTCCCAATGCGCCGATCATCGACAGGTTCATCATGGATCGCGTCTTTGCATCAATGACGTCATCCCCCCAGCCAAATCCCCAACACCATGCGGTCATGGCTTCTTGGAACGGCCGGGTGAAATCATCCGCCGCTGCCAAGTTTTTTTCCACATATTCTGCGCCCAACGTCGCCTTGCGTTGTTCCAAACCTTTTAGGAACAAATCTTCATCAAATGCGCTCATGTTCTAACTTCCCAGTTTTATCGCTATGTTTTTGGTTTGAACGTAATTCCAGAGCGCTTCACGCCCTTTTTCACGGCCATATCCTGATTTTCCGTAACCGCCAAAGGGTGTCTCAACGCCCCCAGCAAACCATTCGTTCACAAAGACTTGCCCGGCACGCATCTTTTGGGCTGCTTGTGTGGCGCGGTTCAAATCTTGTGTGAACACCCCCCCAACAAGCCCGTAAGGCGTGCCATTTGCAATCGACAATGCCTGTTCGTCGCTTTGGAATTTCATGACGGAAACAACTGGGCCGAACACTTCTTCGTTGGCAATTGCCATATCGGGGGTGACATCGCAAAGAACCGTTGGTTCCATAAAAGCGCCGGGAATATTTAAGGCGTGACCACCGGTGGCCAGTCGTGCCCCTTGGGTCACGGCATCGGCAACCATTCCAACCGCGCGATCGCGCTGGGCCTGAGATACCATGGCGCCCATGGTTGCCCCGAATTCAGGTTGTTCCATCCCCGGCAAAACCGTCAGGGATTTGGCAACGCAGGTCATGCGGTCCACAAGATCATCGTGGATATCTTCGTGCACGATCACGCGGCTCATGGCGGAACACACTTGACCGGCGTTAAAATAGATCCCCCACCGCACGTCGTTTTCGAACGCGCCAAGATCGGCATCATTGTGCACGATCGCCGCAGATTTTCCGCCCAATTCCAAAATGCAGGGCACCACATTTTGGGCGGCAGCGGTTGCAATGGCGATGCCTGTTGGAACCGATCCAGTGAAAACAATCTGATTAACCATCGGATGCGACGACAAGGCTGCACCCGCCACAGATCCAAGACCGCAAAGAATGTTCACGGCACCATCTGGAAACCCTGCTGCCTGGGCGGCTTTGGCCAACCATGCGTTTGATAATGGCGTTAATTCAGGGGTTTTGATTACACACGTATTGCCGGTTGCCAAAGCCGCACTTAAAGATCTGGCGGTCATTTCTACAGGATAATTCCAAGGAATGATCTGGGCCGACACGCCATAGGGTTCATGGGCTGTGAAATCAAAATAGCCTTGACCAAGGGGAATTGAGCGGCCTTCCACCGTTTCGGCTTGGTTGCCATAATATTCGAAATACCGGGCAGCCCCTTCAATCTCGATACGCGCCTCCCACAAAGGTTTACCCTGTTCTTGGGTCAAAACCGGTGCGATTTCATCTATGTTTTCCAAAAGATATCGCCCCATGGCTTGCACCATGCGTCCGCGTTCAACGGGCCGCAAATTGGACAATGCCCCTGAAAAATGGACCCTTTGAGCGGCCTTTACAGCGCGATCCACATCTGCGGCGTCGGCCAAGGCATGTTCGGCCAGCTTTTCCCCAGATCCGGGGTTGAACACATCAATGCGTCCACCGCCGCCGTCCACCCAAGCGCCGTCAACAAAGTTTTGCCAATATGATTTCATGATGGAATGATCCGATGTTGGTACAGGTGATCGTAATGCGGTTTCATTCGGCGGTGTACCCGGCGCACCCGTTCTGGCGCGTCTGACACTTCGATGTATTTGCGCGCTTGGCGGGTCAGGCCGGTGGATTTAGCCAGGTTGTGGTGAAACGATCCGCCGTCCCACCAGCTGTGTTCGCCGGGATCGCCGCCCGGTTCCCAAGACAGGGCGTCCGGCAAGAACGGAATATCCACCGCATCGCAAAATGCGCGTACCATGCCTTCGGGGTTTTCCAGCAGGTCGTCGCTGTCAATCACCGGCGGCGGCGTGCCGTTCAGGGCTGTCAGCAGGTCGAACAAGGCGCGCTGTTCGGGAAAGCCCACTTCCAATTCATCGAAGTCCGGCCATTTGTTATACATCGAACTGATTGTTTTGGCCGGATCCCGGATCAAGAATGCATGGGTGAAATGGGACAGAAAGTCGGCGTCCCACATGTGATTGATGTAATGGGGGAAGTCTTTCAAAAACACCGGGCCGCGTTCGGCGCGCGCTTGAATGTCGTCCCAAACGCTTTCGATGGTAAGGCCGGGCGTTGTCTTTTCACCGTCTTTGAAGCGCGGCCAAAGGGGATCTTCGCCTTGATACCATGCCTCTCCAAAGGGTTCGTGCAGGCAATCCAAGTCGCCCCGCTGGCGCATCATCCATTCAAACGCGGTGGAGGTGGACCGGGGCACAGCCCAAAGTGCAACGATTTTATGCATGCAGACCCTCTAACAATTGTGATTGCGGCGTTGTGGGCGCAATGCCCAAATCCTTCATGATCCGCCAATACAGCGCTGTGTCATGGCCTATGACAGGCTTGCCCAAAGTCTGTTCCATGGCGCGCGCCAAATGCAGCGGGCGCTGGGGCAAGCCGCCCGGGCCACTGCGGAAATTACACATGCCGTTTATCAGATACGCGTCCGCGTGGGGGGCTTGTTCGGCCACGTATTCAAAGGATTTTGCGAACAGATCGCCGTCAAAAATCCAACGTTTGGCGTTCACAGCGTCCTGACTTTCGAACCAGCCTTGGTCATGGAAGTTCCCCGCCCAGACCACGTCAAAGCCCGCTTCACGCAAAAAGCTCACGGTGCCTTGCCACCAATCGGGCCAGTGATAGGCCGCGTTTAACGCCACCTTTTCCACGTTCAATGCGCGCAAGGCCTCCACCATGGCGTAACCGGCCATGTGAAACCGCACGCCGTGCTTGTCTGACAGATCCGCACAGTGCTGGCGGATGCCGTCCACCCCCAGACCGCTGGCATGCACCCAGTTGGACCCCACTTGCCCCGCCACATCCACGCCGTTGCGCGCCATGCAGTGCACAAAATCATCCAGCATACCGAAGTTCGCTTTGCGCTGATCCAACCCGTGGGCGTAATCTGGCGCGTGCAGCATCCA
>JAHDCF010000048.1:162-18571 GCA_020630015.1 Planktomarina sp. | reverse complement strand
CTCTGGCTCTGGCTCTGGCTCTGGCTCTGGCTCTGGCTCTGGCTCTGGCTCTGGAAGAGGATCTGTCGCCGGATCGTCTTCAACAACCTCTTCTTCCACTTCATCGGCCACGTCTTCTTCAACGATGGCATCCAACCCCTCTTCCAATTTGGAAGACGATTTAAACAGTTTATTTTTGAGTTTTTTGAAAAAGGACATTGGGTTCCACGCTTTGGTCGTCTACTCATCTAATAACAGTTGGTGCAATGCGCAAAGGGTCACAATGCGCTTGGTTTTAATTTTCTTGATGTTCTTTTTGCCAAACTCCGTTTTGGCAGAGGTTTCAGAACCTCATTGTACATCAGGTGAATGGTCAGATGTGGTATGCATTGATCCTTTGAATTTCGATGTGGGCGTGTGCGATTTGATCGAATCACAGGCGCTGGTACATCGAATACCTGTCCCCTTTTTCGCCCGATTGATCTGGCAAGAAAGCCGTTTCAACCCAAATGCAGTAAGTCCAGCGCATGCCATGGGGATTGCTCAGTTCATTCGTTCCACCGCCAAACTGCGCGGCTTAACAGACCCATTTGATCCGGCAGAGGCATTGGAACATTCTGCAGAACTTCTTAGTTTTTTGGAAAGACAAACCGGTTCACTGGGACTGGCAGCCGCCGCTTATAACGCCGGTGAAGGACGGGTAGATCAATTCTTGCGACAGGGGAAAACACTGCCTGGTGAAACGCGAAATTACGTGCGTATCATCACTGGCCTTTCTGCCGACCAGTGGAAAAATAACCCTGATGCAGACCCTGATCTTCGGCTAAATGGTGATATGCCATTTCAAGACGCATGCTTAAAAATGGCGCGTGACCGGAAATACACCAAATTATATCGTCCTCGTCCGCTTCCATTGTGGGGTGTGCAACTTGCCTATGGCAGCACCAAATCCAAAGCGCGGGCGGCCTATAATCGACGCGCGCGCAAATGTTCGCAAGCCATCGGTGATACCTTCGTTCACTACTTGAAGGTTCGAACGCCGACATCCGGTCCACGTGGATTTTATGTCGCACGACTACATGCAACTTCCCGCAAAAATGCAGACAATTTATGTCGAATGGTCGCCCGAAATGGATGCCCCTGCCGGGTATATCGCAACAAATGATGGATGGACTTTAAGGTTTTTCAACTTTCAAAACGCCATCTGGGCAACGCTTAAGGCGATCGTGAATTGCGCCAAAATGTAGCTTCCCCAAACAAAGAACGATGCCGCAACATCCCAACCTCGGGACATGGATCGAAACATTTGGGTCGTCAAAACAAAATCGGATGCCGCAAAAATCAACGCCCCCAACAGCACCATGGCATGGGGATTTGTCACACTACCGGCGGACAGGATCATGGCAGAAATCAAACCGATATAAACAATCACCGGCCCCTTCAGATCACCCGTCTGACGGACAAATATTATCCACGCTGCACCCCAAAGCCCAACCACCAAAACCCAAATCCAAAGCGGGGGCATTGCATTGCCAGATGGCAAATCGAACAAAAACAGGATCACATAAGACAAATGCGCCATCGCAAAGGCGATAAGACCGATCAAGAAAAGGCGTTCCCCCGGCCGCGACAAGGCATAATCGCCCAGAGCTGACAGGGCCAACCCAATGACCAACCAGCTTGATAATCCTTCCAATCCCGCCGCAATCGCCAAAGCGATCAGCGGGATGGTTTTCACAATCGTCTTGGGCCAACTGGGGCCGCGATAACAAAAGAGGAGAAGAAAAAGTAGCGCAGCGCCAAATGCGATACAGGCTAAAACCGCGCCTATTGCCATCAGATTTCTTCAGGGAAGTATTTCATTGTTGATCTGATCGGATTTGGTGCCGCCTGCCCCAAGCCGCAAATAGACGCATCAACCATGGCGGAAGATAATTCTTCCAACAAGTTTTGATCCCAACTGTCATTTTGCATAAGCTTCACCGCTTTTTCGCACCCCACACGACATGGTGTGCATTGCCCGCAACTTTCATCTTCAAAAAACCGCAACATATTCAAAGCGGCGGCTTTGGCGCTGTCGTGGTCGGACAAGACAACAACCGCGGCTGATCCGATGAACGTGCCCAAAGGCTGCAACGTGTCAAAATCAAGCGGCACATCATTGATGCTGGCTGGCAAAAGACCGGATGATGGACCGCCCGGTTGGTATGCCTTGAACGTATGACCGTCGATCATGCCACCACAAGCTTCGATGATGTCCGTGATGGTTGATCCGGCGGGCAACAAATGCACGCCCGGATTCTTCACACGGCCAGAAACAGAATAGCTGCGCAAACCTTTGCGACCGTTCTTTTCAGTTGCGTTCAGGCATTCGGGCCCCTCGCGCATAACTTTGGCAACCCACAAACATGTTTCAACGTTGTGGACCAATGTCGGGCGATCAAAAATCCCGACCTGCGCCACAAATGGCGGACGGTGACGCGGGATACCACGCTTGCCTTCGATACTTTCGATCATGGCACTTTCTTCACCGCAGATGTATGCCCCGGCCCCGCGGCGCAGATCAATATAACCCGGCTCAACGATGCCTGCGGTTTCCAATGCGGCAATCTCTGATGCCAAAATGTGCAAAATCGCCGGGTATTCGTCGCGCATATAGATAAAGCATTTGTCCGCTTCGACGGCCCATGCCGCAATCAGCATCCCCTCCAAAAACAAATGCGGAGTACGTTCCAGGTAATAACGGTCTTTGAAGGTGCCGGGCTCCCCCTCATCACCGTTCACAGCCATGTATCTTGGGCCTTCGTTGGCACGCACAAATCCCCATTTCGTGCCCGAAGGGAAACCCGCCCCGCCAAGACCACGCAAACCGCTTTCTTTCACTTTGGCTTGCACATCTTCCCAATTTCCGCCGCTGCGAAGCGACGCCAATTCTTGGTACCCGCCATTGGCCTGATATTGGGCCAGATCTTCAAACTTTGGGATATCTGGGTGTGTATGATTGGATTTGATGGCCGCCTTCACCTTTTCAGGTGTGGCGTGATCAATGTGATGATGACCAAGCTCTAGAACCGGTGCCGTGTCACATCGGCCCATACATGGTGCACGCAAAACACGAACCTCTGACGGATCGAGCCCATCTTCCAATGCCGCTTTAAGCTGCTGGGCACCAGCAAGTTCACAAGACAAACTGTCACAAACCCGAATCGTTAAGGCCGGTGGCGGGGTTTCGCCTTCTTTCACCACATCGAAATGGGCATAGAACGTGGCAACTTCATAAACCTCTGCTTGGCTAAGGCGCAATTCTTCGGCCAAGGCCCGCAGATGGGCCGCCGATAAATGCCCATATTCATCTTGGATAAGATGCAAATATTCGATCAACAAATCCTTTTGACGGGGGCGATCGGCCAACAGGCCGCGCACTTCATCCCAAGCTTGATCCACCAATTGGCGGCCCTTGGGGGTTTTGCGCCCTTTGCCTTTACCAGATTTCCAAACGCCTTTGCGATCATCCAATGCCATGGTCAGTGGTCCTGCTTAAGAATTGCGTGCCATCTTGCTAGACTGGATGGGCTGCGTCCAGTGGGCCAAATGCGACACAACGGGGCTTGGGTGCGTTTTGAACACAATTCGTGGTTCCGATACGAAACCTAAATCATGTTGGGGAAAGCCACGCCTGATCGTCGCGCGGAACACTAATCGACGTATCTGACAAAACAACATATCTGGGGATGGCCAAATTCCGTGAAAATGGTCCTTTGTGTATGCGCCCGACCTTGTCAAAATGAGCCGCACTGCAAGGGCAAAACCAACCGCCAAAATCGCCGGAGTCAGACAACGGCACACAGCCCAAGCGAGGGCAGATACCCCAACCAATGAAATAGCTGCCAAACACTCTGTTTTCGACGGAAGCAAGCTTTCCTGCAGGAACGTTGCGATTGCGTGCGTCGTTATCGAGCAATGACAGAAGGTCACGGCTGCGCTCTTCTTCAAATTCTGAAGGCAATAAATGTCGAATGAAAAGCGGTTTTCCTCGCACTAGAACCGTGAACCCTTGCCCCGGCTCCAGGCCTGAAAAATCAATGGGTTCAAGATTCACAAAATCTGCCGTTGGCGTTAGTGCCTTGAAAACAGTCGACAGGCCAAACCCAACGGTCACGGCTCCCATTGCAGCGGTGGTGGAATATAGGAATCTTCTACGCCCGGGTGTGATCAAAGAAGGCTTCCTTGCTCTGGCGGGGTGGGTTTTGGTCTTTTCGGTTTCGGCAGTGGTTTGGCATCGGCCAGCAATATTTTTCCATCCGAGAACTCAATCTCAACCGCGGCATCTTTGGGTAAGTCCTTTTTGCGTGTCGCGACTTTGCCACTGGCGCGCACCACCGCATATCCCCGTTTCAAGGTTTCTTTATATCCCAATGTTTCGCGCAACCGATCCACGGCCGACAGTCTTTCTGACAGTTTTTCCAATCGGGCGGCCATACGATTGGGCAAATCGGCGGTTAACCGTTCCACGCGGGTCTGACCTTCTTTGATTTGTCGGGTCAGGGTCATAGGCCGCAGGCCACCCGCCGTCTGGGCCAAATCCACTTTGCGACGTTGCACCATTGCACGCAAAGCGGATGGTAACCTTTCAACGGCCAGATCCATACGTTGGCGCATCGGGGCCAAAATCATATCTGGTTTTGGCAAAGCCCGACCCAAGTCGCGCACACGTTGTTGTCTGTTTCCCATTTGACCGATTAACGCGGTTGAGGCACGCGCACCCATGCTGTCGGCCCAGGCCATGAGGTCCAACCGAACCGGAACTGAAAGTTCAGCTGCGGCCGTTGGTGTTGGCGCCCGTTGATCAGATACGAAATCAATCAAAGTCGTGTCGGTTTCATGCCCAACAGCCGAGATCAACGGAATGTCAGACGCAGCAGCGGCCCGCGCGACGATTTCTTCGTTAAACCCCCACAAGTCTTCGATTGATCCTCCGCCACGTGCGACGATCAAAAGGTCAGGTCGGGGCAAAGCCCCGCCCGGGGTCATTGCATTGAACCCTTCGATGGCACGCGCCACCTCAGGCGCACAGCTTTGCCCCTGCACCGCCACTGGCCAAACCAACACTTTGCGCGGGAAACGATCCCGTAGACGATGTAAAATATCACGAATAACCGCCCCAGTGGGCGAAGTGATAACGCCGATCACCTCTGGCAGAAATGGAATCGGCTTTTTGCGTGAAGCTTCAAACAAACCTTCTGACGCCAGCTGCTTTTTGCGCTTTTCCAGCATGGCCATTAATGCGCCCACACCGGCGACGGCCACATCATCAACATTTAGATTGTACTTTGACTGACCGCCGTAGGCCGTCATTTTACCGGTGACGACGACTTCCATCCCCTCTTCGGGCAAAACAGTCAGCCGGCTGACCTGCCCTTTCCAAGTTGTGCACGCCAATGAATTCTTGTCGTCTTTGACGTCAAAATACATATGCCCGGAACGCGCCACAACAACGCGCCCTACTTCACCCTTTACGCGGACCCTTCCAAACTCTCCCTCCAGGGTTCGCTTCACCGCGCCTGAGATTTCAGAGACAGTGTATTCATGGGCGTTTTCACCGCTGCGGGGATCGTCAATCAGGTCCATAAGTCGCCTTGTGGGTTGGTTTGCAGCAGACTAGAACGCCCACAAGCAAAGGCCAAGGGGGCGATCATGAACATTCTTATTCTTGGCAGCGGCGGACGGGAACACGCGTTGGCTTGGGCCGTTGCGCAAAATCCAAAATGTGATCAGTTGATCGTTGCGCCAGGGAATGCAGGTATTTCTCAAATCGCCAATTGTGCGGCAATTGATCCCAGCGATGCCGAAGCCGTTCTTGAATTGGTGGCCGCGGAAAGCATTGGATTTGTGATCATCGGGCCAGAGGCGCCCTTGGCCGCAGGTGTGGCGGATGCCTTGCGTGCGGCTGGGATTACAACATTTGGTCCAAGTGCGGCCGCAGCGCAGCTTGAAGCCTCAAAATCTTTTACCAAAAACGTCTGTGATGCAGCGCAGGCCCCCACCGCAGCATATGGTCATTTCACAAATGCGGATGCAGCTAAGGATTACATCCGTGCCAATGGCGCCCCCATCGTTGTCAAAGCTGATGGTTTGGCCGCCGGGAAAGGTGTGATTGTCGCCATGACAGAAGAAGAGGCAATAAATGCCATCGACGACATGTTTGGCGGTGAGTTTGGCGTGGCGGGCGCTGAAGTGGTGATCGAAGAATTCATGGAAGGCGAAGAAGCTTCTTTCTTTGTTTTGTGTGATGGCAAAGATGTTTTGGCTGTCGGCACAGCACAGGATCATAAACGCGTGGGAGAAGGCGACACAGGTCCAAATACCGGCGGCATGGGCGCATATTCCCCAGCTCCAGTTTTGACCGATGAAATTGCCACCAAGGCGATGGAACACATCATTAAGCCAACAATCGCTGAAATGGCACGTCGTGGAACACCATACGAAGGGGTCCTTTATGCGGGTTTGATGATCAAGGACGGAGCACCCCGGTTGGTCGAATATAATGTCCGCTTTGGGGATCCAGAATGTCAGGTGTTGATGATGCGCCTGGGTGCTCAAGCCTTGGATTTGATGCAGGCTTGCGCGGAAGGGCGACTGGCTTCTGTCAAGGCAAACTGGGCGCGCGATCATGCCGTAACGGTTGTTTTGGCCGCGGATGGATATCCCGGTGGCTATGCCAAGGGCGGGCAAATCAAAGGTTTGGATGATTTACCCACAGATTCCAAAAACATGGTATTTCACGCCGGAACTAAATCCCAAGATGGACAAATCATTGCCGCCGGTGGGCGGGTGTTGAACGTAACGGCGCGGGGCGACAGCCTGCAAGACGCGCGGGATCGGGCATATGCCATGGTGGACAAGATTGATTGGCCGGAGGGATTTTGCCGCCGCGACATCGCTTGGCGGGCGCTTTAAATTACTGACAACGCAAAGCGCGTTCAAAACTTTTGCGGTTAGTATGGCGGCCAATTGGTCGGGCAGATATTTTTGATCCGTTAAATGTGACCGCCATGATTTGACGCCAATCGGCGCTGGCAACGATCATCTCAGTGGCCATGCCACAATCACGGATACCCCCAGCGATGTCGACCTCACCAATCCGGTGATTTGTTAACCCAGGCAGATCCACAACATGGTTTAGCGTTCCGTTTTGATACCGCCACAAACGCAATGTTTTTGCCAAATGTGGTCGATCAATATACCCGATTTCGACATATCCATCGCCGTCAAAATCCGCCGCGCCAATGGGGGCCAACCATCGGAATCGTGTCCCGATGTATGGGGTGTGCGCCAAAAGTTTCATGTCTTGTCCCATGGCGGGATAGCCATAAACCTCTAACCGGGCACCTTTGTCTTGGTGACTGGCAACCACGACAACCTCTGACCGCCCATCTTGATCAAGATCCATTATGCGCGGGGAGGTATCTTCAAAAACGCGATTTGGCCCTGCACCTATGCTGTCGCAAAATCCAAGATCGGCGTGTTTGACCATAAAACCAGCGGCCTCAACCCCGTCTCCTAGTATTCCGTGGGAATATTTCGTGGTGGGACTAACATACCAAGCTTTGGATATGGTGCCCACATTTGATGTAGCAACCGGACTGTGGGCGGGACCACCCGCATGAATGCATCCACCGCCACTTCCGCGGTGTTTGGTTGTGTCTTGGGCCAATCCAAATGACGGCAAAACCGCCAACAAACTGGCCCAAACAAGCCGCATCAGATTTGACGTTCAGGCATCCGAACGACCAAACCATCCAGATCATCGGTAACCTTAAGCTGACACGTCAAACGAGATTGCCCTGGCTTTGGTTCGAACGCGAAATCAAGCATGTCTTCTTCCATACCATCCATCGCTGGTAATTTTTCAGTCCAAGCTTCGTCCACATAAACGTGGCATGTTGAACATGCGCAAGCACCACCACAATCCGCTTCGATCCCGGGGATGTTATTATCCCGCGCGCCTTCCATAACGGTCAAACCATTGGCAACGTCCACGACGTGTTCGGTTCCGCCAAATTCGATGTATGTAATTTTAGCCATCGGCTCTGCCTTGTTATTAACTTCAGTTGTCAGATAGCATCTGTGGCCAAGATTTCCAGACAGCGCAAGGCACAGTGAACACACCAATTCGTTAGCAATGGCAAATTTCTGTTCAAATGTGCGAAAATTGTTTATAGTTTCATCAAAAGCCCGAAAGAGGCGAGAGCAGATGAACAAACTTATTTTTCCCATAATTGGGGCATTATTCGTGACGGGTTGTCAGATGAATTTGAATTCTGGCGGTGGCACGTTTCGAGAGCCAAACAAGATTCAGATTTTCCGAGACGGCCCTGAAGATGCCCAAGATGGGACATGCTGGGCCAAAGATGAATCACCCGCCGTTATTGAAACCGTCACCGTTCAGATCATTGAACGTCCAGCCGTGAAAGATGCGAATGGGGCAATCGTCACCCCGGCAAAACTGCGGACCGAAACCCGCCAAAGGGTGGTTGAGGCGCGCGATACAATTTGGTTCGAAGCCCCTTGCCCAGAGGTTTTTGATCAAGACTTTATCGCATCAATTCAACGCGGCTTGGCGTTGCGGGATTTGTATTTCGGGCGCGCCCATGGCGAAATGGATCTGGCCACGCAAAATGCAATCCGCAAATTCCAAAAACCAATGGGCCTAAACAGCCCTGTGTTATCCATGGTGGCCGCCCGAAAACTAGGATTGGTGGCGTACAGCCGGGATGATATCAAAAAATTCTAATGAAAAAGGGGCCCGAAGGCCCCTCTTATTAGATTTTGACTTGTGAAACTTATTGCACTGGCAACGCCATGAAACGGGCATTGCCTTGGCGTTGGATCAGCAACAAAAGCGATTTGCGACCACCTTCTTTTGTGGTGGCAATCTGAGCTTCGAAATCAGCGACAGTTGCAATCTTTTGTTGACCCGCTTCGGTGATAATATCTCCAGCCCGCAGGCCCTTTGAAAATGCATCCGACGTTTCATCAACGGCCATTACCGCCACTCCAGTTGCATCGGCACCAAGCGAAAGGCCTTCACGCACCTCATCCGTCAGGTTCGAAAGCGTGATGCCCAAAGTATCCAATTCAACTGGTGCATCGGGCTGTTCGTTTGTTTCTGCCGACGCTGGCTGTGATTGGGCTTCTGCATCTTCACGACGACCCAGTGTCACGATCAACGTTTCGCTGCGCCCGTCGCGGATCACCACCACGCGAACGGCCTTACCGACGGTTGTATTCGCAACCGTTGAAACCAAGCCACGCACATCTTCGACATCTTTGCCGTCAAAAGAAACGATCACATCGCCGGTCAACATACCGCCTTCTTTCGCAGGGCCATCCGGAACACCAGAAACCAATGCACCTTTTGCTTCATCCAAACCTTCGATGCCTGCGGCGATATCTTCATCCACATCCTGGATGCGAACACCCAACCAACCACGGCGGGTTTCACCAAATTCGATCAATTGATCCACAACAGCGGACACCACGTTTGACGCCATGGAAAATCCGATCCCAATGGACCCGCCTGACGGCGACAAAATCGCGGTATTCACACCTACAACATCGCCTTCAAGGTTAAACAATGGCCCGCCAGAGTTTCCGCGGTTAATGGCCGCATCAGTCTGAATGAAGTCGTCATAGGTACCTGACAGTGCACGATTGCGTGCTGACACAATTCCTGCAGACACGGAAAAACCTTGCCCAAGCGGGTTACCGATGGCCATCACCCAATCACCCACACGCGCAACGTCGCTGTTGCCAAATTTCACAAACGGAAGGGCCTCTGGCGCTTCGACTTTCAAAACGGCAACATCCGTTTTGGGATCACGTCCAATCAGCTTGGCCGGCAGTTCTTCACCAGAGAAGAATTCGATCATAATTTCATCGGCACCCTCAATCACGTGATTGTTGGTGACAATGAAACCATCCTCAGAAATCACAAAACCAGATCCCAATGCCGAAGATCGGCGCGGGCGATTGCCTTCGTTTCGACGATCTTGGAATTCGCGAAAAAAATCTTCGAATGGCGATCCTTCGGGGACAATACCTTGCGGGCCATCATTAGCGCGCCCGGCAACCACCGTCGACGTGGTGATATTTACCACCGATGGGCTAACGCGTTCCGCCAAATCAGCAAAGCTGTTCGGCATAAGCTGCGCAGCTGCGCTGAGCGCTTGCGCAAAATAAAGAACGGCACCCGCCAGCAGAACCATCATGGCGCGCGCACGTACCGCTGAATTAGGTCTGGACATGGCAACAGATTTCATAGGTCTCTCCTCTTTCTGCCTCTGGCCTGTAATCAGGCCTTCAAGTCTTGAAGCATAGATATGAATGTAGTGTGGCCATTCAACAACGCAATCCGCGATTACAAATGTTAAAGAAGCCGTGATGGAACCGTGACCTTCTGTAACATTTCCAAAGGCCACAAAAAAAGGCCGATCCTTTGACCGGCCTTTCTCAGAAAATTAATTGAAGCGTTTAATTCGCACCCGCGGTCGCGGAATTCAGATAGTTGAAAAATTCACTGTCGGGCGACAACACCATGGTGGAATTGTTACCTTTCAAAGATTTTTCATATGCGTTGAGGGACCGATAAAATTCAAAGAATTCAGGGTCTTTGCCAAAAGCTTCTGCAAAGATTGCGTTCCGCTTGGCGTCTGCCTCACCTCGGATGATCTCTGATTGACGGTTTGCATCTGACACAAGTTCGACAACGGTTCTGTCGGCTTGGGCCTGAATTCTTTGTGCCGCCTCGCGCCCACGGGCACGTTCATCTGTGGCTTCACGTTCGCGTTCTGCACGCATCCGCGAGAATGTGGCGTCCAAGTTTTCGCGCGGCAGATCGGTTGCCTTCAAGCGAACGTCGATCACATCCAATCCAAGGCCGCGCGCCTCAGCTCGTGCCCCATTCCGAATGCGCAGCATTAATGCGGCACGATCAGATGACAAAATATCATTTGATGAAACAGACCCCAAAACAGCCCGCAATTCATCACGCAAGATACCATCCAAACGACGGGCACCGGATTCTTGACCGCCGGTACCAACCGCCTGACGGAACTGGCGCACATCGGCGATGCGGTAACGGGCAAATGCATCCACGACCAAACGTCGGTCATCCAATGGTGTCACCTCCAAGGGTTCAACGTCGCGCGACAAAATCCTGTCGTCATAACGCACGACCTCTTGGATCAGAGGAATTTTGAACGAAAGACCCGGCTCTTCCTTAACATCACGGATTTGACCGAACTGAAGGACCAAAGCCTTTTCACGTTCATCCACGATGAAAATCGAAGAAAGGATTGCGACGATGGCAATCACAACGACAGGAAGCAGAAGTGTTGAACGGCTCATATCAGTTTCCTCCTGTTTGCGGTTTGCGCAATTCATTCAGCGGCAGATAAGGCACAACCCCCTGCCCACCAGATTGGTTTTCGTCTAAGATGATCTTATCGACACCACCCAAAACCTTTTCCATGGTTTCAAGATAAAGGCGTTTTCGGGTTACCTCTGGCGCTTTCAAATATTCGGTCAAAACAGCTGAGAAGCGTGACGCCTCACCCTCGGCGCCATTCACGACCGATGCGCGATACGCTTCGGCCTGTTCCAAAACTTTGGCGGCCTCACCACGGGCTTCGGCCAATACTCGGTTGGCATAGGCATCCGCTTGGTTTTGCAGCTGATCCCGCTCTTGCTCGGCCGCTTGAACGTCACGGAATGCTGCGATCACGTCGGCAGGTGGATCCGCTTTGTCAAAGTTCACACGAACGATATTCACACCACTGTCATAACTGTCCAACGTGCTTTGAATAAGATCTTTCAAACGATCCGCAATTGCACCGCGATCTCGGTTCAAAATCGGTGCCAGTTTGGACTGGGCCACAATTTCACGCATTGCTGATTCAGATACGGCTGCGATGGTAAGGTCCGGGTCGGCCAAATTGAACAAAAACCGCGCTGGATCGACGATATTCCAAACAACCTGGAAATCGATATCCACAACGTTTTCGTCACCCGTCAGCATCAAACCGGCATCCGTTCCGGCGCGACCGGTTCCGATTTCGACAGTTTGTTCACGGGTCACTGCGATAACTTCGGCGGTTACCAAAGGCCAAGGCGCAAAGTTCAAACCCGGTTGACCGGTGCTGGAATATTCGCCCAAGAACAGTTCAACCGACTGTTCTTCCGGCTTTACGGTGTAAAATGACGCAAGGCCCCACAACACAACCGCGCCGATCACCCCAAGGCCGATCATTCCCCTGGAAATTCCGCCGCCACCGCCGGACCCGCCACCGGAGGATCCACCAGATCCGCCTTTGCCGCCCATCAGCACACGAAGTTGTTCCTGACCTTTTTTCACAAGGTCATCAATTTCTGGGATTTGCGGGTTGTCTGGGCCGCGCCCACCACCACCGCGATTGTCACGACCATCGTTGCCGCCATTGCCGCGGTTTCCACCGCCGCCGTTGCCCCAAGGGCCACCGCTGTTTCCTGCCATTTAGGTTTTTCCCCTCAGCATTTCATCTGTCCTAATACCTGTGCGCATGATCAAAAATTTCAAGTCGTGCGAACGGGTGATTTCATTGTGACCAGCTCTTCCGACACTGTTGGGTGCACGGCACAAACCCGGTCAAAGTCTTCCTTAGTGGCCCCCATCTTGACGGCAATTCCCGCCATCTGGATCATTTCGCCGGCCCCATCACCAACGATATGGCATCCCAGAACTTTGCGTGTGGCTTTGCTGACGACTAATTTCATCAAAACTTTATGTGGGCCGTCGATAAAGCTGACGTTCATTGCCCGAAAAGATGTGGCATAAACCTCTATCGGTTCTTGTTGTGCCGCTTCTTCCTCTGACAGGCCAACGGTGCCAAACTCTGGCTGGGTAAAAACTGCAGTTGGGATCAAATCGTGATCCACAGGGGTTTTGTTTCCTTTGAATACGGTTTCCACAAAGGCCATGCCTTCGCGGATTGCAACAGGTGTCAGATTTACACGATCAGTCACATCGCCAATTGCATAGATCGAAGGCACCGCCGTTTGGGAAAAGCTATCCACATCGATTTGGCCTTTGCGCCCAAGAGAAACACCCACATCTTCAAGGCCCATGTCCCTGCTGTTGGGGGCACGACCTGTGGCAAACATAATCTCATCAAAAGAGTGTTCGTTGCCATTGGTATCTGTAACCCGAACTGTGTCACCCTGTTTGACAACGTCTGAAACGTTCAATTCGGTGTGAATGGTAACACCACGGGCGATCATTCCATCCACAATGATTTGGCGCGCTTCTTCATCAAACCCACGCAGAACTTGGTCACCACGATACCAAAGATGCGTATCCACCCCCAGCCCATTCATGACGCCCGCGAATTCACAAGCGATGTACCCGCCACCGACGATCAGCATTCGTTTGGGCAGGGCATCCAGATGGAACACTTCATTTGATGTGATGGCATGTTGCGCACCCGAAACGTCAGGTACAACCGGATGGCCGCCAGTGGCGACCAATATGGTTTTTACGGTGAACTCTTGCCCTGTTGAAAGCTTAACTGAATGCGGCCCGGTGATTTCGGCACGTGCATCAAAGCTATCAACCCCGGCATTCGACAAAAGCTTTCGATATATGCCTTCTAAGCGATCAAGCTCTCCTTCCAGACGATTGCGGAAAGACAGCCAATCAAACTCACCAATTTTTGCATCCCAACCATAGGCTGCGGCTTCGGCGACCGCACCCGAATATCCGGATGCAAAAACCATCAGTTTTTTGGGAACACAGCCGCGAATGACGCATGTTCCCCCGTATCTGTCTTCTTCGGCCAAGGCGACTTTGGCACCAGTTTCACCTGCCGCAACCCGCGCGGCACGCACCCCGCCGGACCCACCACCGATGACAAACAAATCGTAATCATATGCCATATTGATCAGTCCGCCAAATCCGTGAACAGGTTATCACTTTCCAAAAAGTCGATTTGTTCTTGGCCAACAGTGCCTTGGTTAATGTCATGCACTTCAATTTTCCCATCGCCGAACCCCATGATGACCACATCACAAATGTCGATGAACAATCCATTTTCGACAACGCCAGGAACCTGATTGAGCGCAAGCGCCAATTGGCGTGCATTTCCAATACGATTTAGATGTAGATCAAGAATGTGGTTGCCTTCGTCGGTCACATAAGGGGCATCGCCATTCATGCGCAGGGTGGTTTTGCGCCCCAATACATCCATGGAAACCAAAAGCTCTTCCATCAGAGCTTTGGAAGTTTGCCAACCAAACGGGATAACCTCAACCGGTAAGGGAAACGCCCCCAAATTATCGACTTTTTTGCCGGCATCTGCGATCACAATCATTTGGTCGCTGGCTGTGGCCACGATCTTTTCTTGCAACAGGGCGCCACCCCCGCCTTTGATCAGATTCAGATCTTTATCAAATTCATCCGCCCCATCGATGGTAAGGTCCAACCAGCGTGCCTCATCAAGACTGACAATTTCGATCCCAAGATCAGACGCCAATGCAGCGGTGCGGGTTGACGTGGGCACCCCACGAAATTTCAATCCAGTTGTCGTCATGCGGTCAGCTAGGCATCGCACCAACCAAGCGGCGGTGGATCCTGTGCCAAGACCAACGGTCATGCCTTCTTCAACAAAACTTGCTGCTTTGCGTGCTGCCACAAATTTTGCTTTGTCGATCGGTGACAATTCTCCTGACATCTGCGCGACTCCCCTCTGTCTTGGGGGTTTATAGACCCATCTGCCCCCAATGCGCGAGGGCGAAATGAAGGCCAGAACCCCCTCAATTAGGTCGGTTTTGGCTGTGCCTAAACATTCCGTCTTGGTAACTTGCTTCGAAGCGAAGTTGGGGGCCACATGTTTCTGTCTGTATTTGATATGTTCAAAGTGGGGATTGGCCCATCGTCATCACACACAATGGGACCCATGGTCGCCGCAGGTTTGTTTTTAGAACAATTACGATCCAGCCCTTTTGTGGCGGCGGGATTGAAGGCGCGGTTGCATGGTTCTTTGGCGCACACGGGCGTTGGGCATGCCACAGACCGGGCAACCATTTTGGGGTTGGCTGGATTTGAACCAGCAACCTTTGATGCCGCGGCCGCAGATAACGAAATGCGCCGCATAAAGGCAGACGCAACCGTCAATCCAGCGGGGTTGCCGGAAATGCGGTTAAATCCTGCGGAAGATATTTTGTTCGATTACGGCCCTGCCCTTCCCGGGCACGCCAATGGGATGATCCTGATGGCCACCGATGCCCAAGGCGATGTGATCTTGCAAGAGACGTATTATTCCATTGGTGGTGGTTTCGTTTTGACGGCCCATGAAATGGCGGATGGTGAAAGCACGGACAACGGCACAACGGTGCCCCATCCGTTCAAATCTGCAGCAGAGATGTTGGAGACCTGTGCCAGCACTGGCAAAACAATCGCCCAGCTGAAGCGTGAAAATGAACTTTCTCAGATGCCCGGTGCAGATCTGGAACGCGGGATCAACCGTATTTGGGAGGTTATGAACGATTGCATAGAACGCGGTCTTTCTGGTGAAGGCACGCTTCCGGGCGGTTTGAACGTCAAACGGCGGGCCAAGGGGATTTATGATGCGCTGCAGGCGGAGCGGGGCATGAACCTGACCGCACCTCATACGATCAATGATTACATGTCAGTTTATGCAATGGCCGTGAACGAAGAAAACGCAGCAGGCGGGCAAGTGGTGACCGCCCCGACAAACGGTGCGGCAGGTGTGGTGCCTGCCACCATAAAATATTGGTTGGAACATGTTCCGGGGGCAACCACGTCAAAGATTGATGAATTTTTGCTTACGGCCGCGGCGATCGGCGGATTGATCAAATTTAATGCCAGTATTTCTGGGGCTGAATGCGGTTGCCAAGCAGAGGTGGGAAGTGCATCCGCCATGGCCGCTGCGGGGCTTTGTGCCGTGATGGGCGGAACCCCAGAACAGATCGAAAATGCCGCCGAAATCGCGCTTGAACACCACCTTGGTATGACATGCGATCCAGTGAAAGGTCTGGTGCAAGTGCCTTGCATCGAACGGAATGGGTTGGGGTGCATTAAGGCGGTCAGCGCAGCATCCCTCGCGTTGCGTGGGGATGGCACACATTTGGTGCCTTTGGACGCTTGTATTGAAACGATGCGTCAAACCGGCACGGATATGCACGAAAAATACAAAGAAACCTCGCTGGGCGGACTTGCGGTTAACGTTCCAAACTGCTGAAGCTGACGTATGAATTCGCCCAACAACAGCAGACTTGGCGTACTTTTGATGGTGGGCTTTTGTATCATGGCCCCCTTGAGCGAAACGTTCGTGAAAATCTTAGGTGCCAGTCTGCCATTAATGTTTGTCGTGATGGCCCGCTTCTTGGCCCCGGTGTTTTTGATGCGGCGCAGCCTTTGGAACGATCGACATCAAATCTGGGCGCGCAGGGATCTTTTGCCATTGATTGTCATCAGATCCATTTTGCACCTTTTGGCCATTGCATGTTTCTTCATGTCCTTACGATATCTGCCCTTGGCCGATGCCTTGGCCATCGCTTATGTCATGCCTTTTATGATCCTGGCTGTCGGCTGGGGAATGGGGGAACCTGCAACAAAGCTTCAGGCGGTCATGTGTTTCATCGGCTTTCTTGGCGCGATGATGGTGGTGCAACCTAGTTTCGCCTCTGTTGGTTGGCCTGCCTTTTTACCTTTGGCGGTTGCCTTTTTGTTCACAGGTTTCGTTTTCATCACCCGAAAACTTACCCGTTTCATTGATCCAATTGATCTTCAGGCCTTGAACGGAACAGTGGCGGTTTCAGTCATTTTGCCGGTCCTTTTGATTGGAACAATTCTGGGATGGACCGAGGCCCAATTTGTAACACCGGACACGTTTCAAATAATATGCCTTTTGGGTGTGGGGGTTTTGGGAACGATCGGGCATCTGTCCATGACTTGGGCCCTAAAAGTTGCGCGCCCATCCACACTTGCCCCCGTTCAATATCTTGAAATCCCATTTGGGGCTTTGTTTGGAATCCTGTTTTTCTCTGAATTCCCCAATGGATTGGCTGCGATTGGCATCATCATTGTTATTTCCGCAGGCATATTGGTTTTGGTCACTTCACCAAAGACATCATAACATCTGTCAAATCGTGCAGCGATGACAGTGGAAAAATACAAAACAGCCCCGGCCCTTTGGCGAATACTTGTAGGTTCCGCCCATCCATCCGGTTTGATGTACTGATCAAACCATCGGGTGAAAGTGTTTCATCTGTGACCGGCCAAGCAACCCCAGACGTTGTCGCCTGAACCTCAAGCATCGGATAAAATGAGACGGGTGATGCGGTGGGCAGTTCTAATTCCAACAAAATGTTTGGGGGGGCCATGACAACGCAACTGTGTTCATCAAAGGCAATGACGGGTGTCGCGCTTTTCAACATAGTTGAAAAGCTAGCCATGTGATGATCCAAACGCGCACCCAAAACACCGGTTGCGAGCACCAAAGGTGCAACAACACATTGCAAAGCTTTTTCAAAATCAGTGAAATTCTGATCTGGGGTTTCAAATCTTTGCAAATCCAACGGAATTTGCGCGATTAAGCTATCAAAGTCCCCAACCACCAAATCCGGGCGCAGCCCCGCTGCCAAAGCGTGGCGCACACCCCCATCGGCGCAAATCAGCCGATCACATTTGTAAAAGCCGTGCAAAATCCCATCTGTTTGCGCAGGGCCGGCTCCGATTAGCAGAATCGGGTCATTTGAGGTTAAATTGGGGCAAGACATGGTTTTATTTACCTTTTGATAGGCATTCAGACCACATTCCGGACGTAAAAAAAATCCGGAATCAACATCGGATCGATAAATTCCTGACCGGTTTTGGGCTCATCTTAAGGATTGAATAAAATACGAATCGAATTGAAAGCGAGGTCGTGTCATGGTGACGAACAATAAGGTTTTGACCGTTTCTTACGGAGTCTTCTCATGCACCTTGGAAGGGTTTGACGATAGTTTCGACACAATGAAGGCCATTGCGGAATATTTCCGCGATCTGGCATCAGAAGATCGATATTTCGGGGCCGAACCACCCCAACCCGATGCTGAAACACTGGCCAAAATTGCGGAACGGGAATTGTCACGCCACGTCGCCGGAGAGGTTTCTGGAAATAAGGTGGTATTGCGCCCCGCGTCGCAGGAGGCGGCATTGCTGTCGAAAAACGAAACCGAAGATTTAAACGCCGAAGAAGGTGCGCTCTCTGATGTGTCCCGCGCGGCAGAGGAAATTATTTCCGACGCGTCAGACGATGATGTTGCTGTTCACGAAGAAGATGTCGGAAGCAGCGACGATGATATAGATAGTTCAGATCAAGAGCTGGAGAAA
>JAHDCF010000047.1 GCA_020630015.1 Planktomarina sp. | reverse complement strand
CCGCCAGCCACGCCGCCGCCTTGGCCATCAAAGCATGGGGCGAAGATACGGTTGGCGTGAAGGCGTTGCAGGGATAAGGCGCAGATGGAAATTTGGCGCGGGATGGATTTTCGCGCGCCCATTTCTTTCGTTTTTTGAAATTTTTTTTGTTTCAAAGTTGCGATGTTAACACTTTTGGGCCGTCGCCCCAAAAACACCTTCGGTGTACGGGTTGTGTACAGGTTGTGTACGCATTGTGACCCCCTTTCCACCGGCTCAGAGATTTCGTAAACAGTGCGAACGCAAGGGGGGCAAATGTTTAATCCAGCGATCACCGGTACCGGGCTGTTCACGCCCAAACATATCATTACAAACGCCGAACTTGTGGCGGCGTTCAATGCCTATGCTGATAAATTCAACGCCGAACATCGCGACGAAATCGCGGCTGGAACGGTTGCTGAATGCCCACAATCCAGCGCGGATTTTATCGTCGCGGCCAGTGGGATTGAACAACGTTATGTCTTTGTCAAAGATGGGATTTTGGACCCCGATGTGATGCACCCCATTTTGCCCCCGCGCGCGATGGAAGACACCTCTGTCATGGCTGAAATGGGTGTGGATGCCTGCAGGCAAGCCCTTGAAAACGCTGGTGTTTCCGCATCGGACGTGGATTTGGTGATCTGTGCCGCCTCAAACCATGAACGCGCTTATCCGGCGATTGCCGTTGAAATTCAACAGCTGCTTGGCGCCTCTGGCATGGCATTTGATATGAATGTGGCCTGTTCATCGGCCACCTTTGGTATTCAGGCCGCCGCCGATATGGTGCGCAGTGGATCTGTCAAAAAGGCCTTGGTGGTGAACCCTGAATTGTGCAGTCACCACCTGGAATGGCGCGATCGGGATTGTCATTTCATCTTTGGCGATGTGGCAACCGCCACACTGATCGAACGCGAAGAAGATGCCAAAGGCGATCACTTCAAAATCGTTTCAACCCGTTGTGCAACCACGTTTTCAAACAACATCCGCAACAATAACGGTTTCTTAAGACGCGCCCAATATCCTGACATGCAAGATCGTCGTGATATGCAATTTATGCAAAATGGGCGCAAAGTTTTTAAGGAAGTCCTACCGTTGGTCAGCAAACATATTGCCGATCACATGTCCGACGAAGGGTTACAGGCGGCGGATTTGAAACGTCTGTGGCTGCATCAGGCCAACAAGGCAATGAATGATTTTATTGGCAAAAAAGTTCTTGGCCGCACGCCGGAACCGGGTGAACAGCCCAATATTTTGCAAGATTACGCCAACACATCTTCCGCCGGATCGATCATCGCATTTCACAAATATTCGGCCGATCTTGGCCGCGGCGATACCGGCGTTATATGCAGTTTTGGCGCGGGGTATTCGGTTGGATCCGTCATCGTGAAACGGGCCTAACCCTTTGAAAGGTAAGGATTTATGCGTTATTTTTGCATTGCACTTTTGATATCTCTAACAGGTTGCGGCGTGCCGTTTGTGCCGTTCATCTAATTAGATATCTTTGATGGATACGCGTTTGTGAACCTCTTGTGCGGTTTCGACGCGTTCTGAATACCGATCCACCAACATGTCTTTGCGCCCGCGTGTCATCACCGTGAAGCGGGCCAATTCCTCCATGACATCCACGATGCGATTGTACATCGAGGATGGCTTCATGCGGCCACCTTCGAATTCCAACCACGCTTTGGGCACAGAGCTTTGGTTCGGGATCGTCAACATGCGCATCCACCGCCCCAAAATCCGCATTTGATTGACTGCATTAAAAGATTGTGACCCCCCACAAACCTGCATCAAGGCCAAGGTTTTGCCCTGCGTTGGGCGCACCCCACCGATGGGTGACAAGGGGATATGATCAATCAGCAGTTTCATAATGCCCGACATCGCCCCGTGCCGTTCTGGGCTGGACCAGACCATCCCTTCAGCCCAAAGGCAGGCTTCGCGCAATTCCTGTACCTTGGGGTGATCATCAGATGTTGGGCTGGGCAATGGCAAATCTGTTGGATCAAAAAACCGGGTTTCACAGCCCAGCGCTTGCAACACACGTGCCCCTTCCATGGCTGCGGATTTGGAATAACTTTCGGGCCGCAAAGACCCATAAAGCAACAGAATCCGAGGCGGATGCCCCGGATCATTTTCCCCTGCAAGCGCTTGAATATCGATGGCCTTCAGAAGATCCATCTGAATATTTGGCATGTCAGACATGATGAATCAGTTGTTTGATTCGTCTTCCAGATGAAGCTTCATTTCAACCAGAACTTGCTGCAAAGCCAATGTTTCGCGCAGCAACCGTTTGGCTTCGTTCACTGTGATGACGCCATCTTCAATCGATTGATTGTATTCCGCCATCAGCATCGCAAACCGTTGGGACAAGGCCACAACATCTGAATTTACGCCGCCGCTGTCATCGTTGCGACGCGATTCACTGTATGACAGAGTGATGCCTGACAATTCCGCTAAGGCACTGGTAACATGGGGATAACTGGACGCAGCTTCCAATGCGGCCACCGCATCAATCGGCATAAAACGATCCGCGTGTTCAACCGTATCGGAATAATATCGGCCCAATGTGGCCTTTGATTTTCCAGTCAATTCGCAGGCGGCTTCGATGCCCACGTCTTTGACCAAAGCCTCGGTGTGTTTCTTCAAATAACTTGCGTTTGCGGCCATTTTAAATCCATCCCACTTCGCCCCAAAAACTGGGGGAAATCCAAAGTCCTTTTCCCATTAATGGAAACCGTAACTTTTGTCATCTAGGTATCAATCTCAATTGGTCTTGGGATTGTACGAGTGGTCGGGGCCCCATCCCCGTCAAGCGTGGTTGGTACACCGCACCTTCTTGTAAAAAGGGGGACGAGTTCAGAGTTTGAACGGTGCGGCGGGTATTTGAAGGGGCGCGTAACATCCATCCCCTGGGCTTCGGCCCAATTGCGCCTTTTCAAAGCGTGTTGCATAAGCGGTGATCAAGGTTCTTGCCCCGCCCCCTTGCAAGTTCAAGGGCGGCGGGGCAGTTCTTTTATATGGCTAAACTTTATTTTCACTACTCCACCATGAATGCTGGGAAATCCACTGTTTTGCTGCAGGCTGCTCATAACTATCGTGAACGGGGCATGACCCCTTATTTGATCACAGCGCAGCTGGACACACGCGCCGGGGCCGGTGTTATCGCGTCCCGTATCGGACTGGATCAACCCGCGGACACGTTTGATACTACCGAAGACATGTTTGCAAAATTGGAAAATGCCTTACAAGCCGATCCAAAACCCGCATGCATTTTCATCGACGAGGCGCAATTTTTAACCAAAGATCAAGTTTGGCAATTGGCCTGTGCGGTAGATGATTTGGGCGTTCCAGTGATGTGTTATGGCATCCGTGTGGATTTCAAAGGCGATTTATTTCCGGGTTCTGCCGCCTTGCTTGCTTGGGCCGACGAGATGCGGGAAATACGCACAATCTGTCACTGCGGGAAAAAGGCAACCATGGTTGTGCGCATGGATGATAATTGGACCCCAATTGGGGATGGGGCACAAGTTCAGATTGGTGGGAACGAAACCTATGTTTCTCTTTGCCGTCGTCATTTCAGAGCGGCCATCGAAGACGGGATCGCCCCTCCGAAAAACGCAAAAATTTAAACTTGATTGGGCGGTGTGTTGCCGTCCAAAAATGCGATAAGATTATCAACAGCCATTAATCCCATATCGGTTCGTACTTCCAATGCGGCGGTGCCCAGATGGGGCAAAAGGGTAACATTTTCCATTGTTTTCAAATCCGATGGAACAGTGGGTTCGTTTTCATAAACATCCAACCCTGCGCCTGCGATCTGTTTGGTTTTAAGGGCGCTGATCAAAGCGGCTTCGTCCATCACATCCCCCCTTGCGATATTCACCAGATATGCCTCTGACCGCATCGCTGACAACGCATCTGCATCAATCATATGTGCCGTGTCCGGACCACCTGGGATTGCCAATACAACAATATCCGCGGTGGCCATGACATCCTTCAAAGTGGCCAACTGGGTGCAGCCATCCACCTTTTTTTGCGACCGATTATAAAACACCACATTCATTCCAAACCCAAGTCGGCATCTGTGGGCAATGGCTTGGCCAATACGCCCCATGCCCACGATGCCAACGGTTTTCCCTGACATATGAAATCCCAAAAGCTGAGTTGGGTGCCACCCTTGCCAGGCATCGGCGCGCACCAAACGTTCCCCTTCGCCGGCACGTCTGCAGGTCATCAACATCAGCGTCAGGGCGATATCCGCAGTTGCATCCGTCACTGCACCGGGGGTGTTTGAAACGATTACACCCGCGCTTTGGGCCGCGTTCACATCAATATGGTTAAATCCGACACCAAAATTGGCAAGGATTTTGCACCTGTGGGTCCCTCCTTCGAATGCGAGCGCTGAATAATCATCCCCCAAAGTGGGTAATACGGCGTCAAATTCCCGAAGGGTTTCCTGTGCTTCGATCAGCGTTAATGGTGTGGTGTTGTCACGCACGGTAAGATCGGGAAACCGCGCTTTTGCGGCGGATATGACCGCATCTGGAAGTTTGCGGGTAACCAGCAGTTTCATCAATACATCCTTCCACCAATGGGCACCGTTTTGTCGGGGGTCAGAAGGACAACATCATCATTTTCATCTGGAATGCCCAATACCAGAACTTCTGACATAAACTTACCGATTTGACGGAGTGGAAAATTAACCACAGCCATCACTTGTTTGCCGACAAGATCTTCGGGTGCGTAATGCGCCGTCAATTGCGCCGAAGATTTTTTCACGCCGATCTCATCCCCAAAATCCACCCACAGCTTTATGGCCGGCTTGCGCGCCTCTGGGTATGGTTCCGCTTGGGTTATTTTACCCACCCGGATGTCTACCTTCAAAAAATCATCAAACGCGATCTCAGCCATTTGCCAATTCCTTTGATCTTTTCGTCGCGGCCGCCACCGCATTTTTCAACAAAGATGGAAATCCAGTGTTTTCTTCCATCAAAACTTCAAGCGCGGCTTGGGTTGTTCCATTGGGGCTGGTCACATTTATGCGCAACTGTTCGGGGGGATCATCGGCTTGGGCGGCCAAAGCCCCTGCACCGGCAACCGTGGCTTTGGCCAGCGTCATTGACAAATCTGAAGGCAATCCCTGTGCAACACCTGCCGCAGCAAGCGTTTCAATCAAGTGAAATACATAAGCCGGGCCAGAACCTGATACACCCGTGACGGCGTCCATTTGGTGTTCACCGTCCAAACGCACCACAACCCCAATGGCCTGCAAAAGCGAATGGGCAAGATCCAATCCTTCGTCGCCGGCCAGTTCATTCCCAACGATGGCCGTGATACCTTTGCCAATCGCCGCGGGTGTATTTGGCATGGCCCGAACGATGCGCGCCGTGGGCCCAAGAACCTGTTGAAATGCGGTTATTGGCGTTCCTGCAGCCACGGAAATAAACAACGTATCCCCAACGCCAAAGTCAGACAGTTGTGGTAGGGCCACTGTCATTATTTGTGGCTTTACCGCGATCAATACGACAGCGGGGTTTTTCGGAAGGCTTGTATTAACTTGCACGCCAGTGGATTTCACCCAATCGGAGGGATTTGGATCAATCACCCAAACAGAGCTGGCATTCACACCCTGCGCCAACCAGCCCGACAGCATGGAAGACCCCATCTTGCCACATCCCAACAGCACAAGGCCGCCATCTTCAATCTTGGTAAAATCCATAAAATCCCCCGTTGATATCTGGGGAACAGTGTTAGGCGTGGCCATAGACCTCTGCAATGGCTACTTGCATGGCGTCCTGCACGTCGCGTTCGCCCCAAGTTACCAGTTGGAACGCGGGGTAATACTTTTCGGCGGCACTTACCGCGGCTGCGATCATGGTATCAATCTGTTCGGGGCTGGCCAATTGATCGCCTGCAAGTATCAAACCATAGCGATACACCATCAGGTCTTGTTCTTCCCAATAGGTAAAGGACCCGGCCCAGCACACATCGTTCACTGCGTTCATAGCCTCAAACAGCGCATGTCTACGATGTGCTGGTGGCGACATTTCAAAGGTGGCAATCAGGCGCAATGTCTCATCCTGTGCAGACCATGCCAAAGTCACGGCATAGGTGCGCCATTGCCCTTCCACCGCCATGGCAATCTGATCATCCGCGATACGATCAAATTCCCAGTGTTGATCTGATGCGATGTGTTCAACGATATCAATCGGGTGCAGGTCATCGATCTGCAGAAAATTTTCCGACAGTGCCATTTCAGGCCCCTTATATTTCGGAACGTAGGACGGCAGATCGGGCTGCCAGCCTTTGTTGACTGCTCGTGACATACCACAACATATGGCAGGCCATACTAGGTATGGTGCACATTTTGCCCACCACCTGTCCAGCTTTAATTACGTTCTGGCATGAATTAGCTGTGGACAACTGCCCTCTTCAAAGGATCAGCTGCCAATCAACAAGCAAATTTGGTCTGAAAGAACGGGTTACTTTTTCTTTTTTTCAAGCGCGTCCAAACGCGCCTTCAACGCGTCGTTTTCTTCACGCGCTTTTTGCGCCATGGCACGCACGGCTTCGAATTCTTCACGCGTGACAAAATCACGATCCGCCAACCAACGATCCATCCACCCTTTCATGGCATTTTCAGCTTCATCTTTCGCGCCTTGGGCAACACCCATGGCATTGGTCATGATTTGGCTCATGTCATCAAAGAATTTGTTGCGCGATTGCATAGTGTTTCTTCCTGCGATCAAAAAACGTCTGATCGTGATATGGGGGCAATCAAAGAAAATCACAAGGTTGACTTGGGCGCGCGCTTCCTGAAGGAACGCATCATGCATGCTGTTTTGAATTTTCCCGATATCTCACCTGTGGTATTCACCGTCCCCTTGGGCCCCTACAGCTTTCCGATTTATTGGTATGCCGTGGCCTATATCGTGGGCATCGTTTTGGCCCGGTGGATTGTTTTGACATTGATCCGCCGGCCATGGCTTTGGAAAAATGAAACCCCGCCCTTGACCCCTGAACAATGGGAAAGCCTTGTGACTTGGATCATCGTGGGCATCATCGCGGGTGGGCGATTGGGATACGTGCTGTTCTATGCGGATTGGGCTTGGTGGCTTGATCCCTTGCGCGTGTTGAATTTGCGCGACGGCGGCATGTCTTTTCACGGCGGTTTTGCGGGCGTTGTGATTGCCGGTTTGGTCTTTTGTCTTCGCAATGGCATTCGGATTTTGCCCTTGGCGGATGCGATTGCCGTTTCAACACCCCAAGGTCTGCTGTTTGGCCGTTTGGCAAACTTCGTAAATGCTGAATTGTGGGGGCGCGAAACCGATTTTCCATGGGCGTTCATTTTCCCAGGGATAGATGCGCAAACCTGTACCAATGCAATCGTTGGAATGTGCGCGCGTCATCCATCACAACTGTATGAAGCTGCTGGAGAAGGGCTTATTCTGGGGGCCATCCTTTTCTATCTGGCGTTTCGCACCAAGGCCCTGCAAAAATCAGGTTTGCTGATGGGACTGTTTATTGCAGGATATGGAACCGTTCGGTTTCTGGTGGAATTTGTGCGCCAACCAGATGCGCAATTTGTGTCTGAAACCAACCCGATTGGGTATGCTGTTCAGTTTTCTGATATGGGTTTGACGATGGGTCAAATGCTCAGCCTGCCGATGATTTTGGTTGGCCTGTTTTTCGTTGTTCGGGCAAAATGACAGACCTAAAATCAGATCTGATTTCGCGCATCCTCGCAACTGGCCCCATACCCGTTTCTGAGTATATGGCCGAATGCCTGATGCATCCAAAATACGGCTATTATCAACACCAGCAGGTATTCGGTGGCGCAGGTGATTTTGTAACTGCACCAGAAATCAGCCAAATGTTTGGTGAAATGATCGGGCTGTCCTTGGCACAATCTTGGATCAATCAAGGCTCCCCGACAGATGCTATACTTCTTGAATTGGGCCCGGGCCGAGGCACCCTAATGGCCGATATTTTACGGGCCACCAAACAGGTTGGCGGATTTGATCAATTGGATGTCCACTTTGTTGAAACATCAGCAAATCTGCGCGGACAACAAAAAGGTGCGGTTCCAAAAGCCATTCATCATGACACGGTGTTTAATATACCTGATCGGCCAATTTTATTGGTTGCCAATGAATTTTTCGACGCCTTACCCATTCGTCAATTTCAACGCGCCGAAGATGGCTGGTCTGAAATTGTGGTGGGCGTGGATGGCCAATCGCTTCGATTTGGAACGGTTCCACAAGGGGCAGTTGCCCACTTGGAACATCGGATGGAAGACACATCCACAGGCGATATTGTTGAAACCTGCGATCCCGCACGTCAGATCGTTGATCACCTGACAACCCATATTTCCACCTATGGCGGCTGCGGCCTGATCATTGATTATGGGGACTGGCGATCACTTGGCGATACGATGCAAGCCATCACAGACCATAAATCCGTTCATCCACTGTCATCACCCGGTCTGTCTGATCTGACGGCGCATGTGGATTTTGAATCCCTATTTAATGCCGCTCGTTGCACCACGTCTCGCATCACACCCCAAGGCGTTTTCCTCGAGCGTTTGGGCATTACAACGCGCGCGCAGGCTTTGGCGGCAGGTTTGTCAGGGCAAAAGTTGGAAAATCATATCGCCGCACACCGGCGATTGACGCACCCCGATGAAATGGGCACCTTGTTCAAGGTGATGGGGCTTGCCCAGACCCAAGCGCATCTTCCCCCCGGATTGGAGGTTTAATCATGTTAGAGGTGATTACCGCCCAAAATCTCGCCGGTGTTCATCATGGGTTTTTCACCCGAAAGGGCGGGATATCAACTGGTATTTTTGCTGGATTGAACTGCGGGCGCGGATCCAGTGATAATTCTGAACATGTCACCGAAAACCGCCATCGGGTGGCCCAACATATGCGTGTTTCCACGGATTGCTTGGTCAGCGTGCATCAAGTCCATTCCCCCGATGTATTGCTTGTAAATGCCCCTTTGCAATCGCCGTATCAGGCAGATGCGATGGTCAGCGACACACCGGGCATTGCTTTGGGAATTTTGACTGCGGATTGCCAACCCGTGCTATTGGCGGACACCGATGCCGGTATTATTGGCGCAGCCCACGCAGGATGGAAAGGTGCCAAAGCCGGCGTGTTGCAAAACACAGTTGATGAAATGGTAAATATCGGCGCCCATCGCGACAGGATAAGAGCGGCCATTGGCCCCTGCATCACCCAAAAATCATATGAGGTTGGCCCAGACTTCTTAGAGGCAGTCACCCGTGATGATCCAGATGCATCGACATTCTTTGAAAAAGGCCAAGCCGGGAAATGGCAATTTGATTTGCCTGGTTATGGATTGAACATGCTGGCACGTGCCGGGGTGAAAAATGCCGCGTTCACTGGGCATTGTACATATTCAGACAAGGATCGATTCTTCTCATACCGTCGAACGTGCCACGAATCTGAGCCTGATTATGGCAGACTGATCGCTTGCATTTCCTTATAACCCCAAAGCGGGTCCCATTTTGAACACTTTCAAAATGGTAAAATGCGCTCAAAAATCAGATAAGTATCTGTCTTTTAAAGATTATTTTTGCTCTCTTTTTAACCACATTCTTGTCACGACAATTTTCGAAAAGATTTAATCAAGACAAACAGCAGCCCCATTGTGGGGGGATAAAACCCTCAATCAAAACGATCCCAAGGAGAGTTAGCTGTGGGTAAAAAACGATTTTTGAACGGTGTTAGTTCCGGATCTGCGAATGCGGGTTTTTCAATGCCGTGGTCGCGTGGGGCCAAAGCGGCCGGGCGACGACGCGCCGGTTAAACGCATCTTTCAAAACAAAGTCTGCTGTCCGAAGGCGGGGTGATCTTACCGATCGCCCCGTTTTCTTATGCGTCAACCGCCAAGCGGCTTTCCAAAACATCAAACGGAACGCCGGGTTCATCTTTCGCACCGCGGATCACCAAAGATGTTTTCACGCTTGCCACATTATCCGCCGAAGTAAGTTCTTCGGTCAGAAAGGATTGAAAGGTGCTTAGATCCGGTGCGACGCATTTCAAAATGAAATCAACTTCACCATTCAGCATATGACATTCGCGAACAAGCGGCCAATTGCGGCATTTCTCTTCAAAGGCGGTCAGATCTGCTTCAGCCTGACTTTGCAGTCCGACCATGGCAAAGACCTGTACCTCAAACCCCAGATGCCGCGCATCAACATCTGCATGGTATCCACGGATGTATCCCTCTTCCTCAAGGGTGCGGACACGACGCAAACAAGGTGGCGCTGAAATTCCAACACGTTTGGCCAATTCAACATTGGTCATACGCCCATCGGATTGAAGTTCGGCCAAAATCAAACGGTCGATGTGATCAAGACGATGCATATTGCGGAATTCCTTTTGATAGCTTTCGTTATGTATAAAATTTGCCGCCACTGCGCAATATTATTTCAAATTTAAGCAATAAAAATTCGCATCGAACACAAGCACGTGTCAAAGGCACCTGCCCCTTTTTCAGCACCGTGCAGTGACATATATCGATGACAAGGAATCATTTGGAAAGGTCAACACCATGGCAGACACACGCCACACCCGCGTTCTTATTATCGGGTCAGGTCCTGCGGGATACACGGCCGGGGTTTATGCGAGCCGTGCAATGTTGAATCCACTTTTGGTTCAAGGCCTTGAACCCGGCGGGCAATTGACCACCACAACCGAGGTTGAAAACTGGCCCGGCGACACAGAGGTGCAAGGACCCGATCTTATGGTCCGTATGGAAGCGCACGCAAAAGAGATGGGATGCGAAATCGTTGGCGACATTATAACCAACCTTGATCTTTCCGAACGCCCTTTCAAAGCCCAAGGGGACAGCGGAACATTGTATACCTGCGATGCTGTGATCTTGGCGACCGGCGCGCGGGCCAAATGGTTGGGCTTGCCGTCTGAAGAAAAATTCAAAGGGTTTGGCGTCAGCGCCTGCGCTACATGCGATGGATTCTTTTACCGGGGTCAAGAAATCGTGGTTGTGGGTGGTGGCAACACAGCCGTGGAAGAAGCGTTATTCCTTACCAACTTTGCCAGCAAAGTAACACTGGTGCACCGTCGGGACGAACTGCGATCTGAGAAGATCCTTGAAGACAGGCTGATGAAAAACCCCAAGATTGAACCTTTATGGTTTCATGAAATTGAAGAGGTTTACGGCACCGACACACCACTGGGTGTCGAAGGTGTGAAAGTGAAACACACCAAAACTGGTGAAATCACTGACTTGCCCTGTAAAGGTGTCTTTATTGCCATCGGGCATGCCCCTGCAAATGAACTGGTAAAAGACACGCTTGAAACCCATATGGGCGGTTATGTGGTCACCAAACCAGACAGCACAGCAACCAGCATCCCTGGCGTGTTTGCGGCGGGTGATCTGACTGATCATAAATACCGCCAAGCAGTGACCAGCGCTGGCATGGGGTGTATGGCCGCCTTAGAAGCAGAACGGTTTTTGGCTGAAGAAGACGAATAATCGTCATAATCTGACCATTTTATCTGACTAAACGCCCTTTCAACGTAGGGCGAATGGCGATTTCTTGCCGACTTAAAAAGTTTGTTCTTGCGTGAACATACTTTTTGATGAATACGTTCATTCGTGAACACACTTGAGGCAAATGATGACCGTGGCAATGAAAAAGCAAATGACGGAGGGCGAAGATCAACTCTTTCGCTTGTTGCGTCAGCTTGATCTGGCGCCCGAGGCATCGCAGCGCGACACAGCAGCAGCCCTGGGGTTGTCGCTTGGTCGGTTGAATACTTTGTTGCGTCAAGCCACCGAGCAAGGCTTTGTCAAAGTCCTTGATCGCAACAGCGCTGATAAACGTCAGCGGTATGCCTATGCCATCACGCCGCGTGGTGGTTCAGAAAAGAACCGATTGGTTGATCAGTTTTTGGCGCGCAAGTTCGAAGAATTTGATGCGCTTCACGCCGAACTTACCGGCAACACCTCTGGGCTCTTCCCCCTCCAGAACAGGATATTAACGATGAAAAGCAATCTTTCCCCCATCCCTGAGCTTTATGTCAGCTATGACAGCGCCCAAAAAATGAAAATGGAAGCGGCTGAGCTGACAAGCTGGGACCTTAGCCCGCGTCAGATTTGCGATTTAGAGCTTTTGATGAATGGTGGCTTTAATCCCTTGAAAGGGTTCCTGTCAGAGGCCGATTACAACGGCGTCGTGGAAAACATGCGCCTCGAAGACGGCGGCTTGTGGCCCATGCCGATCACACTGGATGTTTCAGAAGACTTTGCAAACAGCATCGAATTGGGTCAAGACATCGCCCTACGCGATCAGGAAGGCGTAATTTTGGGCACCATGACGGTCACCGATCGCTGGGAACCTAACAAATCCCGTGAGGCCGAGATGGTTTTCGGCGCAGATGATCTGGCACATCCCGCTGTGAATTATCTGCACAATCAAGCGGGCAAGATTTACCTTGGTGGCCCGGTGACTGGCATCCAACAGCCCGTTCATTATGATTTTCGCGGTCGTCGTGACACGCCTAATGAATTGCGGGCATATTTCCGCAAAATGGGTTGGCGCCGTGTTGTTGCGTTCCAAACCCGTAACCCATTGCACCGCGCCCACCAAGAACTGACATTCCGCGCAGCCAAAGAAGCGCAGGCAAACTTGTTGATCCATCCGGTGGTTGGCATGACCAAGCCCGGTGACATTGATCATTTCACACGCGTGCGGTGTTACGAAGCTGTGTTGGATCAATACCCATCCTCCACAACATCCATGTCACTGCTGAACCTTGCCATGCGCATGGCTGGTCCGCGTGAGGCCGTTTGGCATGGCCTGATCCGTGCAAACCACGGTTGTACACATTTCATCGTTGGCCGCGATCACGCTGGCCCTGGCAAAAACTCTGCTGGTGAAGATTTTTACGGCCCGTATGACGCGCAAGAATTGTTCCGCAAACACGAGGCTGAAATCGGCGTTGAAATGGTTGATTTCAAACACATGGTCTATGTTCAGGATCGTGCCCAATACGAACCCGCCGATGAAGTGGAGGAAGGTGCAACCGTTCTGAACATTTCAGGCACTGAATTGCGCCGCCGTTTGGCCGAAGGGTTGGATATTCCTGAATGGTTCAGCTTCCCACAAGTGGTGACAGAACTTCGCAAATCGCGTCCACCACGGGCCAAGCAAGGATTTACAGTGTTCTTTACTGGGTTCTCTGGTTCCGGAAAATCAACCATTGCCAATGCGCTGATGGTTAAGTTGATGGAGATGGGTGGTCGCCCGGTAACGCTGCTGGATGGTGATATTGTTCGTAAAAACCTGTCATCCGAGCTGGGCTTTTCGAAAGAACACCGTGACCTGAACATCCGTCGGATTGGGTATGTCGCATCTGAAATCACCAAAAACGGTGGTATCGCGATCTGCGCACCCATTGCACCATATGAATCAACCCGCCGCGCAGTCCGTGAAGATATCGAGGCTTATGGTGCCTTTATCGAAGTTCATGTTGCAACCTCGATCGAGGAATGTGAACGCCGCGACCGCAAAGGTCTTTATAAGTTGGCGCGCGAAGGTAAAATCAAAGAGTTCACAGGGATTTCCGATCCGTATGACGTACCGGCAAATCCAGAGTTAAGCGTGGAAACCGAAAATGTCGATGTCGACAACTGTGCCCACCAAGTGATTTTGAAACTGGAAAGCATGGGCCTTATCGCGGCATAAGAACCCCACATCAGACCATCAAAAAAACCCACCGTTTTCGGTGGGTTTTTTCGTTAATGAACGGTCAGTGCCGTATATTCAAATTGCTTGGCAAGATCCTGTGCCATGTTCAGATCCGCAATAAACGCCAGCTGATCACCCTCTGAATTGTGGATCGACCATAGCTGGTCTGCCCCGCCTGCTTCCTCTAACACCTCTTCCGGAAGGTCTGAGGTATCGACAGGCTTCAGATAAACAATCTTGTCTTGTAAAACACCAAATTGATCTTTCATTTCGTTACCCCTTATTAATTTGAATGGTTTGAATAACTTTTTCTGGAACAGCCCGGTTCAGATCGACATGAAGCAATCCGTTCTCTGTTGAAGCGCCGCCAACATCCACACCTTCTGCCAGAACAAAAGTTCTTTGAAACTGCCGCGCCGCAATCCCACGGTGCAGAAAAACCCGTTCACCTGTGTCTTCGGCCTGTCGGCCACGAACAACCAATTGGCTGTCTTCCACGGTGATCGACAAATCGTCTTCGCTGAATCCAGCCACAGCGAGGGTGATCCTGTAGGAATGTTCAGATGTTTGTTCGATATTATAAGGCGGGTAACCATCGTTGCCCGTTTTTGCCGTCCGTTCCACCAGACGTTCAAGTTGGTCAAATCCCAACAAAAAGGGGTGCGTCCCCAAAGTAAGCTTCGTCATTGCCCTGCCCTTATCAAAAGCGACTGTTTGGCCCGGGCCCCTAAAGGCGACCCTTAAAGCAAATATGGTGTTCGATTGCCAATCTTGCAAGCCCGGGCTTTGCGGCCCGGTGCTGTGTTGATAAACACCCTGTATGACTGACGTATCAAACATGTCCAAAATCGAAATGATGCGCGTTCGTTTGGAAGTATTGCGTGAAGAACATCGTGATTTGGATTTGGCAATCACAGCCCTTCAAGAACGCGGAACAGACCAATTGTCTGTTCAACGCTTAAAGAAAAAGAAACTCGCGCTGAAAGACCAAATTTCGAAACTCGAAGACATGATTACACCAGATATTATTGCCTAATTCCAAATCATCCGTTAGCACGACCACTTCTTATCCCACGAGGACATTCAAATGAGTGACGTTGGCATCATCATGGGCAGTCAATCAGACTGGCCGACCCTGTCGAAAGCGGCAGAAATTTTGGATGAACTGGGCATTCCTTACGAAAAGAAAATCGTGTCAGCCCACCGCACACCCGATCGTTTATGGGATTACGGAACGTCTGCTGCAAAACGCGGCCTAAAGGTTATTATTGCGGGCGCCGGTGGGGCTGCGCATTTACCCGGAATGGTGGCTTCTAAAACCCATGTGCCGGTTGTTGGCGTTCCGGTACAGACCAAGGCCCTGTCAGGTGTCGACAGCTTATATTCCATCGTTCAAATGCCCAAAGGATACCCGGTTGCCACGATGGCGATTGGCGAGGCAGGCGCGGCAAACGCCGGCCTGATGGCTGCAGCGATTTTGGCAACTCATGATTCTGACCTTGCAAAAAGGTTGCAAGATTGGCGCGCAGCGCTCAGCGCCTCTATCCCGTTGGAGCCTTCGGATGACTGATCGCTTGGCGCCCGGGGCTGTAATTGGAATTCTGGGTGGTGGCCAGTTGGGCCGCATGCTGTCAATTGCCGCCAGTCGCTTGGGACTGCGCAGCCACATCTTTGATCCCGGTGCCAACCCACCCGCCGGCCAAGTTGCTGAATTTGTGACAACTGCTTCATATGATGATTTGGATGCGTTGAATGCATTTGGTCGTTCTGTGGATGTCATCACCTATGAGTTTGAAAACATACCCACAGAAGCCTTAGACGCGCTAGAGGCTTTGGCCCCAATCCGCCCAGGCCGACAGGCCTTGGCCGTTTCACAAGATCGTCTGACGGAAAAAGAATTTCTGCAAGACCTCGGTCTTTCAACCGCACCGTTTTCCAATGTCACCACGCAATCCGAAATGAATACGGCGATTTCCAAAATCGGCGTACCTTCAATCTTGAAAACAAGGCGATTTGGATATGACGGCAAGGGCCAAGTTCGCCTTTCCGGTGCGGGTTCTGATAAAGATGCTTTTGCTGAGCTTGGGGAAAACCCCTGCGTTTTGGAAGGGTTCGTGAATTTTTCCAAGGAAATCTCTGTCATTGCGGCCCGGGGTGTCGATGGCCAAGTATCCTGTTACGACCCCGGCGAAAACGTTCACAAGGATGGCATTTTGGACACCACCACGGTACCCACAGTTATCCCTGCGCAAATGAAAACTGACGCTGTACTTTTGGCAGCAAAAATATTGAACGCCTTGGATTACGTTGGTGTTTTAGGGGTGGAACTTTTTGTCAGTGGCAAAGAGTTGATTGTGAATGAAATCGCACCGCGCGTTCACAATTCTGGCCATTGGACGCAAAATGGCTGTGATATTTGTCAGTTCGAACAGCATATCCGGGCGGTGGCGGGGTGGCCATTGGGCAACGGGCAACGCCACAGTGATATCCGAATGGAAAACCTGATCGGCGATGACGTGCACCGCATCGTAGATTTAGCGACGCAGGATTGCGCGATCCATTTGTATGGCAAGGCCGAAACCAAACCAGGGCGCAAGATGGGACATGTGAACTTCCGGATTTAATCGCCAAAGAACACGTTGTATTTTTGTTCCAAGTCGATCCAGCCGATTTCTTTGGCTTCTTCTGAATGATCAAATTTACCAGTTTGCAAAAATGCAATCGTTTCCCCGATGACAACCGGATCATTCATCATGAAGGTATGGGTGACCGGCAATTCAATATGATCGGCCATTCCATCAACACGTGTGCTTTCGACAGATACTTTGCCATCATCCGGACCATCAATCAAAGACGAGAAAAGCGGGCTGACACTTTGTGTGCCTGCAATAACACCCAAACTGAAATTCGCCGCTGGCAAGCGATTGGGGGTGCTGGCGGGATCGGTGCTCAACTCTGCACCCGCTGGGCCATTCACCCATGAAAACAACTTCCAATCGCTGAATTGATCCACGACTTCTGAACCCTGATTTGGTGGTGCCAGCATCACAACATGGCCAAGATTTGAAACGGAATTGCGTGCCAAAAAATGCCGCAACAAAATCCCACCCATGGAATGGGTCACAAAATGGACACGTCCGCCATGACAGGCCTCAATCGCGCCGGGTATCACCTCTTGGCTTAGGTCACGTATCGTTTTTTTCGTGGAAGGATACGTCGGGCGAACCACAACATATCCAAGCTGGTTGAAGATACGATCCATAACCCCCAAAGATGCACCCGTGCGTGCAAGACCATGCAAAAGCACGACACAATCCTTTGATGCGGCATTTGCTGGAGATACGCTCATGATCGCCATTAGAAACACAAAAATCTTCATCAGATCAACATAAGCTCACGATGACGTTTCGTTAAGGGGAAGTTCGCGAATGCCAAAGCGCGACAGCGGTGCCCGCAACCACCAACCCTGTTGCAACCCAAAACTTGAATGTAATGATTTCGCCAAGGGCAAAATACCCCATTCCGGCCGCAATTACCGGAACCGAAAGTTGCAATATCGCGGCGATGGATGTCTCCAAATTTGGCAAAACTTTGTACCAAATTGCGTAACCAAGACCGGATGTGAACGCGCCAGAAATCACCGCCAATGTAATGGCTGAAACGGGCAATTGATCGGGCATCACCAAAAACACCAAAAGGGCCAAAGGCGCGGCCCACACAAAGTTTTCGGCCGTATGGCGCAATGGATCCGCTGATCTACGCCCCAATGCAGTGTAAATTCCCCATCCCACGGCCGCACAAATCATCAAAGCCACGGGTGCGAAATGTAAATTTACACTTGATGACGGCGACACCAAAACAACCACCCCACTGAACGCCAATCCCGCACCAAACCATTTGAAAAATCCAATGCGTTCACCCGTGATGATGGCAAATGCAAAAAGTGTAAGCTGAACAACCGCAAATAACAAAAGCGCGCCCAGCCCCGCATCCAAGCTGAGATAGGCGAACGAAAATCCAATCACGTAAAGTGCTAAACTGAACGTCGTCCAAAAACGATATTTGGGCGCCCATACCCCCTGACGTTTCATAACTAAAAAGTACAAAAAGGCTGCGCCCGCAACAATACGGATCAAACCAAAACTGGCTGCGCCAGTTTCCAACCCCTGCAAAGCAGCACGTGTCAAAACCGAATTGAGCGCAAATGCAACAATCGCCAAGGCGACTAAAAAGAGAATTCTCATGTGCACAATCGAAACAATCAATCGGCTGGATGCAACCACATTCATCAAAAACACAGGTTTGTGAAACAAGTTCAAATTGATCGTTGTCGGTGTTTTAATCCAGACGGATGGCCAACAAGAGAGTCACGAACATTGCTTCGTGACACCCTTAAGTGGAATTGATATCATTAACTTCAATTATAAAGGAAAAGAGCCCTGTTCATGAAAAAATTTCTTACCATTTCCGCTTTGATCTTCTCATTTTCCACAGCTGCTTTGGCCGACTCTGTGATCGTTGGTTCAGATTGGTATTCCGATAAAATTCGGCGCAGCGGTGGCACCCAAGGATTTGAATTCAGCCTAAATATCGATGAAGTTGATGGCAAATATCGTTTGTGCGGGGCTTGGCGTGGCTCAGGCACGACAGTTTCAAAAATCAAAGATGCGTTTCGCTTGAAACTCAATGGCAAAACAATCGTGCGCGGATTTGGGTTTATGACCACCCATTCTGGATCCGGATCTTTGGTGGGCAAGAAAGCAAGATGTAGAATAACCAAAGCGCGTGTCGTATCGAACCCAGATTTTTCAATTGATTTGGCGAAAAACACATTCTGAATACAGAATTGACCAAAAAATAAGGCCCCGCGATTGCGGGGCCTTTTGTTTTGCCGCTTTGGACGAGGCTGGCTTACATCATGCCGCCCATGCCGCCCATGCCGCCCATGTCAGGCATGCCGCCACCGGCTGCGCCTTCTTTGGCTGGCTTATCGGCAACCATTGCTTCTGTTGTGATCAACAGGCCAGCAACAGATGCTGCATCTTCCAATGCGGTGCGAACAACCTTTGCAGGGTCGATCACGCCGAACTTGAACAGATCGCCGTACTCTTCTGTTTGGGCGTTAAAGCCGAAGGAAGTGTCTGAAGATTCACGAACCTTGCCAGCTACAACCGCACCGTCAACACCGGCGTTTTCAGCGATTTGGCGAAGGGGTGCTTCGATTGCGCGTGCAACGATTTTGATGCCTGC
>JAHDCF010000068.1 GCA_020630015.1 Planktomarina sp. | reverse complement strand
GCGCTGGCAGTCAGAAAGGTAGAGCGGAGTTTCATAGGTATTCCCCCAATTTGATTTGTTCTAATTAGACCCGTCCGGCAACAATTTGGCAAGACTTGACGCCATGACAGTTGCACTATCAATCATATCATCAACACCGATCCATTCATCTGGTTTGTGAGCCAACTCCAAAACGCCCGGTCCATAAGCCACACAATTTTCAAGCTTACCGATCCGATCGATGTGTTTTTGATCATAAGTTCCGGGGCTGGCCACAAATTCCGCAGGTTTGCCCATCACCTCTTCAATGGCCTCTGCCACTGTTGCTGCCACCGGCCCGTCTTTGTCGGTCATGGATGGCAATACATGGTTCAATTCCCGTAAGGCATATTCGAACTTCGGGCGATCATTCTTTAGATCTTCCAACAGGTTTGTCACCTCCGCCCGGACATCTTCCAAAGGTTCTTCAACCAAGAACCTTCGGTCGATCACAATTCGACAGCTGTCTGGCACACAATGACTGGGAAGTGCGCTGCTGTCGCCGCGATCTTCGGCCTGACCGCCATGAATTGAATTGATGTTCATTGTAGAAGTCCGCGCCCCTTCAGGCACCACGGGCATTTCTGTCGTTCTGGCCTTCATCGCGGGGTAAAGATCACTTTCAAATTTTTCGAGCACGGCCCCCATGTGACGCACGGCACAATCCCCTAAAAACGGCATTGATCCGTGGGCGATTTCACCGAAGGTTTCGATTTCTGCCCACCAGCCACCACGGTGGCCAAGGCAAACGCGATCTTTGTTCAATGGCTCAGGAATGATCACATGCTGAACCCGCTTTGGGTCAAAAAACCCTTTTTCAGCAAGATAGGCGACACCCCCATATCCACCGGATTCTTCATCCGCGGTACCGCTGATCTCAATCGCGCCACAATAATTCGGATTCAGGTCAATAAACACTTCGGCTGCGATGATGCTGGCGGCCAGACCGCCCTTCATATCACAGGCCCCTCGCCCATAAATCTTACCTTCATGCAGCTCTCCACCAAAGGGGTCGCGCGTCCAACCCGCACCTACCTCAACAACGTCTGTGTGGCTGTTAAAATGTACACAATCCCCTTTGAACCTGCCTTCATGACGGGCAACAATGTTCCAGCGGGGATAAATATCACAATCGCCGGGCGCGCCTTCGGCCCGCACAAACTGTGTTTCAAATCCAGATTGTGAAAGACGATCGTTAAGGTATTCGCAAATCAAACGGTAATTTGTGCCCGGTGGATTCAACGTCGGGATTTTGATCAAATCTTGCGTTAACGAGATCAAATCATCACGACGTTCTTTTATGGCAGCATGAAATGGTTTGCGCATAATGTCATTAGACGCAGGTTACGATCAAAGTGCAAGCGATTGAACCAGCGCTTTGGCGCCCCACAGTTTGAGATTGCGTTGACCAAAATCACCCAAGCAAGTTAGTATTCCATGATCGTGATACACTAGAGGTCTGTAATGCGCTTTTTTGCTTCCGTGTTGTTCACATTTTCGTTGTTGTTTCTGATTCAATGCACGCCATATGATGATCCACCCGTGGATCCGAAAAACCTGAAACCCATCAGCACCAGATTGGTGCAAGTTGCCCGGATTTGCATCGATGAAATGCGCAACCCAGGCACCATGGAAGGCGCGCTTCAACGCGCCGGATACAGGGCATCAGATTCTCGAAAATCTGTGTCTTATGGCACAAACGATTTACAGCCCAGTCAGAGCGATCGAAATCAAAATCCCGGTAAAATCACATTGAGCATAGAAACAGGGCGCAATTTACCAATCCCGTTTTGCGAATTCAGATATGGTATATATGCACTCGACCAAGCCGTTCGCGAGTTTGACGTTATGATTTTACAATTGAAGCGTGGCGGGTTTCGCGCACATCCAGAAAGCACGAAGAATACGCCCGTTCTTCAATTCGGTGGCAAAACTTTCGTTTTCAGCGGGAAATGGGACCGAACTGGTTATTCCAAGGTGCGCATTCTTGATGCCACGGGCAGCTATTGAATATCACAGATAACTCAAGACTCGGCCTTGCGGGCTGACGACAAATTTACGCACGCGGCTAAAACCGGGTGGATCCAAATCTTCAAGCGCTTGGTATGGGCGTTGGGGCATGATAACGGCTCGATCCATTGAGGTTGCACCAATGTCGCTGACCCCATGTTCAGCAAACATATCAAGCGCAAATACCTCTCGGTCGACGGTTCCAAACCAACCGGATTTTTCTTTTGTAACCTTATCAGATTGCAAATCTTCCACAGTCCAGACCAGGGCCCAATCTTCCCCCGCTGGCGCTTTTGCTTGTTCCAACACACTGCGAAGCGGACCATCTTGTTCGGTGAAAGCAGAAGAATACATCGGGCCCAAATGAAACCTGCGCAAACGTTTGGGATGCAGATCGTCAAAATCTTGGTCAAAGCCACGCGCAATGGTGATCAGCTTAAGTGATCCCATGGCCTGCGCCATCAGATGCGCCTGAACCTCTGGCCAGCGACGATCATCTTTGGGCAAAGGTTTACGACCGCTGTCTTCCAAATCCAAAATGTATATCGTCGGCATGTTCAGATCACTGTCATACACCGCCCAATGAAGGCGAAATTTTTTGCGATCTTCCTCATCCCCAGTCCACATTATCTCTGGATCATTTTTGGCCCAAAACAAATCCCCTTTTGCAAGCTCTTCGTAATACAGGCGTTGCGACATAGTGAACTGCAACTTCGTTGGGATTTCTTGGTCCCCAACGATGCGTGCAACCATCTGCTCTTTCAGGGCCAATTGGCTGGGCATGCCTGATAAATGCTTGCGCGCCTGGGCGGCATCATTGGCCATTTCCAACACCTCTGCCGCGATGGGAAAGCCGCTTTCGCGTTTGTCAAAGGTAAGCGTTCCAGCCCGGCTGGCGCGACCCGCAAACATGTATTTGTGACCAAGGGCGCGAAATGTGAATGTCAATGCCGTCACATACCGCGTTAAAATTTCGCTGTCGTCGGAACTTAGCCGCCCTTCGGCCTGCATAACACCCGCCACCCGTGTCATATGTGA
>JAHDCF010000067.1 GCA_020630015.1 Planktomarina sp. | reverse complement strand
GACCATTCGCCCATTTGGCGCGCGTATGTGCCGCCTGCATTCACCACATGTTCGCAGGTGATGGTGCCTTTTTCCGTTTCCACCTGCCATTCGCCGTTGGGCAGTTGCGTGATGTCAGTGGCCCGGCAGTGGCGGATGATGTTCACTCCCTTTTGGCGCGCGCCCGCGGCCATGGCCATGGTGACGTTGGTGGGGTCCACGTGGCCGTCATCAGGGGTGTGCAAGGCACCGATCACGCCGTCCAGATTGTAAAAGGGGTGCAGTTTGGCAATTTCCGCAGGCCCCACCAATTCGATGTTGAACCCCAACGACCGCCCCACCGACAAAGTGTGGCGCAGCCAATCCATTTCATCTTCGGTGTATGCCAATCGAAACGACCCACACCCATGCCAAGTTACGAGTTGACCTGTCTCAACCTCCAACCCTTTGGAATACAGCCCGATGTTGTAATCAACACATTTGCCCAAACCAAAACTGGATGTGGAATGAGTAATCTGGCCCGCCGCGTGCCAAGTGGATCCTGATGTCAGTTCTGCCTTTTCCAGCAGCACGGTGTCTGCACCCCACCCTTCGTGGCCCAAGTGGTAGGCAAGGCCCACCCCCATTACGCCACCCCCGACGATGACAACGCGGGCCTGTGTTGGAAACGTGGTGGCCATAACTGATCCTACTTTTGAGTCGATTATCTCTCGACACGGTAATCAAACATAAGTACCATCGTCAATCATGAATGGTACAAATGTCTCACAATCGATTCTGGAGCGCCTCGCAGTTGAGCTTCCTGAACTAACGCCAGAGGCGCGAAAAGCAGCGACTTATGTGCTCGAAAATCCACGCGACGTCGGCGTGTCCACCGTTCGTGAAATTGCTGAAGCTGCAAATGTGAAACCAAACACCGTTGTGCGCATGGCCCGCCAAGTTGGTTTTGAAGGCTACGAAGATTTCCGCGCACCATTTCGAGAGGCCATTCGGGCCGGGGCACAGGGTTTTCCCGATAGGGCTAGGTGGCTTCAAGGCATGAAAGCCCAAGGCGACCTTGGTGCGCTTTATGCCGACATGGTTGACCAAACCCTGCGCAATATCGAAGAAAGCTTTGGCGCCATCAGCGCCGATGACATGCAAACGGCAGGGCAGATGATTTGGAATTCGCGGCGGGTTTTGACTTTGGGCGTTGGGGTGAACAATGCAAATGCCCGCAACTTTACTTATCTTGCATCCACGGGAATGGTGGATTTTCATGCCATCCCTCGCCCGGGATCAACCCCAACAGATGATCTGGCGTTCGCTGATCATCGCGATACGTTAATTGCCATCACACAGAAACCATATCGCAAAGAAGTGGTCGAAGCAGTCGCAATCGCAAAATCCCAAGGGATGCGGATCATCGGCATTTCAGACAGCCCTGCCAGCCCGGTGATCCGGAATGCCGATATTGGCATGGTCGTTGCGGTTGATACCCCGCAGTTCTTCCCCTCCTCCGTCTCAACGATTGCGGTTTTGGAAACGATCTTGAGTTTTGTGATCGCCAGTGCCAGCACTGAAATCGTGGAACGTGTTGAGCGATTCCACGATCGCCGCCATCAGTTGGGATTATATCTGGAGGACGCAAAATGACCCACAACGAGGATTGTCACAATCACGGCCCAAGTTGTCATGCACCCAAACGTGGGATCGATAAATTGTTGTGGGGATCAATCATTGCCTGCGCATTTTTGTACTTTCTGCATCTATTTGGCGCCAACTGGACTATGGCTTGGCTGTGGTTGCACCATATGGCGCATGCGGCTTTTGATTTGCTGAACACGATGTGGTGGGGCATCGTTTTGGGCGTGATAATGTTGTCACTTTTGAGCCGAATTCCGCGTGAATTTGTCATGGCCATTCTGGGTCCGGGGGGCGGCATGCCCGGAATTTTACGCGCCACGGCGGCTGGTGTTTTTCTGGATCTGTGTAATCACGGCATTCTGATGGTCGGGGCCAAATTATACGAACGCGGTGCAAGTGCCGGTCAAATGGTTGCCTTTTTGGTGGCCAGTCCATGGAATTCCTTTTCATTGACTTTGGTCATGATTGCATTGATCGGTCTTTCGTGGACGTTGGCGTTTATTGTCATTTCCATGGTGATCGCTGTCCTGACTGGTTTGATCTTTGAACGATTGGTCAAAGGTGGAAAATTGCCAGCAAATCCAAACAGTTTTGTACCCGATGATAACTTCAGATTTTGGTCGGACGCCAAAACCGGATTGAAAGCAACGCAATTCGATTTGGTCTGGTTTAAAACAACATTTGTGCAAGGTCTGCGCGACAGCCGTATGGTATTGCGTTGGATTTTCTTTGGGGTTGTCTTGGCCGCCGTGGTGCGCGGCTTTGTGGATGAAAGCACGTTTTCCGCATATTTTGGACCCACGGTTTTGGGTCTTGGCGCAACCTTATTGGCGGCAACTGTGTTGGAGGTATGCTCAGAAGGGTCCACCCCATTGGCCGCTGATCTTTTGTCACGGGCGGGGGCCCCGGGAAACAGCTTTTCATTTTTGATGGCGGGTGTTGCTACAGACTACACCGAAATTGCAGTTGTCAAAGAAACCACTTCTTCATGGAAAATTGCGCTTTTCCTTCCGTTGATCACCATTCCACAAATTGTGGGTGTTGGACTAATCCTAAACATGTTCGCTGGATAAACCGATGACGCTTACCCGATCTTTGGAAGCAAAATATTATACAGATCCTGCCATTTTCCGTCTGGAAACACATGGGGTTTTGGCCCGCACTTGGCAGTTTGGTTGCCATACCAGCGCGCTTTGCAATGTCGGCGATTACGCGACGTTCGAAATCGCGGGTGAAAGCCTGTTTGCCATTCGCGGGCGGGACGGGCAAATCCGCGTGTTTTACAACGTCTGCCAACACCGCGCGCACCAACTGGTGCAAGGAACGGGCACCACGCGCGTTGTCGTCTGCCCCTACCACGCTTGGACGTATGAGTTGACGGGCCAATTGCGCGCAGGGCCCAATCTAAAGGCCGTCGAAGGGTTCGACAAATCCAGCATTTGTTTGACCGAAGTGCGGGCTGAAGAATTCCT
>JAHDCF010000046.1 GCA_020630015.1 Planktomarina sp. | reverse complement strand
GAACGCCTATGGCCCATCCGCAAGGATGACCCTGAAAGCGCACGAAGGGCGGTTGCTTGGTCAAGAGCTGAGTGGCAATAAGTAAATTTGCCAAGATAATGAATGGAAAGGGCCCCTGACACGGGGCCCTTTTTTATTGGATCTGGGCAACATGCGCAGTGAAACATTTTCTTCAGGCAGCAGTCTGCGTTTGTAGGGATTTAAGGTTTCCCCTATAGTGAAACAAACCGTTATCAAATTGCGAACAATAAAGATCAGTCTATGAAAAAGATCCTGTTTATCCATGAAAATTATCCAGCTCAGTTTGGCGCTCTCGGCCGTTATATGGCTGACAACGGCTGGGAAGTAATGTTTGCCACAGCAGCACAAGGTGTTGGCAAAGACGAAGTCAAAAGAGATGGCAAAGTTAAGATTGTCGGATATCGCGCGCACAGGCAACCGCATGAATCCACCCACAATTATTTGCAAGGCACCGAAAAGGCGATTTTGAACGGACAAGGATTTGCGAGGTTGGCGATCAAGTTGCGCCGTTCCGGATTCACACCTGATGTCGTTATGGCGCATTCAGGTTGGGGTTCTGGCACTTTTACGAAAGCTGTTTGGCCCGAAACGAAATTTATTCAGTATCTCGAATGGTGGTATGAACATCCGGCCCGAGACAGTATGTTCCCGGAAACAGAAAAAAACGTTGAAAATCAAAAGGCAAAGATATTTTCCAGAAACCTACCTTTTCTGTTGGATTGGGCTTATGCGGATGGTGTTATCGTGCCGACGGAATTTCAGGCAGCTGGCGTTCCGGAAAAGATGCGCCACAATTTTTTGGTGATGCATGACGGGGTTGATACTGAAATGTTCAGTCCCCAACCGGATGTTGATCTTAGCTTTTTGGAAACTGCCCCCCCGAAAGATGCCCAGGTACTAACCTATGCAACGCGCGGCATGGAACCATATCGGGGGTTCCCACAGTTTATGCAGGCGCTTTCTCACTTGCAAAAAACCCACAAGGATTTTCATTGTATCATCGGCGGAACTGACACCATACACTATGGCCCGAAGTTACCCAAAGGGGATACTTGGAAAACGCGCATGTTGAAGGAATGGGATTTCGATTTGGATCGCATTCATTTCACTGGGCGCTTGCCATACGATAAATATCGCGATGTTTTACGCCGATCAAATGGGCATGTGTATCTGACGGTTCCGTTTGTTTTGTCTTGGTCGTTGGTTGAATCCATGGCGATTGGCTGTCCGATTATTACCAACGATTGTGCGCCAACGCGCGAGGCGCTTCCCACTGATGAAAGTGCGACATTTGTTGATTTTCAGGATGCAAACACCGTGTTAGAAGGGATGCGCTGGACGTTGGATAATTCTGAGGCAGCCGCCGCCAAAGGCAAAGTTTCACGACAGCTTGCGCTTGATAGTTATTCTAAATCGGCACTGTATCCAAAGAAAGTTGAATACATCAATTCGATCCTTGATCAGAAGTGATCACTTCTTTTTCGGTACCAAAAGTTTTTCTGGGCGAATGCGTTCGGCCGCTTTGAACATGGAAAAAGTCTTGTCCACATAGTTCACTGCGCCAGAAATTGCTTCGACATATTCTTTAAACTCTGGCGTTTCTTCAGCTTCGATCAGTTGGATTGGGCGTTCTGGTTGGGTGGCTTCGAACGACACATAAAAAAGTGGATCCCCGCGGTTCACCACCAATGGTTTTTTGATGTCGTGCCATTCAAATGCCCACATAAGGCCGCGCGGCCAATTGTTAATCGGAAAACGACCACCAAAGATTGTGCCCGGAAGGGGCACTTTACGATAAAACAAAAACGCATCTAGTTGTGTAATGAAAACCGGCTCATCCGCGAAGAATGTGTATGGCATCGAAAGCTGAACGGTGGGGCGATCTTTATACCGCCATTCCCGTTCAGGCGTCATATGAAACACTTGACCAAGTTTGCTAGCGCGAATGGGGCTTTTGGAACCGTTGAGATTAACAAGCTCTGGTTTGTCATCCTTCCCACGTTTGAAGCCCAAGTTAAAATCGTATGGAGATTTAACCACGAAATAGCGGCTTTCCATGTTGATCACTGCAGGGCATCTGGATGCGGATTTGGCATGGTCTTTGTTAAGTTCAACCATGCGAAGGCGTTCAGGGGGATCGAATAACACCCTGGGCTGTTTGCCGGAAATTGTCCAACCAACCTTTACCGGGCCTTTTGCAGCGTCAGTATCGGGAAGATCGTAATGAATGCTCAGATGTTTGCTATCCATGGCCTCAATTATTCTTTCCGCTGTTATTGTTTCTGAATGTAAATAATATTGTTTACTATATGATGGCAATAATAATGACCTATGAGTAGATCTTTAACATGACGCAGAAAAAGAAATCGGTTGGAACAGCCGCGCTTTGGTTCGCGATGGATGGATATTCCACTGCAAAAGGTGTCAATGGGCGCCGCATTGCGGGAGAATCCTTTTTGAAGGGATATTTACGTCACACCCGCGCCAATGAGCTGGTAACATACGGCGCATCTAAACAATCGGTTGCGAACTTTGCATCCATTTGCGCCAATATGGGAAATAAACGACCGGTCCATGGTGGCATTTTTGATGAGGTTGATTTGCCAAAAGGGCAAACCAACTTATACCTTCCGACCCCAAACATTGCTGCAGAAGGTTGGCGAAGGGCAAGAGGGGCGTCTGATCGATATTCTATTTCAGGCGTAACACACACCATCTCTACCGAACGTGTATTGCGCGCGATGTGTGATATGCGGATCGCACCAATCATGCCTTGGGATGCAATTATTTGCACGTCCAAGGCTGTTTTTGACAGCTTGACCCATCAATTGGATGAATATGATCGTCATTTGAAATTTCGATTTGGAAAAATACCAGAACGTTTTCAAATGCCGATTATCCCTTTGGGAATTAATACAGATGATTTTGTGATTACAAAGTCTGAGCGCGAGAAATGGCGTAAAAAGCTGAATATTGAAGCCAATGATCTTGCGGTTGTGTCTACGGCCCGATTGGCAAGTTTTGAAAAGTTTGACCCAATCCCCATGTTTATGGCTTTGCAAGCTGCGTCAGAAAGATGTGATCATAAAATTCACCTTATTGGTTTGGGGCAATATTCTGACAATGTTGCACGCAAGATGTTTGAAAATGGTTCAAAGCGTTATGCGCCTGACATTGTTTTTCATCATGTGGATGGTGCGAAAGATCCGGGCAATCGGGCTTCCATTGCCGCGGCTGATGTATTTGCGTTGCCCGTGGAAAACATTCAAGAAACATTTGGCCTGTCCCCGGTAGAGGCGATGGCGGCGGGTTTGCCCGTTGTGGTTACCGATTGGAACGGGTTCAAGGATACTGTCACCCCTGAATGTGGTTTTATGATCAAAACCACCGGCCCAACACCCGGTGCAATGTCGCGTGAGGCGTGGCGATATGATGGAAAGCTGGATTCATACAATCAGTTCATCGGCTTGGCCTCACAGATGACTGTGGTCGATGTCAAACAGATGACAGATGCATTCGAAGCTTTGTTCAATTCGCCAGATCTTCGCCGTAAAATGGGACGGGCGGGGCAAAAACGAGCAAAGTCTCACTTAGATTGGAAACAAGTCATCCCAAAATATGAAGATCTTTGGGCTGAACTGGATGAAAGAAGGGCCGTCGCAAATTCAACGGTGCCGGTGCGCCCTAATTCACCTGAAGTGCCCGATCCAACACGCATGTTTGCGAATTATCCGTCAGAGTTGTTCGATCGAAAAGCAACTTTCAAGGTTGCTTCGCATTTGGCGCAGCGGTCCACATCACATATTGGTAAGGCTGTTGATGAATTGATCACTTTTCGTGGTTTGAAATCATTGAACCGCAAAACGGCATCCACCGCGCACTATGTTCGCGGATTGCAAATTTTTGCAGATGCAGAGGTTCTAAGCTTTGATGAATTTTGCAAATCATTGAAGGGATTGCCCGTTATTCGATGTGAAAAAATGCTGCTTTGGTATTTAAAATATGGGCTTGTTGAAAAGGTCACAAAATGACCGAACAAACGCTGACCAAAGAAGAAGCGGCGGCTCTTGAGTTTGCTAAAGATGTCATGAAGCGCGCTGATGATGCCTTCACCAATGGCGAAATCACAAAAACCAATGAGATTTTATCACAACTACCAGAGAAAAAAGTCCCTGCCTCCCTTCAAGCAAAATACTATTTCTTATTTTTGGGTGTTGGGCTGTACGGGCAAGGTGATCCCGAAGCGATAAGACGGGTCAACCAGCGCATAAATTTTTCATTTCAACCTTCCATGCGATATCGTTTGGCTTTGCGAACGGGCGATCTGGCCACGGCAAAAAAAATCCGATCGCAAGACAACCTGCCGTTTGATGTCACAGAGGATTTTGGATGGTCTGCTTCCTTATCTTGCATCTGGTCAGGCAAGCGTCGGATGGGATTGGCGCTTTATCACAAGCGAATGCATGCCCGAAACTTTGGAAACTTTATTCCTGAAGGTGCAGTTTATGACCCCTATCATGGCGGCAAAGAATGCGGCCACGTGTTCTTGGAACAAGGTGTTGGGGATTGGATGATGCATTTGGCGGTCATGCGTCGCATTACCAAACGCGAAGATCATGCATTTATCGGAGAAGCGCGGGCAGAACCTTTTGTGAAACAGTATTTTCCAAAAGCCACGTTTCGTCGGGCGGGTCAAACTTATGAAGATTTGAAAGACCGTGTTATGCATGGTTCGGGGGATTATCTTGCCGCTGCTTATCTTGCGGATGGCGCGTTTCAGCCTGTGCCAATGGCAAAAAACCGAGTGGCCGGTGTAAACCCAGTCATTGGTGTGTGTTGGCGTGGTGGATCGGCACAAAACCGAAGGGAAGAGCGCAGGATCCCTTTACACATGTTTTTGGATATGCTGCCGAAAGGGTATTCATATGTGGCCTTGCAGGCCGATATAACGGAAGAAGAAAAAGATATTTTGCGAAAAGATGGGCGTGTAATTTTGCCCAACTTTGATATTCGCAGGCACACATACGGCCTGTTTCAAGCGGTTCAGAGAATGGCCGGGGTTATCGCCGTGGACAGCGCCAACTGGCACCTTGCGGGGCTTGCGCGCGTGCCGATCTATGCTTTGATGAACAAAACAATCCATTGGTATTGGGGGCCAGATGCGGATGTTGCATCTGTTTATCCAGATGCGATTGTGAAGCACAAATCAGATGTAAACACAAAAGAGTTGCAGGATTGGTGTGCCAGCGTGACCGACCTTCACAAATCGGTGCGGCCAGCAAAGATCAAAAGCTCTACAAAAGCCTCTAATTTGGCGCGACCTGTGTTCATCGTTGGGGTACCTCGATCGGGGACTTCGATGGTGACAGGGGCTTTGGAAAAATGCGGGCTTTGGATGGGGCAGACCATCGCGGGCAACAAAGATAATGAAAAAGGTTTCTTCGAAAACCGCGATATTCGTGAAAACATTGTGAAACCGGCCTTGGCCAATCTTGGTGTCGATCCTGTTGGGGTAACAAGTTTGATCCCCATAAATCAGCTGGCGACAGATCCAATTTTGGCAAACAGGATGCTGCACTATATTTCGGAGCAGGGGTACAACCAAAAGTCGCGATGGGGTTTCAAAGAACCCAAGTTGACATTGTTGTGGCCCATGTGGGTTGATGCATTTCCAAATGCCAGTTGGGTTATTTTGGAACGCGACCGCGAAGCGGTGGTGAAATCATGCCAAAACACTGGATTTATGGCGCGTCATTCCAAGGATGCTGAATACTGGCGGCATTTTATCAATCGGTATGATGATCGTTTGCAGACACTTGAAAATACGGTTGAAGATGTAACGCGCATTAAAACCGATCAGCTGGCTCAAGGGGATTTGAAGGCTCTGAAAGCTTTGGTCGATCACCTAGGCCTGACTTGGGATGAAAAGGCCGTTTCTTCCTTTTTAGATCCAAGTTTGTTTGGACGGCACTAAGATTTGGATGATTAACCCAGAAAGGCCCACCCCAACAGAGATGGACCTTTGTACTGGAGAAGAGAACGAAGCCCTGAACATCCGTTCAAGTGGGGGCAAGAAACACAAAACATTCAAGTCTTCGTTCAACTGTTCCCTTTATGGCAAGGCACCGTGGCCGAAGATGGCTGGAACAGAGAAATCTCAGAGGTAATATTACGGCAAGAATGCGGCAGACTTGATTTGCCGTTCGAATGGCGCGACAGTCATTTACATGAATGTTGTGAACGCCTCTTTCAGATACCGCCCGCCCGAACAGGTCGCTTTCCATCGCTTGGAGCTTGGTCCAATTCTCAGCCTTTATGGGAAGATGGTCGCCGCAGGCGAATGGCGCGATTATGGTATTTCCTGTCTAAAGGAGGTTGCGGTCTTCAGTGTGTTTAAGCGCACCGCAGAAAATCCAATTTATCGTATCGAAAAACGACCGAAGTTGCGCAGTAAGCAGGGCATGTATGCCGTGATTGGTGCTGAAGGTCAGGTGCTAAAGCGTGGGCATGATCTGCAGGCTGTGCTGCGTGTTTTGGAACGCAAACTGATCAAATTGGTGGACTGACATCTGTTAACCTTTGGCCAAAACCGGCGGCACAATGCGTACACAACCTGTACACAATCCGTACACCGCTGCGCGCACGACCTAAAATTAACCTTTTGGCGTTAATGTTTGGGTTTTGGCGGTTTCGCAAACCCGGTCACTGCGCCAAATTCACGTTGGCCGATGCGTGCGATGGCCCCGTCCAGCGGTTCAACGGCCACAGCCATGTGGTGGGCATTTGCGTGGATCAAAGTATCCCGATCCAACATCATACCCACATGCCCCTTCCAAAACACCAGATCACCGCGTTCCAATTCGGCGCGGTCTGCGACGGGGGCAAAGGCCGCCGCTTGCAAGTCGCTGTCGCGGGGGCATCTAATGCCGCAGGCAACCAAGGCGGATTGAACCAGACCAGAACAATCAATGCCGAAACCGGAATTTCCACCCCAAAGATAGGGGGTTCCCAAAAAGCTTTCAGCGATTTTTGCTGGGTCGTCCTGCAAATCACCAATCCGGCAAACATGCTGTTCCATCACGTATCCGCCAGCTTCCAATTCATGGTAACCGTTTTCAGAAGATGTGATCGCCAAGTGCGATCCAAAACTCAGAACCCGGGCTTTCCATTCAGGTGATTTGAAATCGGCTTCGGTATAGACATGGCAATGGCGAGCGATAACCTTGTGGGTCGGTTCGGGCATTCCGTCCAAAACCATGGGTGGAAGATACCCAACATACCCATCCAATGGATCGCAACCGAAGACCCAAGGTTCCATTGGATCAAAATCCAAAGTTTGAAACGCTTGTCCAAAACACAATTGCTTGTCGCGGGCGCCTTTGGGACTGGCTAATAAATCCACCACTGGCAGATTGACCCGCAACAGCGGACCAAGTACCCCCGTTTTTTCACCGCCCCTGTTTTGTAAAAACCGACGATCGGTCATAGTGACAGTATCTTTGGTAAAGCCGAAAATAACGCGCGCGTTCCCTGACCAACGCCCCCCTTTGGGCGGGTGGGCTGTGCGGATGGTTGCCAGCCGTAACAATCAAAATGCACAAATTTGGGAGTTTCGGTCACAAATCTACGCAAGAAAAGTGCGGCAGTTATGCAACCGGCAAATCCACCTTTGGGGGCATTGTCCAGATCCGCAATGTCAGGTTCGATCATGGCTTCGTACGCGGGGTGAAACGGCAGCTGCCAAACGGGATCCAATACATTTGATCCTGCTTCTGAAATCGTATGGCTGATGCCCGCATCGTCGGTGAAATATGGGGCAATATCTGGCCCAACAGCCACCCGTGCCGCGCCCGTCAAGGTGGCCATACAGATCATCAAATCGGGCTTCGCTTCATCTGCCAGGGCAAGGGCATCAGCCAAAACCAATCGCCCCTCTGCATCGGTGTTATTGATCTCGACGGTTAAACCTTTGCGACTGGTCAACACATCTTGAGGCCGATAGGCGTTCCCACTGATCGAGTTTTCGACAGCCGGGATCAAGACGCGAAGGCGCAACGGCAGCTTTGTCGCCATGATCATTTGCGCCAATCCCAGAACATGGGCTGCACCACCCATATCCTTTTTCATCAATCCCATGGATGCTGCGGGTTTGATATTCAATCCTCCAGTGTCGAAGCAGACGCCTTTGCCCACCAAGGTCACTGTCGGCCCCGTATGGCCCCAAGACATATCAATCAACCGCGGGGCGCGAGAAGACGCGCGTCCTACTGTGTGGATCATAGGAAAGTTCTGCGTCAAAAGGGCATCCCCTTTGATGACAGAAACTTTCGCGTTATGAACGTCGGCCAATGCGCGTGTCACGGCTTCCAGCTCATCTGGGCCCATGTCTGATGACGGTGTGTTGATCAAATCACGGGTAAGCGCCTCTCCTGTTGCGATGGCAGAAACTTCAACTTCGTTGACACCCTCTGGGCACACCAATTGCGGGCCGATCGGTGCTTTCGATTTGTATCGATCAAAGTGATATTGGGTCAGGGCCCATCCCAGTGCGAACAATGACTTTTCTTCGATGCTTTGATCGCCCGTAAGCGCATAAGTACCTTTGGGAAGATCGTTAATTTTCGAAAGCACCCCAAACCTGTTACGATCCCGGGCATTGGCATCACCATATCCCAGTGCAACACCCGAGGTTGCCCCATCGGTTCCTTGAATGATCAACAGTTTTCCGAGTTGGCCTTCCCATCCAATTTGTTTCGCCCAAGTTTGTACGGCAGGCCTTTGGGCCGCCAACCAAACTTGAGCCTCTGATTTTTTGATCAAAACAAGCGGAATGGATTGGGCTGACTTTGGAACGAATATCGGATCGGGCAGGGGCATGTGCGACCTTTGATTAAGTAATCTAAATATACCCTAACCCAGACATAATCATCTGCAAGACCTCAGATCGCCCCGTTTAAATCTTGCACCTCCCAAATTGCGGTCAATGACCTGTCCCCCAATCGAACCAAACGGGCTAAAACGGCCGTTAGGGCAGGATCGTCCTTTTGATTGGCCAAATGTGCAACGCTTTGGGCAACATCTGCCATGATCGGCATTCCCATGGAATCGATCACGCCAACCAGCCCTTGGGCCGCTTTGGACAGCGCTTCGCGTTCATCGGTGTAATAACAACGTTCAATAAGTGAAAGTTGATTGGCAATATCCTCCAACGCCTTGCAGATCACTTTGTCTGCTTCTTCTTCGCCCAATTGACTGTACAATGAAGCCAGTTGATCACTTTGCAACTGAATCGCTTCATCATGGGTCAGCACAGAAATTTTTCCCAAGACGGCACCCGGTTATGTCGCCCCCACGGCAAGGGGCCTTTTGCGCCCAATTCGGTAAACAGAGTCTTAATCTGCGTCGGAATAACACCTCGAATTTCCGTCAATATGTTTCTATTTGTGCTGCAGTTTGAATTGGAAAGGACAATGATCGCATGTCACACGCCCAAGCCCTGCCGGAAGAATTTGTTCAACGATATCATAACTGGAAATCTAAAACGGTTGCTGATCGTAAGGATTGGTTCGCCGATCTGGCCAAAGGGCAAGCCCCTTGGGCAATGGTGATTTCATGTTGCGACAGTCGCGTGATGTCGACGCAAATGTTCGGTGCCGAACAGGGAGAGATTTTCCTGCATCGCAACATTGCAAACCTTGTGCCAAAGTTTCAGGCCGATGGAGGCGCCCATGGAACATCGGCCGCGATTGAATATGCAGTGACAGCTTTGAAAGTGCCGCATTTGATTGTGATGGGTCACTCGGCCTGTGGCGGGGTCAAAGGTTGTCACGACATGTGCCGCGGCGATGCACCGGCCCTGGAAGAAAAGACAAGCTTTGTCGGGCGCTGGATGGATGCCCTTCGCCCGGGGTATGACTTGGTCAAAGATATCGAAGACGAAGCCACCCGTGTTTCAACTTTGGAACGGGTCGGGGTCAAAGTATCGATTTCAAATCTCATGACTTTCCCATTTGTGGCCGAAAGGGTTGAGGCCGGAACACTGTCGCTTCATGGGCTGTGGACGGACATTGGAACGGGTGCCTTGGAACAATTAGATCCCGCAACAGGTGAATTTTCTGTGGTCTAAATTTTGGATGGGGGCCAATGCCCCCAACCTTTGCTTGGCTTAGGGTTGCCAATGAATGGTTTGCCCGTCCGGCCAAGTGATATCGACGTTTATTTTGACGATCTGTTTTTCGCCTGGATTAAGGTTCAGTGTCCATTCGCTTCGCCCTTTTACACCATCCACGTCAGTGGTGTCCGGTTTGGGGTTTGCTGATACATCGACTTCAACATCTTCGTTCACCGTGATGGGCAAGGCATAGGCAACGGTCACGGATTGTGCGTCAGGCCCAATGTTGTGAACTTCAAATTCCAGTTCTTCTTGGCGCGTGTTTGATGAAACAAAGATGCCTTTGTCGCCTTTGAGTTCTGACAAGAAGCGCACCTCAAGTGGCAGTGTTTTTTCAGGCCCGAAATAAAGGGTTTCTTCTGCGCCGTTGGTGATCGCAGGCATGTGCCCTTGGCCAATCAGGGTGTCCCCGCGATAGAATGTGGCTTGCCCCGGTAAGATCGGTTCACCTGTTTCATTGGTACTGATCGCCCGCACAAATGCCGTTTGATCACGGCGCGGGCTGGCGTAACGATCCACTTCTGCGTCCAGCGTGATTGATGTTAGATTGATTTGTTCTGCGCTTTCGTTACTGCCGAAAATGGTTGTGGGATTGGGAATATCATAAGTGACCTCGATCCCGTTAAAATTGCCGGAAACCGGGGCGGGTGCTGCTGCGCCTGCAAAGACAGCACTTTCTTGAACATCTGCGTTCAAGCTTTCCGCCTGCAAACGAATATTTGATTTTGAAACGGTGCGTGGAAATGCTTGCTTTTCTTTCAACAATTGAACCACATCTCTGTTTGGCACGGTCGGTTGCAATCTTTGAAACGGCTCTGCCGATGAAAGTGTGATGTCGGCATCGATCCAAGCTGTGCCGGTGTATTGCGACACCATCGCACGACGATCCAACGTGATTTGACTGGCTGTTTCATCCAATGTCGCATCATATTGCATCTGCCAGTTGGCTTGGTGGGTAAAGCCTTCGAAGAATACTTGCACAGTTGGGTCGTTGTCGTTTGCGACGGTCACACGCGCAACAAGACTGTTCCAATCCGGAAGGCCAAGTTTTGTTAGTTCCCGTTCTGCGCGGGCAAGTTCTTCTTCTAAATCAGCCAGCTTTTTCTGGCCTTCAATCAACTTTGGTTCCAACGCCCCGCGTGCGGCCCGATTTTCGGCCAAGGCTTGGGGAAGATACGTGGCGATACCTTGTAATTGTTCCAAACTGGGAACGGCGTCTTTGCCGTTCGGGGTGATTTGGTTCAGGAATTTAAATTGTGCATCAAGGCCATCACGCTGTCCGGCCAAAGTTGAAAATTCTGCCCGATGGTCAACGATTTTTTGACGAGCATCTTCCACTGCATCATGCGCCGCTGTTTGTGCATCTGTCCAAAACAGTTTTGCATCAACCGGCAGTCCTTCAACAAAAGACACCGAAATTGGTGTTGCCCCTGCGACGGCAAACTTTGGCGCGCCTCCCAGCGTTGAACGGGTCATCGGCAAAAAGATGTCGTGGGTACCCTCGGGCACCTGCACCTGCGCCATCTGGCTGACCATCGCCCCTTGTGAAAACACGGTGGCGGCGGTCACGGGAAATGCGCTGTAAAAATCATCCGCCCAGCTTGTCGCAGGCATGGTTAGGATCAGCGGTACAAGAAAACGTTTCATAAAAGCCCCTCAACTTTGATGGACCTAATATGGGGGAAGGGCCGCTGTTTTACCAACGGCCCCCTCAATTTAGTGAAAAATTGCGAAACATTTCGCCGAAGGCTTAGCCCTTTTTCAGAACCTTGTTGCCCAAAACCTCAGCGATTTGGACGGCATTCAATGCAGCACCTTTGCGCAGGTTGTCTGACACGCACCACATGTTCAGGCCGTTTTCGATTGTGCTGTCTTGGCGGATGCGGCTGATGAATGTGGCAAAGTCGCCCACGCATTCCACCGGGGATACGTAACCGCCATCTTCGCGTTTATCGATCACCATGATGCCCGGTGCCTCGCGCAGGATTTCGCGGGCTTCGTCTTCATCAAGGAATTCTTCAAATTCGATATTGATGGCCTCAGAGTGGCCGACAAAGACAGGCACCCGCACACATGTCGCGGTTACTTTGATGTCTGGATCGACGATTTTTTTCGTCTCTGCCACCATTTTCCATTCTTCTTTGGTGGTGCCGTCTTCCATAAACACATCAATGTGCGGGATCACGTTGAACGCGATCTGCTTGGTGAACTTTGATGGGGGTTTGTCATCGGTGGGGTTGTACATCGATTTGGTTTGATCCCACAGTTCATCAATGCCTTCTTTACCGGCACCCGAAACGGACTGATATGTGCTGACCACAACGCGTTTGATTTTCGCACGATCATGCAAAGGCTTCAGCGCGACAACCATCTGTGCTGTTGAACAGTTTGGGTTCGCGATGATGTTCTTTTTCGAATAACCGTGGATGCCATCCGCGTTCACCTCAGGCACGATCAACGGCACATCGGGATCATATCGATAAAGCGAAGAGTTATCGATGACGACACAGCCAGCTGCGGCTGCCTTCGGGGCGAATTCTTTGGTCGCGGCAGAGCCGACAGCAAACAAAGCAATATCCCAACCCGCAAAGTCAAAGGCGGCCAAGTCTTGCGTCTTAATAATCGTGTCGCCGAATGTAACTTCCGTACCAATAGATTTACGGCTGGCGAGTGCGGCAATTTCCTTAATCGGGAATGCGCGTTCGTCCAGGATGTTCAGCATTTCACGGCCCACGTTTCCAGTGGCGCCAACGACGACGACTTTATAAGACATAGTCCCTTTCCTTCATGTTAGATTGGACGGCGCCGTGTACGCCCGAATCCGCCGAAAGGGAAGGGGCGTTTCAGTCTAAGCGATCTTCACAGAACAAATAGATCACAGCCCCAATGAAAAGGGCACCAGCAAAAAACAAAAATACCGTGTTAAATGGATCTTGGGGTGCAGCCGCAGACACGTTTGCGGTGTTGAAAACACCACCCGAAAGAACCTGCATAATTCCAACGCCACCGATGCCGAACATATTGATCAAGGTAACGCCACGCCCCGTCAAATGAGCTGGGACAAATGATTTGGCATGCGCAACGACCAAGGGAAATGATGTGCCGGTGATACCGATCAGCGCCGCCAAAATGCCGGCGGTGATCACGCCGTTGGTTCCAATCAATGCCAGCATGCAACATAAGATGACCCCGCATGTGGATGCCGTAAAGATTACCCATTTGCGCGTGCCAAAAATGCGATCCATCGGACCAAAGCAGAAACTTCCCAATACCATTGCCGCCCCCATCAAAAGGGTGACGTTTCCAATGTTGGCTGTGGTCGCCTGAAAGACTTGATCCAAATAGGGGCCGATCCAAAGACCGCGAATGGCAGCGGAAGGAGCATAATTCACAAAGACCAAAGGAAAGATTAGCCAAAGTGAAGGAATTTTCAGAAGATCAAGAACGCTTCCTGATCCTTGATTTTCCAATTTGGGCGGGTTGCGCACCAACGCCCAAATCAGGATACCTGCAAGAACCGTGATGCCCCCCAGGCCAACCATGGTCATGCGCCAACCCGCAAATTCAACCGCCATTGCCAAAGGTCTTGATGCGCCGATATTCCCCAAATTTCCGATGGCAATTACCAATCCGGCATAGGTGGAAAAAACAACCGCCGAAAATGTTCGTGCAATTACAAAAAAACTGGCCATCAACATGGGCGCGCAACCAAGGCCAATCAGCCCCATCGCGGCGGTAAGGTGCCAAGGTTCTTGCGACATGGCAAACAAGATGGCCCCACCACCGGCCCCAAATATTACCAAGGCTGTTGTTGTTAATCTGGGTCCGATTTTGTCCAATGCCCACCCAATCGGAATTTGGGCTGATGCAAAGACAAGGAACCAAGCACCTGAGGCCGAAGAAAGCTGGGCTTCCGTTGCGCCCAATTGCGTTTGCAAATCGGGTGCCAGAACCGCAAGAAAGGCACGAAAAAACTGTGACAGAATATATGTCAGCGTCAGAATGATGAGGCCGGCGTGCATCTGATCCCTTTCGATGGTTAATTGTCCGTCGCACGGGTGGGGGGCGCACGCAAGCCCGATTTGAATTTGGTTTCCACACTCAATCTGAGTTGTTTGATTGGTCTGAGAACGATATGCCTGCGGTGACACCAGCCTTCTTATATTGGACCACGGCAGGGGATGAAATGAGCATAGAAAACAAGACGATTTTGATTACGGGTGCCAGCAAAGGCATCGGCGAGGCGACCGCCCGTCATTTTGTTGAAAACGGTGCGAATGTGATATTGGCGGCGCGCAGTGGAGATACTGTCCAATCGATTGCGGCCCAGCTTGGCCCAAGGGCAAGGGGGATCGCCTGCGATGTTGCCAAATATGATCAGGTTAAATCGGCTGTTGATCTGGCTGTGGAAAGCTTTGGTCGCTTAGACATCCTTTTGAACAATGCTGGTTTGTTGGAACCTATTCACCGCTTGGCGGATTTTGATCCCGCCGATTGGGATAAGGTTATCGATGTGAACGTTAAGGGGGTTTTTTATGGAATGCATGCCGCCATTCCCATCATGCTGTCCCAAAGGTCTGGAACGATTATCAATATTTCCAGTGGCGCGGCTTATAACGCATTAGAGGGATGGAGCCATTATTGCGCCTCCAAGGCTGCGGTTTTGCAGCTTACCAGATCGGGACACAAAGAATACGGTGATTTGATCAATGTTGTGGGGTTAAGCCCCGGAACCGTGGCCACAGATATGCAAGTGACAATCAAGTCAAGCGGTATGAACCCTGTCAGTCAACTTGAAGTTTCTGACCACATCCCACCAAGTGACGTTGCCCGTGCGGTTGAATATCTGTGCGGTGCGGGCGGCCCTCGTCATGCAGGTGCGGACTTTTCCATCAAGACACCCGAAGGCCGTGCCGAAGCGGGTTTGCCACCTCGATGAACAAAAAGATTTGGAAAATGAAATTAGTCCTGTCTGCAACATGTGCCGCCCTTGTCGCGACATGCGGGTTCGCCGAACCGCCATGGGGCGGCACCGTTTACACAGATCCTGATATTATCACGGCGGAAGACCCCAGTCAGTTTCAGTCACTGAAATATCGCGGGATCGTCAATATGGATCATTGGGATCATCGATTTGAAGGAACCGATCAAGATCCAGAAGTAAATGCAGATTTTTTTCGCTTTGTTGCCAAAATCAAAGGCAGCCCAAACATCACAATCGATGTGAACACCGAATTCGAAGATCAGAAAGAAGCCGCTGAAGTCGCTGGGATTTATGGCTTTATCGCTGGTCAAATGCCTCAGATCCTTCGCCGTAATATGCGCAGCATCGTTGTGCATGAAACTGGCGATGATTGGAGCGCAGGTTCAGACGGCTGGATCACAATTCATCATGGGAATTATCTGGGTGAATTGCACGATGGCGCGCTTGAGGAATCAATGTTTCATGAAGGGGTTCACACCAGTGTGGACATCCACGTCGAAGGGCGACGCTCATGGGTTGATGCACAAAAAGCAGATGATGCATTTATTTCAGAATATGGTCGCGATAACCCAGATGACGAAGACATCGCGGAATCCTTTCTACTGTATTATGCGGTGGCCATGCGCGCCAATCGCATCGATCCAGATGACATCGACATAGTCGAGGAAACCATCCCAAACCGATTGGATTTTTTCCGCAAACATTTCCCTAAAGGCAAATTGGGTCTGTGATTTCGCGATATTTCTTTCTGACGATGTGCATTTTCATGTCTGTCATCGGCGCAGCGACCGTTGCAGAGGAACCGCCGTTTCGCGGCGGGGTCTTTATGGATGCTGATATTATTACGCCCGATGATCCCAGCACATTAGAAACCCTCAACTTTGAATTGTTGATAACCGATGATGTTTTCGATGACAGATATCGCGAAGCGGTGCCTGCGGAATTCTTTCGGTTCACAGCGACGTACAGGAATGGGTCAAATGTTTTGTTTGATGTGAATACCGGGTTTTATGACAAAACCATCGCCACTGGTGTGGCGTATTCCTATGCATTTGTGTTGGGCCAACAACCCGCGATTTTAAAACGAAATGTAAAGCGCATCGTCGTCCACGAAGAAGGGGATGGTTGGAGCGCGAATGCGCTTGGCCTGATCATTATTCAGCATGGCGAATACGATTACTATAAACGCCGCAGATCGCTGGAAGAATTGATGTTTCACGAAACGGTTCACACGTCCTTGGACCGCCAAGTCGAATTTGATGCCAAATGGAAATTGGCCCAAAAAAATGACGATAGGTTCATCACCGATTATGCGATGTCGGCCCCATGGGCCGAGGATGTCGCCGAAAGCTTTCTTGCCTATTTCGCCGTCACCATGCGGTCTGATCGTTTGTCGCGACGAACGATCCGCCGAATTGAAGGTGCCATTCCGAACAGGCTTGAATATTTTTCACAAAAATTCCCAAAACAAAGACTGGGCCTATAATTCACGCCCTGCTTTACGTTCCCCCCATTTCATCAGCACGTTGGCGCCCAGCCAAGCAAAGGGTTCGGGCGGAATTTTTTGGGGATCATCTTGGCTTAAGACCTGTTGTAATAAATCAGAGTCAATGCCACTGGCCAGATCGGCGGCTAACATTCCGTGCAAGGTGCCTTTCGCCGTTCCAAGGCCGTTTTGACAACAGGCTGAATAAAGGTCGCGGTCGATTTCGCCAAACGCGGCAACGTTGTTACGGCTCAGGCATAAGCGCCCGCCCCAGCGATATTCCATTTCCACCCCGCGCAACATCGGAAATCGGGCTGCAAAGCTTTTGTTGTGTGTCACACTTACCGATTTTAATCTTCGATTTGTGACTGTCATTTTTGGATCATAGGTCGCCCGATTTCGAATGACGATGCGATCCCCTGAAGGATCAGAAATTCGTCGTACCGTGGTGCCCAATGGATCGGCTGGGGTTGCGTTCCAATTCTTGTGCCCACCAAGGGTTTTCACTTCTTTTTCACTTAACGCACGGGTCATGCTTGCATACGTAAACACATGAACCAGCCTTCGTTTGAAATGGCCAAAACTGTTTGCATGGCCGTTCACAGCTAAAATCACTCTTGGTGCTTCGACTTGTCCCAACGGTGTTTTTGCAGTCCAAGTCAGTTTCTTGTTAAGCGTTAAAACAGGCGAATTTTCATAAATTTCAACACCTAATTCGCGAAGGCCCTGTGCCAATGATCTGATGTAAGCCGCGGGTTGCAACATGATGGTGCCCGGTGTGAACAATCCCGATTTGTAATAATGCGTGCCAGTGATGGAATGCATTTGTTCGGCGTCATAGATTTCAAAGCCTTCGCCCAATTCCGCCAAATGATGTGCAAAATCAAGATTGTGCTGATGACCATTTAAACCTGCGGCGGCATTAATCTTTCCACATGGGTTAAAGGCCCACAATGGCATATCGAATTGTGCTGCGATTTTCTTTGCATACGCAATCGCCGCACGGTTTTCTTGCAGGGTTTCCAGATCCCTTGTCACCCCACCGCCATAATCGTCAGATGCAAGATCGTGTGGCAGATCAATCATAAATCCAGAGTTCCGCCCGGCCGGACCGCTTGCCACTTGTTTGGCATCCAGCACCACAATTCGATCGTGTGGGTGTTTTTCTTTCAGGCGAAATGCCGCCGTCAATCCAGCAAACCCTGCACCAATCACCAACCAATCAGAAACACAATGATTTTCTAATCGCATCGTCTCTGGCGGCGGCGGCAAAATTTCGTTCCACGCCGCTGGTCCGGGATCACGCGGCAGACGTGTGACGGCCGTCATGGCAGGCTTAACTTCGTCATGCGTCCACCGTCTATTGTCCAGATCTGACCCGTCACAAAACTGGCTGCCTCAGACGCAAGCCAACAAATTAATTCCGACACTTCCTCCGGTTTGCCTGTGCGGCCTAAAGGATGAATACCTCCGATGTCTTTGCGAAACTGGTCTGGATCGCCAAGTGAATTGATGAAATCCACGTTCAAAGGTGTATCGATCCACCCAGGCGCCACCGCGTTGCAACGCACCCCGTCTGGCCCATGGTCGACAGCAACCGCACGGGTTAGCCCGTGCAAACCCGCCTTTGACGCACCATAGGCGGGGTGGCGGGGGTTGTTACCCAATCCTTCGATCGAACCCACGTTGACGATTGAACCGCCGCCATTTTTCAGCATTGGCATCGCATATTTGCACAACAAGAATGGAGCCGTCAGATTCACAGCCATCTGCAGGTTCCAGTCTGCCAGATTACTTTCCTCAACTGTGCCCTCCAGCATGACACCTGCGTTGTTGATCAAAATGTCCAAGCCGCCTGCGGCGTCTGCCACAGATTTGATCACGTGTTCTGGCGCTTTGTGATCAGATAAATCAGCGAAAATGTCTTCGTGGCCCGCTGCACCACGTTGGGCGGTAAACACGCGGGCACCCCGATGGGCCAGCAATCGTGCCGTTGAAGCCCCCATACCGGAACTTGCCCCGGTGACCAAAGCAATCTTGCCATCAAACCTCATACGACTGGCTTACCCCCGTTCACTTCAACCAAGGCGCCACACATATACCGCGACGCGTTCGAGGCGAGAAACAGAACCACATCTGCGATCTCCTCTGGACTGGCAATATGGCCGATGGGAACTGACGCGTTAAGTTCTGCGATTGCTTCGTCTGCATCCATGCCGCGAATTTCAAACCCACTGCGGATCATGGGCGTATCAACTTCGTTTGGGCAAACTGCGTTCACCCGAATGCCCTGATGCGCATGATCGCGGCCCAAACATTGGGTCAGACTCGCAATTGCCGCTTTGGACGATACGTAAACCGGATGGTTCGGTCCGGGCCGCAAACCCCAACAGCTGGATGTATTTACAATGGCCCCGCCCCCCGCTTTTGCCATGATCGGGATCGCGGCGCGGCACAGTTGAAAGGGGGCTTTGACGTTCACACCAAAGGCCAGATCAAAATCTGCGTCCGTTTGGGTTGTGATGTCCCCTCGTGGAATGACCCCGGCATTGTTGCACAGGATATCCAATCCCCCCAAGGCATCCGCTGCTTTGCCGGGAAGCGTATCGCAGAATGTGCCATCCAAAAGGTCGCCATCAAAACAGGCGTCAGCTTGCATTCCCGACGTATCACGATCAGTGACGGCAACGCGGCACCCCTCAGCCCGCAGACCGGCGACTATGGCTTGGCCAATGCCACCTGCAGCACCGGTCACCAAAGCGGTTTTGCCTT
>JAHDCF010000045.1 GCA_020630015.1 Planktomarina sp. | reverse complement strand
CCTGAGCCTGAGCCTGAGCCTGAGCCTGAGCCTGAGCCTGAGCCTGAGCCTGAGAATCCGCCCGTTGACCCCTCAACACAACCTCAAATGACATCACTTCAGGACGTGTTGTCCAGGCCATCGGGCACTGACCCCATTGGTTTCGATCATCACAGCGGAACAGATGAAAATGATTTTGTCATGGGATCGGATGCAAATGATTGGATGGGGGCATCAGGCGGGCAAGACCAAATTTGGGCACGATCAGGAAACGATATTATCGAGGCCGGAACAGAGGCCGACACCGTTTATGCGGGGGAAGGTCAAGACGCGGTTTCGGGTGGTTCCGGCATCGATATCCTTTGGGGGGGGAAATGGGCATGACAGCCTTGATGGTGGCTGGGGCGGTGACCAGTTATTCGGTGGCAGCGGTTGGGATATGCTGGTCGGGCGTCAGGGGGATGACCTTTTGGACGGTGCAGAAGGCAACGATCAAATGTTCGCAAGTTCGGGGGAAGACACGCTTGTGGGCGGCATGGGGTCTGACCGATTGGCGGGACATTCTGGGAATGATATTATCTATGGCGGATCTGGTGACGATACGTTGAATGCAGGCAGTGGCGATAATATTTTGTTTGGGGGGCAAGGCCGTGACGCATTTGTTTTTCAATCAACGTCCCGATCTTCAACAGACACGGTACAGGATTTCGAAGTAGGAACCGATCTTTTGCAGATGCGCGGCGTCGATGGCCGATTTGAAGCATTGGACATTCGCATGGTGTCAATCAACGGGACCGAATTCACAGAGATCGCGTATGATGGCCAGGTTATTCGTTTGGCCGACGTGAACAGCGAAGACATCGGCATCACAGATTTTTGGTTTCTGGACTAAAAAAAGGCGCAGGAAATTATCCTGCGCCAAGTTATCTCAATCAGCGAAATACTGATTAACGTTCGCGGAAAGCTTCCCGCGATTTGTAGAGTGGTTTAAGTAGGTAGTTGAGTATGGTCTTTCCGCCGGTGTGCAATTCGACTTCGGCTTGCATACCTGGGCGGATCTCAAGGCTTGCCTGGCGTGGTGACAGGTTTGCCGTGTCGACGGCCAACGTCACACGATAGTGTGGGTCGCCGTCTTGCTTACGTTCATCTTTGAATGTGTCAGCAGAAATATACTGGACCTCACCTTTTAACGAACCGTAAATCGTATAGTCATAGGCCGTCAGTTTGACGGTGGCCTGCTGACCGCGTTGAATGTTTGCGATGTCCTCTGGTGGGACTTTTGCTTCAACAAACAACTCATCATCCAAAGGGATAATCTGGAAAATTTCTTCACCGGGGCGCACAACGCCACCGATGGTTGTGACCGAAAGATTATTCACGATACCGCGCATCGGCGACACCAATACTGTCCGATCCAACTGATCTTGAACCAGCTTCAGATTTTGCTTCAAGGTGCCCAACTCTTTGAGCGTGTCAGAATATGTACTTGCGCGCTCCAGCTCCATCTGGGTCACGATTTCATTGTACCTAGCTTCTGCATCTGATTTCGCTTTGCGGGCACGGGTCACCTCGATCAAGGCAACAATCTTTTTGGCCAACATGTTTTCCATCAGGCCCAGCTCTTTCGCGGCTTGGTCCATTACTGCACGGGCCCCTTCGGCACGGCTTTTGAAATCCGATTGACGCGCCATCAACAAAGCTTGTTCAGAGGCCACGATGTTTTCATTTCCAGCGGTCAAACTTGCGGGAACTTGGAATTCGAAATACCCTCCCATTTCCGCTTCAAGGCGCAGGCGACGAATATCCAACGCGGCTACTTGTTCAGACAAATCATCCGCTTGGGTCTGGAACTTCGTGCTTTGCAAACGGGCCAACACATCACCCGGTTGCACCTGATCACTTTCTTTGACCAACAATTCAGCCAAAATACCGCCTTCAAGGTTCTGGATGATCTGTGGTCGGGATTGGCTGACGACTTCGCCGTCAGAGCGGACAATCTCATCCACCCAGGCGAAGGCGGCCCAGATCACAAAGGCCAAAACAGCAGCTGTAACCAACCAAATTGTCATAGACGGACGGCGCATCGCGCGATCCAAAGAGGCATCAATCGTCATGGTTGCCATTGTCTTAAGCCTCCTGCTGTTTGGTGAGATGGGCCAAAACTTTGTCGCGTGGGCCGTCCACGGCCAAACGACCATTTTGCAAAATGAACGTCCGTGACGTTAGACCCAAGATTGGCACACGATGCGTCGCGATCATTGCGGTGCGCCCTTCCAGCCATGGTTTCAGTCGGCTGATCAATGCGTTTTCAAGAGTTTGATCCAATGCTGCGGTTGGTTCATCCAACAACACAATTTTGGGGTCTTGCAACCAAAGGCGGGCCCAGCCAACTGCCTGACGTTGACCACTGGACATGCCTTCACCGCCGTCTTGAATTTCCATATCCAGACCTTTGTGGTGTGCGCGCACGAACTGACCAAGACCTGCAAAATCAAGTGCGGCCAACATTCGATCATCATCCAGTTCCAGCGAATTGATATTCAGGTTTTCCCGCAAGGTGCCGGCGAACAATCGAACATCGGGGCTCAGGTATCCAACGGTGCGGCGTACATCGCGTGGATCCAATTGATTCATGTCCACACCATCCAACAGCACACGCCCGCTGACCGGTTGATAAAGGCCAGCCATCACCTTCAATAAGGTGGATTTTCCAGATCCATTCGCGCCCAATATCGCAGTTGATTCACCCTTGTTGATTTTCACGCCTTGGATATCCAACACAGGCGCACCATCATCTTCGTAACGATACACCAGATCGCGCATTTCATAATCACCCATCAGGCTGTCACGACGCAAATATGTGCGACCAGCCTCAGTGTCTTGATCTGCACTTTCGATTTCGCCCAAAGCATCCAAAGCGGTTTTGACATTTGACCACCGCGCCAGCGTTCCCGACAGTTGGGTCAACGGCCCCAAGGTCCGGCCAGTTAGAATACCAATCGCGATGATCGAACCAACAGTCATCTGTCCGGAAAACACCAGAAATGCCCCTGCAATTACCGCTGAAACATAGGTCGCCTGTTGGATGCCTTGGCTCCAATACGTCAAGTTTGACGCGATGCGACGTTGTTCGGAAGATGTCAAAGAAGACAGACCATTCAGTTCGTTCCACAAGCGGCGAACGCGGTCTTCACCCCGCAGAGATTTAAGTGTCTCTATCTCAAAAATCGCCTCGTGCAAAACACGCCCAGATTTGGCGGTTGCCCCTTGGGCATCGCGGGTCAACTGCATCATTTTTCGTTGCAGTAAGAAACCTGGTAAAATCATCAAGATCGCACCAGCACACAACACCCATACGACCGGACCCCCAATCGAATAAACCAAGATCAGGAACACAAAAATAAACGGAATATCCGCAACCGCCCCAACGGTGGAGGCGGTGAAAAATTCCCGCACACTTGCGAAATCGCGCATGGCAGAGAATGAATGGGACGCGGTCATGGGACGACGATCCACGCGCATTCCCAGCAAACGCTTCATCAAAAGGTCTTGCACGCTGAGCTCGATCGAACGGCCAGCACCGTCCATAAGCCGAGCACGACTAACTTTCAAAAGCGCTTCAAAGCCAAGGGCGACAAACGCCCCGATCGCCAACACCCAAAGTGTTGCGATGCTTTCATGTGGGATAACACGGTCATAAACCTGCAATGAAAACAGCGCCACAGCCACTGCAAGCAAGTTGGCCACGAATGATCCAACAGCGATATCCCCAAGCAAAGCTTTAAATTTAAAGAATTCAGACCAGAACCAATGTCCTTTCTTGGCCTGCACCATATGTGTGTCGCGCAATTTTTCCAAAGACGCCGCAGCAGACAATATCCGCCCCGAAAAATGCTTTTCAAATTCCGAAAGTTCCACCACCGCTTCGCGGTTCGCCGCGTCTGTGTCAAAGGTAACAACCTTTGTTCCTTCAAGGCGCTGAACCAAAACAAATTGACCCGTTTCCATAACGGCCAAAGCCGGCAATGATGCCCGCTTTAACTTTGTTTTGCGATTGTCTGAAACTTGAAGGTCTGCAATTTTTAATGCGGCCATCATGGCTTCGGGCGTGACATCCCGGGCTGTTTTGACGGCTTCGGGATCCGCTGTTTGCAAAGCTTCTTGAATGTCAGCTTTCAAAACTTGCTGGCCCAAAGCCGCACAATAGGTTTGCACCATCTGAACATTTTCAGACAGGATATCACTTGGATCCGCTTCAGGGGCTTTAACCTTGGGCAAATCAATCGTGGCTGTTTTAAGTTTTGCTGTCGCTCTCTTGGGCGCGTCGACCTTTGGTCCTTTGGAAGGGCCATCTGATTTGGAAGCGCCTTCAACGGTTGGGGCGTTGGAAATCACACCCAAAACACTGGCAGGTTTCAAAGCAACAACTTTTTCCTTTTCGTCACTCATACGTCACCTCCATTGACCAAATTTCCGTACATCGAAGCCATTTCAACCTCGATCGCGCTCAGTTCGTATTTCAATCGAACGGAATCCCGCTCCAACCGAATTGCGTTTTCAAAAATGCTGACGACATCCATAATTGGGCGTCCGGAATTTTTGAATTGATCGTGAAAAAGTTCGTATGTTTTGCGTGCATCCGCGACCAATACTTTGCTTTCAGCCTCTTGGCGGCGCAATGCGGCGCGGCGTTGATGCAAACGGTTAACGATGCGGCTGTTATCTTCTTCGGCCTGGCGAACACCCCGGCGGGCGGCGTCCTTTGACGCCTCTACCGCATTCAATGCAGCGCCCGTTCCAACACCGACAAGACCTTCGCCAGAAACATTAATTCCAATTTGGCTGTCTTCACCAACAGTCCCGCCTGCGGTGACACCCGGAAGCATCGCTGCGCGTTGGATTTGCGCCTCTGCAACTTTGCGTTCACCTTCTGCACGGGCCATCAAGACACTTAATGGCGTGCGACCTTCGACAGAAACGGATGCTAAGGACCCCATTCCGGAAACACCGGACATCGGTTTTTGGGCCATTGCTGCCAATTCCGCCACTGCGGTTAATTCTGCTTCTGTTGCGCGTGCAATTTCTGCGTCCAGTTCGTGCAGCTTGGATTCTGCAACACGCAAATCGGCCATATTCGACACACCACCATCAACACGCTGTTGGATAATGTTCACAAAATGCGACATACGTTTGTGAGCCGATTGAGCCACACGTTTTTCATGGCGCGCACGTTCCGCAGTGATGTAAAGCGACAGCGCTGTCCCAACTCGTGCGTTGGTGTCTTGCGACAGACCGACCGCCGCAGCTTCTACGTCGTGGGCGGCGTAGTCACGCTCTGCTTTCTTGCGACCATTATCAAAGATGACTTGTTCAACCACCAAACTTGCAACGAAGTCACCTAAAGAAGACAAAGAAATGTTAGGGCCAATTTTTGGCAACCAGTTAAACTGTTCAGAACGGGCCCGAAGGCGCGCGGCCCGCAGTTCTGATTCCGCAGTGCGCGCATCAGATGCCAATACGGCACGTGCGACTTGATCAAATGCACTGCCGTTCGAAATAAGAGATCTGCGTGAAATCAAAGTCTCAATTATTTGGGACCGATTGCCACCATAAACTTCAATTTTTTCCAGTGATTTGTTGCCACTTGGTGCCGCTGCACGCGTGACTTCCACATCTTGACCAGAAGGCGTTGCCGCCGGTTCTTCATATGTTTCTGGGGCTTTTATCAAACTGTCGCGCATGTCTTTTACGGATCCGCACCCGGAAACCATCATCGCAACTAATAAAGTCCCTGATAGGGACACATGTGCCCCTTTTACCTTAACCGCCATTCGCCCGCCTCAGCGTTATTATTGTTGATTTGCCCGGGGCCACCTCTTTTTGGGTGGTCTATTTCCCGGGCAAATTTTAGTTTTGGTCTTAGGTAAGAACGTCGATGTCTTGATCGATCAGCATATATGCACCGTTATCACCAAGGGTGTAGATGTCATATGTCTGTCCACCGATAACCTCAGTCTCAGATGTGCGAACCGCACCAATCGCCGTTACTGTATCGCCTTCTTCACCACGGATGAGAAGGTTGTCAGAGAATTCTGACAGATCTTCCAGTTGTTCTGCCGTGATGGTCAGGCTGCTGTCTTGCGCAAAGGCCAGATCAACAGCACCCACATCGAAGTTCTCAAGCCCAGCGGCACCCATATCGACCTCTGCATTGTCATCCAAGATAAACAATGTGCTGCTTGAGTTTCCGGCATCATCATTCAATTGCACCATAAGGTCAGTTCCATCTGGAACGTCTGATGCAAAATTGAACAACAATTCGTTGCGGAACGTATCATGCAGTACAGAAGTTGAAATCGGCGTACTTGTGGAACCATCTTCAGACATTGAACTGATTTCGAAACTGTCTGTTGAGAATGGCAATGCGATCGAACGAATGCCTTCCGTACCTTCGGTAATCGCTGTCAACTCTGGTGCATCTGGGATTGCTGTATCAACAACAAATGTAGATGTCAGCGTTGAAGAGTTACCAGCAGCATCTGTCGCAACGATTTGTGCATCAGTGGTGTATTCGCCGATACGCACTTCATCGCCAGAGAATGAAACTGTCCAAGTACCGTTGGAGTTTACTGTCGCTGTTTTGGTTGTTCCTTCGAACGTAACCTCAACAGTCGATCCTGATTCAACGGTGCCTGACAAGTTAATACCAGTCTGAGCCACGAAAGAGTTCAGAACTGTTTGTCCGTCCATCGAAGTTGACGTAACCGCAAAGTTGCTGACTTCCGTGTCGACCACAACTGTAGTGGTCTGACTGATAGAGTTGCCAGCGCCATCTGTGATCTGTGCTGTAACCAGAACATCGTATTCACCTGGTGCGAATGTATCCGCATCCAATGTCAAAACCCAGTTCCCGTTCGCATCAACCGGCACTTGATAATTAACGCCTGCAATTGTCACAACTACTGTCGATCCGATTTCGGCTGTTCCATTGATTTCGAGTTCTTGACCCGCTTCTGTGCTGTTCACAACACCATCAATTGCAATTTCAGAACTTGGGAAGGTTACATTTGAAACTTCTGTATCCAAGTTGATCGGTTGCGTCATTGTTGTGACGTTTCCAGACCCATCCACAGTTGTTAGGATCAATGGAATGACACCATTACCAGTCCCGATATCATCAGGACCCAGCGTAATTGACCAGTTTCCATCAGGATCTGTCATTACAGTGTGAGTTGTACCGTTAAACTCAACGGTAATCTCAACATTCGGTTCAGATACACCCGAAATCGTCAGCCCGGCATTCGCTTCTTGCTGATTGATGATGTCATCATCGCCCAACGGAATTGGGTTCAGTGTCAAGGATGATCCTACTGTGTCAATCAAGATTGAACGCGTGTGTGTATCCGTGTTCCCTGCACCATCTGTCACATCCACAACCATTGTTGTTGTGTAATCCGCTTCAGGGAAAGCCCCTGCTTCGAATGTAACGGTCCAGTTTCCGTTTGCATCGACTGTCGCCGTACGTTGCGTATCGTGGATCGTCACCAACACAGTGGATCCAGCTTCAACCGTACCGGTTACCACAACGCCGTTGTTGTATTCGGCAGCATTGATAACGTCGTCGCCTGCCACAAGATCAGCAGAAAGCGTATTCACCAAAGTGTCCACGTTTAATGTCCGAGAATCTGTTGAAACATTTCCGCTAGCTGTTGTCGCTGTGGCATTAATATTCACGGTGTATTCGCCAGCTGCAATCTCGCTTGCTGGAATATCAATCGTCCAGTTGCCATTTGCGTCAACAACAGCTTCACCAGTGTAAGAGCCGAATTCGACGACAACGGTTGATCCTGGGAATGTTGTACCTGTGACAACCACACCATCTTGTGATTCAACATTGTTAACGATGTTATCGATCTCAATGATATTGTCCAAAATGTCGACAAATCCGGAGTCGTCCAATTGGACTACGTGCGATGTGTTCGCAACGTTGCCTAATGCATCTGTCGCTGTGGCGATCAGGGTAATGCCTGTTGTGCCAGCAGGAAGTTCATGCGGTTGGTATGTGACTGTCCAAGATCCATCAGGGGCAACAGTCGCATCGTGAAGGTTGCCGTTCAGATCAACAATCACGCTGGCACCAGGGTTTGTTGTCCCAGTGAATGTAACCGGTTGACCAGCTTCGGTTTCGTTAATGATGTTGTCACCCATCTGCACTGCATTGAAATCGACATCAATTACAGTATCCACGCGAATTGTTTGCGTGGATGAAGCGGTGTTGCCAACTGCATCTGTGATGTCAGCTGTTACAGCAACGGCTTGATCGTTGATGCCTTCAACGGATGCAGGTGAGAAATTGACAGACCAAGTACCATTATCGGTAACGACGGTTGTCTGCGAAGTACCTTGGAACGTCACGTTCACTGTGCTGCCCGCTTCACCAGTTCCGGTCAACAAAACGCCATCGCCAGCTTCAGTCGCTACGACGATGCCGTCACCTTCGATTGTGGATGAATTGATTGCAACTGCGGTAGTCGTATCAACATTCATGGTTGCAGCGGTCGTCAACGTAGAGCCGCTTTCGCCAACAGCTGTCGCTGAAACGTTTGCAACGTATTCACCTTGATCTAATTCAGCAGGATTGAATACAGCTGTCCAATTTCCGTTTGCGTCAGAGGTTGTAACCACTGAAACGCCTTGAACGGTGACTGTAACCTGCAAATTAGGTTCCGTTACACCTGAAATTGAAGGACCAGCTGCCATTTCAGCACCGTTCACAATGCTGTCGGCACCACCTGCAACACTGGTAATCCGAATTTCGTCGGTAACGCGCGCCTGAGCGGCACTTCCGCCACCGCCGCCGGCAAGCAATCCGAGTCCAAGAAGTCCACCTAGACCACCCCAGACTGCACCGTCATTCAGTTCCCATGTGGTAACCGTACGACCTTCAAAACCTGCGCCGTAGCTTGTGGAGGCTGAGCCACCACCGCTTGCTGAGACTGATCCACCAGCATTTGCTGAAGCAGAAGAACTTGAAAGTCCGCTGCCTTCATTGAAAACAAGACCATCAACGTTGTCTGCATTGCTGGAAACATGCGCTTGGTTCGTGCGCCCCCAGCTTTCTGTGAAAGTGATCTCTTCAATCCTTCCACCTTCTGAGAAATACAAACGTGATGTTTGACCACCGTTTCCGTTGAAAATACCTTCGATGGTAATTTCACGGCCGTCTTCCAGTTTGATTACCAGATCGTTCCCAATGCGTGTATAATCATCAACATCGTCGCGACTAATGTTCAACGAAATGTCTGACTTACCAGCCGTTGTAAGAACTAAGTTTTCATTCGACCCGCTCAACTCGCCGCGCAGAACACGGCCCTGTCCAGTACGGACGACATAATCGATCGCTTGCATCGCTCTACCCACTCTACCTCACGCACGGCTTTTTTGATCCGCTACGCTTTGTTTTAGTCCGACTTTTTGTCGGTTGATGGGCAAGGTATATGGCGAGGTTCACGAAATCCCTAATGAATTATGGCTTTTTTAACTGAAAATTGGGGTTTTTCCGGCTTTGCGTGCCCGTTTCGTGGCGAATATGGAACAATTTCGCGTCAAGGGCGAATGGCAAACACGCATCCGCCATTTTTCTGCCACAAATCCACCGTCAGGCCGCCATTTTCTAGCAAGGTTTTTACAATAGTAAGCCCCATACCAGTGCCCCCAGTGGCACGTTTTGTTGTGAAAAATGGATCAAAAACCGACGATTGGTTTGCGGTTGAAATGCCTGTCCCATCATCAGCTATCAACACCCCATCTTCGATTTCACAAACATCAACACGCGTTGCGCCATGCTCCGCTGCATTCCTCAAAAAGTGAGTAAAAACAATGGTTGCAACTTCAGGCGACAACGGCAGTGTCGGCCTTCCAAAGAAGCGAACTGTTATCAGCTTGGGCAATTCAAGCGCAGTCAAATCAATTGACGTAGGGTCAGAATCCACACCAATCATCTCTCGGTAGCTGCGCATCGCATCCAGCAGTTTTGACATGCGATCGGCACTGAATGCGATGTCTTGCAACAGTTGCCTTTTTTGATCCTCAGGCAATTCGGAAATATTCAAAAGTTCCGTCGCACCAACAATCGATGTAAGTGGTGATTTCAGCTCATGGGTGACATGATCAGTATAAGCCTGCAAATTTCGGGTGCGCGCTGCCAATGAATGCGACATATCCAAAACAGCCTGCCCAAGGCCTCGCAACTCTGATGTTCCGTAGTGGGGCAAAGGGACATGATCCGCATTGGGGTTTCTTAGGACATCCTGAGAATGTTCCACCAATGCTTGAACCGGCCGCATTATCAAGCGCCACAAAAGAAAACCCAGTACACCGGTTACAAAGACCACCGAACCAAAAATGATGGTGTAAGAGGCTTGAACATCCAAATACCGTTCGAGAAACATGCCCAAAACGATCCCAGCAAGTGGCAACAGCAACACAAATCCCAGAGTACCACCCAAAACAATCGCAAGGGATGGTCGCCACTTTACTGCAGCAACGGATTTTTCAGGCGCTGCCAAGACACGGCCCCATCCGAATGCCCACACCATGCAGTGTTTCAATGCCATCGGTGCAACCCACGCTGGATAGCTTGTTCCTCAAATTTCGAACATGGCTGTCCAATGTGCGGTCCGCGATATGAAATCCCACCCCATAGACCCCTTCAATCAATTGTGGCTTTGAAAACACTTGATCGGGACGTTTAGATAAAATTTCCAACAAGGCCATTTCCCGCGACGTCACCGCAATTGGCGTCCCTTCGAATTGAACCGAATGCGTGGAAGGATCGATTTGCAGGTGGCCGTGATTTCGCGCGCGTGCAATCTCCGGTGACGGGCCTGAACGCCGCAGAATGGTTTTAATTCTTGCAACCAATTCTCGGGGGGAAAACGGTTTACCAAGATAATCGTCACCACCCAATTCCAACCCCAAAATACGATCAACTTCGTCTTGGCGCGCGGTCAGAAATATCACCGGCGTGTTGTCGGTGGTTCGCAAAGTTTTGCACAAACTTAAGCCATCCAATTCCGGCAATCCAATATCCAACACGATTAAATCAAAACGACCTGATTTTGCCTTCGCCAACCCCTCTGCCCCATCACCGGCGACATCCGTTTCGAAACCCGCACTTTGAATTGCGATTTCTGTCACCCGTCGGATTTGCGGGTCATCCTCAACAATCAAAATCGTTTGTATCATCTGAACGTTCCTTTGCCTGCTTGTCACTTGTAGTTGGTGCGGTCGAAACGGGCAAATGTTTTGCCCCCAACCACCAAGCGTCATTATGCAAACTGTCGGGAACGCCCCGCACTTCATAAACTGTCATTTTACTGTCCACTGTCCGTCTTGTTTTTATATAAACTTTTTGACGAACCAATTGCGCAGAACAGACCCGCGATTTGTGCAGTTTTTACGCAATTGCGCTGCGAATTGCCTTTATGTTCGTTCCATATGGTTCTGGGTTGGAAACAGACCCACCTTTAAACACTGCAGATCCCGCAACCAAAACATCTGCACCGGCCTCAACCACCGATTTCGCGGTATCCGGTGCGACACCACCGTCCACCTCTATATGGATTGGGCGATCACCGATCATTGAACGCAACTCTTTGATTTTATTAGTCATATCAATAAATTTTTGCCCACCAAACCCCGGATTTACAGTCATCACACAAACCATATCCACCAAATCTAGCACATCTTGCACCGCGCTGGCTGGTGTACCAGGATTCAAAGCAACACCGGCCTTGACGCCATTGGCCCGAATGGCCTGCAACGTTCGATGTATGTGTGGGCTGGCTTCAACATGTGCCGTGATAAAGTCTGCGCCAGCTTTGGCAAAATCTTCGATGTAGGGGTCGACCGGTGCGATCATTAAATGAACGTCCATGATTGTTTTTACATGCGGTCGAATGGCAGCACAGGTGGTCGGGCCAAAGCTGATATTTGGAACAAAATGACCATCCATTACATCCACATGAATCCAATCCGCACCTTGGGCTTCAACGGCTTCGATTTCTGCACCGAAATTGGCAAAATCCGCGCTCAAAATGGATGGGGCAATTTTGGGAGTTCTATCAAACGTCATGGCTGTGAATCCTTTGGCAACTCTGATTGACCTAACGCAGTCATACCCCTGTTGTCACGTTCCCATTGTGACTTTGGCCACCGCTGCGTATCGTGGGCATGAAGAGGATGAAGTATTGATCGAAGAACCCAAAAAACTGATCATTCGCGACACCAATCGTCGCCCGACAGCTGCTCAAATAGCGGCGTTCAAAGGGGTGCCCACAGGTTTCGTCGCTGATGCACAAGACGGCCTTGGGGCCATGGATGCCCGCATCGGGCCGGTGGGGGATGGACGCGATTTCCCATGTGCGATGGCCGGTCCTGCAATCACGGCCTTTAACCGGCCCGGCGATGTATTGGCCACACTGGCCGCTTTGAAATTTGTACAGGCGGGCGATGTTTTGGTGGCCGGGTTTTCTGGCCATCAAGGGTGTGCATCCGCAGGTGACAGGGTCTGTGGAATGTTGAAAAACTGCCAAGCCGCGGGTTTGGTGACCGACGGCCCAATGCGCGATTATCAAGGGATCGTTGAGGTTGGTTTGCCGTCTTTTTGCACGGGCCTAACCCCGGCGTCACCTGTTGCCGCAGGCCCTGGAGTGATTGGTGGCGCGGTGGATATCGGCGGATTGCGCGTCGAAACAGGTGACATGATCGTCGCTGATCGTGATGGGGTTGTCGTCGTTCCCTTCGACACCATTGATGCGGTCTTGTTAAGGTTAGAACACGTGGCAAAGCTTGAAAATGATCTGGATCAAGAGGTAAGGCAAGGCCTTAAAATACCCAAAGCGATCGAAGATTTTCTGGACAGTGACGAGGTTCAATATTTATCCTAAGGTTTAGGTAAAATATAACGAATTCAAACTTTTGGAAATTTTTATGACCACCGCACCCGTTGCAAACCAATTGCCGCAGACACTTGAACCACGAAACCCAGGAACTGCGTTTGATTTGGACTGGGCAATGGATGTGCGTATAAATACATCAGCCGTTGAACGTCGATGTGCCACGCTTCCTGGTCGACGATCGATCAAAAAGTCACATCAAGCGGCGTGGCTTTGCCGTGCGATAAGTTGCATCGACTTAACCACACTTTCAGGTGATGATACAAAAGGTCGGGTTCGCCGTCTGTGTGCAAAGGCACGGCAACCAGTTTCCCAAGCCATGTTGGAAGAACTGGGTTTACCGGATCTGCAGGTCGGTGCTGTTTGTGTGTATCACGACATGATCGAAACCGCAGTGCAAGCGTTGCAGGGAACAGGCATCCCGGTCGCTGCAGTCAGCACCGGATTTCCAGCTGGATTATCCCCATTTCATTTGCGCGTTGCAGAAATCGAAGAAAGCGTAAAAGCAGGTGCAAAGGAAATTGATATCGTCATTTCCCGCCGGCATGTTTTGACACAAAACTGGCAAGGTTTGTTTGATGAAATGGCAGCCTTTCGCAAGGCGTGCGGCGATGCCCACGTCAAAGCCATTCTGGCAACGGGTGAATTGGGATCATTGCGCAACGTCGCAAGGGCCAGTCGAATCTGCATGATGGCAGGGGCGGATTTCATAAAAACGTCCACGGGCAAAGAAAGCGTCAATGCCACCCTGCCCGTTACCTTGACGATGATCCGCGCGATCCGTGATTTTTACGCCCGCACCGGGTTCCGTGTTGGGTATAAGCCCGCCGGGGGAATTTCGAAGGCCAAAGATGCCTTGATGTATCTTGCCCTCATAAAAGAGGAACTAGGCGATCGTTGGTTGAGGCCCGATTTGTTCCGATTTGGAGCATCATCATTACTGGGTGATATTGAACGCCAACTTGATCATCATTTGACCGGCGCTTATTCAGCCGCACATCGCCATCCAATCGGGTAAGATTATGACAATAAAAGATATTTTTGAAACGATGGATTATGGCACCGCACCAGAGGCCGCCGATACAGCCCTCGCCTGGATTGAAAGCAAAGGTGGTATCGCTGGCCACTTTATAAACGGCGAATGGGGCCCCCTGCGCCCGGATCGCGATGTATTGAACCCCGCGACAGGTGAAAAATTGGCAAGCATGACCGTTGGCACCCAAGCTGAGGTGAACCAAGCGATCATGGCCGCGCGAAAGGCACAGCCAAAGTGGGAAAAGATGGGTGGGCCTGCCCGCGCAAAGATTCTTTATGCGATTGCCCGCTTAATGCAAAAGAACAGCCGCTTGTTTGCGGTGATGGAATCTTTGGACAACGGCAAACCCATCCGCGAAACGCGTGATATTGATATTCCGCTGGCCATTCGCCATTTTTATCATCACGCCGGTTTTGCGCAACTTATGGATGCCGAAATGCCGGATCGCCGCGCCTTGGGGGTTTGTGGGCAAATTATTCCATGGAACTTCCCCCTTTTGATGTTGGCTTGGAAAATTGCACCGGCCTTGGCCATGGGGAACACGGTTGTTCTGAAACCGGCCGAATACACCCCCATGTCGGCGATGATTTTTGCCGAGATTTGCCAGCAAGCAGGCGTACCAAAGGGCGTGATCAACATAGTCACCGGCGACGGCAAAACCGGCCAAGCAATCGTCGAAAGTGACGTCGACAAAATTGCATTTACCGGATCAACCTCAGTTGGTCGGCAAATCCGAAAAGCAACCGCCGGAACAGGTAAGTCACTCACTTTGGAATTGGGTGGCAAATCGCCATACATTGTCTTTGATGACGCAGATATGGATTCTGCCATCGAAGGTTTGGTGGATGCCATTTGGTTCAACCAAGGACAGGTTTGTTGCGCCGGATCACGGCTTATCGTTCAAGAAGGTATCGCTGCTGAATTTGAAACGCGCCTAAAGGCACGGATGGACAAATTGCGTATCGGCAGCCCATTGGATAAGTCCGTTGATGTGGGCGCTATTGTCGATCCCGTTCAGTTGCGAACAATCCAAGATATGGTGAATTCAAATTCTGCGGGTGAAACTTATCACGCCAATACGCCTGTACCAGAAGGGTGCTTTTACCCACCGACCTTGATTTCCGGACTGCACCCTGCGGATACGTTGATGCAAGAAGAAATTTTTGGCCCCGTCTTGGTGTCCACAACGTTTCGCACACCGGCTGAAGCGGTGGAAGTTGCCAACAACACGAGATACGGATTGGCGGCAACGGTTTGGTCTGAAAACATCAACCTTGCCCTTGATATTGCGCCAAAGCTTTCTGCTGGCGTGGTTTGGGTGAATGCCACCAATCTTTTTGATGCAGCCGCTGGTTTTGGCGGCGTACGTGAAAGTGGTTTCGGGCGCGAAGGTGGTTGGGAAGGACTTAGAGCTTACACCAAAACACGCAAAGCGATCGTGGCACCGAAATTCATAGAGGCCTTTAAAGGTGAGGATCAACCTGTTGAAGGATTGGATCGCACCGCGAAGCTGTACATTGGCGGCAAACAAGCACGCCCAGATGGCGGTTACGCGCAACCAATTTTTGATAAACGCGGTCGGTTTTTGGGTCATGCGCCCATCGCCAACAGAAAAGACCTGCGCAATGCTGTTGAAGCCCAAGTTGCCGCAAAATCTTGGGCGAAAACCTCGGGCCATTTGCGCGCGCAAATCCTTTACTATTTAGGTGAAAACCTATCAGCCCGTTCGGATGATTTTTCAAAACTAATCAACACCTTAACCGGAAAATCCAACGGAAAATCAGAGGTGGAAGCATCCATCGAAATTCTGTTCAGCTTTGCGGCATGGGCCGACAAATATGACGGGGCTGCAAAAGGTGTGCCCTTGCGTGGTGTGGCCCTTGCCATGCATGAACCTGTTGGGCGCATCGCAGCATTGTGTTCGGATGCGAACCCATTGTTAGGATTGGTCACCCCTATGGCCGCTGCTATGGCCATGGGAAACACAATAACACTTGCAGCAAGCCAACCTTTTCCGTTGGTCGCGACTGAATTCTATCAGGTCATGGACACCTCTGATGTGCCGTCTGGTGTTGTGAACATTTTAACAGGGCCGCACGCCGATCTGGCCAGCCACATGGGGGCGCATAAGGATCTGGATGCGGTATGGGCCCTGTCTGGTGATAACTTTGCAACCGTTATCGAAGGTGCCTCAGTCAGCAATCTAAAACGCACGTGGCGCGGTGCAGAAGCCGACGATCACGCAGGTTGGCTTGAAGCCGCAACAGAGATCAAGACGATCTGGATCCCATACGGAGAATGAAAAAGGGGGGCGCCCTGCCTCCTTCATCAAATCATACATTGCGTTGGATTACTTTTTGGAAAACCAGCCGCCAACCTTTTCACGGGTTTCATCCATACTTGCATCCACCTGTTCCAAAACAGGATCCACACGTCGGTTCCAAAACCGGCGCACCCGCACGAAGATGGCCCAGAAAATCGCGAACAGGATCAACAAGACAACAATGTTGAACCATGGGATCAGACGCGTATTCGGATCGGCAATGGGTTTCAAACTTACGGCATTGGGATAAATCGACAAAAACGGAGAACGCCATCCATAGTGCCGGATCACATACCACTGTGGATTTTCCTTGTCAGAAACGGCATCAGTTGCCTCTGCCTGCAGGTTTTGACTGTCCAATTTAAAATACGGCGGCCAGCCAAATCCCGTGTCTTCGTTTCGATACACACTGACATCCCCATTGGGGCGCACGGCATTAATTAGTCGAAGGTCCCGGTTGATGGCCTCGTTATCGCCGCTGTCAGCTTGAGCATAAAAAATGCGCGTCCAGCCTGAGAAATCTTTACGCAAGATTTCAGTTCCAGCGATGCGCACGATATCACGCTGCGGCAATGTATAGTGTAAACCGCCAACCACCAACAAAAGGGCGAAAACAATTAATATCCATTTGATTAGGCGAAACATTAAAAGCGCCCTCCTGTGATTAAGCGAAGTTTGTCAGGTATATGATGATCAACACCGTGACAATCGGCACAACATAAACCCCAAGCAAAAGTTTCGGTCGAAGGGAATTATCGTATTTTTGTAACCCTTCACGAATGAAAGTATCTTCGTCGACTGATTTGTCACTTTCCAAATACCATTCGGCCAGTTTGGCTTTGCGAACTGATCGGGAATAGAAAAATAGGCAAATGTAGATCACCGACAAAATCAAAAACCCAAAAACAACCAAACGTATCATCGCGATCTCCGAACTGCGCCCCACGGACCCACTGATGCGACCCGCGCATCCAAGGATTGTTCTTGGGCTTCTTCTTCCTCAAATGCCCCGAAAAGGGCGTCCCGCAATGCGGGTTTATCAGACTGATATTCTGTTTCCAGCAAATCTGCTGTGAAATCTTTTAACGGCTCTGGCCATTTGGCATATGCGGGATAAAACGCCTCTTTGTGGCAAATGAACAGCTGTCGCATATCCATTGGGGTCAATGCTGCCAGCAACCGATTTACCAATTCATGTGCCGGCCCAGGCGTGGCCCTTAGGGAATAAAAATAACTGGGATGGATGGCGGTGATTTTAGGCCATTTCCCCCGCCCAGCTGCCCAGCGATGCAAATCCGCCAAACCACGATATGCAAAAGGCAGATCACGGGCATAAGTACGGGCCAAGCGTCGTAAGGCACGGGTATCTTGCGGTAAATGTTCTGCACCCCGCAATGCCGCCGTATAGGCAACGATCATATCCATTTTTCGCTGAATAATCGCCGCCCCTTGTGGCCCTTTTTTCGTTAACAAAGGATCAACCAACGCATTGGAAAACAGGAATTTGGCAATCGCTTCTGCATCGTCCAAGCCCAAAACAATTGCACCCGTCATATCTTTGAAGTGATCAGGATCGTTGGCGATTACCACGGTGTCATCATCGCCGCGAAAAAAGAAAGCGCCGCCAAAATGGGCCGTCCAGAAATGATCCACCCTTTGTACTTTACCCGTCAATTCAACAGGGTTACGCACCACATCCCCGGTCTCTTTTGCAAGGCCGATCATTTGGGCAATCAAAACATCGTCTTGCCAACCATTTTTGGAGGTCAAAAACCGATCAATCTTCTTAGACAGCTCACCCGCGCGGGCCAAAGTATCGCCAACGGTATCGGCCTCTACCTCGATCTGTGTGATATCTAACAAATCATTAGGATGATCGGCGGCGAAAACGGAATTCACCAATTCACCCGCGAGGGCATCCCCCGTCGTCAGGGCGAAAATCTGCGCTTCATTACGTGAGATGAAGTCGCGTATTATATCGCGCGTCATGGAAAACTTTGCATCCAGCAACGGCGCGCGCTTTTGATCCGGCGTTAACAGAATGAACATCCGGTTCACGCCGTTGGGATTCAAATACAGCGGGTCGTCCAATTCCTCAGCCACCTCAGGGCTGAAGCCCGAGATATCAATATGAAAGTGATCCAACGCAGTTTCACGCCCCGTCAGACGTTTCAGCGCACGGTTATACCGTTGCACCCAAATCGGGCTGGTGACAGGCACCAAATTGCCAAACATCAGGCCTTTTTTAATCAGACGCATCATTCGTCCAAGGTCCATTTTTCAGGCAAACTGACAAGGGACAAAATCCCGATTGGCGCCCAAATCAGCGCGAATTTCGCAGATTGGGCCAAAACGGCAGGCAGGATCACGATCCACTGCGCCAAGCCCGCGCGAGACAAAAGATAGGGAACCGCGAAATAAAGCGCACCAACCCACAGCATCACAACCGTAGACAAAAGGGCATTCATCCACAAAGCAGGGATCGTTTCCGCCAAATATTGTGCAAAAAGCTTTGGCACACACCAAGCAATCACCCCCAATATGGCGGTGGGCAATAAAACATCCCTGATCCAGTGAATTTCGTCCATCGTTACGAAGTATATAAGGGGTTTTTCGCGAATTAACAGATGCAGCCGCCTATGAACGGCGCGCCTTTAGCGCACGTGCAACATAAGAAATCATCAAAAGTGGCAGCCACAAAAGCGCCGTTAAGCCTGTCAACATAAAGCAAGATCGCACCGTCGCCGTCCAAGGCCCGGGCACCATGGCACTGACCCACAGTGCATGCCACAAAAACACGGCTGCCGCACACCACGCCAATGCCCAACCAGCGCTGATGACAAACTCACGCCGCGTTTGTGGATCATCGCGCCCGGCACGCCAGCCAAAGAAAATCGCGATCAATACAGGCATGCCGAACGAAAGAATGGGGATCATTACAATGTTCCTTTACGTCTTTTGAAGGCAACGGCACCGCCGATGATCATCCCTGCGGCCATTACAAGGCCAAGACCTTTGATGGTCAAAAGCTCGCCCTTTATCGCCGATCCGCCAAAGAACAAAACAAAGGTTGCGAAATGCACAAAGACACGTTGCATTTTCACCCACCCCCCTTCAATGCGCGCACGCCACGCCAAGGCCACATCCATGAGCCACCAAAGCGCCAAGACCATGCTCGGCCAAAACGCGCTAACCCGACTGCTGCGCGTCATCCAGTCGAAATCGCCCCCAAAGAACCCAAAAGCCGAGACACAAAGATGCACAATGTAAGTGAGCCAGCTCACACCCCAAAACGCCAACCACCAGCGCCACGCCGATGTTGACGCATTCCGAAACCAAACAAGAACAAAGACCGGCACCAGCAAAACCACCGTGACCCAAGCGGTGAAAGCGGATTGATAAAGCGCCAATAGGTTGTTCGGGCCCGTGTCGGGGACGGTGCCCCCCGGCGGTATCACCGACAAGAGGTCCCATTCATGGGCCACCTGTGCCATGACAAAAGCCGCTGCCAGCAAAATCAGACCAAGACCCGAGGTAAAGATATTTGCGAAGTTCCTCATGCCAATGTTATCGCGGGGTGCAACGCCCGTGTCACGCGCAAATTTGACAACTTACGAAAGGGAGCACCGCCGATGAAACTGGAATTCCACCACATCAACTATGCCTCCCACAACGTGGACAGGCTGCATCGGTTTTACACCGACGTTTTGGGGCTGGCCGACATCCCCCAAGACAATTTTGTCAGAACCCCCGCGCACGACGGCAAGGGCTTTGACGGGGCCATCAAATTCGCCACCGACGGGGATAAACAACTGCACCTTGCCCAACGCGATTTGACCGTGGCCTTTGTGAACGGCCAAGTGATCAACCCTATCGACCGTGGCCATATTGCATTCCGCACCGATGACTTGGC
>JAHDCF010000009.1 GCA_020630015.1 Planktomarina sp. | reverse complement strand
ACGCGATTTATGACGTCGTCACAGCTCATTTTAATGGTGAATACGACAGCGCAACAGCCGTTGAAGAACTTGTCACGGCAGTTGAAATCGCTCAGTAATTTCTGAGCGTTCCTCCCTGTGGCGAGGCAGCTAGCAAGCTGCCTCGCTGCACTCAAACCACATTCACTATTTTGCTTAAAGGAGGCACCAGATGGCACAGGCCGCCAATGCGGATTTCAAGACGCGGTTGCAATCTTTGTTGCCGAAGCTCGTGTTGTCGCCATCGCTGGCTTTGGTGCTGGTCTTTGTTTACGGCTTCATCTTCTTTTCGGTTTATCTGTCGTTTACGGACAGCCGTTTGTTACCTTCATACGGTTGGGTCGGCTGGGAAAACTATTCCAAGCTTTGGCGGTTGAGCCATTGGAAAACCTCTTTGACCAACATGGGCATATTTGCAGCCCTTTATATATCGGTTTGCACCGTTCTGGGGCTGGGGCTTGCTATTTTTTTGGATCAGAAAGTCCGGGCCGAGGGGATGATCCGCACGATATATCTTTATCCGATGGCGTTGTCCTTCATCGTCACGGGAACCGCTTGGAAGTGGTTTCTGGATCCGGGTATTGGTTTGGAAAACGTACTCCAGACCTGGGGCTGGGCGACTTTTGAATTTGACTGGATCAAGAACCGCGATTTCGCCATTTACACAGTCGTTCTGGCGGCAGTTTGGCAGACCAGCGGGTTTGTCATGGCGATGTTTCTGGCCGGGCTTCGGGGGATCGAAAACGAAATCTTGAAGGCTGCACAGATGGACGGGGCCTCTAATTGGAACCTTTACCGTCGGATCATTATTCCGCAACTGCGGCCCGCATTTCTGTCGGCTTTCGTTATCCTCAGCCATCTGGCCATAAAAACCTTTGATCTTGTGATTGCCTTAACTGGTGGCGGCCCAGGCCGTGCGACAGAATTGCCGGCGACCTTCATGTATTCTTACACGTTCAGCCGCAACCAAATGGGTATTGGCGCAGCGTCGGCTACTATCATGCTGATGACGATTGCCGCAATTATGATTCCTTATCTTTATGCCGAACTGCGGGAGAAGAAATAATGTCTGTCGCGACCCAAGATACCGCTATTCGAACAGGCCGTGTTACGCGGACACTTATCTATCTTATCCTAATATTGTTTGCATTATTCTACATGTTGCCGCTGTATGTGATGGCGGTGAATTCAGTGAAACCTCTGGATGAAATCACCGGTGGTGGCATGATGAACTTGCCTAAGGTGTTTACACTTGAACCCTGGGCTAAGGCTTGGTCGTATGCTCAAATTGGGGTCGATCCCACAGGGCTGCAACCGTATTTCTGGAACTCTATCAAAATGGTTGTTCCGGCCGTCGCTATCTCGACGGTGCTTGGCGCTCTGAACGGGTACGTTCTAACGAAATGGCGGTTCCGAGGTGATACGATTTTGTTCGGGCTCATGTTATTTGCGTGCTTTATCCCGTTTCAGATTGTCTTGATCCCAATGGCTCGGATGCTGGGCTTGATGGGAATGGCAGGCTCGACAGGTGGACTGGTTCTTGTTCACGTGGTATACGGGATTGGGTTCACGACGCTCTACTTCCGCAACTATTATGCAGTCTTCCCAACCGAATTGATCCGCGCTGCACAAATCGATGGGGCAGGGTTCTTCCAAATATTTTGGCGCATATTGCTGCCGTCATCTGGGCCGATTGCCGTTGTTTCTATCATTTGGCAGTTTACCAACATCTGGAACGACTTTTTATTTGGGGCCTCTTTTGCCGGGGCGGACAGCCAACCAATGACGGTGGCGCTCAACAATCTCGTGCAATCATCAACCGGCGTCAAGGAATACAACGTTCACTTTGCTGGGGCGATCCTTGCTGCTCTTCCAACTCTGCTCGTCTACGTCGTCGCGGGCCGCTATTTCGTGCGCGGCCTGATGGCCGGCTCAGTGAAAGGATAATCTCATGGGTTTTCTTGATATAGACAACACAACCAAGTCCTACGGCGCGGTCGAAGTTTTGCACAATGTGGACATCTCGGTCGACGAGGGGGAGTTTCTCGTCCTCGTGGGGCCGTCTGGTTGCGGCAAGTCTACACTTTTGAACATGATCGCGGGGCTTGAGGATATCTCAAGCGGTGAGATCCGTATCAAAGATCAGATCATGAACGGGGTGCACCCTTCTAAACGTAACATCGCGATGGTGTTCCAAAGTTATGCGCTTTATCCGAACATGACCGTTGGCCAGAACATTACCTTTGGGCTTGAAATGCATGGCACGCCAAAGCCTCAGCGTGAAAAGGCGATGAAGGACGTCGCTAGCTTGCTTCAGATCGATCAACTGTTAGACCGCAAACCCGGAGCCTTATCTGGCGGGCAACGTCAGCGGGTTGCGATGGGTCGCGCTTTGGTGCGCAACCCTGACGTTTTCCTGTTCGATGAACCACTCTCCAATCTGGATGCAAAGCTGCGCGTAGACATGCGTACAGAAATCAAGAAGTTGCATCAAAAGCTAGGCACTACGATTGTGTATGTGACCCACGATCAGATCGAAGCAATGACGCTCTCGACTCGGATTGCTGTGATGTATGGTGGATATGTTCAGCAATTGGGCACACCACAGGAAATTTACGATAGCCCCGCCAACATTTTTGTGGCCACATTTATGGGCTCACCTGCGATGAACGTCGTACCCGCAAAGGTGGTTTTGAAGAACGCTAAGCCTGTTGCCTTAGTCGCACTTCACGACGGTTCAACCGTGTCCTTGCCCTTTAGTCAGGACAACATGACTGCATGGGACGGCCGCGACATCATGCTGGGCATTCGGCCTGAAACAATCACGGATGAAGACGCGGCTGATCGTAATTCGTCAAATATTGCGCGGATGACAAACCGTATTGTGGTGACGGAACCAGCGGGATCAGACACATTTGTAACAATGACCTTTGGTGGGAAAGATGTGATTGCACGTATGAGATCAGATGCAGACGTACGCGCCGGTGCTGATTTTCCTTTTGCTGTGAACATGGAAAAGGCAGTGGCCTTTGATCCCGAAACGGAAATGCGGATAATTCCCTAATGGAAGCTGAAGTGATTATCATCGGATCCGGCATGGGTGGTGCAACGTTAGCCGCCACGCTGGCCCCAACGGGCCGCAGGATTTTGGTCCTTGAACGGGGGGAGCATTTGCAGTCGTCACCCGCGGATCGCGATGCAATGGCAATTTTTGACAAAGGCCTTTTCCGTCCAAAAGAAACTTGGCTGGATGGGGAAGACAGGTCTTTCAATCCTGGCAACTACTACAACGTTGGTGGAAATTCGAAGTTCTACGGTGCTGCATTGATCCGCTATCGCGCCTCTGATTTCGATGCCGTTTCCCATTCTGGGGCGCATACATGCGATTGGCCGATCAGCTATGAGGAGCTGGAGGCCGACTATCAAGCCGCTGAAGAGATGTATCAGGTTCGGGGACAGGTCACGGATGATCTCACGGAACCTCATCATTCAGGCGAATATCCGTATCCACCTGTCCCCGACGAACCAGATATGGCCGATTTGCGTCGACGTTTGAAAGATTGCCATCTTCATCCGTCGCACATTCCACTTGGTGTGGATATTGATGCGTGGCTTGCTGCAGGTCAGACAACCTGGGATGCCTATCCAAACACATGTGGTGGGAAGATGGATGCGGAGACATGCGGCCTTAATGCGGCGCTGGCTTACGAAAATGTGACTTTGCGCACCGACTGTGAGGTTGAGCGATTAGAGAGCGATCAAAACGGCCGTGTGACGGCTGCAATCCTAACAAATGGGCAGAAGTTAACAGCTTGGAGATTTGTCGTTGCGGCGGGGGCTGTGCAATCTGCCGCGCTTTTGTTACGATCTGCCAATGACAATTGGCCAACTGGGATAGCGAACCGTTCCGATCAAGTTGGACGTAACTTTATGAACCACAATTGTTCAGCGGTGCTGGCATTGCACCCGATGCGCAAAAACAAATGCGTTTATCAGAAAACACTGATGCTGAATGATTTCTACCACCGATCGAACGGACGCCCACCGCTTGGAAACATCCAGATGCTCGGTAAGATCACCGGTCAAATCTTGGCGGCGACAACTCCCATGCCAGGTTGGGTTGCGAATTGGGTCGCTGCGCGGAGTTTTGACTTTTATGCAATGTCAGAAGACCTGCCGAACCCGAACAGCCGGGTTACCCTAAAGAACGGGCAGATCAAGCTGGATTGGCAACGGTCGAACTTGGATGCGCACCATCAGTTGGTGAAAGAACTTAAGCGCATTTTGAAACGTGTCGGGTTTCCAATCGTCCTTTCTAAAGCATTTGATCGCCGTACACCGTCGCATCAATGTGGCACGGCCCGCATGGGCAATGACCCTGCCACGAGTGTTGTGGACAGTCATTGTCAAAGTCATGATCATCCGAATTTATCCATTGTTGATGCATCGGTGCTGCCGACTTCTGCTGCGGTGAACCCGGCGTTGACTATCGCCGCGCTCGCGCTGCGCGCAGGACGCCACATATCCCAAACGGAGTTGTCGGCATGACCGTCCGTGGCTACGATTTTATTGTGATTGGTGGGGGGTCTTCCGGATCTGTCATAGCGGCCCGCCTGTCAGAAGATCCGAGCGCGCGCGTGTTGTTGTTAGAAGCAGGCGGCAATGATCGGCATCCGTTTTTTCATTTGCCTGCTGGTTTTGCAAAGATGACCAAAGGTATCGGTTCGTGGGGATGGTCAACCACACCGCAACGGTCGATGCAAAATAAGGTATTCACCTATACCCAAGCCAAGGTTATTGGTGGTGGGTCTGCGATTAACGCCCAAATTTATACGCGCGGTGCGGCTCAAGACTATGACGGTTGGCGACAGAAGGGCTGTGACGGTTGGAGCTATGAAGATGTGCTCCCGTACTTCAAGAAATCCGAAGACAACGACACCTATAACGGGCGCTATCACGCACGGGGTGGGCCACTGGGTGTATCGATGCCCGCCGCCCCATTGCCGATCTGCGATGCTTTTATCGAAGCAGCCGGACAGATAGGCATTCCGCAGGCGACCGATATGAATGGCGAAAGACAAGATGGGGCCGGTTACTACCAGCTGACCCAGAGGAACGCGCGGCGGTCTTCAGCTGCAATGGCGTTCTTGGGGCAGGCGCGGGGTCGCAAGAATTTGACGATCCAGACAAAGGCGCAGGTCAAACGCATTGTTGTTGAAAAGGGCCGCGCCGCAGGTGTCGAAATGGCTGATGGTTCGGTTATCAATGCGGATCGCGAGGTCATCGTATCCTCTGGTGCAATCGGATCCCCACGGCTGCTCCAGCTGTCCGGCATTGGTCCAGCGGATCATCTGACTGAGCTTGGTATTGATTTGATCTATGATCAGCCAAACGTCGGCGCGAACCTGCAAGACCACCTTGATCTTTATGCGATTTGTGAGGTTACAGGTCCCCATACCTATGATCGCTTTGCCAAGCTGCATCTTAGCGCCGTTGCTGGGCTGCAATACATTTTTACGCGCAAAGGGCCTGTTGCTTCGAGTCTCTTTGAGACAGGCGGGTTTTGGTATGCGGATGAAAACGCGGAAACACCAGACATTCAGATGCACTTGGGGTTAGGCACTGGGATCGAGGCTGGCGTAGAAGTCATGCCTAATGGTGGTGTGACACTCAATGCATGTCATTTGCGTCCGCGGTCTCGTGGTACCGTTCGCCTTCAATCTGCAAACCCAAATGATATGCCACTCATCGATCCGAATTATCTTTCAGATCCTTATGATTGCAAGATGTCAATTCGTGGCTTGAAACTTGTCCAAGAAATCCTGTCACAATCAGCGCTAAGCGAATACGTCCTGGCCGAGCGCTTGCCTGGTCCGGAAGTAAAAACCGATGAAGACTATTACAACTTCATTTGTGTTCACTCGAAGACGTCGCACCACTGCGCGGGCACCTGTCGAATGGGGATTGATGAAGCGGCAGTTCTAAACCCGCGCCTTCAGTTCAATGGAATTGAAAACCTTCGGGTTGCCGACGCGTCGATCATGCCAACCGTCAACTCATCCAATACCAACGCCCCATCTATTATGATCGGTGAAAAAGCCGCTGATATGATCAAACAAGATCAAGGAATGAGCCAATGATCCGTCACATTGTGTTGACCAAATTTAAATCTGGCGTCGCGGACGAAACGATAAAAGAAATCTATAACGATTTTGCCGCTTTGGCTAAAAAGTTGCCTGGTGCAAGCGACTTTACTGGCGGGCGCTCGGAAAGCCCCGAACAGATCGAGAGGGGCTACATGCATGGCTTTGTGATTGACTTTGATAATTGGGATGCGCTGCGAGCTTATGCGGATAACGAGGAGCACAAGGCGCTTGGCGGCCAGTTGGTTGGGAATGCAGTTGGTGGAATCGATGGTGTTCTGGTTCTCGACCTTAACGTGTAGGTAACAAGAAAGGAGACCTACACATGAAAAGCCGCCCCACCATTCTGGATGTCGCCAAACAAGCTGGTGTTTCTAAATCTACGGTCAGCCTTGTTTTACAAGGCGCGACAACGGTCAAAGATGAAACGCGCAAGTCTGTGCGGCAGGCGATGGCTGAGATTGGCTATGTATATAACCGCTCTGCTGCAACGTTGCGGTCATCGTCGTCCGGCCTGATCGGACTTGTAATCAACGACTTACGCAACCCCTTCTTTACAGAATTTGCGGCGCTCTTTCAGATGGAGCTTGCGCAAGCTGGGTTTGCAACCGTGCTGGCCAACACTGACGAGGATCCAAAGCTACAAGGCGAGATGATATCTGCTTTAGTTGAACACGGGGTTTCTGGCTTCATAATTTCACCTTCCTACGGCGAGGAAGACGAAACACTGGCTGTTTTGGACGCAGCTAACACACCAATCTTGCAAGTCTTTCGGACTCTGGAACGAAATGGCAGAACGTTTCCGTTGCTTGCACCTGATTACTTAAAAGGTGGGCGATTGGCGGCCGAGCATTTGCTTGATCAAGGGTGCAAAAATATCGCTTTTCTTGGTGGATTGGAAGGGCGACCCGTGACCCGAGAAAGAATGGCCGGCTATCTGTCTGTTGTGGATGAACTCGGTTTGACTCCATTGGTTATGACTGGGCAGTCAACACGCGCTTTTGGCAAAGCGATGGCTGCTCGGCTCCATGTGGAGAATCCCGAGGTCGACGGGGTGATATGTTTTAACGACCTCGTCGCCCTTGGTTTCCTTTCCGCCTGTCCAGATCTTGGAATCAAAGCGGGGTCTGAGCTGCGTGTGGTTGGTTTCGATGACATCGAAGATGGACAGGACAGCTACCCTTCGCTGACTACTGTCAGCTGCAATATTCCAGATTTTGCGGCCTCCGCGGCAAAGCAGATCGTGGCTTGGATCAAAGATGGCGTTGCACCTCCGTCCGAGGCCAGAAGCCCGGTACGACTGATAAAACGTGCTTCGAGCTGAAGCTGAAAGAAGAGATAAAGAGATGAAAGAAGTCAGGGTCGCTGTACTGGGTGCATCAGGTTGGATGGGAAAAACCCACACAATGGCTTACCAGAGCTTTCCTCATTTTTTTGGGCCGCAAAATGGCACCGCCCGTGTAGTCACCTTGGTCGAGGCGAACCCAGCGGCCGCGAAAGAGCTAAAGTTCCGGGCGCCGGATGCAAAAATTCTTGAAAACTGGCAGGACGCTGTAAACGATCCGAACGTCGATTTGATCGACATCTGTTTGCCAGACAAATTGCACTACGAAGTCGCGAAAGCGGCCTTGCTGGCTGGCAAACACGTCTATTGCGAAAAGCCATTGGCCGACACAGCTCCGCAAGCCCGGGAACTGGCTGATCTTGCTAAAGCCAAGGGGTTGATCACGCGGGTGGGTCATTCGTTCCCCCGCAACCCGATCCATGACCGTGCAAGGGAGATTATCGAAGCGGGCGAAATCGGTGAGATCAAGCTTTTCAAGGCTTGCCAACACATCGATATCTATGGCGATCCGTTGGCCCCTTACATGTGGCGCGCGGATAGTGAGCTGGCTCCAACAGGGATCATTGGGGACACCGGAAGTCACGTTTTCAGTTTTATGGAGTTCCTTGTGGGGCGGGTCTCTTCTCTGATTGCAGACAGCTACATTACTGCGCCAAAACGGCCCAAAGTGGATGGGCTGGGGTATGGCGATACGCCGCCGCCTATTACAGATGATACAGAATGGGGTAACGTCACAAATCCGGATGGCACCAATATCCTGTGTACGTTTGAAAATGGTGCAAAGGGATTAGTCGATTTCAGCCGTGTCGCTACAGGTCGCAAGTTTATGCAGACCTATGAAATCTACGGTACCAAAGGTAGCCTTGCTTACAATTTTGATGAGGTGAACCGGCTGCGGTTTTATTCCAACGATGATGCCATTGGTCGTCGTGGGTTTCGTGAGATCGATGTGGGTCCTGAGCATCCGACTTATGCAGCGTTTCTGCCGCTGCCAAACTTCGCCTTGGGCTACAATGAAAGCAAAATAATCGAAATCGCCGAAGTCATCAAATCGATTACATCCAAAACTCCGATGTGGCCAACCTTCGAGAACGGCCACCACATTTGTCAGATCGTAGATGCTTGCATGGCATCATCGGACAAACGTGCGTGGGTCGACATCACTTAACTTGGGGAACCATTATGTCGCTATCCGTCCCACAACAAATCTTGGACGCTCTGACCGATGTGGCTATGCCGCGATTGAAGCAAGAGCCGGGGCCTGTCGATCTGATCCGTGTGCAAGGCTTAGATCTACCTGTTTATCGAACCGGAGCGTTGGTTATTGGCAGTGGTGCGGCTGGTTTGCGCGCAGCGGTTGAGATGAAACGTCGCGGGATAGATGTCACAATTGTCAGCCAAAGCGCATGGGGTGGGACCTCTGCCTGTTCTGGTTCTGACAAGCAAACTTTGCACACTGCCAACACAAAGGATCAGGGTGACAATTTTCGGGCGATGGCCGAAGCAATCCGCGAAGGTGGGGCAATGGATGAAGACACGGCCTATATAGAATCCGTCGGTTCAGTGCGCGCGATGGGATCTTTGCAATACCTCGGCCTGCCTCTGCCACAAGACCAACTTGGAGGCACGCTTCGTTATAAAACTGACCATGATGAGGTCGGACGAGCAACATCCTGCGGACCACGCACCTCACGTTTGATGGTAAAGGTTTTGGCTGAAGAAGCGATCCGCCTTGATATCCCTTTTCATAATCACACCACTGCGATCAAAGTTTTGAAGGACGCAGAAAGCGTGACTGGCCTGCTTGCAATCCGCCCTAAAGAAGCGACTGATGCGAACCCCTATGGTCTGGCACTTTACGTGTGTTCGGCTCTGGTTATTGCAGCTGGTGGACCGGGTGAAATGTACCGCGACAGCGTATTTCCAAATGGTTGTTTCGGGACATTGGGGCTGGCTTTGGAAGCCGGTCTAGAACTCACGAACATCACGGAAAGCCAATTTGGGATCAGCACCCGAAGGGAAGGGTTTCCTTGGAACCTGTCAGGTACATATGTACAGGTAATACCCCACATCTACTCAATCGACGAAGCAGGTGCGGAGCACCATTTCCTGTCCGACTATTATCGTACCACGCAAGAATTGGCGTCGAACATTTTCCGCAAGGGGTACCAATGGCCTTTCCATGCCAGTCGAATGCTTGATTTCCAGTCGAGTCTCATCGATCTGGCCATTTTCCGCGAAAGCCAAAAAGGTCGTAGCGTTCTAATGGATTTCAATCGCAATCCATTGGCCATTGATGTGCCGTTTAGCCTCCATCGGCTCGACACAGATGTAAAAGCATATTTGCATAAAGCTGGCGCGGATCAGACTTTGCCGATCGATAGATTGAGACACATGAACCCGCTCGCAATAGAACTCTACAAACGTTACAAGGTTGATATTACCAAGGACCCTTTAGAGTTCGCCGTAAACAATCAGCACATGAACGGCGGTATTGCCGTTGACACATGGGGCCGGACAAATATCTCGGGCATCTACGCAGTGGGCGAGGCCTCAGGTACACATGGCGTAACACGACCAGGTGGATCAGCATTGAATGCGGGACAAGTCTTCGGGACGCGTGTCGCGGAACATATTGGGTCGACGACAGCTGCAAATACTCCCTCACAAGCGGACATTCTTGACGCTGCCAAAGTTGCAGTGGCTGAGATCAATGGTACGCTCGCGGAAGATAGCCCCTTAACTTGGAGGGCTATCCGTAACGATGTGCAAGCGCGCATGAGCGACCACGCAGGCATTTTATGTAACGCGGTAGATGTCGCGCGTGCTTTGACAGAGGCCGTTGCATTAAACAGTAATATCCGTTCCATGGGAATTAGCGTTTCACGACCGTCTGAGTATGCGCGTGTTTTGCAATGGCAACAAATGGCTTTGGCGTCTGAAGCGGTTCTTGCGGCCCTCGATCACTATATTACGCAAGGCGGAGGCAGTCGGGGTGCCCGTGCGATCTGCGATCCAGCAGGGGAATCCTTGCCGCAATCCGTGCATGGGCCGCTGAAAGAGGTACGTTTTCGCGCAGAACGAGACGCCGATAAGAAGAAACAGCTAAGAGTGCGCTTGGTTGGAACGCGGCCCACTATTTCTGAAGTGCCCAATCGTTCCTATGGCGGAGACAAATCGTTTTTCGAGCGCGATTGGCCAGCTTGGCTGACCGGAGACATTTTTAACCAAGAAACTGCACGCCAATGATCAATTTTGTTTCAAACAAAACGGTTGCGGTGGGCGAGGCCATGGTCGAAATGGCTGAAATCGGCGAAGGCATTTACCAAAAAGGTTTCGCAGGCGATACGTTCAACACTGCTTGGCATATGGCTAGGATGCCCGATGCAAATTTGCCGGTACGGTTCGTCACAAAAGTTGGGGCAGACAAGGTATCTTCTGAATTCATAAACAGTTTACAAGCTGATGGGATTGATACATCTCATATCGGCCGTGTTGCCGAAAGTGCAATGGGCCTTTACGTAATAGAACTTGAAGATGCAGAGCGCAGTTTTCACTATTGGCGTGAATCTTCTGCTGCGCGACTTTTGGCAGAAGATAAAGAATGGCTGAATCAGTCGTTCCAAGGCGCTGGTTTGATCCATGTTTCAGGGATAACACTGGCAATACTACAGCCAGATGCACAGTTCCGACTGATCAGCGCGTTGGCATCCGCGCGTAAGCGTGGCGCATACGTTTCCTTTGATCCTAACGTGCGGCCGCGGTTGTGGTCGTCGCAAGAAGAAGCAAGGAATGCAATGCGTGCCATGCTGCCCATCACTGATATTGCTTTGCCAAGCTTTGATGACGAAACGGCACTTTGGGGCGATGGATCACCCCATGAAACGGTAAAACGGCTTCGTGCCATGCGCGTATCAGAAATCGTTATCAAGAATGGCGCGAAGGCCGTGACGGCTTGGGATGGGGCGCAGCTGATTGAAGTCCCTTGCAAGTTTGTTTCAGGTATCCGTGATACATCAGGGGCAGGGGATGCCTTCAACGCTGGCTATTTGGCGGCGCGTCTCGCAGGTTGCGTACCTGAGATTGCAATTGCGTCCGGACAAACAATGTCAACGACTGTTTTACAACATTTTGGTGCGCGCATTCCCGAAGACCAAGTTCCAAATCTGGCACTTTCAACTTCCTTTAGAGAAGACAAATGAATATTTTCGATGGGATAGCGAAATACGGGGTCGTCCCTGTCATTGCGATAGAAGACGCAAATGATGCTTTGGCATTGTCAGACGTTCTAATCGACGCCGGACTGCCGGTCGCGGAAATTACTTTGCGAACGGGTGACGCTGTCAATGCAATTTCCGAAATTGTGAAACACAGACCTCAGATGCTTGTCGGAGCCGGCACTGTGTTAAATGAAGAGCATTTGAGTTTGGTCCATACAGCCGGCGCGGCATTTGCAATGTCGCCAGGAATTGACGCAGCGACTTTGTCGGCTGCTCAAAAGCTTGGGTTGCCTTTTGCGCCTGGCGTCATGACGCCTTCCGACGTGCAAACGGCATTGCGATCAAGTTGTGACATTGTAAAGTTTTTCCCTGCCACAGCGGCAGGTGGTATTCCTATGCTAAAAAGTCTGGCTGAACCGTTTCGACATACCGGGCTGAAATTCAATCCCACTGGAGGAATTACACTTGATACTATGTCGGATTGGTTAACTTACGAACCAGTACAAGCGATTGGGGGAAGTTGGATTGCGAATTCACAGGATATTTCCAAGGGAAACTGGGACTTGATCGGCGAACGGGCAAAGGCTGCGCGCAAAATGGCAGAAAAAACTGTTGGCTGTAATTCAAGGCCTTGAAGTTCCAAATTCGCTTTCCTTTACTCCAAGGATTCCTGCCACGCGTGGTTGTATGAAGCGGTCAAAGTTTCGAAATTTTAAGTATGACGAAATCGTAAGAGCTAAGAGTGGTCGAATGTAGAATTCAGAGCTTTATTGGCGCAAATAGTGATTTTCCCACGTTCCATTCTTTAGGTGAGTGGTTTCTGTGTAGATTTACTTGAATTAGCTAAGTTGATCTAAAAGACTGTCCTAAATGCACGTCTTGGTTTTAGGGGAACCAATTCTAAACCAAGCTCAAACTGGATATCTGGCTGGGAAATAAATTTTACTTGAAACAAACAAAAATCCCTGAATGCTCGGAAACTTCCCTGTTAAATTCTTAGGGAATTTGAGGCCTAACCAGCTGATTATTAAGTGGAATGTTTGGGTATTCCATCAATGATTTGGCTTCTTTGATTAAAGTTCCCAGTTAAATCCCTAAAAACAGGGAAAAATGCCGAGACTGGTTAGCCGTTGACTGCTTCCACCGCCACCTACTCATTCAATGGACTTTCAGCGGAACCTAACCATCAACGGTGCGGTTAAGAAAATCGTTGTCTGACGGACCGCAACAATTTCAAGTATTTCATAACGTGCGCTGAAGGTATCTGAAAGGTGGCGATGTACGTCTTGCGTTCGCGAATTCGAAGACATTTTACACGAAGGTGGAAATTATGTTTGCTACCATACAGCGCGGTATAGGGTGGATCGTTTTGGCAAATAAGTTGTGAGAAACGGGCAGGGTGTCATGCAAGTTGGCTTTGGCGCTGGAACGGGGTTTTTGTCGAAATCAACTGCGATAGATTTTATCTTTCGCGCACCGCCGACCATGAACTTGAGGTTCTTTAGTGTTGTGTTTCGAAGAAACGAGATAAAGTAGCAGCACAAAAACTCCCCCTAAATAATTGGGAAGCATGGGGCGACGCGCGGCATTACGACCGAAATATCGCCTCCGGATCTCGCTGCTTTTTGTGAGCCTGACATTGCCAATCGATGGCGTTGCGGTGGCAGGTCAAAAAGTGGGTGCAAAAATTCATACCTACCGCTTCAATCACCAAAGACATTTGGGATAGAGGCAGCCATTCACGGTCAAACATGCGACTTCGCTGTCTGCGTGGCTTCAAAATTGAGCGTGATATTTACGTTCGATTGTGGTTTTTGAGACGCGTTAGAACGCGTTTGACGTCAAATGATGGGGGTGCTTGTCACGTTGAATTGCCCTGAACGAATTCTGCTTCAAGCAGAATGCCCTTCTTTTCGGTGTTCTGATTCTCTATTGAGCTGAGCAGAAGATCGGCCGTAAGGCGACCTGCTTCACGCACAGAGGACCGGATTACGGTAAACTCTGGCGTGTCTCCGTCATTGCGAAAATAAGACAAGTCATCATCATGGGCGAGAACGGAAATATCCTGTCCAAGTGTTAGCCCAGCATTCGTGATGGCACGCCGAACGCCGTTTGCCACGATGATGGAAGACGCCAAAATCGCAGTTGGCGGCGTGTCACTTTGCAACAAAAGTTGCGTACTTTCATATCCGTAAGGTTCCGTCATTTCGCCAGAGGTTATGGTGAAATCATTCGCAGCGATCCCATGCGCATTTAAGGCCCTTTGAAAACCTGCTGACCGGCGCATGGCGAAGTCCATATCGGGCAAACCATTGATGAGTGCAAGCTGACGATGGCCCAAATTGATAAGATGTTCAGTCGCTGCAAAAAACGAACGCTCGTTGTTCACATCAACCCAATTATAGTCTTCCTTTACACCGCTTGATCTGCCGTGGACGACAAAGGGTAAGTCTAATGAATTCAACAGCTTAATACGGTGATCATTGATTTTAGGCGCATGGACGACAACACCATCTACATTTGATCTGGAGGCCATGCGGGTATAGGCAGAGATTTCTTCATGGTCGGCCACCAAAGAAAGCAATAGATCATATCCGCTTTCTGCATATCGGGCGCTCGCGCCAGAGATAAAATCCGCAAAAACTGGGTTTACCATTTCATGTTCGTTTGAAATGGGCACCAGGTGACCGATGGTCATAGACCGCCCCGTGGCCAACCGTTTGGCTTTTGAGTCAGGTGAATAGTTGTAGTGCTTTGCCGCTTCAAAAACCCTTTGGCGTGTTTTCTCACTTACCTCTGGAAAACCATTCAGGGCCCGGCTCACCGTTGTTTGGGAAAGTCCCAAATGGGCTGACAATTGCTTTAGATTGGTTGGGCTTGCCACGACGTGTCCATTACTTTTGCTGGTGTCGGCTCCGAGGGGGGCCAAATTTCGACTCAACCTAAGCAGTAAAAAGTTTCGATTAAAAGACTTGACGATAGGCGGGGAGGGTGTTCTTACTGGTGAAATCCAAAGCGCTTTGGATTTGGGCTGGAAAATGGCTTATGCCTGTGTCGCCCTTATCCGAAAAAGACCACAAGGCGCACGGGAGGGGAATTGGAAGTCGCGCATCGATGATGCGTCTTTTTAAAAAATCCAGAAAGACAAATTCGGGAGGAACGTATGTCTTTTACCACCAAACTACTGGGCGCAACCGCGCTCACAACACTTGCCTTTGCTGGTTCAGCGCAAGCTGACTCGCACGCCAATGTGTGTGATACGCCATCTGCGCTGAGCGCTGATTTGGGCAAATTCGATGGTGAAGTTGTAACCATCATGGGCTCCATGCAGGGCAAGGATGAAGAAAACTTGCTGGCAATGGTCAGCTGCTTTGAAGAAGCAACCGGCGCGCAGATCAAATACTCTGGCTCACGTGACTTCGCGGCTTTGATCGTGGCCGACCTGCGTTCAAACAACGCGCCGAATATTTCGATCTTCCCGCAGCCAGGTTTGGCCGGTGATATGGCTGCTGATGGCTTTCTGACACCACTGGGTGATGGTGCTGCATCATGGATGACTGACAACTATGGTGCCGGTGCATCGTGGGTCGCATTGGGCACATACGCAGACCCTGACGGCAACGATCAATTCTATGGCTTTGCATTTAAGCAAGACCTGAAATCATTGGTTTGGTATGCACCAGAGCAGTTCGAAGACAACGGCTATGAAATTCCATCAACCATGGAAGAGCTGATTGCCCTGTCTGACCAGATGGTTGCAGACGGAAACACACCTTGGTGCATCGGCGTTGAATCCGGTAACGCAACAGGTTGGACAGCGACAGACTGGATGGAAGACATCATGCTGCGCACCACCACACCAGAAAACTATGACCGTTGGGTGTCAAACGATCTTCCGTTTAACTCACCCGAAGTTATGAAGGCGATGGACGTTTATGGTCAGTTCTCACGCAACGACGATTATGTTGCCGGGGGCGCTTCTTCTGTTGCCACAACCTTCTTTGGTGACGCGCCAAAAGGTCTGTTCACATCGCCGGCGAACTGCATGATGCACCGTCAAGCGTCATTCATTCCAGCGTTCTTCCCGAAAGAGGGTGAAGAAGTTGCAAACGGCGAAGCTGATTTCTTCTACTTCCCACCATTTGCTTCAATGGATTTGGGCAACCCGGTCTTGGGTGCGGGTACATTGTACACAATGACCAAAGACAGCCCAGCGACACGTGCGTTTTTCCAGTATCTGCAGGAAGCAAAAGCACACGAAGTTTGGATGTCACAAGGTTCATTCTTGACCGCGCACAAAGGTGCTGATCCATCAGCCTACGCATCAGACGCGCAGCGTAAGCAAGGTGCAATCTTGACCAACGCGACAACATTCCGCTTTGATGCATCTGATTTGATGCCAGGTGCGATTGGCGCCGGTGCATTCTGGTCAGAGATGACCGCATTTGCGAATGGGCAAGACACCAAGACCACAGCGGACAACATCCAAGCCGCTTGGGACGCAATCAAGTAAGGTCGATTTGACCTGAAATTGGATCGCGCGGGTGCGTCTCGCGCGATCTTTGCAAAAATCTTTTCAAATTTGAGAGCGCTGCCATGGGTTCGTTGAAGCCGACGATTGCAAGCAATGGACTTGCTATTGCACTGACAATTATATGCGTCTTACCCATCACAGGGGTGCTTGCCTATGTTGCGTCATCGCCTTTGGACGGTTGGATGTCGAACCTCGGGCTTTGGCTTCATCAATCAGGGGAATGGTCTTTCCCCGAAGTTGACACACAAGAGCGCTTTGCAAAAATTGGATTTGCCCTGCGATCCATCGTGATCGCCGTTGGGCTTTCGTTTATGTATTTTGGCATTTCGAATTGGCTGAATGCGGGTTTGGCACGTTTTCGTAGTCGCAATGACGTGGGTCGCCAAGCCACCATCGTAGAGGCAATTCAGCCTTGGATTTTTGTCGGACCCGCGCTTGTTCTGTTGATCCTGTTTCTGTTGATCCCGGCTTTTTCAACACTCAGCCTCTCATTCCAAGAAGCGGATGGAACGCGGACAGTCGATAATTACGCCTTCCTTTGGGACGAAGGTGCATTGGGTTACGAACAAATTCGGTATGCCTTGCGCAATTCCATAATGTGGTTGGTGTTGGTTCCTACAGTTTGCATTTCGCTTGGTCTGTTGATCGCCGTTTTGGCGGACGCCACGCGGTGGGGCATTATCGCAAAAACCCTGATTTTTGTTCCGATGGCGATTTCATTTGTTGGCGCCGCGGTCATCTGGCGAAATATTTTCGCGGGCGGGGGGATCGAAGCGCAGCAAGCGGTGAACGGCCTTACCCCTTCTTATCAGATCGGACTTTTGAAAAACCTGCTTGGTCATTCGCCATCGTATAACGAGCCTCTTTATGCGCTGGAATTTTGGGGCAACTTCTTTTTGATGTGGATCTTGGTTTGGGTGCAAACTGGGTTTGCGATGATCATCTTTTCGGCGGCTTTGCGCGGCGTGCCTGAAGACACCATCGAAGCGGCCACCATTGATGGGGCCAACCCGTTTCAAATGTTCTTTCGCATTAAATTGCCACAGATTTATTCGACTGTGATCGTCGTTTGGACCACGTTGGTTATCTTGGTGCTAAAGATGTTTGATATACCTTATGCGTTGTCTTCAAACGATGATGACAAGCTGTTGCTGGCCACGATGATGGAAAACGCGCGCAACAACTGGTCGGTTGGAAATGATAACGTTGAGAACCTGTTCGCCTCTATCGCTGTTTTGTTGATGGCAACGGTTGTACCCAACATGATTTTTAATGCACGTCGCATCCGGCGAGAGCAAAAAGAGATGGGGCATTAATCATGATCACTCGCTCCTTAAAACACATCACGCTTTTCCTGATTGTTTTTATCTGGGTGGTGCCCTTTATCGCGCTGGTCACAACCTCTCTTCGTGATGAGCTTGCCTCCAAAACCTCTGGCTTTTGGCAGGCCTATACACCGACGGAACTTGGCCAAAGATTTTCCACCCATGACAAAGGGGTTGAACCTTTCTTGGTCATGGAAGGCAACATCTTTGATCGATTGAACAACAATCGTGACGACTATGCGGTGAGTGGGGAAATCACATCTGTGTTTTTCAAAGGCCGCATACCTGATCCTGAAAACCCCGGCAAAACCAAATTGCTGAGACGCCTTGTTCCCCCGGGGGAGGTGATGGATGTACGTGGCGGAGATTTTGTTTTCGACAAGGAAGGCAATTTCACTTGGACCTTCGCCGAACCAACTGCGCCGAAACCTAAAAACCTGGATGTCTTTTTGAACCAAAACCCTGTGTTTGGAACAGATGCGTATGAAGAAGTGTTGTTGGAAAACAAAAATGTACCCAACGCTTTGATTTCATCCTTCATCGTCACAATCCCAGCGACGATCATCCCGATTACCATCGCTGCCTTTGCTGCCTATGCCTTTGCGTGGATGCGTTTTCCGGGGCGTGATTGGTTGTTTGTGATTGTCGTTTCGCTGATGGTCGTGCCGACACAGTTGGCCTTCTTGCCGGTTCTGACTGGTTTCAGCGGAATTGCGTCTTGGGCCACCTCACTCAATTCTTGGCTGACAGATTGTGATATTGACGGCACCTGCCAAGTCGCTTCAAAAACTTTTGCCAGTTTGTGGATTACCCACACGGCATTTGGTCTGCCGCTCGCCATTTATTTGCTGCGCAATTACATCGTCGGTCTTCCACGAGAGTTGCTGGAAAGTGCCCGGATTGACGGGGCTAATCATTTGCAAATCTTCACAAAACTGATTGTCCCACTGTCGGTTCCTGCGCTTGCCTCTTTTAGTATCTTTCAGTTCTTGTGGGTGTGGAACGATTTGATTGTTGCGCTTTACATTGGCCCGGCTGATGGGGCCGACCTTGTGTTCCCGATCCGTCTGCAAAAGCAATTGGGAACGTTCCAAGATCAATTGCATCTGTTGAATGCATCTGCCGTGATTTCCATGATCATTCCCGTGATCGTGTTCCTGTCCATGCAACGGTATTTCATTCGTGGTCTTTTGGCCGGTTCGGTTAAAGGTGGATAAGGGATGACAACGGACGCACTAAAATGGTGGGAAACCGCTGTCATTTATCAGATTTATCCCCGGTCATTTCAGGATTCGAATGACGATGGCATTGGCGATTTGCCCGGCATTACCTCCCGTCTGGATTATATCGCCGGGCTTGGGGTGGATGCGATCTGGATCAGCCCATTTTTTCAATCGCCGCAAAAAGACTTTGGCTATGATGTTTCTGACTATTGCCAGATCAACCCTGAATATGGGTCGATATCCGATTTTGATAACCTGATGACCCGCGCCCATGAATTGGGCCTTAAGGTAATGATCGACATCGTTCCAGCCCATTGTTCGGATGAGCATGCGTGGTTTCAAGAAAGCCGGCAATCGCGTGACAATCCGAAGGCCGATTGGTTTCATTGGGTTGACCCGATGCCAGATGGATCTGCCCCCACGAATTGGCTCTCGTTTTTTGGCGGTCGAGCCTGGACATGGGAACCGCGTCGCCAACAGTATTACTTGCACAATTTCCTGCCCAGCCAACCCAATTTGAACCACGCCAACGCTGACGTGCAAAAGGCACTTACGGATGTGGCAAAGTTCTGGTTTGACAAAGGGGTGGATGGGTTTCGCTTGGATGCAGTGCATACCATCAACGCAGACACAGCGCCGTATCAGAACAACAAAGCAAATGTTGATTTTGTACCCGGCGATTTGCCTCAACAGCAGCAACCGTTCTTTCGTCAATTACATGACAGCGCGCAACTTAATCAGCCAGCAATCCAAACCTTTAGTGAAGCATTTCGCGCAGTTGCCGATACCTATGACGATCGCTTTTTGATGGGAGAGTTGCATGGCGATGACCCTGTTAAAGCAAGTCAGACATTCACAGCGCCGGGTCGCTTGCATGCGACATATAATTTCAACCTTCTTGCTTGGGCTGGGCTTTCGGTTGATGAACTTAAGACGGCAATCACGCAAGCGATTGAAGCGTTCAATGGAACAGGACGTTTGACATTTGCTTTTTCAAACCATGACGTGCCGCGCTCGGTTTCAAGGCAGATGAATGCGTTGAACCTAACGCCGAAAGATCAAGACGCTTTGCAGTTGCTATTACTGCAGCTTGAAACATCGCTCATTGGATCGACATGTGTCTACCAAGGCGAAGAACTGGGGCTGGAGGATGTCACCGACATCCCCATCGATAAAATGCAGGATCCATGGGGAATTGAGTTCGCGCCTGAATTCTTGGGCCGTGATACCTGCCGCACACCCATGGTGTGGAAGGCCAACGCCCCAAACGGCGGCTTTTCAAATGCAAATTCAACTTGGTTGCCCATCGCAGAAGGGCATTTGAAACGCGCTGGATTGGAGGAAGCTTCAAAGCCTGCCTCAATCTATCAAAAGTATTCAAACTTTTTGAAATGGCGGCGCGCACAGCCCGCCTTTACCCACGCAAACGAGATGAGCGAGATCACAGGCAACGCGCATCAAATTATATTTGACCGGATTTCGGATCAACAAACCCTGCGGTGTTGTTTCGATTTTAAATCGCTGGTCGCGACATTCGAGGAAGCTTAAATGGAACAGGTTCGACTGGACGGCGTCAACAAATTCTTTGGCAAAACCCACGTTATTCGCGATGTGGATTTGTCGATTGATAAGGGCGAGTTTGTTGTATTTGTGGGGCCGTCAGGTTGTGGAAAATCGACTCTTTTGCGGTTGATTGCGGGGCTTGAAACCCTGACCAACGGCGAGATTAGAATTGCCGATCAGCAGGTGATGGACCTGCCGCCCTCAAAACGTGGGATTGCAATGGTTTTCCAATCCTACGCGCTGTATCCGCATATGACTGTCTTTCACAACATGGCGTTCTCATTGTCGTTGCAGGGCTTTACAAAGAAAGAGATTGAAGAGCGCGTGACATCGGCCGCGAAGATTTTGCAGATGGAACACTTACTTGATCGTCGACCGGCTGCATTGTCGGGCGGGCAACGTCAGCGTGTTGCCATTGGGCGTGCAATTGTTCGTAATCCAGAGGTGTTTTTGTTTGATGAACCTTTATCGAATTTGGATGCCGCCTTGCGTCATGAAACACGCGTTGAGATTGCCAAACTTCATAATCAATTGGGTGCCACGACAATCTATGTAACCCATGATCAGGTCGAAGCGATGACGCTTGCTGATAAGATTGTTGTCCTCAAAGACGGGGAAGTCATGCAAGTCGGCTCCCCGATGGAGTTGTTTAACCATCCGCAGAATGAATTTGTGGCGGGCTTCCTCGGCTCACCAAAAATGAATTTCTTTGATGGGGAAATCTCGAACTTGAGCAAAGATGGAACCACAGCCGCATTCAAAGGCACGGAACTGTCCGCAAAAGGGGTGCCGCTTCGGACAGATGGTGTGGTTAAGGGGGCAAATGCGCGTCTGGCCGTGCGTCCGCAGCATCTGAAGGTCGACCCCAAAGGCGATTTGACCGGGGTCGTTACTTTGGTGGAACGTTTGGGAACAGAAACAGTGGTTGAGTTGATGGGCGAAACAAAAACACCCTTCCGCTTTGCGTCGCCCGAAAATCTGGATCTGAATGTTGATGACGTCGTAAAATTTAGCTTTGATGAAGCCAAAGCGCATTTGTTCTAGAAAAGATTGCTACAGCACTTGGCGCAAAACCTGAATCAGCCTTTGCGGCAAGTGTAGCCCAAAACCTCAATAAAGTTGCGATCTTGCCCAAAGCTGACTGGGTCAAGTATTGCGCATAACGCTTTAACTTCCCAAAAAGTTGCGCAACCAATGCCACGACGCTTTGGGGGTGCGCACCTGTGTTTCAAAGTCGACATGCACAATTCCAAACCTTTGATCATAACCAAAGGCCCACTCGAAATTATCTAAAAGCGACCAAGCAAAATATCCCTTTACATGGGCGCCTTTGTGAATGGCATCGTTCACAGCGGATATGTGTGATTGAAGATATGCCACGCGTTGTACATCATCGATTTTTCCATCTGTGATTTCGTCAAAAGACGCCATGCCGTTTTCACTGACAATGATCGGAATATTGGGGGCATATCTTTCCTCAATCCGGGTCAGAAAATATGTTAATCCCTCAGGAAACACTTCCCAATTCATCGACGTACGGGTGGGGTCCTTTTCGGCACTTTCTGGCACGACAGGGCCCCCAAAAGGGAACTGTCCGCTGCCATCATCTTTGATAAAGTTGCGGGTGTAATAGTTCAGACCCAACCAATCGATGGGTTTGGAAATCAACGGCATGTCATCTTGCCAATTTGCGGGCAAATGCGGTTCGAGATGTTCCAATACATCTGCAGGATAGGTTCCGGTAAAAACAGCATCTGCAAACCAACGGTTGTATATTCCGTCTTGGATTTGCGCCGCCGCAATGTCTTTTGGATCATCTGAGCTGGGGGTGGACACTTCCATATTCAACACAATGCCCAGATTGCTATCGGTGGTCACAGACTGCATCGATCGCATGCGGTCCAAACTACGCCCATGCGCCAAAAGGATATTGTGCATGGCTTTGCCTGCCGCTGATAAATCCGTCAGGCCAGGGGCGTGATGCCCCAGGTAATGCGACAACCAAGCAACGCACCAAGGTTCATTGATCGTGGCAACTGACTTCAGTCGATCACCCAAGCGATGCATGACCGCTTCGGTATAATCGCCGAAATGCTGTGTGGTGTCTTGATTGGTCCAGCCGCCGTTATCGGCCAAATATTGCGGCAAATCCCAGTGATAAAGGGTCAGGTGCGGTTCTATCCCACGGGCAAGCAAGCCATCAACAACACGATCATAAAACGCAAGGCCTTGTTCATTCACCGAACCCGCCGCATTCGGGAATATGCGTGGCCAAGCCACGGAAAACCTGTAGGCCTGCAAGCCGCAATCTTGGATCAAGTTCAGGTCGTCTTCCCATTTTTCATAGTGCGCGCAGGCGGTTTCGCCATCCTCAAAGTTGGCCGTGCCACCTGCTTTTGCAAAACTGTCCCAATGGGAGGCACCACAGGTGCCAAACCGCGTTCCTTCGATCTGATAAGAGGATGTGGCCGTGCCAAAAATGAAGTCAGCCGGCAGGTCAGAGCGGCTTATGATATTGCGGGTTTTGATTTCGGTCATGTTCAAGTCCTAAACATGCAAATAGAGATAAATTAATGTATACAATCAATATCTTACTTGCCATTGCATATGCACAGCTTTAGCGGAAATTTGAGCCGTTGAAAAGGCAATTCACCTGCTAAATACAGGTCGGGAACGGGCTCGTCAAAGGAACGTGATCACCACCGATGAACCCTCAATCGACGCCCTTTGATCCACCCCAACTCCTTCAAATATTTTGCGGAATCAGCCCCGAAATCAACCGCTTGGTTTTTTTCAACCGTTTATTTTCGGCTAAGGTTTTGCCCGATTAAAAACATCGAAATTGGGGAGCCGCCGATCAATGTGTGACGTTGTAAAAGGGTGAAGTGGAAATTCTCGGCTTCAGCGGCCCGGTGTCTCAACAGATCGTTATCACCCTTTCACACCCAGTTGTAAGGCTTGAAAACACGGGCTGTGGCGACGTGTTTTGAACTGTAGCAGCAGTTATTATCACCGGTGCTTCAAACGGAGGAGACATTGCTAATCACGCTTCAAGGGCGATAGAAGCACGGGCAGGTATTACAGATTAGGAGATTTTGGACTTACTATTTCCATGAGACAGAAACGGGTCAAATGACGCAAAATACTTACAATGGCTGCACACATCAAAACTGCCAGCATAAATTTCGTTTTCGAGCGTTTTTGCCATTTTATGCTCAGAGATGCGAAAAGTGCGGGAAAATGGTGGTTTTGCGTGGTGGAATTTTGTCTGTTTTCTTAGACGCTGTTTGGCCGTATCTCGCAACTCTTCTCTTTTTCGTTTTGATCGGATTGGGCTTTGGAATATTGAGATCCTTAATTTTCACAGCGTTAGTGTTTATGGGCGTGATATACGTTTTTGCTTGGATAACCGGAACGTTGACCGAGCTGGACGAGAAATAACTCAACTAGATATCACATTCTTTTTGCCACCGCTTTTCTCTGATCACGCATTCAATTTGTTTACAATTTTCATGGCTAACTTCTCAATCTTGGAAAAATTCATTGAAAATGAAGTTGCTGATGTGAACATCAGCCAGCGTAGGGTGGGTGAAAACCCACCGCCCATCCGGTCGCAATCCAGATAAATCTTCTTTGTGATCGATCAAACCCTTCCCCTGCACGGCACGCCGCCATTTGGGTTTGCGCAACACCAAAACACGTCCCCTGAATAAACCCTTCAAATACCCCCCAATCCGCACTGCATTGGGACTGCGCGCAGGATGTGCTGGACCGATATCCGTGGGTGAAGGCTTTTCAAAGTTCAGGGGAAAGGATGCCAATCCTGGGCCCCGCCAGATTTGGGTTCAGAGAGCTTGAACGTCGTGAAATCGGCCCTTCATGGCCGGGTTGGAACCTTCCCGCGATAGGTTTGTGTCATCGATTTGGGCAGTTCTTTTTCATCAAAAACGCCCAAAACAACGCCGGTATCCGCACCGGATTCCCTTCGTTGTTTTATCGTTGCGTCTGAGATCGTCACCCGCTGTGACATGCGCAAAGACCAATCCTGCAACATACCATACATTTCTGCCCGCACGGCGGCATGATCTGGGCATCGCCCCAGATCTTTGAATTCATTGGGATCATTTTTCAGGTCAAACAGCATCGGGGGCAGGCCGCCTTCGCAATGGACCAGTTTCCAATCATGGGTGGCAACCATAAACAGACGCGCATCTTTGTTGGCCACGTTCAGCTTCGCACAGGCCCCATGGCAGGAATAATCATATTCACTGATCACGTAATTGCGCGGGTTGGGGTGTGGTTTCCCATTCAGATATGGCAACAGGGATCGGCCCTCGACGATGTGGTCGGGCACTTCACCACCTGCGGCGTCGATGATGGTGGCTGTCACGTCGATTGTTTCGATCAATTCATCACAGGTTGTGCCGCGCGTGGCATCGGCCTGCGTTCTTGGGTCGAATATGATCAAGGGCACTTTGACGGACGGCGCGTGGAATAAATCTTTTTCACCCATCCAATGATCGCCAAGATAATCCCCATGGTCAGATGTAATGATGATCATGGTGTCTTTGTCGCGTCCGGTTTCCTGCAGATACCTCAAAAGGCGGCCCATTTGATCATCGCATTGTTTGATCAATCCCATATAAGCGGGGATCACCTTTTCGCGCACGTCATCGCGGGCGAAGGCCTGCCCAACCCGGCCTGCGGTGAAAGCCTCATAAACCGGATGCGGATCAGTCAGTTCCGCGGCATCGCGCGTGACAGGCGGGATATCGTCTTTGGAATACATGTCGTGATACGGGGCAGGCACGATATAGGGCCAATGAGGTTTGATATAGCTGATATGGGCGCACCAAGGGCCTTTGGTTGCGTCCATGAATTTGATCGCCTCACTCGTAAGCCACGGTGTTTCGCTGTCGGGTTCGTCGATGTTGGCGGGTTTATCGGCGTTTTTCATGAACCAACCGCTGGCGATATCATCCCCATCACATCCGGCGTTGGCAAAATCGGCCCATGGGTTGTCGCCCGAATATCCTTTCGATTTTAGGTATTCGTTATACGGACTGCGTTTTGTGTCATATGGGCCGGCGGGCCCAACAGCCCATAAACCATCATCGCGACACCAAGCGTCAAAGCCGCACTCCGATTGCCGGGCCCCGATCACGCTGTCAGGGGACAGGCCAAGACGGGCCATGCCCTCTGCGTCTGCTTTCATATGGGTCTTGCCCACCAACCAACACGCAACCCCATTGGCGCGTAAATGATCGCCCAAGGTTAATTCCCCAACCCGAAGGGGATATCCATTCCACTGGGCGCCGTGGCTGCTGACATATCGACCTGTGTAAGCGCTCATCCGTGCGGCGCCACAGACCGGTGATTGGGTGTAAGCGTTGGTAAACCGCACACCCTGTGCGGCGATGCGATCCATATGCGGGGTGTTTAACGTGGGATGCCCCGCACAGCTGAGGTAATCAAACCGCAGTTGATCGAACATGATATATAAAATGTTCACGTGTCGCCCCCATCAAATGTCGCTTCGGCTACGTTGGCGAAGTTCCAGCGCGGGCACAAGCCATGCGCAGGTTTTGGCCCCAGAATGGATCGTTATGATACCTCTGACACAAAGATATATCCGGCCCCGTAAATGGTTTTGATGATTTCGGATTTTTGCCCAGCACCCTTCATTTTGGCCCGCAAACGCGACACCCGCACATCAATGGCGCGGTCAAATGACATGGTATCGCTTTTGTCGTCCAGTTCGATTTGCAACTGCGCGCGAGAGATCAATTGATTGGGTTTTTCCAAAAATATCTGAAGCAACATTGCCTCGCTGGCCGACAGCTTTTGCAAGAGGCCATCAGGACTGGTCAGGGTGAAAAGCGACAAATCGGCGATCCAGCCGGAAAACGCGTATCTGTTGGGTTTATTGTCGGAAGACGCGGGCGCACTGCGCCGGATCAAAGCGTTGACCCGGGCGATTACCTCTCGGATTTCAAAAGGCTTAGAGATGTAATCGTCCGCCCCAAGTTCAAGACCAACAATCCGGTCTTCCAATGCGGCGCGCCCTGATATCACCAAAATCGCGGCATCGCTGCTGGCTGATATTTTTTCAACCAAAGCCAACCCATCTTTGTCGGGCAAGCCAAGATCGATGATGCAGAGATCCCATGTGGCACTTGCACTTGCGCGTTCGAAATCTGCGGCGCGGGGGAAGGGGCTGATGACATATCCCACCTCATCCAAAGATCTGGACAAAAGATCCAAGATTTCGGGGGAATCTTCCACAATGGCGATTTGAATCGGGGTATTCATAGGGCAGTGGCCTTCAACAAGGCGTCTTCAATCACATCAAATCCAAAAGGTTTGGTAAGGACACGATGGCTTTGTTCGGCGCTGTTTCGCAGGGGATCGGATTTTGGCAAACCTGTCATGATAACAACCGGAATGTGATCAGGGGCTGCTTTCACAACATCAAGCCCAGTGTCGGTATCCCCGATTGCCAAATCCGTGACGATATGGGTTATACCGCTGACGTGCATCAGGGTTTTTGCCTCTGTCACAGAGGCGGCCTCGATCACCGTATGACCGGCCCGCAACAATAAGGCACGTACGGCGGTACGAATATCATCATCATCATCGATCAACAAAACCATGCCCGCCGATTTCGCCTTTACCGGGTCATAAGGGATTTGCAGGATGACACAGGCCCCGCCCGATGGCCCATTGCGCAGCCGCAGGGAACCACCGCAAGATTTGGCAAAATCGAACACCGCCGATAATCCCAAACCCCGGCCCACCTTGCCGCGTTTGGTGGAATAAAACGGGGCCAAGGCATTGGCCAAGGCATCGTCGGAAAATCCCGGGCCCTGATCCGTGACGCGTATTTCAAGCTTGGCTTCATTCACCCGTGCAAACGCGACCGAAACATCACCTGCGCCGTTCATCGCCTCTGATGCATTCAAGACAAGGTTCAAAATGGCATCTTGGGCAAAGCCTGGATCAAAAACCAAACGTTCGTCTTCAATATCAGAGGTCAGTTCCAATCGCGTGGATGCCGGAACGGCTGCGCGTGTCAGTTGTTGCACGTTTTCCAGGAAAGAGGCGAAATCAACGCTGATGGGTTCTAAGGTGCGTTTGCTTTCCAAACGGCTGAGGCTTTCGACCAATTCACCCCCACGTTTGGCCGCGGCTTTTATGGTGGCGCTGACACCCGCAACCTTGGGATTATCCGCTCCGACACTTTCCAATTGATCTTGTTGGCCCAAAATAATGGTCAGAAGATTTGCGAAATCATGGGCCATTCCACTGGTCAATTGGGTAGCCAGTTCCTTACGCCGTGCGTGGGTCAGGGCGGTTCGTGCTGAGACTTCGTCGGTGATATCGGTGGAAAGAATGTAACTGCCTTGGACAGACCCATCATCAGCCACATCAGGGATCATCGCCAATCGAATATCACGGCCTGAATTTTCATCATTGAATTCCGAGGTGGATGTTTCCCCCCGCAATACCGCCTGAAATCTTGGCTGAACATGGGCCCAAATCTTATCCCCCAACACATCCTGAAACCGACGGCCCACGATATTGGTTTCTGGCATTGGCACGATTGTATGCAATTTGCCATTTGAATGGGTGTAAACGCCATCTGCATCAACATGGGCAATGTGTGCGGGTGTCATGGCATTGATCAATGCCAGGTGTTCTCGGCTGTCGCTCAGCTCTTGTTTTGCCGCTTCAAGGGCGGTGACGGTGGCTTCAAGCTCTCTGTTTGCGCGGGCTAGGGCCTCTGAATGTTTTACAAGATCACTGGAAAGACTTTCTGCGTGGGATTTAAAGAAATCCTCTTGGCGTTTTGCATCGGTGATATCGGTATAAACTGATATCCATCCCCCTTGGCTGAGGGGATTACCTTCCACCGAAATTGATGTGCCGTTGGCGCGCGTGCGTTCAAAATAATGAGGTTTGAAGGTCAGGGCCAACGCAACCTTTTCGTCCACAAAGGCCGGGATATCCTCGATTGGACCATATTCACCCTTTTCGGACAAATAGATCAGAATATCCCGAAACTTGGCCCCGGTCTTTACCAAATGGTCCGGCAGGCTGAACATGGTTTGAAACCGGCGATTGGACACAATCAAACGCAAATCTTGATCGTGGATTGAAATCGCCTGCTTGATCAAATTCAAGCCAGACAATGTCACGTCATACAGATGGCGGGGATCGGGTTTCATATTCCCTTGGTACAAATTTCCGTGCCCCAATTCCAAAGGAAAATCAGCCCTGAAAGAATTTGATAGATTTAAAAAATATCCAAACCGAAAAATTTATGTAGACTGAACGAAAGGGCCTGAGTCTTGGCCCCGATCTGGGAGGATCTCATTGATGAACGCTGCTGTGCCTGCCGGGCACCCCATTTCTGTGCCGCATCTTTTGGCGCGCAATGTTGCCAATCTGGGATCGCGCGTGGCGTATCGGGAAAAAGAGTTTGGCATTTGGCAATGTTGGACATGGGCCGAAGCCGAGCAAGAGATCAAAGCCCTTGCCATGGGGCTTTTGGATTTGGACGCACAAGCCGGGGATCACATCGCCATCGTCGGGCGCAACCGCCCGTATCTTTATTGGTCAATGGTGGCCGCGCAGATGATTGGCTGCATCCCTGTGCCCATGTATCAAGATGCCGCCGCAGAGGAAGTGGCCTATGCCCTTGAACACAGTGGTGCAAAGATCGCCATTGTGGGCGATCAAGAACAAGTAGACAAAATCGCAGATGTGCGTGAACGCGTCCCCCAGTTGCGTCACACGATCTATGTGGATGGGCAGGGGCTTCGCAAATACGATCACACTGATATGTCTTCGTTTGCGGATGTGCAAAAGCGCGGTCGGGAAAATGGAAATGCGGCAGATGTGTCTGCGCGGATGGATGCCTTAACTTACGACGGCACTTGCGTGATGTTGTATACATCGGGCACCACGGGCCGCCCTAAGGGTGTGGTTTTGTCCAATCGCAACGTGATTGAAACGGCAAAGTCGTCTTGTGAATTTGATGGGCTGACCGCGCAGGAAGAAATTTTGGCTTACCTTCCCATGGCTTGGGTGGGTGATTTCATCTTTTCCATTGGGCAGGCTTATTGGGCAGGCTTTTGCGTCAATTGCCCAGAAAGCCCCGCAACCATGAACGCAGACTTGCGAGAAGTGGGGCCCACCTATTTCTTTGCGCCACCTGCAGTGTTTGAAAATCATCTGACCAATGTGATGATCCGCATGGAAGATGCATCGCGCCTGAAGCGAAAAATGTTTGATTGGGCCATGGGGCACGCCAAAAAGGTGGGGCCTGCGATCTTGGATGGTGGGCGTGTTGGCCCGATTGATCGGTTGAAGTATTTCATGGGCAACCTGATGGTCTTTGGCCCCTTGAAAAACCGCCTTGGCATGAGCCGTGTGCGCATCGGATACACCGCGGGTGAGGCCATCGGACCAGAATTATTTGATTTCTACCGCTCGCTTGGGATCAACCTGAAACAGCTTTATGGTCAAACCGAAGCGACGGTGTTCATCACCCAGCAACCTGATGGGGAAGTCCGTTCTGATACCGTGGGGGTTCCAAGTCCGGGTGTGGAACTGAAAATTGATGATGATGGGGAAGTCCATTACCGATCGCCCGGCGTTTTTGTTGAATATTATCAAAATCCTGATAGCACATCTTCAACCAAAGATGCTGAAGGCTGGGTGGCGACGGGCGATGCTGGCTTTATCGACAAGGCCTCTGGCCATTTGCGCATTATCGACCGCATCAAAGATGTGGCGAAGATGTCGACGGGGGCTTTGTTTGCGCCCAAATATGTCGAAAACAAACTGAAGTTTTACCCCAATATCCTTGAGGCCGTGGTGTTTGGCGCAGGGCGCGACAAATGTTGCGCCTTTATCAATATCGATCTAACGGCGGTGGGCAATTGGGCCGAACGCAACAACATTGCCTATTCATCGTATCAAGAGATCTCTCAGCACCCGCGCGTTCTTGAAATCATTCAAGGGCATGTGGATGCCGTGAATGAAAGCATTGCAGAGGATGAAATGCTGGCCGGGTGCCAAATCCACAGGTTTTTGGTTCTGCACAAGGAATTGGACGCCGATGATGGGGAAATGACCCGCACCCGCAAGGTGCGCCGTGCCATTGTTGGTGAAAAGTTCGATGATCTGGTTGAGGCCCTTTATGATGGTTCTTCTTCTGTCTTCACGGAAACAGAAGTGACCTATGAAGATGGCCGCAAAGGCAAAATTGCCGCCACTTTATCTTTGCGGGATGCGAAGGTGGTGCAGGTTTCTTCTGAAAAATTGGCGGCTGAATGATGATCACAGCCTGCTTGAAATTCTCTCTCGTTCGGAGGTCGCATGAACGCTGAACCAGACACTTACGTGACCGCAGACGGGCGTACCATTGGTGGGGTGCTGATGGATTTGCGCAATATTACCCTTCGTTTCGGCGGGGTTGAAGCGATCAAAGATATCTCTTTTGGGATACGCGAAGGTGAAATTCGCGCGATAATCGGCCCCAACGGGGCGGGTAAATCATCCATGTTGAATGTGATTTCCGGCTTCTACATCCCGCAAGAGGGCGAGGTGTATTTTCGCGGGGAACGTCGCCCGCAATTGAAGCCTTATCAAGTCGCGCGCCAAGGCATCGCGCGCACCTTCCAAAACATCGCCTTGTTTGAGGGGATGTCGGTTCTCGATAACATCATGACAGGCCGATTGAACCATATGAAATCTGGCTTTTTGAAACAGATGATTTGGAAAGGCGCCGCAGAACGCGAAGAAACCGAAAATCGCGAACACGTTGAGCGGGTCATCGATTTTCTTCAAATTCAGGCCATTCGCAAAACACCCGTTGGGCGCTTGCCTTATGGGTTGAAAAAACGTGTGGAATTGGCCCGCGCGCTTGCCGCTGATCCCAGCCTTTTGTTGCTGGATGAACCGATGGCCGGCATGAACGTCGAAGAAAAAGAGGACATGAGCCGCTTTATCTTGGACGTGAACGATGAATTTGGCACCACCATCGCCTTGATCGAACATGATATGGGGGTGGTGATGGATTTGTCCGACAGCGTGGTCGTGATGGATTACGGCCGCAAAATCGGCGACGGAACACCCGATGAAATTCGCAACAATCAAGAAGTGATCGATGCCTATTTGGGGGTCTCTCATGATTAAGGAATTGTGCAATGCCCACTAATGTTCTGTATCTGATTGAAGTTTTGGCCAACGGCCTGATGGCCGGGGTGATGTATTCCCTTGTGGCGCTTGGGTTCGTTTTGATCTTCAAGGCCTCTGGCATTTTTAACTATGCCCAAGGGGTGATGGCGTTATTTGCGGCCCTGACATTGGCGGGGATTATGGAAGGTCAGGTGCCATTTGCGCATATGATCAACGCGGTGTTCGGCACCAAAATACACCATTTTGGTTGGCATGTTCCGGCCTTGGCGGCCATTGCCATGACAGTGCTTGTCATGATCGCCTTTGCCTGGGCGGTTCAACGATTTGTGTTCCGCCATTTGGTGGGGCAGGAGCCGATCATTTTGTTTATGGCAACGATCGGTTTGGCCTATTTCCTGGAAGGGGTGGGCGATTTGATGTGGGGGTCTGACATCAAAACCCTTGCCTTGGGCCTTCCTCAAGGGGGATCACGGTGGTTGGAAGACGCCACCGCAGGCTGGGGGGGTGATGATTTCTATGGCTTCTTTATTGATAAGCTTGATATCGTCGCCACCGGCGTGGCGATTGTATTGGTGGCCTCGCTGATCGCCTTTTCCCAATATACCAAACATGGTCGCGCCATGCGCGCGGTGGCCGATGATCACCAAGCGGCGCTATCGGTTGGAATTTCACTAAACTTTATCTGGATTTTGGTGTGGTCTTTGGCCGGGTTTGTGGCCTTGGTGGCCGGCATTATGTGGGGGGCCAAATCGGGCGTCCAATTTTCACTCTCTTTGATCGCTTTGAAGGCGCTTCCGGTGCTGATGCTGGGGGGCTTTACATCGATCCCCGGTGCCATCGTTGGGGGGCTGATCATTGGGATGGGTGAGAAGTTATTCGAATACACTTTCGGCCCGATGATTGGTGGCGCCACAGAAAACTGGTTCGCCTATGTTTTGGCGCTGATCGTTTTGGTGTTCCGCCCACAAGGCCTGTTTGGGGAGAAGATCATTGAACGCGTCTAACCCCCAACAAGCTGTCAACGGCCTGTGCCATTTGGCCCAACTTCAACGTCAAGGATGTGATCATGTTTTATCGTGAAGCAGGTGATTTCAAGACCACCTATCAGGAAGACAGTCAGACATTCCCGATCAAATTTGATCGTTGGCGGTATTGGGCTGTTTTGGCGGTTGCCTATTTGTTCATTCCGTTCGTGATCAACGATTATTGGGCAAGCGCGGTATTTATCCCGTTTCTGATCTATTCGATTGCGGCCATTGGTTTGAATATCCTGACGGGATATTGCGGGCAGGTCAGCCTTGGAACCGGTGGTTTTATGGCTGTTGGGGCCTTTGCCTGTTACAAACTTATGACGGCCTTTCCAGACGTGAATATCATTTTCCACATCATCATTTCTGGTGGGGTGACAGCCGCTGTCGGGGCGGCGTTTGGTTTGCCGTCTTTGCGGATCAAGGGGTTCTATTTGGCGGTGGCCACTTTGGCGGCCCAGTTCTTTCTCGTGTGGTTGTTCAACAAAGTGGCCTGGTTTTATAACTATTCCGCGTCGGGCCAAATCAACGCACCAGAACGGTTTGTGGGCAATGTTGCCGTGACGGGCCCGAATGCGGATGCATGGGCCAAATATTTGATTTGTCTGGTCTTTCTAACGGTTTGCGCCTTAATCGCCCGTAACCTGACGCGCGGTGCCATTGGCCGCACATGGATGGCCATTCGCGACATGGATATCGCCGCTGAAATCATTGGGGTGAACCCACTGCGTGCCAAATTGATGGCCTTTGCGGTGTCGTCCTTCTTTATCGGCGTGTCGGGGGCGATGTTCTTTGCGATCTATCTTGGTGCCGTTGAGGTGGGTGAGGCCTTTGGCATCCAAAAATCATTTCTGGTTTTGTTCATGATCATCATTGGGGGGCTGGGGTCCATCTTTGGCAGTTTTGCCGGAGCGGCCTTTTTGGTGATTTTGCCGGTGGCCTTGAAACTGGTTGGTGTTGATTTGTTGGGTTTCCCCACAGATTTGGTCAGCCATTTCCAATTGGTGATCATTGGCGCATTGATCATGTTCTTTTTGATCAAAGAACCCCATGGCCTGGCGCAATTGTGGCGCTTGGCGAAAGAAAAACTAAGGCTTTGGCCTTTCCCTTACTAACGATCAAGCGATCAACGCTTGGCATTTAACGAAACACATTGTCGGAAAAACCACGGGAGGATACACCGATGACTTTAAAGAAACTGGCCGCATTGGCCCTGACAACTACACTGGCGGCGGCACCTGCTGTTGCTGATCTTGTAATTCCGGATTTGTCATACCGCACAGGCCCATACGCAGCAGGCGGCACTCCGTTTTCTGATGGATATCAGGATTACTTTAACCTGTTGAACGCACGTGACGGCGGCATCGGTGGCGAAGCAGTGCGCATCGTGGAATGTGAAACGGGGTATAACACCGAAAAAGGTGTGGAATGTTACGAAAGCACCAAGGGCGAAGGCGCGTTGATTTATCAACCATTGTCCACGGGGATTACGTACCAGTTGATCCCAAAAGCCACGGCAGATCAAATCCCGCTGCACACCATGGGCTATGGCCGGACATCGGCCGCCAAAGGCGAAGTGTTCAACTGGGTGTTTAACTATCCTGCGAACTATTGGGATGCGGCATCCGTGATGGTGAACTATCTTTTGGGTGAAAACGGTGGATCATTGGACGGCAAGAAAATTGCCTTGGTTTATCATAACTCTGCCTATGGTAAGGAACCAATCCGTACCCTTGAAAACTTGTCTGCACAGCACGGGTTCAAGTTGGATCTATTGGCCGTGGATCACCCGGGCCAAGAACAGAAGTCCCAGTGGCTGCAAATCCGCCGTTCGCGTCCTGACTATGTCTTGATGTGGGGCTGGGGTGTGATGAACCAAGTTGCGGTACAAGAAGCCGCCAACATTGGTTTCCCGATGGAGAACTTCATCGGCAACTGGTGGTCTGGTGCGGAACATGACGTGACGCCGGCGGGTGCTGCTGCGAACGGGTACAAGTCTTTGAACATGAACCGTATCAATGCTGAACTGCCTGTTTTTGCAGACATCAAAAAGCACGTGCATGACGCAGGAAACGCAGCGGGCGATGGCAGCAACATCGGCAAAGTGTTGTACACACGTGGCATGTATGCCGCGATGTTGGCGGCCGAAGGTATTGCGAATGCGCAAAGCATCCACGGCGTTTCTGATATCACCCCTGCGCAACTGCGCGACGGGATGGAATCTTTGGAAATCACCAATGCCCGTATGGAAGAACTGGGCATGGGTGGCGTCGGACCGGCATTCTCGGTCTCTTGTTCTGATCACGGTGGGAACGGTCTTGGGATCGTACAACAGTGGAATGCAGGCGAAGGTAAATGGGTTGCTTTGACCGATTACATCACCCCTGACGACGCTGTGACACAGCCGCTGATCGATGAAGACGCAGCTGCATTTGCCGCTGAAAACAACATAACGCCGGGCTGCCTCTAAAGCCCTGCAATTGGGCGGCCTTTCATGGAAGGGCCGCCCATACCCATCGGGCCTTGGGCCCACATCTGTTCGATACTCAAAGACGACCCACAAACGGAGCTTTCACATGACGCAAGCAGCAGCGGAACCAGCCGAAAAGCTGTTAGAGGTCAACAACATTGAAGTGATCTATAACCATGTGATCCTTGTGTTGAAGGGCGTCTCTTTGACGGTCCCGAAAGGTGGGATCACAGCCCTTTTGGGTGGCAACGGGGCGGGCAAAACCACCACGTTAAAGGCCATATCAAACCTTTTGCATTCTGAACGTGGCGAAGTCACCAAAGGCAAAATCGAATATCGCGGGGATGCCATTCAAGGCCTATCGCCCGAGGCATTGGTGAAACGTGGTGTTGTTCAGGTGATGGAAGGTCGCCATTGTTTTGAACACCTAACCGTCGAAGAAAACTTGATGACCGGGGCCTATACCCGCGCTGACGGGGCCGCAAATATCAAACAAGACCTTGATTTGGTTTACGAATATTTCCCGCGCCTGCAAGAACGCCGCAAAAGCCAAGCAGGCTTTATCTCAGGCGGAGAACAGCAAATGTGCGCCATTGGGCGGGCAATGATGTCGCGCCCGGAAACCATATTGCTGGACGAGCCATCCATGGGATTGGCCCCGCAGTTGGTGGAAGAAATTTTTCGCATCGTGAAAAATTTGAATGAAAAGGAAGGGGTGTCCTTTCTGTTGGCAGAACAAAACACCAATGTTGCCCTGCGCTTTGCCCATCATGGTTACATCATGGAAAGTGGGCGCATTGTGATGGAAGGTCCCGCCGAAGAATTGAGAGAGAACCCGGATGTGAAAGAATTCTATCTGGGTGTTTCTGACGAAGGCAGAAAATCTTTCCGCGATGTGCGCAGTTACCGTCGCCGCAAACGGTGGCTCAGCTAATGGGGCGGGGGAAAAACACATGAAATCCGATGACCAAAGGCATGCCGACCAACTGTCCCAGCTGCAGGCGATCCATCCGCAAACGGCGGACTTCAAAGATCTGTCTGATCTGACGGGATTGCCTGTTTTACGCAAAGATAAATTGTTGCGCGTGCAGGCGGAAACCCCACCGTTTGGGAAGATCGCCACCCAAAATGTATCGCATATCTTTCAATCACCCGGGCCGATTTACGAACCCGGCGGTTCAAGCCCCGATTGGTGGCGCTTTGGCCGTTTCTTACAGGCGATGGGATTGTCCTGTGATGATGTGGTGCAAAATACGTTTTCGTATCATTTCACACCGGCCGGTGCGATGTTTGAAAGTGCGGCCCGGTCTGTGGGCGCCACGGTTTTTGCCGCAGGTCCGGGGCAAACCGAACAACAAGCCCAGGTGGCGGCGGCCATTGGCACAACCACCTATGCCGGAACACCAGATTACCTGATGTCAATCTTGGACAAAGGGGATGAACTGGGACTTGATCTGGGCCGCATAACCAAAGCGGCGGTCAGTGCGGGACCTCTGTTTGCAAAGACCCGTCAGGCATATTTGGATCGCGGGATACTGTGTCGTCAATGTTATGGCACGGCCGATGTGGGCCTCATTGCATTTGAAACTGCAAATGACATCGACGGGATGGTCGTGGATGACGGCGTGATCGTTGAAATCGTAACACCCGGCACCGGTGAACCTGTCCCCGCGGGTGAGGTGGGCGAAGTTCTGGTGAGCGTTTTGAACCCGGATTATCCGCTGTTGCGGTTTTCTGTGGGCGATCTGAGTGCGATCATGCCCAAATCCGCGGATGGCCCGATCAAGATTGTTGGGTGGCGCGGTCGTGCGGATCAAGCCACCAAAGTTAAGGGGATGTTCATTCGCCCCGAACAAGTGGCGCAAATTTTGCAAAAACATCCCGGTGTTGATCGCGCGCGGGTAGAGGTGCATCGCACCCAAAACGCAGATCAGATTGATGTAAAATTCGAAACGGACCAATCTGATTTGACGGGGTTGATGAATACCACCTCTGATATTTTGAAATTAAGGGCCAACGTGACGGCCGTACCCATCGGCAGCTTACCGCGCGATGGGGTGGTTGTATCTGACCTGCGCCCTGTGGAGGGCTGATCATGAAAGATGTGGTGATTTTGGGCGGCAAGCGCACGCCCATTGGCGGCTTTCAAGGTGCGTTCAGCACGCTTAAGACGCCTCAATTGGGGGCCATCGCCATTCAATCTTCCTTGGAGGATGCAAATCTGGCGCCCGGTGACGTCGATGAAGTGATCATGGGGTGTGTATTGCCCGCCGGACTGGGCCAAGCACCGGCACGACAGGCCGCTTTGGCCGCTGGTTTGGCCGTGGATGTTCCATGCACCACCGTGAACAAGATGTGTGGATCGGGGATGAAAACCGCCATGCAAGCGTTTGATCAAATTCGCGCGGGCGGGGCCGATGTGATTGTTGCCGGCGGCATGGAAAGCATGTCTGGCGCGCCATATATGTCTGACAAAACGCGTTCAGGCGCCCGATTGGGCCATGTCACCCTAAAGGATCATATGTTCTTGGACGGGCTTGAAGATGCTTACGCACCGGGCACGTTGATGGGGGTGTTTGCTGAACAATGTGCTGAACATTATCAGTTCACACGTGCAGCGCAGGATGAATATGCCATCACATCTTTGAACAATGCCCTGACGGCACAAAAAACCGGACAGCTGGAGGCAGAAATTTCACCCGTCACGGTGACATCACGCAAAGGCGAAACGGTGGTTGCCGCGGACGAACAACCGGCGAATGCACGGGCCGATAAGATCCCGCACCTTAAACCTGCGTTTAAACCTGATGGGACGGTGACGGCGGCGAACTCTTCTTCCATTTCGGATGGGGCGGCGGCGGTTGTTATGGCGTCGGCTGATCACGCGCAGGAACGCGGGTTGAATGTGCGGGCACGTGTGATCGGGCATGCCACCGTGGCGCAAGATCCCGATTGGTTTACAACGGCCCCAATTTTCGCGGCGCAAAAGTTGTTAAAAGAAATCGGTTGGTCCAAAGACGACGTCGATTTGTGGGAAGTGAACGAAGCCTTCGCCGTGGTTGCCATGGCCTTTATCCATGAAATGGGTTTGTCGCGGGATGTGGTGAATGTGAATGGTGGGGCCTGTGCCTTGGGTCATCCCATTGGCGCTTCTGGCAGCCGAATAATGGTGACACTTCTGAATGCCATGGAACAACGAAACTTGCGCCGGGGGGTTGCCGCTGTGTGTATTGGCGGGGGCGAGGCCACGGCGATCGCCATTGAAAGGGACGTGTGAATGCAGCTTGGGTCACATATCGCAGCTGTGGTCACGGGGGGGGCGTCGGGCCTTGGTCGCGCAGTTGCCGAAGCATTGATCGGGCGCGGTGTCAAAGTTGCGATCTTGGATCGCGATGAAACCAAAGGGGCCGCCGCCGCCCAAGACATGGGCGCGATTTTTGCCGCCGCGGATGTCACTGACGCGGCCAGTGTGGCAGCGGCCTTGGCCCAAATACGCGTGAAAAATGGGCAAGAGCGTATCTGCGTGAATTGCGCTGGAATTGCGCCTGCGGCCAAAACCGTTGGCCGCGACGGTGCCCATGATCTGGCCCTTTTTCAAAACGTGATCAACGTCAATTTGGTGGGGTCTTTTAATGTCTCATCCCAGTCGGCCGCCGGGATGGTCGATGCAGGTTCGGATGATCCCTGTGCGGGCGTGATTATCAACACGGCCTCCATTGCGGCCTATGAAGGGCAAATTGGGCAAGCGGCCTATGCGGCCTCCAAAGGTGGGATTGTGGGGCTGACTTTGCCCATGGCCCGTGATTTGGCGCGCGACAAAATTCGTGTGATGGCCATCGCACCGGGCATTTTTGGCACACCGATGGTCACCACCATGTCGCAAGAGATCCAAGACGCCCTTGCCGCTGGCATTCCAAATCCCGCGCGTCTTGGCGATCCGGCTGAATTTGCGGCCCTTGCGCTACATATTGTTGAAAATGATTATCTGAACGGAAGCGTTCTGCGCTTGGACGGGGCCGTCAGACTGACACCGAGGTAACCCATGGATTTTGCACTGTCAGAAGAACAAACCGCCATTTTTGAAATGGCTCGGGCCTTTGGGGAAGACCATATCGCCCCCCATGCTTTGGCGTGGGAAAAAGACGGGGAAATCCCAAAATCGCTTTGGCCGCAATTGGCGGAACTGGGATTTGGATGTTTGTTCGTTTCCGAACAGGCGGGCGGATCAGGCTTGTCGCGTTTGGATGGCACCTTGGTGTTCGAAGCCCTTAGCATGGCGTGCCCATCGGTGGCCGCGATGTTGTCGATCCACAATATGTGCGTGTCCATGATCGAAAAATATGGCAGTGCAGATTTGCAAAGCCGGGTTTTACCCCAGGCCAATGCAATGGACATGTTTTTGTCTTATTGCCTGACGGAACCGGGATCGGGGTCCGATGCGGCTGCCCTAAAATCAAAGGCCGTACGTACAAACGAAGGATATGAGGTTACGGGCATAAAGGCCTTCATCTCGGGCGGGGGATATTCGGATGCATATCTGGTGATGTGCCGCACGGGCGACGATGGGCCCAAGGGCATCAGCACCTTGTTTGTCGAAGATGGATCACCCGGCCTGTCCTTTGGCGGGTTAGAAGACAAAATGGGCTGGCGATCCCAACCGACGCGGCAGGTGCAAATGGATGGCTGCAAAGTGCCGTTTGAAAACCTTGTCGGGGAAGAGGGTAAAGGGTTCAGTTACGCAATGTCCGGATTGGATGGGGGGCGGTTGAATATCTCGGCCTGTTCTTTGGGTGCCGCGCAATCAGCCCTTGATAAAACCGTTGCCTATATGGGGGAACGCAAGGCCTTTGGGCGCACCATTGATCAATTCCAAGCGCTGCAATTTCGTCTTGCCGACCTTGAAATCGAACTTCAGGCCGCCCGGGTGATGCTGCGTCAAGCGGCATGGAAATTGGATACAGGCGCACCCGACGCCACCCATCATTGCGCCATGGCCAAAAAATTTGTGACCGAAGCGGGTTCCAGAATTGTAAACCAATGCCTGCAATTGCACGGTGGATATGGGTATCTTGCGGATTATGGCATCGAAAAATTGATGCGCGATGTGCGGGTGCATGAGATTTTGGAAGGCACAAACGAAATTATGCGTCTGATCGTGGCGCGCAAATTCAAAACCTGAAGGGCGGGGCAACACAATGAAGATCGGCTTTATCGGACTTGGAAACATGGGTGGGCCAATGGCGGCGAACCTTGCGGCGGCCGGGCATGACGTTACAGGGTTTGACGTCACAGATGTGGCCATCGACGGTGTGAACCGCGCTGTATCCGCCCAACAGGCGGTAGAAGGTGCAGAAGTTGTTGTGACCATGTTGCCCAATGGGGCCATCCTGCGTGACGTGGCCAATGGAATCATCCCGCAAATGTCGAAAGACACGGTTCTGTGTGATTGTTCCACCGTGGACGTTGATGCGGCAAAGGCTGTTGCACAGCAATGTGAAGCCGCCGGTGTCTTAAGCATGGATGCCCCGGTTTCCGGCGGCATCGGGGGCGCGCAGGCCGGAAGTTTGACATTTATGGTGGGCGGGTCGTCGCAGGCCTTTGATGTGATGCAACCTTTGTTGGATATCATGGGGCAAAAGGCCGTGCATTGTGGCCCTGCGGGTGCAGGTCAATCCGCCAAGATTTGCAACAATATGATCTTGGGTGTGACGATGATCGGCACCTGCGAGGCATTTGTTCTGGCCGATAAACTGGGCCTTGATCGGCAAAAAATGTTCGATGTGGTGTCCACATCTTCTGGTTACAGCTGGACCATGAATGCCTATACCCCCGTTCCGGGCGTCGGGGCCCAAAGCCCGGCGGACAATGATTACAAACCGGGCTTTGCGGCCGAACTGATGCTAAAGGATTTGCGCCTGTCCCAAATGGCTGCGCAAAGCGCAGATGCAGACACCCCAATGGGGCAATTGGCAGAGGCGCTTTATGCCACTTTTGTGGAAGGCGAAGATGGTTTGGGGCAAGATTTTTCCGCCATGCTGAAACGATTTGAAGGCCGATCGCGCGGCTGATCTTTGTTTGATTTCAACCCAAACCCATTTCAGGGGGAAGGACGGATATATGTTTAACGCTTCTATGAATTTTGATCACGGCGAAGATATCAATGCCCTGCAAGAGGTGGTGCACCGCTGGGCACAAGATCGGGTAAAGCCCATCGCGGCCCAGTTGGACAAAGACAACCTGTTTCCCGCCCACCTTTGGGAAGAAATGGGGGACATGGGATTGTTAGGTATCACCGTGCCTGAGGAAGGTGGCGGAACCGGAATGGGATATCTGGCCCATGTTGTTGCCACAGAAGAAATCGCAAGGGCCAGTGCCAGTGTCTCGCTCAGCTATGGGGCGCATTCAAACCTTTGTGTGAACCAGATCGAACGCAATGGCACACCAGATCAAAAGGCAAAATATCTTCCTGATTTGATATCGGGCAAGGCGGTCGGTGCTTTGGCGATGTCTGAAACCGGGGCAGGGTCTGATGTGGTGGGTATGAAACTTCGGGCGGACCGTAAGGGCGACGGGTATGTTCTGAATGGTCATAAATTTTGGATTACAAACGGGGGTGAGGCGAACACCTTGGTCGTCTATGCAAAAACCAATCCAGACGCCCATTCCAAAGGGATAACAGCCTTTATCATTGAAAAGGATATGAAAGGGTTCAGCCAATCTGATCATTTTGACAAGTTGGGGATGCGCGGATCCAACACCGTTGAATTGATTTTCAAAGATGTTGAGGTGCCAGCCGAAAATATTCTGGGTGCCGAAGGGAGGGGGGTTCAAGTTCTGATGTCAGGCTTGGATTTCGAAAGGGTGGTTTTGTCGGGCATCGGCCTTGGTATCATGGCCGCCTGTATGGATGAGATTATGCCCTATCTTGCGGAACGTCATCAATTCGGCCAACCCGTCGGAAGCTTCCAACTGATGCAGGGCAAAATTGCGGATATGTACACCAAAATGAATTCTGCCCGTGCCTATGTGTATGAGGTGGCCAAAGCATGCGACAGGGGCGAGGTAACCCGCCAAGATGCGGCCGCTTGCGTGCTTTATGCCTCGGAAGAGGCGATGGTGGTGGCCCATCAGGCGGTTCAGGCCATGGGCGGCACCGGCTTTATGAATGATACCACCGTCAGCCGCATTTTCCGCGATGCCAAGCTGATGGAAATCGGCGCAGGCACATCCGAGGTGCGCCGCATGTTGGTGGGGCGGGAACTGTTGGCAGCGATGGTCTGATGGCGGTTTTATCTTCCTCTCTCTCGCCTAAGTCTGAGGCGTTTCAGGCCAACGAAGCGGCACATTTGAAGGCTATGGATCAGATCAAACTGGCCTCGGATCGGGCCATGGGTGGGGGTGGTTCAAAGGCCCATGAACGCCACCTTAGCCGGGGGAAGATGGCGCCGCGCCAGCGTGTTGAAAACCTGCTTGATCCCCGATCCCCATTTTTGGAGGTGGGCCTGTTCGCCGCCGACGGCATGTATGATGGGGCAAGTCCCTGTGCGGGGGTGGTTGCCGGAATTGGCCAAGTCTGCGGGCAAGAGGTGATGATCATTTGCAATGATGCAACCGTCAAAGGTGGGACCTATTTCCCCATGACGGTGAAAAAGCATCTGCGCGCCCAAGAGATTGCCGAACAAAACAATCTGCCTTGTGTTTATTTGGTGGATTCTGGGGGCGCGAACCTGCCCAATCAGGACGAAGTTTTCCCCGATCGTGATCATTTTGGACGCATCTTTTTTAATCAGGCCAATATGTCGGCCAAGGGCATTCCCCAGATTGCTGTTGTCATGGGGTCTTGCACGGCGGGTGGGGCCTATGTACCGGCCATGTCCGAAGTGACCATTATTGTAAAAAACCAAGGTACGATTTTTTTGGCCGGTCCGCCCTTGGTGAAGGCCGCAACGGGCGAGGTGGTCTCAACCGAAGATCTGGGGGGCGGGGATGTGCACACCCGTCTGTCGGGTGTTGCCGATTATCTTGCCGAAAATGATGATCACGCCTTGGCCTTGGCGCGCCAAGCTGTGGCAAATCTGAACCGCAAGCGGCCCACGCAATTGGCCTTGCAGCCTGTGGAAGAGCCGCTGTTTGACCCTGCCGAAATATTGGGGGTTGTCCCCGCGGATTTGAAAACCCCATATGACATTCGCGAAGTCATTGCCCGGATCGTGGATGGGTCGCGATTTGATGAATTCAAGGCGCGGTACGGCACCACATTGGTTTGTGGTTTTGCCCATGTGATGGGCATGCCTGTGGGGATCATCGCCAACAATGGCGTTCTGTTTTCAGAAGCCGCGCTCAAAGGGGCCCATTTTGTTCAGCTGTGTTCACAACGCGGCATACCTTTGGTGTTTTTGCAAAACATCACGGGGTTTATGGTGGGCCAAAAATACGAAAACGGTGGGATCGCCAAAGATGGCGCAAAACTCGTCACCGCCGTGGCCACCACCCAAGTTCCCAAAATAACGATGTTGGTGGGGGGATCTTTTGGGGCGGGCAATTACGGCATGTGCGGTCGTGCCTTTGATCCGCGTTTTCTGTGGACATGGCCCGGCAGCCGAATTTCCGTAATGGGAGGGGAGCAAGCGGCCGGCGTTCTGGCCACCGTGCGTCGCGATGCCATCGAACGCAAAGGGGGGGAATGGTCCACCACCGACGAGGCGGATTTCAAACAACCCATTATTGATCAATTCGAAGAACAAGCCCATCCGCTTTATGCCTCGGCCCGGTTGTGGGATGATGGGATCATTGACCCTCGAAAATCCCGACAGGTGCTGGCCCTGTCCCTGAGCGCGGCACTGAATGCCCCAATAAAAGACACACGTTTTGGCGTGTTCCGGATGTAAGGGGGGGGGCTATGTTTCGAAAAATTTTGATCGCCAATCGCGGTGAAATCGCTTGCCGTATCATCACCACCGCCCAAAAGATGGGGATCCAGACAGTGGCGGTTTATTCCGATGCGGATCGGAACGCGAAACATGTGGCATTGGCCGATCAGGCGGTGCACATCGGCCCAGCCGCCGTTGCCGACAGTTATCTGCAAGGGCAAAAAATTATTGACGCTTGCCTAAAAACCGGGGCCGAAGCCGTGCACCCCGGATACGGCTTTTTGTCTGAAAATCCAGAATTTGTCACAGCCGTGGAAAAGGCTGGCTTAATCTTTATTGGGCCACCTGCATCGGCCATCAATGACATGGGTCTTAAGGATGCCGCCAAAGCCTTGATGACAAAAGCAGGTGTGCAAGTAGTGCCCGGATATCATGGCCAAGACCAAGACCCAAAGGTCATGGCGGCGCAGGCGGACAAGATTGGATATCCCGTCTTAATCAAAGCGCGGGCCGGCGGTGGTGGCAAAGGGATGCGCAAAGTGGATGCCCCCGCCGATTTCGCCGCCGCCCTAGAAAGTGCGCAGCGCGAGGCAGATGCAAGTTTTGGGGATCCAATCTGTCTAATTGAAAAATACATCACCACGCCACGCCACATCGAAATTCAGGTTTTTGCCGACAACCATGGGAATGCCATTCATGTGTTCGAACGGGATTGTTCCCTGCAACGTCGCCATCAAAAGGTGATTGAAGAAGCGCCTGCACCAGACATGCCGCAGGATGTGCGGGATGCCATGGGCCAAGCGGCCGTGAATGCGGCCAAGGCCATCGGTTATACCGGGGCCGGGACAGTGGAATTTATCGTGGATGGATCCGGCCCCCTGCGCGTGGACGGGTTTTGGTTCATGGAAATGAACACAAGGCTTCAAGTGGAACACCCAGTGTCCGAGGCGATCACAGGGCTTGATTTTGTGGAACTTCAACTGCGCATCGCGGCGGAGGACCCTTTGCCCATAACGCAAGAAGATCTGGCCATTGATGGCTGGGCGTTTGAGGCGCGCATATACGCCGAAGACGTGCCCAAAGGGTTTTTACCCGCCACCGGAACCTTGGCGCATTTGGCCTTTCCGGCAGGTGTGGAATTTGAACTTGGCGGGGTGCGGATCGATAGCGGCGTGCGCCAAGGGGATGATATCAGCCCTTGGTACGATCCCATGATTGCCAAAGTGATCGTCCATGGCCCAACCCGCGATGCGGCCTTGAACCGATTGACCGCCGCATTGGCGGAATGTCGCGTGGTGGGTTGTGAAACCAATATCGAATTTTTGCACGCTTTGTCCCGTCACGAAGGGTTTGCCGAAGGGCAGGTCGATACAGGCCTGATCGCCCGTGATTTGGATGGGTTGACGAAAACATCCCCCCCATCAGACCACGTGGTGTCCTTGGCGGCATTGGCGGCGCAGGATCTGTTGCGCGCTGGGCAGACCGATGATTTTCGCGATGCCCTGATCGGTTGGCGCCATTGGGGGGCCGCGGTTCAATCCGTTAGATTAGAACAGCCCGATACATCCCATGAGGTGATGATCGCCGTGCACGGAAATGGCCAGTTCACAACCACCCATAACGACACAGAACTGGGTCTGACCATTGATCCGATCACCCACGCCCGGTTTGGGGTTGCGGTTGGGGATGTCCAACACATGGTGGATATCGTAACGCAACCCGGGGCGGTGCATGTTTTTGAAAATGGGCAATCGTTTACCTTTACCCTGCCTGATCCATTGGAAACGGGTGCGGCGGATGCAACCACGGGGGATGCCCTGATCGCGCCCATGCCGGGACTGGTGGGGATTGTTTCGACAAGCGCGGGTCAACGCGTTGCCAAAGGTGATGTCTTGGTGGTGTTGGAAGCCATGAAAATGGAACATGCGCTTTGCGCGCCAAGGGACGGCATTGTGGCCGAGGTTTTGGTGGCAGCGGGCGATCAAGTCACGGATGGGACCACGCTTTTGGCGATGGAACCCGAAGATGACTGATCATGTTACCCTGTTTGAAATGTCCGCGCGAGATGGGCTGCAAAACGAAAAGGGCTTTGTTGCGACCGATCAGAAAGTAAAGCTGATCAACCTGTTATCGGATTGCGGCTTTGCGTTCATAGAGGCGACAAGTTTTGTAAGCCCAAAATGGGTGCCGCAAATGGCGGATGCGGCCAAAGTGATGGAACAGATCGCCCGGAAACCGGGGGTGTCTTATACGGCATTAACACCAAACCTTCAGGGCCTGCGCGCCGCCATGTCCTCGAATGTCGATGAGGTGGCAATCTTTGCCTCTGCCTCCGAAGGGTTCAGCCAAAAGAACATAAATTGTTCCATCGCAGAAAGCTTTGATCGCTTTGCACCTGTGTTGGAAATGGCGTCTCAGCACGGATTGCCTGTGCGGGGGTATGTGTCGTGTGTCGCGGATTGCCCCTTTGATGGGCCAACCGATCCCGCGCAGGTGGCCACGGTGGCGGCGCGATTGATCGACTTGGGGTGCTATCAAGTCAGCTTGGGGGATACAATCGGAACCGGAACCCCAGATCGGATTGATGCGATGTTGTCTGTGGTTGCTGATCAAGTGCCGGTGGCCAAACTGGCCGGGCATTTTCATGACACCCACCACCACGCGTTGGATAATATCGACGTCAGCTTGGCCAAGGGGATACGCGTTTTCGACAGCTCTGTCGCCGGATTGGGGGGATGCCCTTTTGCACCCGGTGCGCAGGGGAATGTGGCCACCGAAGCTGTGGTCGCGCGGTTGCATGAACAAGATTTTCAAACTGGTATTGATATGAAACGGTTATCAGATTGTGTTGCCTTTGCCCGCACATTGAAGGGGGTCTCATGAACTTTGAAACTTTGAATGTGACGGTTGATGGGCGTGGGGTTGCCGATGTGCGTCTGAACGCGCCAAAGACACGCAACGCTCTGTCAGGCCAAATGATTTCGGATTTGACCGAATTGGCAAATGGTCTGGGCCACAGCCCCGAAACCCGTGCCATCGTTCTGTCAGGGGAAGGCAAGGTTTTTTGCGCGGGTGGGGATTTGACGTGGATGAAAGCCCAGATCGAGGCCGACCGCCCAACCCGTATGCGCGAGGCCCGCAAATTGGCGGAAATGTTCCAAGCCTTAAATGAAATGCCCACACCACTGATTGGTCGCGTACATGGCGGGGCCTTTGGCGGTGGCGTTGGTTTGGCCTGTGTGTGTGACGTGACACTTGCAGCCGATGATACCAAATTTGGTTTTACCGAAACCCGCCTTGGATTGATCCCCGCAACCATTGGTCCTTATGTCCTTGCCCGCATGGGTGAGGCGAATGCCCGACAGGTTTTTATGTCGTCGCGCGTGTTTGATGCACAATCGGCCTTACGGCTTGGGATCGTGTCGCATGTTGTTGCGGCCGATCAATTGGACGCGGCAATCGCGGCAGAGATTGATCCTTATCTTACCGTCGCCCCAAAGGCGGTTGGCGAGGCCAAGGCTTTGGCCCGTGCCTTGGGGCCCCGCATCGATGATCAAATTATTGATGATACCATTCGCCGTTTGGCCGATACTTGGGAAGGCGAAGAAGCCGCCCATGGCATTCAGGCATTCTTAAGCAAAACGAAAGCGCGCTGGGCGGATTAACACTTTCGCAATACTTTGCGCGGTTTTGTTAACGATTTGGGTTTTTCGGGGAAATTCCCGGCCTGTGTACAAGTTGTGTACGGGGTGTGTACGGGTTGTGCGCCCCATTTCGGCCCTTGATTGGCAAATCTTAATGCACCGTGCGCTGGGGCGATCCCTGTGATTTTAGGTGTGCCTGATTGCATGGGTAAAATCGGTGTTTGTGTCGGTGATTGATCAATTATTCCGAACAGTGAAATTGATAAAAATGATCTATTCGGGTGCCCTGATTTATCGAATATTTGCAGCAAAAGGGGCGAAATTTCGGGCCGGTTTTTGGCGCTTTTTGCGTATATTTTCAATCAGGCGTTCGGGCGAATTTATTCATCGAACGGTGTTGAAAAGGAAATAAAAACAATGACTTGGAATTTAAACCTAACAACCCAAGTGCTGTGCACATAGACTGGAGATTACAACCGTGACTGAAAAAGCAGTTCCCATCATCGCCGCCAAGGCACCCAAAATGGTCGATCTTGAAAAAGGCAAAGACTATTTCTGGTGCCGATGTGGCCGGTCTAAAAATCAGCCATTTTGTGATGGATCGCATGCGGGAACGGGCCTTTCTCCGGTCAAGTTTCAGGCCGAAAAGGATGGAAGTGCCGCCCTATGCCAATGCAAAGGCACCGCCAACCAACCCTTCTGCGACGGCACTCACGCTTCCCTCGGGGACCGCGACATTGGCGATCCCGCACCGGAACCCACCAGCGATGTTCCCGTCGCCACACCCACACCTGAAGAACCAACGGTTGCCTATATTCATCAGCTGGCGCGGGAAGGCCTTTCAAAGCTTGGGCATCACGGTGAAATGGGGGCCATGGGTGTGCCACGTAAGGATTTGCCCCATTGGGATGATATCCAAATGTTGCCGGCGCAAATGGCACGTAAACCTTTGATGGACGAAGTCGAGGTGGGATCAGATGTGATCATCGGCGCGCGCGCAGCTAAACCATTGAAATTAAACATTCCGCTGTTTGTCTCTGACATGAGCTACGGCGCGTTGTCAGAAGAAGCCAAAACCGCTTTGTCACGCGGGGCAGAAATGGCGGGAACAGGAATTTGTTCTGGCGAAGGGGGCATGCTTCCAGAAGAACAGGCCGAAAACTCGCGTTATTTTTATGAACTTGCTTCTGCGAAGTTTGGTTGGAAACCAGAACTGGTGGAAAAGGTTCAAGCATTTCATTTTAAAGGTGGACAGGGGGCCAAAACGGGAACCGGGGGGCATCTTCCGGGTGATAAAGTGCTAGGAAAAATCGCGGAGGTTCGTGGATTGGAACCGGGCAACAGCGCGATTTCACCCCCGACTTTTCCAGATCTTCACACGCCTGCAGATTTCAAGAAATTGGCGGATGAAGTGCGGGAAAGGTCCGGTGGCATCCCAATTGGTTTCAAACTGTCCGCCAACCACATCGAAGATGATATCGATTTCGCCCTAGAAGCAAGCGCAGATTACATTATTTTGGACGGCCGTGGGGGCGGAACGGGGGCGGCGCCGCTCATTTTCCGCAACAACATCTCTGTCCCCACAATCCCTGCCTTGGCGCGTGCCCGCAGGCATTTGGACAACCGCACCGGTGGGGAAGTAACCTTGGTGATCACAGGCGGTTTGAGGCTGCCAGAGGATTTCTGCAAGGCCATGGCACTTGGTGCCGATGCAATTGCCATCAGTAACTCTGCCATGCAGGCAGTTGGCTGTATCGCGACGCGCATGTGTGACACCAACAATTGCCCGGTTGGGGTTGCAACCCAAAAACCAGAATTACGGAAATTGTTGAATGTTCAGGTTGGCGCGGAAAAGCTTTCACGTTTCTTCGGGGCCAGCGTCGAATTGATGGGCGTCATGGCCAGGGCATGCGGCCATGATCATTTGTCCAAATTCAACCACACAGATTTGATTACCTGGAAGAAAGATATGGCTGATTTGTCTGGGGTTAAATTCGGTGGTGTATCATGAGTGAACGGGATGGGGGCAGTATTGGCCCCACCGATCTTCCGTGGGGGCGCTAGAAGCCTTGGGAGATTGCTAACAACAATACTGACCTGGGATCACTGGCTGTTTTGACTGCGTTGGTCGAAATAATGTCAGGGACAGAATGTACGTATGCAAAGCATTAGACCCTCAAATAGGTGACCAAAGCAAACGCGGCCCTTTGCGTGTCGCGTTTGATTAGTTGCCAAGATGATTGAGCAGAAGATGTATCAAACCATCTTTGGGCGCGTTCACCGGCCAAGCCGCAAACACTTTGACGGCCTGTAATTTCCAATCAGGCAAGATAATTGACATTTCTTCAGATTCAAAATTTTGCGCGACCAGAAAGTCAGGCGTTATTGTTATGCCCGCGCCGTGCTTGGCCAGCTGAAAAGAGGACTGCACGTCGTTAGTGGAGATTTGCGTGTTGGGGGAAATCTTTACAGATCTTCCGTCCAAATGGGTAAAGACATGAGGTGTGTTCTGCGCTGGCAATAAGGTGATCCAAGAAAGGTTTTTCAGATCTTCGGGTTCAGTGACCGGGGGATTATGGTTTAGGTAACTTTTTGATGCGACAAGCTTTCTTGTGACAGTGAAAAGCTTTCGTGTGTTCGCAGAATTTTTTGCTTTCGCTCCCATCCTGATGGCCAGATCGAAACCATCATTAATAAGATCTTTTCGTTGATCTGATACATCAAGCGATATTTGTATTCTTGGATACAAAACCGAGAAATGCGCCATTTTTTGCAATAGGTTCGAATGTGTCAAAACGGATGGCAAAGTCACCCTAAGCGATCCACTGGGTTCACCTGCAGATGCCGCCAGATCTGTCAGTTCACCTTCCACGGCCTCAAGCATTTTTCGCGTCGCCGCCAAAAGCTTTTCACCTTCTTGGGTCAGGGTAAGGTTGCGCGTGGATCGATATAAAAGCGCAACACCAAGATGTTCTTCAAGTTGTGAAATATGATGGCTGATGACAGATGGTGAAAGATTAAGTTCTCTCGCTGCGCCGCGAAAAGAACCATGGTCTATGGTTTTGGCAAATATGGCCATTTGGCGTAATCTATCAATCATGATTATTCGAAATAAACGAACAATCAAATTAATTCAACGCATCTTATGATTTTATCAGGTGTCGGTTAAATCTCCGGAATGGATTGGCGATATGCCCATTCAAAATGAACATAACGGAGTAAAATTCATGAACACCGCTTTGAAACTCGTTGCTGCATCTTCGGTTGCAGCGTTTTCCTTTGCCTCCTCAGTTTTTGCTGGCAGCAAAGAAACAGTGCAGGTTTTTTACGATTTGCTAAGCAATCCCGGATCTGCGAGCCATGCTGCAGCTTTCACTGATGTGACATCAGATGATTGGGAAAGCATTGGCAACTATTCAGGTAAAAATAAAATGCGCGATGGCTTTTTGGGCCAAGTCGGCGGTTTTTCGAAGTTGATCCCAGATTTGGAATGGGCTGTCCAAGACATGCATGTGGCAGGTGATTTCGTAACAGTTCGCAGCCGCGCAACAGGCACACCAGTTGCACCACTATTTGGTGTAGATGGGCAAGGCCGCAGCTTCGATATCATGACCATAGATATCCATGAATTATCTGATGGCAAAATCGTTCGCACATATCACATCGAAGATTGGGCAGGGGCCATTCAGCAACTGTCTGGTAAATAACAATTAGCGGTTGAAAGGAAATCTCATGCAAAGAAGAAAGTTACTTGCGGCTGCTGCAGCTTCTGCGACCGGTGCCGCTTTGATCACGCCTGCATCTGCCTCCAGCATGGATGCAGAAAGCCAAGCAACCTTTGACACGGTCATGGCCTTTATGGGTGCGATGGGAAGTGGTGATATGGAGACCATGGTCGGTTTGATGGCTGACGATATGGTCTGGCATAACGAAGGCGACAGCGCCATGCCTTGGATTGGCCCTTGGGAAGGTAAAGAAGCCATTCTTGGATTCCTTGGTGTTTTCGGCGCGAACTATCAAACAACAAAATGGGTGAATGAAGATCAATTTGCCTTTGGTGATACGGTCGCCGTGTTTGGAAAAATGAACGGTATCACGACGAAATCTGGGTCTGAAATTGGTGATTTTTCCTTTGCCCTTCGTGCGAAGGTTCGCGACGGTAAAGTGGTTCTTTGGCATTGGTTCGAAGACAGCTTTGCCGTCAGCAATGCATATCACGGCAAGTAACGCCCCACGTAAAGGCACACCAATCCTGCATTGGTGTGCCTGTTTTTGGCATCAAGTTTCATGATGCCCAATCGGAATAAGGAGTTTCGGCATGAATTATCCAAGAACGGCAACTGCATTCTGGACTGTGATACTGACCTTCACCGCGTCATTTGTGATTGCGGCGGATCTTCCTTTGCGTACGGGGGATCGCCCCGAAACCACCACGCGTATTCCCCATGTGCAAATCGGGGCAAAACCTGTTCCTGAATTGTCAAATGCCCTTTTGGAACACGTGGCGCAATTGCCCGGTGTTCAATTGGGTGAAACGCGATTGTCGATGCCTGGGGCGGTTGGGTTTCAGCTGCAACCAGATTTGAAATTGGCCCATCCGAAAGCCATCGTTGGTGGTCGTGAATTTGCGCATCTGCATCCCAATGGAAGTTTGCACGCATCCCTTGAACCGGCCCTTGCCCATGAGGCCATCGCCAAAGGGTGGGCGATTTCCCATCCTTGGGCTTCACGTCGTGAAGAATGGGCTGGATTTGTAATGATTTACACGCCCACAGATGCCGCGCAATTGGATGTCGTCGTCCAATTGGTCAAGTCTTCTTACGCATATGTCACAGGGCAGACCCCCTGAGCTCGAAATATTCAAAAATTGCGACGGAAATTTACCGCCCGATCGTTCAATCGTCATGTAAATAAAAAGGCAGGTCGGAAATGTTGAAACCCATCATTGATCATCGTTATTTTTTATGGGGATTGTTGGCAATTCCATCAATCCCGATGATTGCGGCCTTGATCGCGGGTACGCCCGGTGAAAATGGCCAGCCTGTCACCGAGGCGTTGTTGCATCCAACGGGTGAATTCAGCGCCCGTTTTTTGATTATCACGATGATTATTACGCCTTTGCGGATGATTTTTCCAAACGCAGCCTTTTGGCGATGGATGATGAAGCGACGTCGATACTTTGGGATGGCGGCGTTCTTTTATGCCCTGTTTCACACGCTGCTATATATCCTTGATATGGGAAGTTTGCAGGCGATTTTGGGCGAATTCCTTGCCTTAGGGATTTGGACCGGCTGGTTGGCAATGTTGATTTTTATACCATTGGCAGTGACATCCACAGACAGGGCCGTCCGCAAAATGGGCGCAAGGTGGAAAACACTTCAAAGGACGGTGTATGTCGCCGCTTTTGCAACCCTGTTGCATTGGATTTTTGTGCACAACAATTTCGGACCAGCACTGGTTCATTTTGTCCCCTTGGCAGGTCTCGAAGCATATCGAATTTTTCACAACACTCGCCGTCGTATCGGTAAAAAACAAGAGGCTTGATCATGCACTTTTTGAAATTTCCGTCCCTTACTGCAATCGCATTTGTGCTGCCATTCTGCGCATCTGCGACGGGGTTGTATCAGTGTGAAACAACATTGAAATCCGAATGGATCAGCAAAGAAGCGTTGACTGAAAAATTGGAAGGGCAGGGATGGGTTGTGCGCTTTGTCAAAGAAGATGGTGGCTGTTGGGAAGTGTATGGAAACACACCCGAAGGAAAACGCGTTGAGGGGTATTTCCATCCTGTTACGGGTGAACCCAAAATCATTGCCCAACGTGGCCGGGTAATTTTCAAGGCAAACGAACAAAACTGACTTCACCGAAGAAATGCTAAAGCCGCAAAATGACGGTATCCGCCGCCTGTGGATAGTTTCCACTTTGAAAAACCTCTAAACTAAAGCTCGAAGTCGCCGACTTCGGGTTTTGGATTTATTGTTGGTGAATTGATCAAGAAATGGGTTTAGACAGGCCGAACTTGATTGTAGAATTGCCAGCGAAGCGGGGGAATAAAATGTCAGAATGTTGCGGTCCAGGATACGCCAGCCCCCAAGATGCCATCGCAGCACCGCGCGAAAAGCTGCTCTACACCATCGCGATTTACACCGGCACAGGCATTCAAAAACCCGATTACCTTGCCACGGTGGACGTTGATCCCGACAGCCCGACATATTCCCAAGTGATCCACCGTTTGGAAATGCCCGGCATTGGGGACGAATTGCACCACATGGGGTGGAATGCCTGTTCATCGTGTTTCGATGACGGGTCAATGTCGCGCAAATACCTTCTGTTGCCGGGCGTGCGGTCCAACAACATTCACGTCGTGGACACCGCCACAGACCCGCGCGCGCCGCGGCTGCACAAAGTGATTGACGGGGCGGAAATCAAATCAAAAACCAACCTGTCCGGCCCCCACACGGTGCATTGCCTTGGGTCTGAAATCATCATTTCGATGTTGGGGGATGCCAAAGGCGACGCCCCGGGTGGATACCTGCACCTGAACAAAGATTTTGAAATTCAGGGACGCTGGGAAAATTCCATGGGGGATATCAAGTTCGGCTATGACTTTTGGTATCAGCCACGCCACAATGTGATGGTCAGTTCTGAATGGGCCGCGCCAAACACGTTCATGCCGGGGTTCGATCTGGAAGAAGTGGGCCACCTGAAATACGGGCGTGAACTGCACTTTTGGGATTTTGAAAAACGCGAACCGGTGGAAAGTTTTTATCTGGGCGAAGACGGGCTTTTGCCCTTGGAAGTGAAGTTCCACCACAACCCAGACAGCACCCATGGGTTTTGCGGCGCGGCCCTGTCCACCAATGTGATCCACTGGTGGAAAGACGGGGACACATGGCAGTGGGAAAAAATCATCGACGTTGAAAACGAGATGCACCCCGATTGGCCGATTCCTTTGCCCGGGGTGATGTCAGCCATCCTGATTTCGATGGATGACAAATATCTGTACCTGAACAATTGGCTGCACGGGGATATGCGGCAATACGATATTTCCGATCCCCACAATCCGGTGCTGACCGGGCAGGTGTTCATGGGCGGTTTGCTGGGTAAGGCCCCCACCGTGAACGGGGTTGATGTGGCCGGTGGACCGCAGATGTTCCAACTGTCGCTGGATGGGACGCGCCTTTATGTGACGACCAGCCTGTTTTCCACATGGGACAACCAATTCTACCCTGATATCCGCACCAAGGGGGGTGTGATGGTGCAAATTGATTGCGACCCCGTGAACGGTGGTATGTCGATCAACCCAGATTTCATTGTCGATTTTGGCAAGGAACCCAATGGCCCAAGCCGGTGCCACGAAGCGCGGTATCCCGGTGGGGATTGCACGTCGGACATTTGGCTGTGACCTACACCGTCACCCTGTCCAACCGCGACAACGCCACCTTTCAGGTGGATGCGCACCGCCCCCTTTTAGACAGCCTGCGCGACCAAGGGGTGGATCTGCCCTTTGGCTGCAAATACGGCGGCTGCATCACGTGTGCCGCAAAATTGATTAGTGGATCCGTGGATCAACGTCGCCAAGTGGCATTGAACAATCGTCAAATAGAAAACGGATATGTCATTTTGTGCGTTGCGCGGGCCACGTCTGACATCACGTTGGAAATCGGCGTGGAAAGCCATGACCAACTGTATCGAAACCCCTTCTTGGATCCTTTGAAACCCCATGAATTAAAGGCGGACATCGCCACACCGAAAGATACCAGCAATGCCTGAAGCAGATATCGACCACATCTATGATTATGACCCGGCCTATATCGCGGGTATTTTGAAATCGGTAAAAACCATTGCGATGGTGGGGGCCAGCGCCGATAAGACGAAGTTCAGCTACGGCGTGCTGCGCCAGTTGAGCGAGATCGGGTATGACATCTTGCCGGTGAACCCCAATCCGAATTTGGATGAAATTCGTGGGCTGCGCGTTTATCATTCATTGGAAGAGATCGAAAAACCGATCGATATGGTGGATGTGTTCCGCCCCAAAGAAGAACTGTACGGTATTGCGGAAAAGGCCATTGCCTTGGGTGCCAAAGTGTTGTGGGGGCAAATCGGTGTATACGACGATGCCGCAGCCAAATTGGCGGAAGATGCGGGTTTAAAGGTTGTCATGAACCGCTGCCCCAAAATCGAATTGTTCCGTCCGTTTTGGAAACCACGGCTGGATTTGAAAATTTAATTACTTATTGGTGAAATTAGATCCGGAACGATGCTATGAACATCAAATGAAAACACCTTGTATCATTTGCGTCGCGATCACGGGTTCAGTTCCGAAAACATCCCACAATCCCGCTGTGCCTGTAACCGTTACCCAGCAAATTGAAAGCACACATGCGGCGTTTGAAGCGGGCGCAGCCATCGCGCATTGTCATGTGCGGGATGCACATGAAAACCCAACAAGCGATCCAGGCCTTTTCGCGAAACTGAAAGAAGGTATTGAAAAGCATTGCCCTGGAATGATCATTCAACTTTCCACGGGTGGGCGATCTGGTGCGGGATTGGAGAGGGGCGGCATGTTACCCCTTTGTCCCGATATGGCATCATTGTCCGTTGGATCGAATAATTTTCCAACGCGTGTGTATGAAAACGCGCCGGAATTAATTGATTGGTTGGCCAGTGAAATGATCAGTTATGACATCAAGCCAGAGATAGAAGCCTTTGATTTAAGCCATATTTTTCAGGCAAAGAAAATGGTGATGGATGGACGTCTGAAGGGCCCACCTTACGTACAATTCGTGATGGGTGTGAAAAATGCAATGCCGGCAGACAAAGAGGTTTTTGATTTTTATGTGCGCACATTTCACCGTTTGTTTGGGGAAACGGCACCTTGGTGCGCAGCCGGTGTCGGGGCCCATCAGATTGAAGTGAACGAATGGGCCATCGCAGCCGGTGGTCACACCCGCACGGGATTAGAAGACAACATCAAATTGGATAAAACCACTTTGGCACCTTCCAATGCGGCACTTGTGGAAAGAACCGTTGAATTGTGCAAACGATATGACCGACCAGTTGCCAGCAGCGCAGCGGCGCGTGAGATATTGGGTTTGAAATCCCACCCAGCATCAAGTTAGGCCAGACAAACCTCTTGCATGAGATTTATCTTCGAAATGCTTTCGCGACTAAACCGAATTTAGCCATGCGATCATACAAAGTGTTGCGCGGGATACCCAAGCTTTGGGCAGCTTCGATGACTTTGCCGTTTTCTTCGATCAGCGCTTTTTCGATCAGCCTTCTTTCGGTTTCCTCCAATGCTTCATGCAATGTTGCAGAACCATCAAAGGGCAATTGGGTTTCGAGCTCTGCGCGAATATGTCTGTTTTCCAAAACCAATTTTCGGTGATCCAAAGCGCGCTTAAGGGTTTCCACCAATCGCGTTGGTTCACATGGCTTTTCAAGATATTCATAAGCGCCACTTTTGAGCGCCTTCATCGCTGTTGGCACATCTGAATGACCCGTAAGCAAGATGACAGGAAGTTCAGGATCTTTGTTTCGCGCAAAATCGAGCACATCGAACCCTGAATGATCTGGCATCTGTATATCGGAAAGGATCACACCTGCAAAATTCGATCTGATGGATCGTCGGGCCTGTGTGAAGCCGTTCGTGGGAATGGGCTCTAAGTTTGCCAATTCCAAGGATTGCGCAATCGAGGTTCTCAGCGGGGTATCATCTTCAATGATGATGACTTTTTGACACACTATGACGTCTCCAACGGAAGGATGATTTTGAATTCCGCACCTTGGCTTAGGTTGCGACATGATAAAGAGCCGCCAAAATGACTGATAATCCCAAACGATAACGCCAATCCCATTCCAAGCCCTTTGGATGATCCCAAGTCTTTGGTGGTGTAAAATGGTTCAAAAACACGTTCGGGGTTTGTGATGCCGGTGCCCGTATCTGCAACGCGCAGTTTTGACGATGTGAAATCCGTATCCAAAATGACCGTAAGCACTTTTTCCCGAGAGCCAAGCATGGCGTCCAATGCGTTCGAGATAAGGTTTGAGATCACCTGTTCCAAACGAATTTTACCAGCTTGAACAAATACAGGCTCGTCAGGCAATTCTAATTTCAAAGTTGTGCCGGTTTGGTGAATGGATGCTTGAGTGGCGTTGATGGATGACTTCACTATTTCGATCAAATCTACTTTTTCAGTTGGCATGCTTTCTTGTCGTGCAAAGGCGCGTAAATTCGCAATAATACGCGTGATCCGCTTAATTTGTTCGGCAATTGAACGAAGGTTTCCAGATACTTTTTCATTGGCACCACGAGAAAGAAACTCTTGCCCGTTTTCAGCAAAATTCAAGATTGCCGCCAAAGGCTGATTAAGTTCATGACTTACGCCTGCAGATAACCTGCCAAGGGCAGCTAGGTTTGAGGCTTCAACCAGTTTTTCTTGGGCAAGGTGTAGTTCCCGCGTTCTGTTTTGGACCCGCGCTTCTAAGGTTGCGGAATGGCGTGCCTCCAATGCCCATCGTCTTCTTTGTTGCCAAGCGATTGCAGCAATCAAGCTTATCATGGTCAGAACCGCAAGCGTGAGCATCAACCTAAGGCGCGCAACCGAAACAGCGGGCTCAACGTCCAACAATATTTCTCCGGTTAAGTTCAGTTGTGGAATATTTTGCGAAAGCCGAATAACCTCAATCTCGCTTCCATTCGCAGGGGCATATATCCAAGTTTGAAGGTTTAGGGTTTTCGCATCAGATCTTTGCAAAGTAGATTCTTGAACGCCAGAGGATCCAAGGTTTTGAAGAAGCAATCCTGGGCGGTTTGAAGAAATCACGTCACCCATTTGGTTCAAAAACATCACGGGTTCCGGCGTAATCGGCCATTCAAATTCAAGATCAGACAGATTGATCGTCATGACCAAAACGGATCTGTCCGCGGGCGCCATCCCTTTCACAGATCGGCTGAGTTGAATAAATCGATTGTCATCCCGAACTGCATGGCGATATCCCAAGCTGCCGTTTAAGGCCGTTTTAACCAAGGGTAGGGCGTTGTCGTATTCAATTGTTCTCGATGATGACGCGAGAAGCGCCCCATTTGCATCGAAAAGGTCGATCTTCGAAACACCATAAGTGAGGGCGAAACGGACAAGCTCTTCTCGTAAACTATCATCAATAGGCCCTTCTGGTATCGGGAATAAACCTGAAGAGCGAGCGATCAAATTGGCCTGCGCTTTGTAACGGCCTAGTTGAAGTTTTAAGCGGTTTGTCGCCTCGTTTAAGCGTGCTTTTCCTGCGGCTTCGATTTCGGAAATTTCGATGCTCAACGTGGTGCGATAGACCCAATAGCAGGTCGCCGAAGCAATGCATCCAAGCACAAAAACTGCTGAAATAAGGCGTAGAATCGTTAATTTCCCTTTGGGTGCACGAATGGCAAATCATAAGAATACCGGTGCAGAAAGGGCAAGTCTGGTTGTCCGAAAATTCGGGCAAAATCAAACTGGAGACGTTGGGGGCATTCTAACGTATTGAAATTAAATCATAAAAACAATTATGTATTTTTTTCTTGCTCAAATCTCAAAAAAATCCACCCTTCCATTAGGTCGCACATTTCTTTGCGACATTGGGAGGATACTATGAAAACTATGTTGAAGGCCGCCTGTATTGCGGCAATTGCAAGCGTTCCATCATTCGCAGCCGCGGCATGTGACGATGGAGAAATCGTTGTCAAATTCAGCCACGTCACCAACACAGACAAGCACCCTAAAGGGATTGCCGCCACGTTGTTGGAACAGCGCGTGAACGATGAAATGAACGGTAAAATGTGCATGGAGGTGTTCCCGAACTCAACCCTGTACAATGACAACAAGGTTCTGGAAGCCATGTTGCAAGGTGATGTGCAATTGGCTGCACCATCGCTGTCAAAGTTTGAAAAGTTCACAAAACAATTCCGCATCTTCGATCTGCCGTTTATGTTCAATGACATTAACGCAGTTGAGGCGTTCCAAGCATCCGAAGCCGGTCAAGGCATGTTGGACAGCATGCAAAAGCGGGGCCTTCAAGGGCTTGCATATTGGCACAACGGTATGAAGCAAATGTCTGCAAATGTGCCGCTTGTTAAACCATCAGATGCCAATGGTCTTAAATTCCGCGTTCAATCATCTGATGTGTTGGTTGCGCAAATGGAAGCAATTGGTGGTTCACCGCAAAAAATGGCGTTCTCTGAGGTTTATGGCGCCCTTCAGCAGGGTGTTGTGGACGGTCAGGAAAACACTTGGTCTAACATCTTTGGTAAGAAGTTCTTTGAAGTTCAAGATGGGGTGACACAAACTGACCACGGCATCATTGATTACCTGTTGGTAACTTCTGTTGATTGGCTGGATGGTTTGCCAGCGGACGTGCGTGATCAATTCCTAACGATTGTTGGCGAAGTGACAGAAACCCGCAACAAAGAATCCACCGCCGTGAATGATGCTGCAAAGCAAGCAATTATTGATGCCGGGGGTGTTGTGCGCACTTTGACTGCTGAACAGCGCGCAGAATGGGTCAGCGTCATGAAACCAGTTTGGGCGCAGTTTGAAGGTGATGTCGGCCAAGACAACATCGAAGCCGCTCAAAAAATCAATATGATGACAAACTAATCCGTCTTTTCGGAGCTGCGGGCACCTGTCCACGGGTGCCCGCATTTTTAGAAAGGACGGACCCCATGACCAATTCAAATACATCGACAACTTGGACGGATAAGATCGAAGAAAGCATTATCGCCGTTTTGCTGGGTGTTATGACAATCATGACCTTTGCAAATGTAGTCGCGAGATATGTTTTCAATTCAAACATTTTTTATGCGCTAGAATTGACCGTATTTTTGTTTGCATGGCTTGTTCTTCTCGGTGCCAGTTATGCGGTGAAAAAGACCCTTCATTTGGGGGTGGATGCAATTGTGAACAGCGTCAGCCAGAGATCAAAACGCACATTGGGTTTGATCGTCGTGGCCGTTTGTCTTGCGTACGCACTGCTGTTGTTGAAAGGCGCTTGGGATTATTGGGCCCCATACGCCAATTTGCCACCAACGGAGGGACGCTGGTTCCCAGCAGGGTTTGTCGAAAAATACCGCGGGCAGGGATGGTACGAAACTCAAGACATTCCTGTGCCGTTTTTCATGACATGGCTCGAAGGCGTTTTTAATGATGGCGACGCCTATGAGAAAATGCCCAAGGTCGTTCCCTACCTGGTTTTGCCTCTTTCGATGATGTTGTTGGTTTATCGATTTGTGCAAGCTGGGTTGCGTGTGTGGCGCGGAGAGCAAGATATGTTGATCGTGAGCCATGAAGCCGAAGATGAAGTCGCGGCAGCGGCTGAAAAGCTCAAGGATGTTGACTGATGGAAATCGCACTTCTTTTTCTAATGGTCATCGGATTGATGTTGATCGGTGTTCCGATCGCGGTTTCGTTGGGGTTTTCTTCCATAATATTTTTGTTGTTGTTTTCAGACAGCTCTCTGGCGTCTGTGGCGCAAACTCTGTTCGAAGCCTTTGAAGGGCATTCAACACTGCTGGCCATTCCATTTTTCATTTTGGCATCCAGTTTCATGTCGACAGGTGGCGTCGCCGCAAGGATCATTCGATTTTCGATTGCTCTTGTTGGTCATCTCAGGGGCGGTCTTGCGATCGCTGGTGTTTTGGCGTGCATGATATTTGCGGCATTGTCAGGGTCGTCGCCAGCAACTGTTGTGGCCATCGGTACCATCGTGATTGCCGCAATGCGACAGGTTGGATACACCAAAGAATTCGCGGCAGGCGTTATCGCGAATGCAGGGACATTGGGGATCCTTATCCCACCTTCCATTGTGATGGTGGTTTATGCGGCCGCGGTGGAGGTTTCGGTCGGACGTATGTTCCTTGCAGGTGTTATTCCAGGTTTGTTGGCGGGAACGATGCTGATGATTGGGATTTATGTCATGGCGCGCATAAAAAATATGCCAGCGGGTGAATTCAAAGGATTTGGCGAGGTTTGGGATAGTTTTCGTGATGCGGTTTGGGGATTGATGCTGATTATGATCATTATGGTCGGCATTTACGGTATTCCCGGTGTCACCGGCGCGATCTTTACCCCAACAGAGGCCGCGGCAGTTGCATCCGTCTATGCGTTTTTAGTGGCAAGCTTTATTTATCGTGACATGGGCCCATTGAAAGATGGGGGATCAATTCTGAAAAGACCACAGGCATTGATCACGGCGATTTGGCACAAAGATACCATTGGCACTTTGCGCGATGCAGGAAAGTTGATCATTACCTTGATGTTTGTGATCGCCAATGCGCTGTTGTTAAAGCACGTAATAACGGATGAACAAATCCCTCAGAAAATCACCGAAGTCATGCTGTCTTATGGGTTTGGCCCGGTCATGTTTTTGATCATCGTGAACGTCATATTGCTGATCGGTGGTCAATTCATGGAACCATCTGGGCTTTTGGTAATTGTCGCACCGTTGGTTTTCCCCATCGCAATTGAGTTGGGAATAGATCCTATTCATCTTGGGATTATCATGGTCGTGAATATGGAAATTGGGATGATCACGCCACCGGTTGGGTTAAACCTTTTTGTGACAGCTGGGGTTGCGAATATGTCCATGATGGGTGTTGTTCGGGCCGCGCTTCCGTTTCTGGCAATTATGTTCATCTTTTTGATATTGGTAACCTATGTACCGTGGATTTCGACCGTATTGCCGAACGCAGTCATGGGGCCAGAGATCGTGACCAAATAAAGTGTTACAACGTCTTGCGCAAAACTTGACCCAATCAGCTTTGCGCAAGATCGCAACTTTATTGAGGTTTTGGGCTACACTTGCCGCAAAGGCTGCTTCAGGTTTTGCGCCAAGTGCTGTAAGCCGCTTACGTTACCTTGGGATTGGCAACCCCATCGAAATTTTGGTTCGCGGCTTATTTTCAACCTTCAACAAGGCATGATGTTGATTGGCCACCTCTTGCACAATGGCCAATCCAAGTCCGGCACCACGGCTTTCAGTTCCTTGCGTGAAACGGTCAAAGATATCGGATGTGTCACTTTCGATCGGGAGACCATCATTTTCAACTGAGATCCAAACGCGATCTTTTCCGTCGATAACCGTCAAATTGATTTCGCTCAATTCAGTTCCAGCGTGTTGAATGGCGTTATCAATCAAATTGTTGATTGCTTCCCCCAATAAGGTGGGATCGAAGGAAATCATCAAAGGGGTTGATGGGATCGAAAGATTGAAATCGATCCCTTTTTGCAAAATTTTTGGGCCCAGGCGTTCGGCCAACGATTGAACAAAGGAGTTAATTTTTTGATTGTGAAGGGAAAGTGTAATTCCTTTCATCCGCTCCAACGACAACATTTGGTTCGTGAGACGCATAGCGTGACGCGTTTCCGTCACCAATTCAGACGCGCGATCCTGGCTGTCGCTCAGGGTCTTAGCTTTTAGTGTTGCCTGCGCCATTGCGTGTACGGCGGCAATCGGATTACGCAATTGATGTGCCGCATTCGAGATTAGTCGATCTTGCGATGCGCGTGCTTGGGTGAGCTGTGCAAACAAATCATTCAACCGTTGAAGAATTCCCTTGGCTTCTATCGGAATCCGGCGTGATATTGGGCTGAGATCCGAGGCTGATCGCTTTTGAATTGCATCTTCCAATTCTTCCAGGGGTTTTAAACCCAGACGAATTCCAAAAATCACGACGACCATTGTGGTTAAGACCAACAATGAGGCCAAGATTGCCGCTCTGATTGCTTGTTGTTGAGCAAATTTTTGACGTGGTTGCAGCCTTTGCCAAACGGTTATGACAGAAATCCCTGAAAATCCGTCGATCAGGGATGGTTCTTCGAGACGAACAACACGTACAGGGTGACCTTGGTGTGAACCGTTGAAAAGAAGAGGCGACTTGTTCCGTTCGTTTGGCAATGGTGCTCCGATGGGGGGCGACGAATAACCGGTCACAAAGCTGCCGTCAGGCCCGTAAACGTGATAAAAAATCTGACCTCCCGTTGCCTCCCGAAACAATTGGTTTGATGTTTCCGAGAGGGTATCCCCGTCTGAAATAGCCACATCGCGCGAAACCGCGAGGCTGAGCATAAACAAATTCCGATCGAAAATTTCCTCCGCTGTATTTCGGGCGGTTTCAAACCGGCCATAAACCGCAGCGATTGAGACATACAAAAGAGGAACCAATATCAAAATCGTGAGGCGAACCTTAAGCGAGTTTGACCAAACCCTCATTTTGTGAGCCCCATAAGATAGCCCAATCCGCGGGCTGTCTTAATTTCTATGCCATGAGGAGACAGCTTTTTTCTCAGTCTTGAGATATATATTTCGACAACGCGCTCTTCGATATCAGCCCCGATCCCATAGAGGTGATCGGCGATTTGGGTTTTTGAAACGATCTGATTTTGCCGTTCAAACAAGCATTCAAAAACCGAAAGCTCACGACGTGGTAAGGAAAGTTCTGTGCCACCAACGCTTAAACGACGGCCGGTCCGATCAAAATCGAGAGTGCCAAAGGAAATACTATCTCCTTCAGACATTGGTTTTCGTCGTATCAAGGCGCGGATGCGGGCATCTAACTCCTCCATTTCAAACGGTTTTATGAGGTAATCATCTGCACCCGCATCCAAACCGTTGACCCGATCTTGTAGATCGCCACGGGCGGTGAGCAATATTATGGGAACCATGTCCCCTGATGCGCGAAGCGATCTAAGCACGGAAATCCCATCCAAAGAGGGCAGGTTTATATCTAATATGACAAGATCTGCACTGTCTTGAGTAAGAAATGTCAAAGCATCCTGACCATCGTGAAGAACGTTTACGGCATGTCCCTGGTCACGCAATTGGTGCGCAATCCCATTTGCCAGAACAACATTATCTTCGACGATCGCAATGCGCATTTCAAACCCGATGAAAGTTTCGTGCAAGGTTGAACATGCAGGGTGAAAGAATCAAGAGGCGTAAAATCGCATCTTAGAAGATTCAAAAAATGCGTGAAAATTTGCGCTGGGAGGAGAAATTGATGAAACTGAATTCTTTTGCACGTCGTGCGGCGATGGCCGTTGCAGCAGCAGCTGCATTTGCGCTGCCGGCACAGGCTGATGTTGATATGTCTGGCAAGACAATTGAATGGACAATCCCGTTTTCAGAAACGGGTGGGTCTGCTAAATGGGCAAACTTTTTTGCGCCGTTGCTGTCCGAGGCATTGCCAGGCAATCCGACTGTTGTGGTGAAGTTCATGCCCGGTGCCGGTTCCACCAAAGGTGCGAACTGGTTCCAAAAGCAAAAAAACGGTGACGGAACAGTCATGTTCGGTTCATCTGGGTCCACGCAGTTCCCGTATTTGCTGGGTGATCCGCGTGTTCGTTATGAATACAAAGATTGGGAGCCGGTGATGGCCTCCGGCACAGGCGGTGTTGCATATCTGAACGCGGAAGCCGGAGCCAAGTTTGATGGTTCTGCCAACAACCTCAAAGATATGACCTTTATCTACGGAAACCAAGGCGCCACACGTTTGGATTTGATCCCAGCGTTGGCGTGGAAAATGCTGGGTATGAATGTTGAACACGTACTTGGCATCAAAGGACGTGGAGACGGCCGTAAGATGTTTGAAAGCGGTGAAGCAACCATCGATTACCAAACCTCTTCGGGATATCTGAAAGGATCTTCCGCGATGGTCGAAGCGGGCAAAGCTGTTCCAATGATGACTTGGGGAAGCATCGACGAAAATGGTGACATCGTGCGCGACCCTACATTCCCAGATATGCCAACGTTCAAGGAAGTGTGCGAAGCAACAGATGGTTGCGAAACATCTGGTGCTGAATGGGATGCTTGGAAAGCATTTTTCGTGGCTGGGTTCCCATCGCAAAAAATCGCGTTCTTGCCTGCCGGCACAGACCCAGAGATCGTAGAGACATTTTCAAATGCCTTCGCGAAAATAGCAGCGCGTCATGATTTCGCCGAAATTTCTGCGAAACGTTTGGGTAAATACCCAATGTACACAGGTGCAGATGCGAAAGCAGCCTTGGGGACAGCGATTTCAGTTGATGCCGACGCGAAAGATTTTGTGGTGGGCTGGCTGAAAGATGAGTTCGGCGTTGAGCTGAAATAATAAGTCAACTTTTCAAGCGCCCCTGTCTTTTCGGGGGCGTTTTCTTAAGCTGACTTTTAGGGGGTTTCATGGAAATCTTTGCGGATGCACTGCCGGCATTGTCATCGGCATGGGGACAGATATTGCAACCAATGGTGTTGGGGTATTTGGTGCTTGGCGTTTGCATGGGGCTTACAATCGGGGTGTTCCCCGGTTTGGGTGGGATTGCTGGATTGTCTCTTCTTTTGCCGTTTATGTTCGGCATGGATCCAGTCTTGGGCTTGGCACTAATGATTGGCATGATTGCGGTTGTTCCAACCTCTGATACTTTTGCGTCGGTGCTTATGGGAATTCCGGGGTCTTCTGCATCTCAGGCAACTGTTCTTGACGGATTTCCCATGGCCAAAAAGGGTAAGGCCGCGCGGGCATTATCTGCGGCATTTGCATCTTCTTTGTTCGGCGGGCTGGTTGGCGCGGCTTTCTTGACCTTGTTCATTCTTGTCGCACGGCCTGTCGTGTTGTTGTTCAAATCCCCAGAATTGTTGATGGTTTCGATCTTTGGACTTTCCATGGTTGGTATTTTGGCTGGTCGAATTGCGATCAAAGGCGTCGTGGCGGCTGGTTTGGGTCTATTGGTGGGAACAATCGGTGAAGGGCCATTTAATGGTGAACTTCGCATGTCGAGCTATGACTACCCGTATTTAACCGATGGGTTGAAGTTGGTGATCGTTGGTCTTGGCATTTTTGCGATCCCAGAAATCGTCGCCCTGTTGCGCAAAGACAAAGCCATCAGCGACCGGCAATCAATTGGTGGCGGTTGGTTTGAAGGCATCAGGGATTGGTGGGCAAACAAATGGTTATCGGCCCGTTGTTCCATCATTGGCGTTATTGTTGGTGTGATACCAGGACTGGGGGGATCCGTCGTTGATTGGATTTCATACGGTCACACCATTCAGACAGCCAAAGACAAAGAAAACTTTGGAAAGGGTGACGTTCGCGGTGTGATTGGGCCTGAAAGCTCTAACAATGCGAAAGAGGGTGGTGGGCTGGTTCCAACATTGCTTTTCGGCATCCCCGGATCAGGTTCGATGGCGGTCTTCATTGGCGCATTGGCCTTGTTGGGAAATGGCATCGATGTTGGGCCATCCTTGTTGGAAAACAATCTAGATTTCACCTATTCCATCGTTTGGTTGTTGGCGTTGGCGAATGTGGTTGGAACCATTTTATGCATTGCGCTGTCAGGTGGAATTGCGCGGCTTACCAACGTGCGGTTTGCCTTGCTTGCGCCGTTCATCTTTATGATCATTGCCTTTGCCGCTTTCCAAAGTGGCCAGAATTTGATGGATCTGGTTGCCCTTTTTGCCATCGGATTCATTGGGATATTCTTGCGCCGGTTCGATTGGTCGCGGCCTGCGTTCCTGATTGGTTTTGTGTTATCAACACCGGTTGAAAACTATTCAAACAATGCCAATCAAATCGCGGGCATCCGTTTCAAAGAAAGCTTCGAAGCAGGCATGGCCTATATCTTGTCACCTATTGTTATTGTTTTGATTGTTCTCACGTTGCTGTCTGTCGTCATTGGCTTGCGCCAAGCCAAAAACATCATGGCGGAAGGTGACATACCATCGGGCGGTAAACGCGCGCCTTTGACGTTTTTGTTGGTTGTGATTGCCTTCATTTGTTATGCGCTTTGGGACGCTGCTTCGATCCCAGATTATGCCGCAACTGATCGAGTATTCCCGATGTTCGTTGCCTCGGTCTCATTGGTTGGAGCGTTGATTTTACTGGTGCAAATGATGCTGAAACCAGAAACGCACACATTGTTTGCGGATGGTGAAAGAAGTGCCGACGCAAAAGATAATGCTTTTGGTCTTTGGCCAACATTGGCCTGGTTCGCATTCCTTTTGGGTCTGACTTCGTTGGTTGGTTTCATCCTTGCTTTGGCTGTTTTCTTGGTTTCATTCTTGCGGATGCGAGCTGGATTAGGGTGGGTTCATACTGTGTTGTATGCGGCCGTGGGTATCGCCTTTATGTTGGGGATGGCTGCCATTTTGGGGCGTGATTTCCCACCCGGATTGTTGCAGTCTTATGTCACGCTTCCTTGGCCATTCACATGAGCCAGACCAGTATTCCATATATCCTAATGCGAGGCGGCACGTCGCGCGGCCCGTATTTTAATCGCGCAGATGTGCCGCAAGACTTGGATCAACTGGCCCAAGTTTTGGTCTCGGTGGTTGGATCAGGGCATCCTTTGAATATCAACGGTATCGGAGGCGGAAATGCGGTTACCACGAAAGTTGCCATGCTTTCGGCCTCCGATGAACCCGACATCGATATTGATTATTTCTTCGCACAGGTCGGTGTGGAAAACGGTCTGGTGGATTTCAAACCCACCTGTGGGAACATCCTGTCTGGGGTTGCGTCAGCGGCTCTGGAAATGGGATTGATGCCGTCAACAGATCCGGAAACCAAGGTGCGTATCAAGGCCGTGAATACCGGAGCAGAGGTGGAGGCCGTTGTGAAAACGCCAAATGGGGTGGTCTCGTATGAAGGGGATATTGCCATAGACGGGGTTCCAGGTTCCGCGGCACCAGTCATGTTGAACTTTATGAAAGTGGCTGGTTCTTCAACCGGCGCGTTGTTGCCAACTGGAAATATCCAAGACCAATTTGATGGGATTTCTGTCACATGCATGGATGTGGCCATGCCGATGGTTATCGCACGTGCAGTTGATTTTGGTCTTACCGGTCATGAAAGTCGCGAAGAGCTTGATGAAAACAAAGGCTTTTTCAAACAAATGGAAAGCATCCGCCGACAGGCCGGACAAGCAATGGGATTGGGCGATGTCAGTCAGTCCGTCACCCCAAAGTTTGGGTTGCTTGCCGAAGCGCGCAATGGAGGCACGATCGCAACCCGATATTTCATGCCATGGACGACCCATCCAACCATGGCTGTCACGGGCAGTCAGTGCCTTGCCTCTTGCGCTTTAACACCTGGAACAGTTGCGGATGGCCTGGTCGATCGACCTGATCAGGGACCTGCGACTGTTACTTTGGAGCATCCAATGGGGTCTATGGATGTTTTGGTGGATTTTGAAATCTCGAAGGGTGAGTTCAAACATAAATCGGCCGGACTGGTCCGCACTTGCCGCAAAATCGCGCAGGGCCATGTATTTGTGCCAAAAGACGTGTGGGCGGGTCAGTGAAACTGGCCATTTTGGATGATTGGTTCAACACCCTTCATAGACTGCCTTGTTTTGCAAAACTCGAAGGCATCGATGTTACAGTTTTTACTGACCATACCCCTGATCCGGATCAACTGGTAAAACGCTTGTTGCCATTTGACGCTGTGGTGTTGTTTCGGGAACGCACAGCTATGCCCGCACAGGTTTTGGATCGTTTGCCCAATTTGAAGCTGATTTCGCAGCGCAGCGTTTATCCCCACGTCGATGTGCACTCTTGTACCGAAAACGGTATTTTGTTGTGTTCCAATATGCATAAGGGAACGCCTTCTTTCGCCGCGGCAGAACATACATGGGCGTTAATTTTGGCAGCGATGCGCCAAATCCCACAACAGATGGCAAACCTGCAAGCCGGTCGGTGGCAGATGGGAGTTGGCAAAACACTTCAAGGGCGTACCCTAGGACTTTATGGTTATGGACGCATCGCACAGGCCGTTGAAAAATATGCTCAGTCATTTGGCATGCAGGTGTTATGGTGGGGATCAAAAGAGGGACGGGCACGTGCCGCAGCTGATGGAAAGAAGATTGCGCCAAGCCGTGCTGATTTTTTTGCGATCCCAGATGTTGTCTCCGTCCATGTTCGATTAAAACCCGAGACACGTGGGATCATCACAGCGGATGATTTTGCACAAATGGGCCAGGACGCTTTGTTTGTGAACACGTCCCGTGCTGGTCTAATTGAACCTCAGGCTTTGTTGCAGGCTCTCAATTTTGGTCGGCCGGGCCAAGCGGCTTTGGATGTTTTTGATGTTGAGCCGATCACTTGGCAAAATGATCCCTTGATCAATCATCCTAATGTTATCTGTACACCTCACATTGGTTTCGTAACTGAAGATGAATTTGAGTTGCAGTTTTCAGATATCTTCGATCAGGTGGTTGCTTTTCGCGAAGGAAAGCCAATCCATATGATTAATCCAGAGGTTTTGTCGTCATGAAACGCGCCAAAACCGGCGCGCCTAAAATGATGATGAAAATCCGAAAAAGATGATGGGCAACAACAAACCCAACGTCGGCGCCAACGATCAAAGCTAAAACAACCAATTCGGCTTGACCACCCGGTGCAAGCGAAAGCAAAGCATCCATCGGCGGTGCAAGTTTAAGCAAGATCACCCCCCCGACGACAACGATCGTCAGGGTCAAAAGGATCAAACTGAACCCGAACCCAGCAACGATATCATGACGGATTTCTTGCCGTGTGATTCCGACGTATTTCACACCAATTCCCAGGGCGATAAAATATTGCGACACCCAAATTGCTTCTGCGGGGGGGCGGCTTTCCAGAACGCCGACAAGACTTGCGCCAGCAGCAAATAAAAGCGGCCCAAGGATCGTTGCACCGAACATCCCCAAAGCGGCGGCAATTTTCCAACCAACAATTGCGCATATTCCCAAGATGAACAGCTGCATGGGGTCGAATGCTGCGATTGCTTGCCCCGGTGGCCGGTCTAGGTTGGCGTCCCAGATTGAAGTCAAAATAATGGGTAGAAGAACAATAATAACCAATACACGTGTCGCATGTATCAACGACATTGCCCGAACGTTGCCGCCAGCCTCTTCGCCGAAGGCCAGCATGTCTTGAAGGCCACCCGGCATCGACGCGTAGTATGCCGTGGGATAGTCATACCCACAAAGGTTTTGAAAATACCAAACGCCAACAAAACCGATGATGACGACTGTCATGGGGATCAAGATAAGTGTGCTCCACAAACCGGGGAGGGCAGTTATGAAGCCCCAACTTACCGCGGATCCTGCGGCAACCCCCAGAATGGTGCGCATCCCATCACTCAGAACTTTGACGGTCTTTAAGCGCGCACCCAGAAGGGCCGCGAACAGGCATCCAGAAAGTGGCCCAAATAACCAAGGAAGTGGGAGGTTCAACATCAAAAAAAGCAACGCACCGGTCAGCCCAACACCGTGCGTTGTGATATGACTACGCATCGTTTTGTAAAGATTTGAGGCGATGATCCAAAGAAGCTTCCATATGGGTTTTCATCGCCACCTTTGCAGCTTCGGCATCTCTCGCAGTTAATGCGTTGATGATGGTGGCATGTTGCTCCACCACCTCTGTAATCCTGTCTGCGCTTTCCAAAGTGGTTTTGCCCAAAAGATGAAGCGTATTGGACAAAGCGTTGTAGCTGGCCTCTAAGAACCGGTTCCTACCGGCGCGCATTATACATGCATGAAATCTGCGATTTAGATTAGCGACCATCTTTGCATCATCCCCATGTGATGCAATGTCCTGATTGATTTGGATCAGAGTTCGGATTTCAGCTTCCGACGCGTGCTTGGACGCCATTTGTGTGGCGGTTGTTTCAAGCACGATACGCATTTCGTAAAGTTCAACAATTTCTTGTTGGCCCAAGCTGCGCACAACGGCACCGACGCGCGGTTTGTGTTGCACCACACCTTCAGATTCCAGTTTTCGAATGGCCTCTCTTATCGGGGTACGGCTCACTCCAAATAGTTCCGCCAATTCTGTTTCACGCAAACGGTATCCCGGGGGCAATTCTCCAGACGCGATGGCGCTTAATACTTGGTCATACGCTGATGGGTTTGATGGCATTTTGCACCTTGCTGTTGGCTGTTTATATTGTATACGCTTGGATACAAAAGGGCAAGGTGAGTAAAGAAATGGATCAGGTTTGGGATGTTATCGTTGTTGGGTCAGGCAATGCCGCTTTATGTGCTGGAATTGCTGCGTGCGAAGCAGGGATGCGAGTATTGATGATCGAAAAGGCCACATCAGAGATGGCCGGAGGGAATACAAAATACACGGCTGGTGCGATGCGTTTTGCCTATGACGACCATGAAGATTTGCTGCCACTTTTGGCGGATGCATCAGATCCTCGTTTGTCCCGCTCTGATTTTGGACAATATCCTGCATCCAAGTTCCGTGAGGATCTTTTGGGATTCAATCTGGGGGCTTCCCTTACGCCCGAACAAGATATCTTGGTGAACAACAGCTATGACACTCTTAAGTGGCTGGCCAAACACGGTGTTACGTTCGATCCAATTTGGTCACGCCAGAGCTTTGAAAAGGAAGGTAAAATCGTTTTTTGGGGTGGGTTAACTTTGGCCGCAGAAAACGAAGGTGTAGGTTTGTTTGAAATGGAATTGTCCGCTTTCAATAAAATGGGGGGGCAAATCCAATATGAAACAACATTTTCAGATCTTTTGATGAAGGAAGGGAATATCGCAGGTGTGGTTCTGGAAGATGGCAGTCAGCTTTTGTCAAAATCTGTGATCCTTGCCTGTGGTGGATTTGAAAGCAACGCTGAGATGCGTAGTGAATTGATCGGCTCGGAATGGGATGTGGCAAAGGTGCGCGGAACGCCACATAATACGGGTGATGGTTTGCGCGCTGCTTGGGCGGCTGGTGCGCAAAAATATGGTCGATTTGAAGGCTGCCATGCCACACCCATGGATTATTTTATGAAGGATTTTGGAAATCTGGAAATTCCTCACGGCGATCGAAAAAATTATCGCAAAATCAGTTACTTTCTGGGGGTGATGTTGAACGAACGCGGTGAACGTTTCGTGGACGAGGGTATCGATTTCAGAAATTATACCTATGCCCAATTTGGGCAGGCTGTTTTGCAACAACCCAATCATCGGGCATGGCAGTTTTTTGACAGTAAGGTTTTTGATCTTTTGTATGGGGAATATCGTTTCTTTGATGCCGCGTTTGAGGAAGCTGATTGTTTGGAAGATTTGGTCGCCAAATGTGAAGGTCTTGATGGACCATCTGCTTTATACACATTGATTGAATTTAATGCCTCTGTTGATGATGGCACACCTTTTGATCCGACCATCAAAGATGGCAGGTCCGGGTGTACTGCAGGTTTGAAGAAAACGAACTGGGCGCAGGCGCTTGACACGCCACCGTTTAGAGCGTTCCCCGTCACTGGTGGGATCACTTTCACCTATGGCGGGGTGAAAGTATCCGCGGGTGCGGAGGTTCTGGATCAAGATGGACATCAGATCCCTGGTCTTTTTGCCTGTGGGGAAATGGTTGGTGGGGTGTTTTTGGGCGGGTATCCCGGTGGATCGGGTTTGACTTCTGGGGCCGTATTCGGCCGTTTGGCGGGCCAATCCGCCGGGGTTTTCGTACAGGGATAAACCACCTGTTGGCATCTTGCCCATGTGCCGCTTTCGGTTTTATCATTGAGTATGAGTACATCCGATCGACTTTTTGAATGCTTTCCACCACGGCCTGGTCGCACCCATGAAGTGACCGGGGCAGGGGCCGCCACTTTTGCTTGTGCCGTCGCGGGTAAGATTGGTGGTTCAGTGCTTTGGATTAAAGAAGCATGGAGGTCGGAGGCACTTAATCCTTGGGCTGTGTCTGATTTTTTCAACCCATCCCAAATGCTGTGCGCGAACGTAAAGGATCAAACAGATGCGTTGGCTGTCGCAGAAGAAGCCCTCAGATCAGGGGCCGTGCGCCTTGTGGTTTACGAATTAGCCAAACCGTTTGGCTTAACCGCTGGCCGGCGGTTGCAGTTGGCCGCACAAGCCGGGAATGCAACTGGCTTGGGTATTTTATCAGAGGGATTGGGTAGCAACGCCACTGAGACACGCTGGCACTGCCAGCCGATTTTTCACGCAAGCGACTCGACACTGCACAAATGGGAAATTAAAAAGAACAAAAAGGGAACATACGGAGTTTGGCATGTCCGATGGGTTGCATCGTCGCGTTCTATCGTTGTGGTTCCCACGGTTGGCCACCGACCGTGTTCTGAGGGCGTGCCCAATTGAGGCGCCGTTCGCGCTGACCCATACCATCAGTAATGCCAACCGATTGTATTGCTTGAATGAAGCGGCCGAAAAAAACGGTTTGCACCGTGGGATGTCTTATGCGGATGCTCGGGCGTTTTGTCCAAAGTTACAAAGCAGCCCCATTGATTTGGTTGCAACCACACAGTTTCTTCATGTTCTGCGGCGTTGGGCGCTGAAGTATTGCCCGTGGGTGGGGGTGGATGGGACCGATGGCTTGATCTTAGATATTACGGGTGCGGCCCATCTCTTTGGTGGGGAAGAGGTGATGTTAGAGGATATCGTCATGCGCTTGAACCGGGCTGGCTTGGGGGTGCGTATTGGACTTGCCCCGACACGTGGGGCGGCCTGGGCGTTGGCCCATTATGGGGCATCGACGATTTGCAGATGTGACCGTGGGGAAAAAGATGTTCTGTCAGGGATCGCTGACCTGCCTGTTGCGGCCTTACGCTTAGAGGAAGGGATTACAGTTGGCTTGTCGCGCTTGGGGTTGCGAACAATTTCTGACATTGCAGCCACACCGCGGTCCACCCTGACCCGACGTTTTGGTTTGGATGTGATTTTGCGTTTGGATCAGGCGTTAGGGGCGCAACCAGAACAAATTATGCCATTGGCTGATGCCCCGCATTACGGTGTGCGCATGACCGTACCTGATCCAATCGGGCTGGTGGGGGATGTTATGGCCGCCACACAGCGCCTTTTGGGGCAATTGTGTTCCAAGCTTATTGCAAATGAAGTTGGGGCGCGGACATTGAACTTAACGCTTAGGCGCGTTGATCAAGGCCACCAGCAAGTGGAAGTACGTTTGGCCCGGCCAATGCGGGATGTTGATCGAATCCTACCATTGTTTGAAAGGGGAATAGGCGCAGTTGATGCAGGCTTTGGAATTGATCAGTTGCGGCTTGAAGCGGTGCAGGTTGAGCCGTTGCCGGTGCGCCAAATCAACCATATTCAAGGGCGTGATGATGATAAGCTGGATGATCTGATTAGCCGTCTTGGTACACGCATTGGTTTGGAACAAATTCATCGTTATTTGCCGGCTGAAAGCCATATTCCGGAACGAAGTTATATCATATCACCTGCAGCGTGGTCTGATCCTGATGGTGCATGGGCAGGAGGCCCGCCGCGGCCTTTGAAGTTGTTCGCGCCAGAGGCGTTGTCTTGTGCTGGGGTGCAGCCTCCAAACCGATTTCAATGGCGGCGTATGAAGCTGACCACCGGGTGGGCCGTTGGCCCAGAACGGATTGCACCAGAATGGTGGTTGGATAATGAAGGTTGGCAATCTGGTGTGCGTGATTACTGGCGCATTTATACGCGCCAAGGGCGCCGACTTTGGATGTTTTTCACCCCACAAAACCCTGGCTGGTTTGTGCAGGGGGAATTTGCGTAATGCATGTAACAGGTTATGCCGAATTATGCGTCACAAGCAATTTTACCTTTTTGAAAGGGGCATCACATCCAGAAGAATTGGTCGCACGCGCGGCGGCTTTGGGCGTATCTTCTGTGGCGATAACCGATCATAATTCTCTGGCTGGTGTAGTGCGGGCTTGGTCTGCCTTGAAGGAATTACGCCGCGCAGCTGAAGGACAGTTACATATCCGATCACACCAACAGGTTGATAGCAGCTCTCGTCAGGCGGTGGGCGATGATCGACCTTTGGAAAAGCCGCAAACCCCGCATGTGCCGCGCCTTATCGTCGGATGTCGATTGGTGCTGCAAGACTGCGACACCCATTGGTTGGCCTTGCCAACAGATAGACCCGCATATCAGCGGTTGACGCGCTTACTTACCCTTGGAAAACGGCGCGCTGAAAAAGGGCTTTGCCATCTGACAAGTCAAGATGTGTTGCAGGGGGCGTCTGGTATGATCTTAATCGCCCTGCCGCAAGGGCGATTGGACAGCGCGGTGCGGTATGTCAAAAAAATGCGAACGCATTTCCCAAATCACGTTTTTTTAGGAGCTGCCCCCCGGTACGATGGGCAAGACAAGGCACGGTTTCGTGCGCATGCGCGAGTTGCGCATAAGACGGGGGCCCCCTTAGTGGCGGTTGGGGATGTGTTGATGCACCATGCCCGCAGGCGACAATTGGCTGATGTTCTGACATGTATGCGTGAACATATCACGATTGATAAAATTGGCACCAAGGCCTTGGCAAATGCGGAACGACGCATGAAAGGACCTGCCGACATGGGACGTGTCTTTCGGGATTATCCCGGGGCAATGCGTCGAAGCTTGGAAATTGCGGATCGGTGTAGTTTTGATCTGAGCGAGCTGTCTTATGAATACCCGAATGACGTGGGTGGCGCAGAAGGGGCGCAGGCCCGACTGGAGCGTTTGGCGCAAGATGGGTTAACGCGCAGGTATCCCAAAGGCCCAACAGACCGCGCCAAAACCTTGATGGCCAAAGAGTTGGCATTGGTGCAAGATTTGGGGTTTCCGGCATATTTCCTGACGGTTTATGACATTGTGCAGTATGCAAGATCACAAGGAATTTTATGCCAAGGGCGGGGGTCTGCTGCGAATTCGATCTTGTGTTATTTGCTGGGCATTACTGATGTCAGCCCTGATATGATTACCATGGTGTTTGAACGATTTGTTTCGAAACATCGTGGGGAACCCCCTGACATTGATGTGGATTTTGAACACGAGCGTCGTGAAGAAGTGATCCAGTGGATCTATGAAAAATATGGCCGCCACCGGGCCGGTTTATGCGCCACTGTGATCCATTTCCGCAGCCGCGCAGCCATCCGCGAAGTGGGTAAAGTCATGGGCCTTAGCCAAGATGTGACGGCAAGTTTGACGGGGCAAATCTGGGGGATGTCAAACGGTGGCGTCGACCTTGACCGCATTAGAGAATTGGGGTTGGACCCTGAAGATCGAAGGTTGATGCAAACAATTAGGTTAATTGGAGAAGTAATTGGTTTTCCAAGACATTTGTCCCAGCATGTCGGGGGATTTGTGATTACGAAAGGGCGGCTGGATGAGTTGTGTCCGATTGAAAACGCTGCCATGGAAGATCGCACCGTTATCGAGTGGGATAAGGATGACATTGATGCACTTGGCATTCTAAAGGTCGATATTTTGAGCCTTGGAATGTTAACATGTGTTCGGAAATCTTTTGATTTGCTACAACAGCATGAGGGACAATCCCTTTCAATTGAAACCGTTCCGCAAGAAGATAAGGCAACGTATAATATGTTGTGTCAGGCGGATGCGATCGGTGTCTTTCAAGTTGAAAGCCGTGCGCAAATGAATTTCTTGCCACGCATGCGACCGCAGACCTTTTATGATTTGGTCATAGAAGTCGCGATTGTACGCCCCGGGCCCATACAGGGGGGGATGGTGCAGCCATATATCAAACGTCGGCAAGGGCTTGAAACCGTTACCTATCCCTCTGGGGAATTGCGCGATGTGATGGAGAAAACCCTTGGGGTTCCTTTGTTCCAAGAACAAGCAATGCAAATTGCGGTGGTGGCCGCCGGATTCACGCCCGAAGAGGCAGATAAGTTGCGCCGTTCTATTGCTTCGTTCCGGCGCATGGGAACCATTGGTGTGTTCCGCGACCGTTTTGTGGAAGGTATGTTGAACAAAGGGTATGATCCAGAGTTTGCAGACAGGTGTTTTTCGCAAATCGAAGGGTTCGCTGATTATGGATTCCCAGAAAGCCATGCCGCAGCTTTTGCGATGCTGGCTTATGTTTCGGCTTGGCTTAAATGCCATCACCCGGCCGTTTTTGGATGCGCATTGTTGAATTCACAACCAATGGGATTTTATGCTCCGGCCCAAATCGTGCGAGATGTTCGTGAACATGGTGTTGAGGTCTGTCCAATCTGCATCAATCACAGTGATTGGGACAACACGTTGGAACGTCGACCTAATGGTGCGTTGGCTTTGCGGCTGGGATTGCGCCAAATCAAAGGCCTGAAAGAAGACGATGCCCGTTGGATCATGGCATGCCGGGGTAATGGATATCGTGATCCTGAAACTGTTTGGTTACGGGCTGGGGTTGGCCCATCCACCCTACAGCGTTTGGCCGAAGCGGACTGTTTCGCCGATATGGGGTTAACACGTCGCGCAGCCCTGTGGGGGGTGAAAGCCATTCGTGATAAAAAACCATTGCCACTTTTTAACGATCCCATTGACGGAGAAGGGGTGCAGGAGCCGCTCGTAAATCTGCCTGAAATGCATTTGGGGGAAGAGGTCGTGGAAGATTATCTGGCGGCACGATTAAGTTTGCGTGCCCACCCAATGGAACTATTACGCCCAACGTTGCCCGGACTGACACGCCATGATCATCTGCAAGACGTTCCTTTAGGTCGTCATTGTGTTTGTGGTTTGGTTATCACGCGCCAACGCCCGGGCACGGCTTCTGGTGTGATCTTTCTAACCCTTGAAGATGAAACAGGGGTATCAAACGTGGTTGTGTGGCCCAAAGTGTACGAAAAATTCCGGCGCACCGTTATGGGGGGGCGTTTGTTGCGGGTAACAGGATATCTGCAACGAGAAGGCATCGTGGTACATTTGATCGCCCAAACGGTTGAGGATATGTCATTTAAGCTGTCAGAACTTGGTCACCCAATGGATGATGCCATTGAAACGGAGGCCGCGCGCACAGATGATACCCCGAAAAAAGCAAGATATCCCGCCCGTGCCATGCACCCCAGAGAACAAGCAAAGCGACTGTTCCCCAGTCGGGATTTCCATTGAACTGATCTAGGTAAATTTAAAAATATGATCGTGGCACCATTCGTTTAGAATTTGTGGAGCATCCAAGAAAACTTGCAATGCATAACTGAAATCAGGCCCGTATGGTTTGGGATCAATGCACCACGTCGAATGCACCTCAATATCAAACTGCCGTGCCAGTGCGATGGTGACAGCGCGCCAAACATGACCATTTCCATCAATAAATGGATGAATATAAAAGAAACGATGACATAGTTCACAGTAATCCGACAAAAAATTTCTGGTTAAGGGGTCCTGAATTAATGTTTGCAATGCGTTTTCGAATGCATTCATTTCGCTTAATACAAGATGAGGTGAGAGGCACCGATCATATTCCCGTAGTCCAGGAACATGACCACTGACTTTCACAACACGTTCGGCATTTTCAACACTGCTGCCGGGGGTGCCACGAAAGGTACCAACCGCATCGGGTAAAGATGGGGCCAAACCGGTAAACAGTTCTGTGTGCAATTTTTGGACTTTGATGCAGTCTTGAGTAAGCGAGGAAGGAATCGTCTGACGCAGGCGGTTTTCCAGAATTTCACTACGATTGTGCAAAATAGACCGTTCTTGCGTCGTTTCGGCAAAAACAATCGCGGTGCGCTTATCGCGTTTTGGTTCCCACGATCCCCAATTTCGCATTCTGGATCCCCTTTGAAGATCTGATCTTTCTCTAAGTTAGTCTTTTAAAGGTCTTGTTGGGCAAAGTAATTTGCGATTTTAAGAAAAAATGGAAACCGCATTCACAAGTCTTGGTGGCAGATATGCCAACAGAGATCTTATTCTGAAAGCCCTGCAAATTGTTTCGAGTAAAATTTTGAACGCGAACAAGGCAGAGCTTCAGATAATGTGCTTTGCCTTTACCGATGATGTGATTTGCAAATCACTTTATGAATTGGCCAGACAGCACGAAAATCTGCAAGTGAAGATCCTTGCAGATTGGTCGCAATTATCCAAGCAATCCGCAAGTGTCGTTCCATTTTTGGCAACAGCGGGCAGACCAAACCTAAAGGTAAATTTGAAGCTCGATTTTCCATACAGAAAAAACCCAAAAAGCGGTTCCATTGAGTGGAATTATTTGGCGAGCCACGGAATGTTGCACCATAAGACTATGTGTTTGGTGATGGATGATGAGCCAGAAATCCTGACGTTTGGAAGCTTTAACTGGAGCAATCGAGGTGGCCAAGCATACGAAAATACGGTGCTTTTACAGAAGGACAATCGCACAAAAGGTCTTATTGAAGCCTTTGAAAGTGAATTTTCCGCGATTTGGAATGATCCTCAACTTTCGGTTTCTTATGCTGGTGCATTGAAACTGGCGAAAAAAGCGCGTGAGATTGTGAGAAAAGATGGAAACCTAAAAGACCCAGAAACCCTTGCAACGCTTCTTGGATTTGAGGCAAAGAAAAATACCGAAAAACAACCTGGTATCTTAAGTGAAGGTCCTATTCATAAGGCTTTTTCAGGAAAAGGCTTATTTCAGGAAAGGCCTCAAAGGGGGTTTGGGTTTCCGAACAATGTGGAAAAAATTAACCTGTTAAGGCCGAATGGAAAGCGAAAGCCGGCCCCGCTTACTCTTAATACACTGGCACTAGAGGCGATTAGGTTGGTTCCGGATGGCGATGAAATCTGCGTCGCGATGTACGCGATGTCACCCAGGGTGCCGGAATTTAACGCCTTACTTCAAGCCGCGCGTCGTGGGTGTCGGATAAAAGTATTGTTGGATCAAAAGATTGGGGCGGGTTTCGCAAACGAGTTGGCCCGAAAATCACGTGAAGAACAATTGCCCATAGTTGTTAAAGCGACCAACCGAAGAATGCATCAAAAGTATATTTTGGCGCCTTCGGCAGGGGTTGTTGCAACCGGAACTGCCAATATGACATTGGATGCTACTCTCAGACATTTCGATCACAGAATTCTGTTTAACGGAATTGAAAAAATCACTGAGCGATTCGCGGAAGACTTCAGAGAAATCTGGGATAGAATCCTCTAAAGGTACGAAAATCCGCTCAAAACAACCTTAGGTGTGTGTCTTTGAGCGAGAATCTGCCTGAAAGTGTTAACAAAAGGTTAATTTCTGGGGTTGCCTCAAAATTTACATCATCTCGCCATCTGACAAAGCCACAAGTCTGGCTGCCGAAAATTAACGAATGGAAGAGTTGAGTAATGCCGACATACAATGGAACAACTGGTAACGACACACTGACTGGAAGCGTTCAACCCGACGATATGTACGGGGGAACTGGCGACGATCAACTCTCTGGTGGCGGTGGTGCTGATACAATTGATGGCGGTGTCGGGAATGACATCCTTTGGGGCGAAAGCGGCGACGACTCGCTCAGCGGTTTTCTAGGCAGTGATATGATCTACGGCGGTGAAGGCAATGACACCGTTGTAATTTCAACTGGCAAAGACGGCGACGACACCATCTTCGGTGGCGGAGGGTATTCTGGTGATAGTGCGATCGATTGCATCGATCTAAGTAATTTGGACCCATCTGCTTATAAAATTACCTACGCGGGTGCTGGAAATCCAGCAGATGACCAAGAAAATGGTACAATTGAACTCGCAGGTGGCGCAGGCGGAAAAATCGTTTTCGCTGAAATTGAGCACATTAAAACAACTGCAACTACAACACCTGACAACACAGTTCACGGTTCGTCTGGTGATGATGTCATCGGCATTGGGTATGACGATAGTGTCAATAATGCCAACGGCGACATCATGGGACCCGATGATGGTCTTGACGATGACACCGTTCTTGCAGGCAACGGTGATGATCGGATCACCGCGGGATCAGGTTTGAACGGGGATGACGTAATTTTTGGCGAAGCTGGCAATGATTCAGTTTACGCTGGTTATGGCGATACCGTCTATGGTGGCGATGATGATGACTCAATCCGTGGCACAGGTATTGATGAAGTCTTTTACGGTGGAGATGGAAGCGACACCCTTCGCGTAACAGGTAATTCTGGTGGCGATGCCACGATGTACGGTGGCGCTGGTGACGACACGATGAGTGTTGGTGACAGCGGAACTGCGTTTGACGGGGATCCGGAAGAATACTTCTTCGGTGGCGCAGGTGCCGACTACATGACTGATGGTGGTGGTGACCAAGTATTCCATATTTCTGGCGATGATACGGTTATCGCAGACGCCAAAGCGCCAGCAGTGGTTGGCGATGACACAATTATCGTAAATGGAACCAGCAACGCAGTGATTTTTGGGGGCGTTGACCCTTCTTCTTCAAATGACATGATCGATAACGATGTTCTTGATCTGACCGCGGTTGCGGGAAGTATCCAAGAAGTCGTTTATGCTGGCGGCGGTTTGCCAGGAGATGACAAAGAAGATGGATCCGTAATCTATACAACCGGTGAAACGCTGACATTTGCGGAGATCGAAACGCTGGTTGGAGTTGATTTGGGCGGCCCTGATGGGACCGTTCATGGTGAAGATTCTGGTGAAGTTATGACCCTCGGTTATGATGACTCAAATCTGCCAACAGATCAAAATGGTGATATTATCACTGATAAAGACGATATCATTTTGGGAGCAGGCGGCGGTGATACGATCCATGCTGATGCAGGAAATGACACCGTTTACGGTGGATCGGGCGACGACTCCATCTTTGGCGGTTCTGGGGACGATCTAGTCCACGGTGACAGTGGTGATGATACACTTTCCAGTTCGACAAACGATACGGTGTTTGGCGGAACCGGGAATGATTACATCTATTCCGGGGGTGGCGAGGTTCACGGCGACTCAGGCGATGACAGCATCGGGTTGGATAACAACGATCCCAACAACGTGTTTGGTGGGACAGGAAACGACACATTCTTCTTTGATGATCCTGCGGTATTCCAGCAAACGACGATTGATGCCGGCGAAGACGGGCCTGACGATTCCGTCGCAGATGGTGATGTTGATGTTTTGGATCTGTCGGGCATTTCTGCTGATGTTGAAACAGTCATTTTTGACGCAAATGATCCTGAGGCTGGTACAGTTTATGGCGGCGCAAACGGTTCATTCACGTTCGACAACATAGAAACTATCATTGGATGGACACCACCAACCACACCGGACGGGACCGTTCATGGTGAAGACACCGCGGAAGTTATGGGGTACAACTATAACGATGCTCTACAAGCAACTGACGGTAACGGTGACATCATTGGCGGTGCATCAGATTCACCCAATGATACGATCTTGGGCAACGGTGGCGGCGATACGATCGTAGCACACGGTAACGACCTCATCTTTGGTGGTTCTGGCGACGATTCAGTTAACCTCGCCTCAACCGCGGCATCCGGCGCAATCGAAGGTATGGGGAACGAAACCCTTTACGGCGGTCAAGGCAACGACAGCCTTGGATGGGGCATCGAAGATGGTGAACAGCTGACTTACGGTGGCTCAGGTGATGACCGGATCATTCAGGGTGCTGATGAAGACACCGCATATGGCGGCATTGGTAATGATTGGATCAACTCTGGTGGTGAAAACGACCAAGCCTATGGTGGAAACGGAAACGACACGATCAATGGTGCCGCCGGTGACGACAGCATCTATGGTGGCGTAAACGACGACAGTATCGAGGCTGGAAGCGGAAATGACTTCGTTGATGGTGGAACATTCTATGACACGATTTTCGGTGGTACAGGCAATGACACGATCGATGGTGGGTTCCAAAACGACATAGTCTATGCGGGAACCGGGGCGGACTCTGTCTATGATACCGGCCTAACCAATTCGCAAGACACCATTTATGGTGAAGCTGGCGATGACACTTTGTCAGGCGGCGATGCGAGCGACCTGATTTATGGTGGGAATGACCAAGACAATTTGTTTGGTGGTGCGGCTGGCGATACGCTGTTCGGTGGTGCAGGTGATGACACTTCCTTCGGCGAAGATGGCAACGACCTGAACTATGGTGGCGTGGGGAACGACACCGTATTTGGCGGTGCCGGCACTGATACCATGTACGGTGAAGACGGTGACGATGTTGTCGACGGTTCTATGGGCGATGACAGCTTGTTTGGTGGCGCTGGCAAAGACATGATGGTCGGTGACAGTGGTGATGATCTGATCCATGTCGAAAGCGGCGATGACTCTGTGTTCGCCGGATTTGGCAACGATACAATCGTTGTTGATCATGCCTCGAATGACATCGTCGTGGGTGGCGAGTTGAACAATAACGGCGCCAACGATGATATCGATATCTTGGACCTGAGCGCGTTCCCAGATGCAGTTGTAACCTACAATCCTGCTGATGCAGAAGCAGGTACGGTCACGTTCCAAAACGGAGCTACGTTGAAGTTTTCTGAAATCGAAAACGTGATTGGTGGAAACTCGCCCGATGGCACAGTTCACGGTGAAGACACTGCGGAAGCGATGGGTCCGGGGTATGACGACGCGCTGCAAGACAATGACCAGAACGGTGACATTATTGACGGTCCTGATGGGCTGGATGACATCATCTTGGGAGCAGGTGGCAACGACACGATTGATTCCGGTCTTGGCGATGACCTTACCTACGGTGGTGAAGGCAACGACTCCTTAACGCCAAATGTCGGAAATGATACAACTTTTGGCGATGCAGGAAACGACACCATTCGTGATGCTGCAGGCCAAGACGTATTGTATGGTGGTCAAAATGATGACCTGATTTCTGGTGGTGCCGATAACGACACACTCTACGGTGGCATCGACAACGATACGCTGCTGGGGCAAGAGGATGACGACCTGTTGTACGGCGGGGAAGGCAACGATTCACTCGATGGTCAGGTCGGAAATGACACGCTTTGGGGTGGCAACGAAGACGATACATTGCTGGGCAATACTGGCAATGATGTCCTGAATGGCGGTCAAGATAACGACCTATTGTACGGTGGCCAAGGTGACGACAGCATGGTCGGAACCTACGATAGTGACACCCTTTACGGTGAATCTGGCGATGACTTGATGAACCTAACTGGGTTCCCGGTTGGTGGCACAAACCACGAAGCATATGGCGGTGAAGGCAACGATGCGATCAATGTGTTTGCAACTGAATTCACTGCTGAAGGTGGTTCTGGCGATGACACGATTACCTTGTTGTCTGAAGCCCAAGGTTCAATTGATGGAAGTGGTTCTAACCCGAACGGAGGACCTGAAACGGACGTTCTGGATCTTACAGCAGTGTCTGGTGATGCCACAATCACTTATGCCGGTGGTCAACCATCTGAATCCGGAACAGTAACCTTTGGTAGCGGTGCCACGGTCAGCTTTACCGAGATTGAATCGATCATCGGTGGTGTAGAGTCTATTCCCGATGGCACTGTTCACGGTGAAGACACTGCTGAGTTGATGGGTCCTGGTTACGATGATGCGTTGCAAGACAATGACCAAAACGGTGACATCATTGATGGTGCTGACGGTGACGATGACATCATCTTGGGTGCAGGCGGCGATGATACAATCGACGCAGGTCAAGGCGACGATCTCACTTATGGTGGTACAGGTAGCGACTCCATCGCGCCTAATGTCGGCAACGACACAACCTATGGTGACAGTGGTGAAGATACGATCCGTGATGGCAACGGTAACGATCTGATCTACGGCGGCTTAAACAACGACCTTGTTTCAGGCGGCGCGGATGACGACACAGTCTACGGTGGCGCCGACGACGATACTGTACTTGGTCAAGCCGACAACGATTTGTTATACGGCGATGCTGGCAA
>JAHDCF010000044.1 GCA_020630015.1 Planktomarina sp. | reverse complement strand
CTTTATGCAGGCCCCGTGGAATGGGCCGCCAATGTGCATCTGGCCGTGTCTATCCCGAATATCCTGATCGCGGAAACGATCGACACGCCCTATCATCGCGCGCTGATCAAAGAGTCGATCACCGTTGAAAATGGCTTCATCCCTGCCCCCACGGCGCCGGGTTTGGGCATTGATTTTGACGAAGTGCTGGCAAGATCACGGCCCTTTACGGGCGATGGTCTGCACCTGCAAATGCAGGAAGAGCCGTGCAATTATGCGGATGGGAACTTCTTTATCGGGGGATCACCGCCAGTGACGGAATGATCATTTTTCGAAACGAAAAATGGATAAAATCCTGAAACAGGATTTTGCGTATTTTCTCTATGAGAAAATGTTCACAGCCCTTATGTGAAGGCTGTCACCCTTGCATGAAAGCTGTTCAAAAGATAGCCAGTGGTAAGGGATGAAAAGGAAACCCATGGCCAAAAAGACCGAAGCCCGCCGCGCCGATCTGCGCAACAAGCTGATTGATATCGCCGAAACTTGGATCGCAGAAGACGGCATGGACAGGATCAAGGCCCGCCCTTTGGCGGCTGAGGCGGGTTGCGCCATTGGGGCGATTTATAATGTGTTTGGGGATCTTAATGATTTGGTGATGGAGGTGAACAGCCGGACATTTGCCAAATTGGGGCGCGATGTCGGGGAAAAAGGAAATGATCCAAATCTGCCCCCGGTTGAGGCATTAACCCGACTTGCCCTCGCCTATCTTACGTTTGCGCGTGAAAATCCTAAGGCATGGCGCACCTTGTTTGATTTGCGCCTAAGCGATGACATGAATGTACCAGAATGGTACTTGGACGAGCTGAAGCAATTGTTCAGCTATATCGCCACACCTGTCGCGCGTCTTTATCCCGATCTGCCCCCCAAAGAGGTGGAGCTGATGGCGCGTGGATTGTTTTCAGCGGTGCATGGCATTGTCACCTTGGGTTTGGAAAACCGAATTTCTGGCGTGCCCCCTGAAAATCTTGAGATGATGATCAAGCTGGTTCTCAAACGTCTTTCATAAAAAAATGTGAACATTGTTCATTTTTTTCTTGAATGCCGAGCGAATCTGTTTATATCCATTCGTGAACAACGTTCATATGGAGATAAACAATGCTTTCGACCCTTCGCACTTTGATGGCTGGATCTGCGGCGCGCGCAGAAAACAACCTGCGCGATGTTTTTGCCATCGAGCTTATCGATCAGAAAATTCGTGAGACCGAGGCGCAATTAAACGCAGCCAAAACCACCCTTGCCGCGTTGATCCAACGTGAAAAGACGGAAACTCGTATTCAAAGTAAACTGCGCGACCAAATCAAAGATATGGAAACCCGCACCGTTGCGGCCCTGGATGCAGGCAAAGAAAACCTTGCCCAAGAAGGCGCGCAGGCCATCGCTTTGATGGAAAACGAAGCCGCCCTGCGCGACAAAACATTGATCCGATTAGAGGAAAAAATCACGCGTCTGCAAACCACAGTGCAAATTGGCCATCGCAAGGTGGTGGAATTAAAGCAAGGGGCAATGGCCGCCACCGCCATGCGCCGCGAGGCACAGGTGCAATCGCGTATGTCAGGCGCGCCCCACTCTGCCGCGCAAGAGGCACAAGACCTGATCAATCAGGTCATGGGCGAAGATGATCCGTTCGAAATGGGTCAGATCATGGATGATATCAACGCAGGTCTGACCGGCGAAGGTCTGGCCGATCGGATGGCCGAAGCCGGACTGGGGGCTGCAACAAAGTCCACCGCATCTGACGTGCTGTCACGTCTGAAGAACTAACCAAACCTTAGAAAGGAAATTCAAATGTTTTCGCAATCTCAAAACGACAACGTACTGATTATGATGTTTAACTTGGCTGGCGTTGTTATCGCCTATGTCATGCTGGGCTTATCCCTTTACATGTCCACGGATGTGCCATTGTCGACCAAAGGATATTGGGGCATCGGGATTTTGATGTTGACCGTCAGCCTTGTAAACTTTGTCAAATATCGCTTCGATCAAAAGGCATCAACGGATCGCATCAACCAAATTGAACAGGCCAAAACCGAAAAATTGCTCAGCGACTTTGTGTCAGACACCTAAGGCCCCCTTCCCACGCCAACAGCGCCCTCAATCTTTGGGGGCGCTTTTCATTTTCAGGGTTGCCTAAAGATTGTCTTATGGGCGCGGTTCGGCATTTGGAAAGAACAGATTTTGCCCATCCAACTGATATTGCCCGATCAATGCCTGTCCCTTGGCGCTGACCAGCCAAGTTTCCACCTCTTGCACGGCGCGGGCGTTCACGTGGGGATGGCGGCGATCTGAGACGGGCAGAAATGCATATTGGTTAAACAACATCGGATCCCCTTCGAACAGGATCTGAAAATCGCCCGTATTTCCAAAGTTGATCCAACTGGCCCGGTCCGTCAAAACATAAGCGCCGATGGCCACAGCCACGTTCAACGTGGTGCCCATCCCCGACCCGGTTTCGCGATACCATCGCCCCCCATGGCCCATTTTCGTCTTTTCCCAAAGGGCCAATTCCGCCTTATGGGTGCCGCTGTCATCCCCCCGGCTGGCAAAAAGATGGCCCCCGGCGGCAATGGCGTGCAAGGCATCAACCGCTGTGGTGATTTTGCCCAGACCAGCCGGATCGGACACTGGCCCCACGATCACAAAATCATTGTACATAATTTCACGCCGGTACGGCCCATATCCAGCCTCAACAAAGGCGATTTCAGCGGCTTTGGAATGCACCAAAACGGCATCAACATCCCCAGCCTGCCCCAGTTTCAGGGCCTGCCCGGTGCCAACGACGATCAATTGAATTTGGTGGCCAGTGTCTTTTTCGATTTCAGGTAGCAAAACATCCGACAGGCCAGAGTTTTCGAAACTGGTGGTCACCGCCATGCGCAAGGTATCGGCCTGCACTGTTGCCGCCAGCATTATAAACAAACATTGCCAGATCACGCGGATCATCGGCCTTCCTCCATCCAATCTTTGGCAACTTGCGGCGTTTGGGCAAAAAATGCGCTGGTGTCAAATGGGCCATGGGCCACGCCATGTTCGAAATAGATCACGCGATCAGACAATCGCCTGACCTGCCCCATGGAATGACTGGCCAAAATAACGGCAACGCCGTGTTCAACGGCATCTTGGATGGCGGTTTCGATCAAGTGCGTTGATGTACCATCCAAACTGGCGGTGGGTTCATCCAACAACAAAAGCTTTGGGTTCATCATCAAGGCCCGCGTCAGCGACACCCGCTGTTGTTCCCCCATGGACAGCTGATGTGCCGGCATATCCAGAAATGGTGTGATCTGCATATCATCGGCGATTTGATCGTATTGGGGTGTTTGACCTTTCACTTGAAACGGCAGGTCCAGATTCTGACGAACAGATCGGCGCAAAAACGCAGGTGTTTGAAACACAAACGCTTGCCCATCCGCCAAAGCTTCGTTTTCAAATGCAATAGACCCGGATTGCAATTTCTCCAACCCATGCAAGGTGCGCAGGAACGTGGATTTTCCGGATCCATTGCGACCCACGATGGCGGTAATGCCCGCCGTATCAAACGCCAAATCAAAGTGCCCGATCAGGGTTCTACCCTTGCGGCGGACTTGGATTGCCTGCGCAGTTACCATCGCCCACCCCGTTCCGTTTTGCCCAAGCCATGCACCGTCAGGCTGACGATCACGGACAGAACAATCAAGATGCCCCCCAGCGATACCGCAAACCACAAATTACCTTTCGAGGTTTCCAACGAAATGGCGGTGGTCAACACACGTGTTGCGTGATCAATATTGCCGCCAACGATCATCACTGCGCCCACCTCGCCTATGGCGCGGCCAAACCCGGCCAAAGCCGCTGTGATCAATCCGCGCCGTGCATCCCGCAACAAAATGCGGGCCCGGTGCCACTTGCCCGTCTTAAGCGAGATAAGCAAATCATGATATTCAAACCAAAGTTCACGACAAATCTGATGCGTCAGGGATGCAATCAAAGGGGTTATAATGATCACTTGCGCAATCACCATCGCGGTGGGTGTGAACAACAATCCCAACACGCCAAAAGGCCCACTGCGCGACAACGAAAGATAAACGATCAAGCCCACGGCCACGGGGGGTATCCCCATCAACGCGTTCAAAATCGCAATAACCCAACGCCGATTGCGAAACCGCGATAACGCCAACCACGCCCCAAATGGCATCGCAATCGCCGAGGCGATTACTGTCGCCCCAAGCGAGATCAGCAAAGATCGCAACGTGATTTCCAAAAGGTCTGGCCACAACATGCGCCCCCTTTAACGGCGCGGGTGCATCACGTCAAAGAAAGCCTGCATTGGGTTTCAGTGGGTTGTTTCCACATCATCCACGGTGAAAAAGAAATCATCGTCGTGATCTTGGAAAACAACCTCGTCTGGTACGACCTCTGGCCCACCAAGAAAGACTTTGGCGCCAAAATACTGATGCATCCGTGACATGCGCTGCAATCGGTCACTGCACAAGTCATCGTAAAACTTGGAAAAACGTTCGGTTGCTTTCAGCTCTTCTATTTTTTGGCGGTGCGCGTCGACGCATCCGGCGTGGGCCTTGGCGATATCTGGATCAGACAACAAACGATCCATTTCTGCACGAACGGCTGGGATCATGCGTTGGATGGTTGTTTCCTCAACCGAGTTGTTGTTCATCCGAAACCAATAGGCCAAGCCTTGATCCCGATCGACGTGGTTCACCCGACCCCGATCACGCTTCACCAGAAAACTTTCGGCAGATCGCACCGCATAATGGTTCAAAGAGACCAGATCATATCCGTATGTATCCGCCGTTGACCGCCATGCATTGCGGTAATCGGTGGGGGGCATCGCCTTGCCAGATCCATTCACCCAATTGATCTGTTCCCACAGTTGCGGGTTCAAACCTTTGGGACGGTGCACCCCCAGCTTTTTGAAAATGCCCACATTGCGAAACAGGGTTTTAAACCCCCATGCCTGATGCGGTTTGCGGGTAAATTCTTCGGCGCATCGATCAAATTGCCCAATGATTGGATCATCGTCGAATTCATGCACATCCGCATTTCCAAACAAACGCCAGGTGCACGAAATCATATTCGCATCCCCTATCGCCTTATACAGATCATCCAAATGGCCATCGCCCACTTTGATGTTTATGTATTCGTCAACATCCATACATATCACCCAATCCGCTTGGGTAATTGTATCTTCGCTTTCTGCGGCCTGCAGGGCGGCGTGTTGGGGTTTCAGATCGGTTCCCTTGAACGGGTTGTCGCGATGTTGGACAATGCCCTTGTCTTGTAGCAATTCCAAAAAGGTATCGGTGCCATCGTTACAATCGTTGGTATATACCAAGAAACCTTCCACCCCGATCACACGGTGATAGGCGATCCATTCCAGAATGAACGGACCTTCGTTTTTCATCGTGGTAACAATGGCGGTTTTGTTTTGCCCCTGATCAAATTTCGGCAGCTTTTTCTTGGGCATTTCAACCGGTTTATGATCACTTTCACTTTGCATCAAACTGCGCACCTCTGGATGCGGTGCCAAACTTGATTTGGGAACAATTTTGGACACGGTCTGCCCCGGATGGCGCAAGCCCATAAAGCGAAAAAACGGAAGATGCGGCATATCCCGTGTGTCAGGGCCGGCAATGCGCACATACCGCCAAAAACAATCTCGGGTTTTGGCTGGGGCCACACACCAACGTCGGGCCCTTTGTCCGCTGTCAAATTGCCCATAGATGTGATCGGCAAATGTGCATTCTTGCCCAGAACGCACCCGCCACGGAAACACCAATTCCCCGTGCAACGGCACCACACCGATATCGCTGGTCTGGGCCAAATCAAACACACGTCCGGATGTTTCGGGCAACAGATCACTGACATCCAACGACAAAACAGATCTCGCAGTGTTCAAAAACGCGATGCGCATGATTTCAAACACGCTTTGAACACCCAATGGGGAACGTTGCGGATCGGGTTTTGGAATTTCCATCCGATCTTTGCCCGGCGCGGTGGGACAGCAAAATGGATGCCCTTCATCGGGCAGATCAACTTGCCCAAGGGCCGCCGTCATATTGAGAACGACAACCGTGTCCAGCCCACAGTCTTGCGCCGCTTTTTTCAATCGTTTGTAAAATCCACGATCATTTGCCCGATCCAAGATCAAGGCGGCCTGCGCCCCTTGATGGCGGGCATGAAACGCCAACCAGTCCGCAACGTTTTGCGCAGTTTCGTGGTTGCGAATACCCAACAGGCAGTTTTTGTCTTCAAACAGATCGGTTTGCGCAGGCTGCAGCGGGATCGAAATCGCCTGCCCGCCAAGATTTGCGGTCAAAACCGCCCCATCTGCGCCTGAAATGATATGTTCAAACGCTCCTGAAAAATTCAGGGTTTGTAAGGCTTCATCGCTGACGCCAAATTCAAGGTCGCTGAAATCCGAGGCCAAACCATGAAATAAATGAGCCCCCTGCGGGGATTGAAGGGCCGCAATCAAAGTCAGATTATCAGAGGACCACCCTTCGATCGTTTGATGCAAAAAATTAACCATTGGGTCGCAGATTTCCTTTTGACCGAACCATTTTCACAGATGCCACGGATCATGTGTTGCCTGTGTTTTCCTTTTTGCCAGACTTATGCCCATGTGGAAACAACCTGTTTCGAATAAATTGATAAACCAGCGCCGAATTGCCAACCCAAACCCCACAAGGGATACGGAAACAAGGATGCGTATTTTCCCCGGTCATAAAATTTGCAACGCGTTGCAAAACGCCCTAGCATCCCCAGAAGTTTCTTAGATAGGCACTTTATGGCCATAACGTTAAAAGATGTTGCCGAAATGGCGGGGGTTTCGCGATCTGCGGTTTCGCGTACCTTCACCGAAGGGGCGTCCGTTTCCGCAAAAACCCGCAAAAAAGTGGAAGCGGCGGCGCAATCCTTGGGTTATCAACCCAACGCTTTGGCCTCAAGCTTGACCACCGGGCGGACCAAGCTGATTGGCTTGATCGCCACCAACTTTCGCAACCCTCTCTTTCTTGAGGTCTTTGATCGGTTCACATTGGGCCTGCAAGATCGCGGTATGCGCCCCTTGTTGATCAACATGTCCAAAGAAACCGACCCGACAGAACCCGTGAAACTGTTGCGGCAATATTCGGTGGATGCGGCGATTGTGGCGTCCTCGACCCTGCCACCGCAATTCGCCCGGGCCATTCGGGATGCGAAAATTCCGGTGGTGAACTCTTTTGGCCGGGCCTCTGATGCGCCCGATGTGGATGTGGTGGGAATTGATAACGAAGGATGCGGGCGAATGGCCGCGCAAACATTCGCGGCACGCGGATATGCCAAAATTGCCTTTCTGGGCGGGCCTGAATTTGCGACATCCACCCAAGACCGCCTAAAGGGTTTCACAGCGGCGGTGGCGGAAACACCCGGATTGTCCATGACACACAGTTTTGCCGATGATTACACTTTCTCCGCCGGGCGACGCGCCATGAACGCGCTTTTGTCCAACCCTGCGGAGGCGTATTTTTGTGGCGACGACGTCATTTCCATCGGGGCCAAAAGCGCGATCGAAGACGCCGGGCTTGAAGTGCCTGAAGATATCGGCCTTTTGGGCCTGAATGATATGGAAATGGCCAGCTGGGATAACATCAGCCTGACAACCATTCATCAGCCGATTGAAAGGATCATCTCCCATTCCATCGACAGGATTATGCATATCTTGAACGATCCAAACGCGGCCCCCGAATCCCACAGCTTTGCCTGCGAAATTCGGGAACGAAAGACCCTGCGCCCGCTTTCAGATTAACGAAACATGGGCGGGCGGGCATCGACCCACTGCCCTTGCAACTCGGCCGATTCCACCGCCGCATGCACGGCCGCCATGGATCGAAGCCCATCAACAGATTTCGGATAAAGATCCGCTGCTGGATCGGGGCTGCGCCCTTCCTTTTGGGCGCGAATAACCTCTGCCAGATCTGAATAAAGATTTGCGAAGGCCAATGGCATCCCTTCGGCATGGCCCATGGTGACACGGGTGGCACGATCGGCGGCGGGGCTTAATCCCGCCTCGCCCCGTTCAATAATCTGATTTCGCCCACCAGTCGGCGTCCAAACCAACTGGTTGGGTTGTTCTTGGGCCCACCGCACGCCACCTTTTTCACCAAAGACCTGAATGGTCAGGCCATGCATGCGCCCAACCGCAACAGATGACGTCCAAAGGCGCCCCACAACACCGCCATCCATGCGAAAGTTAACCATGGCATCATCTTCCAATTCCCGACTGGCGATGGTGCTGGCAAAATCAGCGGACAGGGTTTCCACCTCTTGTCCTGTCACAAAACTGGCCATGTGCAGCGCATGAATACCACAATCGGCAAATTGCGAAGACACACCCGCCTGATTTGGATCATACCGCCAACGAATCCGAGGGTTTTCTGCATCTGCGGCATCCGCATGATGACCGTGCGAAAATTCCGCCACAACCACACGAACCGCCCCAAGATCGCCACGGGCCACCATTTCCTTCATATGGCGCACCAATGAATATCCAGAATATCCATAGTTCACAGCACACAACTTGCCCGTCGCGTTCGAGATTTTGACAATCTCCTCCCCCTCTTCGACGGTCATGGTCATGGGCTTTTCACACATGACGTGAAATCCGGCTTCCAAAAACGATTTGGTGATTTCAAAATGGGTCGAATTCGGTGTTGCCACGGTCACAAGATCCAAGCGATCGTCGCGATTTTGCTCACCCGCCAACATTTCGCGCCAATCCCCATAGGCCCGGTCGGCCGCAATCCCAAGGGATTGGGCATAGGCTTTGCCCTGTTCCGGGCGGTGATCCAATGCGCCAGCCACAAAATCAAAATGCGAATCCAACCCCGCACCCAAACGGTGTGCCGGTCCAATTTGGCTGCCTTCACCGCCCCCGATCATTCCCCAATTCAGCTTTGACATGTCAGTGTCCCTTTTCGCTTAAACCGTGACCCACTGGCCCGCCTCATGTGATTTGAATGCCGCCTCTACAACCTTGGAAACGGCAAGACCATCCCGAAACGACGGCCATTTTGATGTGCCGCTTTCGATGGCTTCCAGAAAATCTTTCGCCTCGATTATGATTTGATCTTGATACCCGGTGCCATGGCCCGGCCCTTGGCAAAATGGCAGGTAATCTGGATGCGCAGGCCCTGTTAGAATTTTGGTGAACCCCTGCTGGGCCTCCTCGCAATCGGCCTCATACAGCCACAGGGCGTTTTGATCCTCTTGATCAAACCGAATGGCGCCTTTGGTGCCGGTAATTTCATAGATATACCCCATCTTACGCCCATGGGCGACGCGACTGAAAAACAGATGCCCGGAACATCCATTTGCAAATTTGCACATCATTTGGGCCTGATCATCATTTGTGACTGTGCCGCCTGGGCGCGCGGTATGTACCGTCCCTATTTCGGCTGAAATCGATGCGATATCCCCCACCAAGGCCAAGGCGCCATTGATCATATGGGGCGCCAAATCCCCCATTGTACCATTTGCCCGATCCGACGTACGCCAGTTGGCGGGTAAATTAGGATCGGCCAGAAAATCTTCTGTATGTTCACCACGAAACCAAACCAAATCGCCGATCACGCCATCGCGGATCAGTTGACGCGCATATTGGCTGGCCGGGGTGCGGATATAGTTAAATCCCACCATATTCACCACGCCGCTGCGTTCGGCCGCTTCGGTCATGGCGGTGGCATCTGCGATAGATGCGCCAAGGGGTTTTTCACACAGAACTGGTTTGCCCAAGGCAAAGGCGGCCTCTGCGATTTCGCGGTGCGTGGATTGAACCGATGCGATCACCACGGCCTCGACCTTTGGGTCTTCGACCAAGCGGCGCCAATCCCCAGTTGATCGTTGAAACCCATAGGCCTGTTGATATTTTTGTGCCGATGCATCACTGGTTGCCGCAACCATTTCAAGACGCGGTCGCAGGGTTGTATTAAAGACAGCCCCCACACAAGACATCGCAACGGCATGGGCCTTGCCCATATAACCGCCCCCCACAATTCCAATTCCAATTTCAGACATAGAACCCCTTTCCAAAAAGGTGCAGAGAAAGCATTTGCAACCAGTTGCAAAACACGTATCCTGAATTTGCTTTGCGGGTCAATGGGCCTGCGATTCATGGGAAATCCGGGTGCTGAAAGGGTGCACAACATGACACAAGACACAGTCACGCTGACCACGGCGCAGGCCATTGTGAAATATTTGCAAAATCAGTTTATTGAAATTGATGGCACTGAAACCCGGATTTGCGGCGGCGGGTTCGGAATTTTCGGGCACGGCAATGTCACCTGTCTGGGTGAGGCATTGTATGACGCCCAAGATGATCTGCCGCTTTATCGTGGGCAAAATGAGCAAGGCATGGGGTTCGCCGCGGCGGGATATGCCAAATATCACCTCAGACGGCGGTTTATGTTTTGCACCGCCAGTGCCGGACCGGGCACCGCAAATTTGTTGACAGCTTCTGCCTTGGCCCATGCCAATCGTCTGCCCATGCTGATGTTGTGCGGGGATACTTTCCTGACCCGCCTGCCCGATCCTGTTTTGCAACAGATCGAACACTTTGGAAATCCGGCGTTTGGCCTGAACGATGGGTTCAAATCCGTCACGCGATATTGGGATCGCATCACCCACCCCGCGCAGGTGATCCAATCCCTGCCGGCGGCCTTGGCCACAATGCTTGATCCCGCCGATTGCGGCCCTGCGTTCATTGGCCTGCCACAAGATGTGCAAGGTTGGACGTATGATTTCCCAACGGCCTTTTTCGAAAAGCGCACCCACATAATTCGCAGACAAGCCCCCGATCAACGCGAGGTGGATGATGTCGTCAGCACCCTGAAATCCGCTGCACGCCCTGTGATCATCGCCGGCGGCGGCGTGCAATATTCCGGCGCGGTGGCCGAGCTGACGCAGTTCGCCACCGATCACAACATCCCCGTGATTGAAACCATCGCGGGGCGCGCCAATATGTTGGCCGATCACCCCCTTAACATTGGTCCTGTGGGTGTCACCGGTTCAAATTCCGCAAATACAATCGCGGCCGAGGCTGATGTGATCTTAGCGGTGGGCACGCGATTGCAAGATTTCACCACAGGATCTTGGACCGCCTTTTCAAAATCCGCGCAATTGATCGGGGTGAACGCAGCCCGCCACGATGCGGCCAAGCATTTGTCCAAAACCGTGGTTGGGGATGCCAAACTGTGCCTGACCGCCCTGTCGCGGGCGTTGAACGGGCATAAGTCCCCGCAAGATTGGGTTTCCAAAGCCCAGTCAGAGCGCGGCAAATGGGATGAATACGTTGCCGAAAACGTGCGCCCCGGCAACCGCCCCAATTCCTATGCCCAAGCCATTGGTGTTGTGAACGCATTATGTGACACGCGTGACCGGGTGGTCGCGGCCGCCGGTGGCCTTCCCGCAGAAGTGACCGCAAATTGGCGCACCTTGGACATCGGCACCGTGGACGTGGAATTTGGGTTTTCCTGCATGGGGTACGAAATTTCAGGTGCCTGGGGCGCCCGGATCGCCCAGACAGAGGTGGAACCGACCCAAGACACCATCGTCTTTTGTGGGGATGGGTCTTATCTTTTGATGAACTCTGATCTGTATTCTTCTGTTATTACAGATAAAAAGCTGATCGTTTTGGTGTTGGACAATGGGGGTTTTGCCGTCATCAACAAATTGCAAAACAACACCGGCAACGAAAGCTTTAACAACCTGTTTGCCGACACGCCCACAGCCACAAACCCCGTGGATGTGGATTTTGCCGCCCATGCCGCCGCCATGGGCGCGCGGTCTGAAAAGGTGGATAACCCCGCCGAATTGGCCCAGGCATTTCAACGCGCCAAAAACAGCCCAACATCATCGGTCATCGTTATGAATGTAGACGCATATGAAGGGTGGACCGCCGAAGGCCACACATGGTGGGAAGTGGGCACCCCCCACACCTCTTCACATCAAAAGGTGCGCGATGCCCACGCCGAAATCGAATCCCAACGCGCCAACCAGCGCAAAGGTGTGTAACGTGCAAATTCTGGACGGTATAAAGAAGAACAACTTCGTTGTCTTTGGACGCGCAGGCATGGATTTTTTCCCAGATCCACCGGGCACCAAAGTCAAAGATGGCCAAACGTTTTCCAGTGGTCTGGGCGGATCATCCGCCAACATCGCGGCTGGCATTTGCAAATTTGGGGGCAAAGCCGCCCTTGTCACCACGGTATCGCAGGATGCCGTGGCAGAGTTTTGCGTCAAACAATTGCAAGATTACGGCGTGGATACGCAGTATATCCGCACCCTTGGCGGGGAATATCGCACCTCCCTTGCGGTTTATGAAAGCGTGCTTGAAGGCCATCAAACGGTGATTTACCGAAACAATGCCGTGGATTTTCAAGTCACCTCTGAAGATGTGGACAAGGTGGATTATGCTGCCTTCGGCGCCTTGGTGACCGCTGGCACTGTGTTCGCGGCCGAACCATCCAGAACGGCAACATTCCATGCCTTTGCCCGGGCAAAGCAAGCAGGGTTGCCCATCATATTTGATGTGGATTACCGCCCCTATTCTTGGCCATCGGCCGATGTGGCCGCGGATGTGTTGTCACGGGCAGGTGCGCAAAGCGATGTGATTGTGGGCAACGACGAAGAATTTGGATTTATGGCAGGATCGTTTGAAAAAGGCCTGGCCAAAGCCAAAGAGTTAAGCCAATCCACAGCCGCCATTGTTGTTTACAAAATGGGCGAAAAAGGTGCGATCACTTTTGCCGATGGTGAAGAAATCCACACAGGCATTTACCCGGTGCAGGCTTTAAAACCCACCGGCGCAGGCGACAGCTTTATGGCCGGTTTCCTGTCTGGGTTGGCTTCAGGATCTGATTTAAAAACGGCCATCATGCGCGGATCGGCCTGTGCGGCCATCGTTGTGGGCAAACCGGGCTGCGCACCGGCCATGCCAAACGAGGCCCAGTTGCAAGAATTTCTGACCACACACCCCGGACCAACGCCCTAATGCACCTGCCCGCCCCATAAAGGAATACACGATGCACATCGCCCCACATGACAATCAAAACAAACCCATTGTGGATACAGACAACACCCTTGTCCCGTTGAATTACTTCAACATCGTTAAGCTGAAAAAAGGGGAAAGCTTTGGGTATGCCGTGCCGGGGTTTGAAACCTGCATCGCACCGGCAACAGGCCTGATTGATGTGCAGGTTGCCGGGTTTGAGGCCAAGAACCTTGGCGGGCGCGGTGTGGATGTTTGGGATGGCGAACCCGAAGGCGTTTACGTGCCCACAGGGGCAGAGGCGCGCATGACCTGCCTGTCTGATGATTGTGAAATCTTTGTCGCCGGGGCGAAGTATGATCAGGTTTTGGAACCTTTCGCCGTGCGCCACGATGAAATCGATCTGGTTCAATATGGGTCGGACGACACCAAAACCCATCGCAAAATCAAACACATCCTTGGGCAACAACAGGCGGATCGTGTGGGCCGCTTGTTGGTCAGCGAATTGTTTACCGTTGGTGCGGGCGGCTGGTCCGGTTTTCCCAGCCACAAACACGACACAGATCGCCTGCCCGATGAAACACGCCATGACGAAACCTATAACTTCCGGTTCAAACCCAACTATGGCAGCGGTTTACAGATGCTTCAGCGCGTCGATAACGAACCGGGTGATGCATATCACATCATGGATGGGTCAACCATTTGCATCGACAAAGGGTATCACCCTTGCTGCGTTCTGCCCGGGTATGAGATGTATTATTTCACCATCCTTGGCGGGCTAAGCCAGCGCAGCTTGAAACAATATTTTCAACCCACCCACGAAGAACAGCTGCACACAATTCCGGGCATTATGGATATGGTGGCAAAGTTCAAATAAGCGCCTTTGAGTCCCGGACTTGATCCGGGACCTCTGGCCACAACCAAAGGATTTCGGGGGAATACCGGAACTTTTTCGAAAAGACGTAACAGCTTATGGCCCTTTCAACTTTATCAGACGTTTTACGGCCCGCATTGCGGGAAAACCGCGCCGTTGCGGGGCTTGTCACCCTCGGTTGGGAGGACATGCGCGCCTATGCCATGGCCGGTCAGGCCGAAGGTTTGCCCGTCATTTTGCAGGCAGGTCCATCCTGCCGTGCCCATACCCCCCTGCCCATTTTAGGTAAAATGTTCAGACAGTTAGCCGCAGATGTTGATGTGCCAATCGTGGCCCATTTGGATCACGGGTACACCTTTGATGAATGTCAGGAGGCATTGGACAGTGGTTTTACCAGCCTGATGTATGACGGATCGCGCAAAGCGTTGCAGCAAAACATTGATGAAACCGCAACGGTGGTGGAGTTGGCCCGATCAGGCGGCGTGTCTTGCGAAGGTGAGATCGGCTTTGTGGGCTATGCCAATGGTGAAAACAGCGCAGGCACCGACCCCACCGAAGCTGCGCAATTTGCCCGTGCCACGGGGGTTGATGCCATGGCCATTTCAGTGGGCAACGTGCACTTGCAAGAAAACAAGGAAGGTGGCCTTGATGAAGATCGCATCGCCGCGATCCAAGCCGTCACCGACGTGCCGTTGGTGATACACGGTGGATCGGGTGTGCCTTTGGATCAACGTCGAAAACTGGCCCGTGAAACATCGATCTGCAAATTCAACATAGGAACCGAATTGCGCATGGAATTTGGGGCGCATTTGCGCCGCATCCTTGATGCCGATCCAGATGCGTTTGATCGCGTTGGTCTTTTGAAACAGTTAGAGGCGCCGTTGCAAGCACGTGCGCAACAGGTGTTGCGTGGCTTCCTCTAATCTTTTTTTGAATAGTCAATAAAAACAAAGAACTGCAAGGCACAGTACAGGCACAACACCCCCATCGCCAAGGCCCAACCCGTGTTGCCCCACGAAAATTCAAGCCATGTCCAACCGGCCATGAAGCCCACCAAAGCCAGCCGGATCCAAAGGGGGCGAAGTTGGGGGTGATCCAGTCCGAATTTCACCGTTCACACCTCATCCAAGCGCACTTTGCGACCTTCCCTGACGGATAAAACCGCCGCATCCGCCATGGCCAACGCCATCATGCCGTCATGGCCGGAGGTTGGCATCTGGGTGCCGTTCTGCAAGGCCAGAATAAACTCTGATATTTCAATGACATAAGCATCCATATACCGATCCATAAAGAAATTTTGCAGCGGCGGCTTGGTGTATCCGGCACTGCTGGCCACCTCGACGGTGCTTTCGTGGTGGTTATGGGCTGTCGCCGCCCCTTTTTCACCAAACACTTCGATCCGCTGGTCATACCCGTATGCGGCCCTTCGGGAATTGGTGATGGTGCAATGCTTGCCGCTGGCCGTCATCATCGTGACGTTCAAGCTGTCGTAATCATCCGCCGCACCAATGGCCGGATCAACAAGGTTAGAGGCATTGGCGAATATGGTTTCCACCTCTTCGCCCAACATCCAACGGGCAATGTCAAAGTCATGAATTGTCATGTCCCGAAAAATGCCACCCGATTTTTCAATATAGGACACGGGCGGCGCGCTGGGATCACGACTGGTGATGGTGACCATCTCAACCTGCCCCACATGGCCAGCATCCACCGCCGCCTTCAGGGCCGCAAAATCAGGATCGAACCGGCGGTTAAAGCCCACCATCAACTGACCACCGGATTGTTCCACAACCTTGAGACAGCCCCGAACACGGTCAAGGTTCAGATCAATGGGTTTTTCACAAAAGACAGCTTTGCCAAGCTTGCAGAATCTTTCGATCAAATCGGCATGGGTATCTGTTGGGGTGCAGATTAGCACCGCGTCTACATCTGCGCTGTCGGCGATTTCATCTATGCTGCGCACCGCGCAACCGTGTTTGGCGGCCACGGCGTTTGCTGCGTCCTCAAACGCATCTGCGACAGCAACCAAAGAGGCCCCCGGCACACGCGCAATTGCATCTGCATGCACCTGCCCGATGCGACCAGCCCCCAAAACAGCAAGATTTGGCATTGTCCCCTCCGACATTTGATTACAATTCTTATCAAGCTGAACCGGGCATTTTGCAAGCGGTTTCAATAAAGGCCACTTCGCCGCAAACGCGCCCGACGGCCCGGCCGTAATGTTTCGATTATTCCTGAGATATCAAAAGCTTGTGGTACGGGTGAAGGGACTTGAACCCCCACGCCTCGCGGCGCCAGAACCTAAATCTGGTGCGTCTACCAATTCCGCCACACCCGCACACGCAGCACCGATTGGGTGCCGACACGTGCCTCTAACAAAAGCACGGCAAAGATGTAAGCCCCTTTTTGAACTTCTGCGCAGGTGCTTTTTCACTGACGATTGTGATGGTTTTGACATTTTGGCTCGGTTGACCTTTTGGGAAGTGTTTCAAAACCTTGGGAAATAGCCGGATCCGTTAGAAGCCTATTCACAACCAAGGCCGAGGAATCCATAAAATTTTCGCAACAATTCTTCAATTTCAAAGCAACTGTTTCGATGCCTGAAACAATCGAAAAGTGAGGCAACTTCAGGCTGTGATCCCACCAAATTCGCGATTCAGTTTTGCTTATAATTTAGGCAACATTGGCGGCTTGTGCCGCATTATTGGACATGCCCTTGTGGGGGTGGCGTGAATCCTGCGCGCATGCCTTGCCCACCCCACCCGGTTTGGCGCACTACGCCTGAGAGATTTGCGGAAGGGTACGCACATGAAGAAAATCGAAGCAATCATTAAGCCGTTCAAACTTGATGAAGTGAAAGAGGCCCTCCAAGACATCGGTGTTCAGGGCCTGTCGGTGGTGGAAGTCAAAGGGTTTGGTCGCCAAAAGGGCCACACAGAATTGTACCGCGGTGCAGAATATGTGGTTGATTTCTTGCCCAAAGTGAAAATCGAAGTGGTTCTGTCCGACGATCAGGTGGACGCCGCAATCGAAGCGGTGGTGTCGGCCGCAAAAACAGACAAAATCGGTGATGGCAAAATCTTTGTCTCTCCGGTTGAACAAGCCATCAGAATTCGGACCGGTGAAACCGGCGACGAAGCAGTCTAATTCAAATTTACCCCTCTCGAAGGACGAAAGAATGAGCAAAGAACTTCTCAAAATGATCAAAGACGAGAATGTCGAATACGTAGACATTCGTTTCACCGATCCACGCGGTAAGCTGCAGCACGTCACTGTGTGTTCGGATCAAGTGGATGAAGACTTTCTTGATGAAGGTTTCATGTTTGACGGATCTTCTATCGCCGGTTGGAAATCCATTGAAGAATCCGACATGAAATTGATGCCAGATGTCGACAGCGCCTATTTGGATCCCTTTTATGCTGAAAAAACTGTCTGTCTGCACTGTACCGTTGTGGAACCAGACACAGGCGAAAGCTATGCCCGCGACCCACGCGGTTGTGCGCAACGCGCTGAGGCCTATTTGAAAGCTTCAGGCATCGGTGATGCGGCATACATGGGCCCAGAGGCTGAATTTTTCTTGTTTGATGACGTTCGCTTTTCAAACACCATCAACAAAGTCTCTTACGAAGTTGATGCCATCGACGCGTCTTGGAACACTGACAGCGAATATGAAATCGGCAACATGGGCCACCGCCCGGGCGTCAAAGGTGGGTATTTTCCAGTAAACCCAATCGACGACGCGCAAGATATCCGTTCAGAAATGCTGTCGACCATGAAACGCATGGGCATGAAAGTGGATAAACACCACCACGAGGTTGCCTCTTGTCAGCACGAATTGGGCCTGATCTTTGACAGCCTGACCAAGCAAGCGGACGAATTGCAAAAATACAAATACGTGATCCACAACGTGGCCCACGCATACGGCAAATCAGCCACCTTCATGCCAAAGCCGATCGCAGGCGACAACGGCACAGGTATGCACGTGAACATGTCCATCTGGAAAGATGGCAAGCCCTTGTTCGCAGGCGACAAATACGCCGATCTGTCTGACGAAGCTTTGTTCTTTATCGGTGGCATCTTGAAGCACGCGAAAGCGCTGAACGCCTTCACAAACCCATCTACAAACAGCTACAAACGTTTGATCCCGGGTTTTGAGGCCCCCGTTCTGCGTGCTTATTCTGCGCGCAACCGGTCTGGCTGTGTTCGTATTCCTTGGGCTGAATCCCCGAAGGCAAAACGTGTTGAGGCACGCTTCCCGGATCCAGCAGCGAACCCTTACCTATGCTTCTCTGCCCTGTTGATGGCTGGCCTAGACGGTATCAAAAACAAAATTCACCCAGGTGAAGCGTCTGACAAGGACCTGTACGATCTTCCACCAGAAGAACTGGCAGACATTCCAACCGTTTGTGGTTCTCTGCGCGAAGCACTGGATGAATTGAAAGCTGACATGGACTTCCTGTTGGAAGGTGGCGTGTTCACCAAAGACCAAGTTGAAGGTTACATCGACCTGAAAATGGAAGAAGTCATCAACTACGAACACACTCCACACCCAGTAGAGTTTGGTATGTACTACAGCTGCTAATCTCCCTGGCAGTACTCAATTGGGCGCCCCTTGGGGCGCCCTTTTTTATGACTTGGCAGCAAGTCCTTTTTTTGGATCATAAAACGGCTTCGGAACAATTGTTGCTGTTCGCGTTTCCCCCCCCATGTCCATGTCAAGAACACTGCCAATGTCAGCGTGCGCAATTGCGACCATCGCCAAGGCAATATTTTTTTCAAGTCGCGGCGAATAAACAGCAGACGTCACATGACCGATCACAGCACCATCCCTGGATAACGCCCATTTTTCATCATTTGATCCAACGATTGGCGCGCCGTTAAACTCCAATCCCACAAAAATCTGGGTTACCCCCTGCTTCTTGATCTGTTTCAACGCAGCTTTGCTGACAAATTCCGCTTCCATATCCAGATCTACCAGACGGTCCATTCCCAATTCAAAAGGGTTATTGTCTAACGTCATGTCTGCGTGATACGACAACATAGCTGCCTCAATCCGACGAATGGACGAGGTATGACCTGGCTGCAAACCAAAGGCTTCGCCTTTTTCCATGATGTGTTCCCACAAAGCGTCCCCATGGGCCCCATCACGCAAAAATATTTCATATCCCAACTCACTTGACCAACCCGTACGTGAAATGATCAGTGGCACGCCATTCCAATCATATTCCATAAACCGATAATATTTCAGTTCAGTAGGTTCATCCCCAAAAGCCGCACGCAAGATTTCACGGGATTTTGGCCCCTGAAGCTGCAAAGGCGACACGTCGGGCTCGCGGATTCGCACATCCATTCCGGCGCAAGCCGCAACACCTTTGGCCCACAAAAGAACATCGCTGTCAGCAATCGAAAGCCAGAAGTGGTTTTCACCCAATTTCAAAAGGATCGGGTCATTGATTATCCCACCATCCTGATCAGTGATCAGGACATACTTGCATTGCCCAACTTCGCATTTAGACAAATCCCGACATGACAGAAATTGAGTGAATTTGGCAGCGTCTGGTCCCGTGATTTCAACTTGCCGTTCTACGGCAACGTCACACAAAATCGCATCATTGACTAGGTTCCAGAAATTTTGGACAGGATCCCCAAAATCACGCGGGATGTACATGTGATTATAAACGGAAAACCCCTGTGCGCCCCAACGTAAAGCGGCGTCAGAAAACGGAGATTTACGGACTTGTGTTCCAAAACTAAATTTTCGAAATGATTGCGATGAGTTGGTCAATTCTGCTTGCCTTTATGAAAACTGATCAGTTTCTATTGGCCCCTGGTGCGATAGCCCTGCCAAAACCGACCGCAATTCAATCGTGACCGTCGCGAAGACACTTCATTCAGGCGTGGCGACGACAAAAGTATGTATGGCGAACACCACAGCGCGGGACTTCGGCAATCGAACCAATGCCTGATGTTCAGACCGCACATAAGGGCCGGTCTCAAAATCTTCGTCTGATGATCGCGGTGCATGTTCAGAACGGGGCAAAAACAAATCCGGCTTGGGATACCTTAGACGATTGAACCGCCACAACGGACGTCCTGGCTGTATCCCATCAAAAAGCCGCTGCACCCGTTTTGCGATATTGGGATCGTAGTCGTCCACCCGCCAATGGATGCGTGACAGCGGTTTGCCGATCTTTTCGGCCAAGGTCCAACTGGCAGGAAAGCACAGCACGGCCGCGGTCAAAACATGTTCGTCGCCGTGCTTTTCATGGATCAATAAATCTTCTTGGATCAAACGGGCCGCTGTGATCAGCGGATCACCTTGCAAGGCCACCACAACACCATCCGGGCGGGTCACTTCATGGTCAGACACGTGATACCCTGCGCGGTCTGCAACGGTGGCCAACACCATTTGCAACACTTCCGCCTTGGCGGCGGGATCGGCGCCAGTGTCCGACCAAACCGCAGACCTTTGGTCCCCAATCAACTGATCGCGCAGGGCCATTTGGCCGGCAAAGGCCTCATCCCGGATAATCCACCCATCTGCAGGCACCAAAGGCGCAATCCCCGGCAGGCGTTTTGGACTGACGTCGTAAGGTATCTTGGTTTGCAATACGGCCATGTCGGTTTTGATCTAGGGCAAGTGTCGCAAACAAGCCTGACAGCATCGCCCCCGCTTCGCAAGCTGCGAACAAACCCGGAGGCCAGATATGAACCAGCATTTCCGCGACACCCGCAAAATCGACCCAACAAAAGGGGCCACCTTGGGCGACGGCAGCCCAAATGACAACGACAGGATCGAAATCGGGCCAACCCAGCTGGCCTTTGGCGAATGGGAGGCCGCCGGTCTGGAACTGCCGGATCTGGAAACCATGCGCGCCTACCGGCACAAGCGTCTGGTCCAAGGCATCAATGACCGTGACTATGGCGCGTTGGTGGTGTTTGATCCCCTGAACATCCGCTATGCCACCGACAGCACGAATATGCAGCTGTGGAACACCCACAACCCGTTTCGCGCGCTGATCGTCTGTGCCGATGGGTATATGGTGATCTGGGATTACAAGAACTCCCCCTTCCTGTCCGAATTCAACCCCCTTGTCCGCGAACAGCGCAGCGGGGCCGACTTCTTCTACTTCGACCGGGGCGATATGGCCCATGTGGCCGCCGATGCCTGGTCCAAGGAAGTGGTGGATTTGGTCCGCGAACACGGCGGCGGCAATATGCGCCTGGCCGTGGATAAAATCATGCTGCACGGGTTGCGCGCCCTGGAGAAACAAGGGTTCGAGGTGATGGAGGGGGAAGAGCTGACGGAAAAAGCCCGCGCCATCAAAGGCCCGGATGAGATTAAGGCCATGCGCTGCGCCAGCCATGCGTGTGAAACCGCCGTGAAAGCGATGGAGGATTTCGCCCGCGCGAATTGCGGGGACGGCAAAACGAGTGAGGATGACATCTGGGCCGTCCTGCACGCCGAAAACATCCGCCGCGGCGGCGAATGGATCGAAACCCGCCTGCTTGCCTCAGGCCAACGCACCAACCCGTGGTTTCAGGAATGCGGGCCGCGCATCGTGCAACCGAATGAGATTGTGGCCTTTGACACCGACCTTGTCGGATCCTACGGCATCTGCATCGACATTTCCCGCACATGGTGGATCGGCGATCAGGCCCCCCGCCCCGACATG
>JAHDCF010000043.1:17598-22681 GCA_020630015.1 Planktomarina sp. | reverse complement strand
GGCATATCGCCGGGGTTCATGGTGGCCCCGAACCCTTCGTCTGCGTGGCGGCGATAAATCCAAGCGTTGGCCAGCCCCATTTTGTTGGCGGGCGCATGATCATGAAACATGCTTTCGGCCGTGTGCAAGATATCACCCTTGGCAATCCCCTGTCGGGCCAGATGATCCAGCATATATTCAAAACCGCGCAGGTTGGGTTTGTAACTGCCAACATCCTCTGCCGTATACACCCCATCAAAATGCACGCCCAGCCGGGCATTTGATCCGCTGAAACTGGTGTTGTCGGTGTTGGTCAATACGATCAGCTTAAAATGCTGTTTCAGGTATTCCAGCGCCGCGCGACTGTCGTCAAAGGCGGGCCATTGGCGCACCGACAGGCCATAGGCTTGGCATTCCTCCCACGTGACCGCGACACCCCATTCCTCCGCCAAGCGGCGGTACACCACGGGCAACAAATCACTGTATTTTTTGGCAGGCGTCCACTTTTGCGTGGTGCTTTCGTAAAAGGCATGGGCTTCAAGAATATCATCACGCGTCAGGCTTTGACTGACCTTGTCCGTCAACGGCTTTAACGCTGTGACCATGCCAGTTTCCCAGTCAATCAACGTTCCATACACATCGAAGGTCAACGCTTTAAAATCTGTCAGTTTCATAATTCGTTCCCGATCCCAAAAGAAAAGCCCCGCAACAGGGCGGGGCTAAAAATTCTCTCAGAGAATTTTGGCAAATTTCCCTTTGGGAAATTTATCCCTTCTCTTCCACGATCTCAACCAGATGCGGGATTTTGTTAACCATGCCGCGAACGGATGGTGTGTCTTCCAACTCCCGTGTGCGGTGCATCTTGTTCAGGCCCAAACCGATCAATGTCTGACGTTGCTTGGCCGGACGGCGGATTGGGGATCCAATTTGTTTGACGACGATTGTTTTAGCCATCTGATGTCTCCTTAACCTTCAGCCGCGGCAGGCGCGTCTGATTTGGTGCCCAGAATGTCAGCAACTTTCTTACCACGACGTTGTGCAACGTGACGTGGGCTGCTTTCTTTCTTCAGGCCATCAATGGTGGCGCGGATCATGTTGTATGGGTTTTGAGACCCCAGTGATTTGGACACAACGTCCTGTACACCCAACATTTCGAACACGGCACGCATTGGACCACCGGCGATGATCCCAGTACCCTGCGGTGCTGTGCGCATGATCACTTTACCGGCGCCATGACGGCCTTCCATATCGTGGTGCAATGTGCGGCCTTCGCGCAATGGAACACGGATCATCTGACGCTTGGCTTGTTCAGTTGCCTTGCGGATCGCCTCTGGCACCTCTTTGGCTTTCCCTTTGCCAAAGCCAACGCGGCCCTTTTGGTCACCTACAACAACCAATGCGGCAAAGCCAAAACGCTTACCACCCTTAACTGTTTTTGAAACCCGGTTGATTGCGACCAGACGGTCGGCGAATTCGGGTGCTTCTTCACGATCACGACGGTTTCCGCCGCGACGATTTTCACGTTCTGCCATGAGAACATCCTTTATTTTGGTGGCTTGCGCCGTTTAACCGATCCCAGTGGCACATGGGCCCCGGATCATCGAGGGGGCGTTGCCGCCCCCTACTTTTTTTTTAGAACTTCAGGCCGCCTTCACGCGCTGCATCTGCCAGTGCTTGAATTTTGCCATGAAACAAGAAACCGCCACGGTCGAAAAGAACTTCTTCGACGCCGGCTTTCTTTGCGCGCTCTGCGATTGCAGCGCCCACTTTGGTTGCGGCTTCTTTGTTGTTCTTGCCCACAACGCCCAAACCTTTTTCGAGGGTCGAGGCAGATGCCAAGGTGCGGCCTGCAACATCGTCGATCACTTGAACAGAAATGTTCTTGGAAGACCGGTGAACGGACAAGCGGGGCTTGCCTGTGTTGATCTTGCGAAGTTTGTTCCGAACACGCAGACGACGTTTCAGAAACAATGTGCGTTTTGAATTTGCCATTACTTCTTCTTCCCTTCTTTGCGGAAGATATACTCGTCTTTGTATTTGATGCCTTTGCCTTTGTAAGGCTCTGGCTTACGCCATTCGCGGATGTTGGCCGCGACTTGACCGACGAGTTGTTGATCAGCACCTTCGATCACAACTTCAGTTGGCTTTGGGGCAGTGACAGTCACGCCCTGTGGCACTTCGAAGTTCACGTCGTGTGAATACCCAAGAGACAGCTTCAGGGTGTTGCCCTGCATCTGCGCCCGGTAACCAACGCCGTTGATCTCAAGCTCTTTCTTAAAGCCGTCTGTCACGCCTGTGACCAGGTTTTGAACCATGGTGCGGGACATGCCCCACTGCTGACGGGCCCGTTTGGACTTGCCGCGTGGATCGACTTTGACTGCGTTTTCCTCAACCGAGATGGTGACATCATCAGTTGCGGTAAAGCTGCGCTCACCTTTCGCGCCTTTAACCGTGATGGTTTGGCCCGAAACGGATGCTGTTACGCCTGAGGGCAGCTCAACTGGTTTTTTACCAATACGAGACATGAAATCCCCCTTAGAATACAGTGCAAAGCACTTCGCCGCCAACGTTTTGGCTGCGTGCGCTTGCATCTGTCATAACGCCCTTAGAGGTGGAGACGATGGAAACGCCCAAGCCCTGACGGACCTGAGGGATATCGTTCACACCCAAATACACACGACGGCCCGGCTTTGACACGCGCTTCATTTCGCGGATCACTGGCGCACCTTCGTAATATTTCAGGCTGATTTCAATTGCTGGATGGCCGTCTTTGCCGGTCACCTTCTCATAGCCGCGGATGTAGCCTTCGTCGGCCAGCACATCCAAAACCCAACCACGCAGCTTGGATGCAGGGGTTTCCACAGTGGATTTCCCACGCATTTGAGCGTTGCGGATACGTGTCAGCATATCACCGATAGGATCGTTCATAATCTGTAACTCCCCTTACCAGCTTGATTTCACAAGACCTGGGATCAGGCCATTTGAACCCAGCTCGCGCAGTGCAATCCGGCTGACCTTCAACTTGCGGTAATACGCATGCGGACGGCCTGTCAGTTGGCACCGGTTGTGCAGACGAGTCGCTGATGAATTGCGTGGCAATTTCGCCAGTTTCAACTGGGCTTTGAAACGCTCTTCCATCGGGCGATTTTCGTCGCGGGCGATTTCTTTCAGTTCGGCGCGTTTGGCTGCGTATTTTTCAACCAATTTTTGGCGCTTCACTTCACGGGCAACCATGGATTTTTTAGCCATATCGTCGCTCCCTTAACTGTTGAACGGCATGTTGAAGTTCTTCAACAATGCCTTTGCTTCTGCATCGGTGTTCGCCGTGGTGCAGATGATGATGTCCATGCCCAGCATGTCGACAACTTTGTCGAAGTCGATTTCTGGGAACACGATATGTTCTTTCAAGCCCATGGCATAGTTGCCACGACCGTCAAAAGATTTGCCTGATACGCCGCGGAAGTCGCGGATACGAGGCATCGCAATCGTGATCAGACGATCCAAGAATTCATACATACGGTCGCCACGCAAGGTAACCTTGGTGCCCAATGGCATGTCTTCGCGAACACGAAAGGTCGCGATTGAATTTTTGGCTTTGGTGATAACCGCCTGTTGGCCAGAGATCAGCGTCAGAGCTTCCTGCGCGTGCTTGGCTTTCTTGGTGTCTTTCACCGCTTCGCCGATACCCATGTTCAAAACAATCTTGTCCAAACGTGGGATCATCATGTCGTTCTTATACCCAAATTCCTCTTTCATCGCGGCGCGAATCTTAGTGGCATATTCGGTTTTCAAACGTGGGGTATAGTCACTTGCGTCCAGCATCAGACGGTCTCCCCTGTTGTTTTGGCGAAACGCACCTTCACGCCGTCTTCCATGCGGAAGCCAACACGGGTTGGTTTGCCTTTGCTATCAACCAAAGCCAAGTTAGACAATTGGATCGGCATCGCTTGTGGGATGCGGCCCCCTTGGCTGGCTTGGGATTGCTTTGTGTGGCGTACAGCCATGTTGATACCTTCAACAACAGCTTTGCCCGCACTTGGGTTCACAGAAGAGATAGAGCCTTCTTTGCCCTTATCTTTTCCGGCCAATACGACGACTTTGTCGCCCTTTTTCAACTTCGCAGCCATCTTACAGCACCTCCGGCGCCAATGAGATGATTTTCATGAAGTTCTTTGAACGCAACTCACGAACAACTGGCCCAAAAATACGTGTGCCCATCGGCTCACCGGCGTTGTTCAGGATGACGGCTGCGTTGCGATCGAAACGGATGGCTGTGCCATCTTCACGACGAACTTCTTTGGCTGTGCGCACGACGACGGCTTTGCGCACGTCACCTTTTTTCACACGACCGCGTGGGATGGCCTCTTTCACAGAAACAACGATCACGTCACCGACGCTTGCGTATTTCCGCTTGGACCCGCCCAGAACCTTGATGCACTGCACACGGCGCGCGCCGCTGTTGTCAGCCACATCCAGGTTGGTTTGCATCTGGATCATTCTTGATACTCCCGACCTTTGGGGACAGATGCCTCCGCCCCAGGGTTTCGATTAAACTGGATCAGCCTGTAAGGACTTCCCAGCGTTTGGTTTTCGACTTAGGCGCACATTCCTGAATACGGACTGTATCACCCACGTTGAATTGGTTGTTTTCGTCGTGCGCCCGGTATTTCTTGGACTTACGAACAGTTTTTTGCAGCAAAGGGTGCTTGAAACGGCGTTCTACCGAAACAGTCACAGTTTGCGCATTTTGGTTAGAGGTCACAGTGCCTTGCAGAATTCGTTTGGGCATCGATTACTCCTCCCCGGCGGCCGCGCGGGCCTTTTCGTTCAAAATTGTCTTCACGCGGGCGGCGTTGCGGCGCGCGGCGCGAATACCTGCTGTGCTTTCCAAAGCGCCAGTGGCCTGTTGGAAACGCAGGTTGAAAGCTTCTTTTTTCAGGTTTTTGAGCTCTTCTTTAAGCTCATCAGGGCTTTTGCCCCGCAGATCAGCGGCGTTCATGCCTTTTCCTTTCAACATCACGGGCGGGCTTGGGTGGTATTAAGGCAATACCCAGTCACCCCGAATCCCCGTGGAGGGTTCAGATTGGGTGCGTATAGGGGGGGA
>JAHDCF010000043.1:0-17498 GCA_020630015.1 Planktomarina sp. | reverse complement strand
CCCCGTGGAGGGTTCAGATTGGGTGCGTATAGGGGGGGAATGAGGGTGTGGCAAGCACTAATCTTTTCCCCAAACGGCGTTCCACAACTGAAAGCCACCTACCGCAACTCCGAAAACGATGCCGGATTCAGCAGCTGGGCTTCCACCAAGTGGCAAAACCGAAAATGCCTCTGGTGCGGCTGCTTTCAAAACCATCAAGAGGGTGCAAATTGCACCTCCAAACATAACGGCTCTTTTCATTTCTTTCTCCTGCTCTAAACCCGTCAATATAGGGCGATTATAACGTTTGAATGCCCATCTCGCCAAAAGACGAAAAGGCACCAGATCACGCATCCCCCTACCATGAAGAAAACCGCTAATTTGCAGGGGTTCGTTAATCAAAAATATCGGCTCGATTTTCAAAATCTAAGCAAATCTCAAAAAAGGTTGATGCCAAAGGCACCGGATCGCGCCCGACCCTTTCCCCGGGAAGGCGAGATGCTAGATTATCGACAGATCGTAGGGTGGGCCCATGGCCCACCTTTCGGGGCATCTTTATCGGTGCGCCATGGGCGCACCCTACGGTGGTGTTTCAATGCTAAAAGCAGACGCGGTCTTTTCGATTTTACGAAAAGACCGGACATCCGAGGGTTTCCCTCAGCGCCGCGATTAATTCATCCAGCGTTTCTGCCCCCACGTATTCCCCACCGGTTTGATCGGCCAAGCATCGGGCCTGGCTGTCCGTGGGAAAGAAATCATTGGGGTCAACGCTTTGGCTTTCGTAAAATGACCCCCGCACCTTGAAGCCAATCACATGCACACGGGTTTTGCCCCCCACCGCCAGTTCCGCCGCAAGGCCACAAGGCTTCCCGCCACAGGTTTCTTGCCCGTCGGTCACCAACACCACGGATCCGCCCAATGGGCCCAGCGCATCAACCGCCACCTGCACCGCATCGGTTAAGGGCGTGCTGCCATCAGGGATCAACCCCGCAACTGCATCCGCCACGGCCCCGCCGGCATTGGCCATGGGCGCAAAATGCAATCGCACCCCATAACAATCGGTCGGGCCTGCCGGGCCATATGTTACCAAGCCCAACCGCCGGTTCATCGCCGCCTCTGGCGCCACGATTGCCACTGCGGCCCGCCCCTCCTCTATCTTGGACAGGCCGTTTTCATCGAACCCTGTTTCCAGCATCGACAAGGATCCATCAAACACCAGCATCGCATCATCAAGACAGGTGGCGTCACAAATGCTGGGGATAAGAAAGGCGAACGGCAGGAATTGTTTCATCGCCAAAAACCTAAACCCACCGCATCATTTGTCGAGGGTGGCGGCGAAATGAAAGCGCCCCATAATCTGTGGCCATTTCGCCAAATTTCGCGGCAATCGGCCCCGGGCCCGCCACAATTTGCCAACAACCTTTCCGATATATGAACTTAATTCAGCCCCGTTTCGCCGCCATACACTTTCCCATCTTTGAATCAATTTTGAGGAATCGCCATGACTCCGTTCGTACTCTTTTTGATGTTGGTGGGTGTTGCATTGAACACTTCCGGCGATGACATGTCTGATCAGGACACAACCACCGAAGACGATGATGTTCTGGGGGATGACGGAACTGGCGACACCATGCCACTTCCCGGTGTGGATGATGATGAAGACGACGACAGCATCGGCGACGACGGGGATGATACCCTTGATCTGGATGGTGAAGCAGACGACGACAGTGTCACAGGCGATGACACGGCGGATGATACGGTTGCGGACGACACCGTGGCCGATGATACTGTGGCGGATGATACGGTCGCAGACGATACCGTGGCTGATGACACAGTGGCCGATGATACGGTCGCAGACGATACCGTGGCTGATGACACAGTGGCCGATGACACAGTGTCAGACGACACGGTCGCCGATGACACAGTCGCAGATGATACAATCGATGATGATACATTCCTGTCTGATTTGATTGTCACCTCAAACGAGTTGGATGACACCGTAAACTTGGCTGACGATTGGGACAGCCCGGTTTCCCTTGGGCAATTTGAAGATGGGTTGGATGTTGGATCGGGCGACGATCTGATTGATCTGCAAGATGATGATTTGCTGTTGGATGGCCTGACGATCACCGCCGGGGATGGCGATGATACCGTCGATGTTGATGAACTGGTTGCGGGCACCGTTCTTGGCGGCGCGGGTGATGACGTTCTGACCGCCACCCAAACCAGCGGCGATCAAACCAATCTGTTTGGCGGCGATGGGGATGATACCATTGATGCCTCCGATCTGGTGAATACGGGCAGTGAAGGTGGCGCCGGAAACGACGTGATGATCATGGATGATGACGTCACAGCCGCAGCCGGAACCGGATATACCCAATCTATTGATGGTGGATCTGGCGAAGACACGCTGACCTTTACCGGGGGTGGGCAACTGCTTGATATCGAGGCCCTTCCAAAATTGTCAGGGGGTGAAGGGGCCGACGTGTTCGATCTGACCATTGATGAAGGCGGCGTCTTTGACGCAGATTCAAGCGCGGTTCAACCAGATGCAGATGGCGTTTTACGTTTGGATGCGGTGGAAATCACGGATTTCGAAACAGGTGTGGATCAGTTGATTGTCTCCACCCAATCAGATGACCCGTCCTACACTTTTGATCGGGCCCAAATAATGGGTGCCAATGAAGACGGAACGCGCACCCAACTGGTTTTGACGTTCCAAAGCGAAACCGGCCCAGATCGGGAAGTTACGATCAACGTCGGTGGCACTGGATTTGTTATTTCGGATCTTGTGTTGCAATAAACGCAGTCAGTTTAATCTTACAAAGGGGCGGGGCCGCAGGGCACCTGCCCCTTTGTCGTTTGCAACACCCTATCCACCCAATTTGGTCGCTGGGGGACAAGATCGAAACCAACCTTTGCCCTGATGTTTTCTGCAAGAAAAGGAAACTGTCATGGCCACCCTGACCCAAGATCAAATTGATGCGTTTTGGCGCGATGGATATTTAACGGTTGAAGATGCCGTCACCCAAGATCAACTCAGCGCCCTGCGCAATCAGTTCGCCCACTGGGTGGAAGACAGCCGCACCCATACCGGGCCTTATGGGGAAACGTTGGATAAACGCGGGCGGTTTGATGTGGAACCCAGCAGCCATTGTGCAGACACCCCTGCCCTGCGCCGCGTTCAATCCCCCGAAGAAGTGTCAGATGCGTTTCGCGAAACCATGCGCACCGCCCGCACCGTTGATATGATGGTCGATCTGTTGGGTCCAAACATCAAATTTCATCATGGTAAGGTGAATTCCAAACAACCCGGTGCCGCCACGAAAGTGAAATGGCATCAGGATTTCTGTTTCCAGCCGATGACCAACGATGACATCATAACCTGCCTTTTGTTTATGGATGATGTCACACTTGAAAACGGCCCGCTTGAAGTTGCGCCGGGCACGCACAAAGGCCCCCTGCATTCCCATTGGCATGACGGGGTATTTACGGGTGCCGTCGCCGACAGCGTGATGGAGGCACATTGGCCAGACGTGGTGAAATGCACCGGAAAGGCAGGAACGGTTTGCCTGATGCATTCCAGCCTCTTGCACGGATCAGCCCCCAATCTGTCCGACCAGCCCCGCACTTTATATATCACCACCTATTACGCCGAAGACGCCATCGAACTCAGCCCCAATCACCTGCCCAGTGTGCACACCCATGAATTGGTACGCGGTGTGGAAACCGGCCGGGTCAGGTGTTCGCCCTATGACATGGAAATTCCGGAAAAACCGTCCAGCACGTCTTTCTTTGACCAACAGGCGAAGGGGTAAACCAAGGCATCCCTCCCCCCCTCGTCATTGGGGGGGAACGTCTTTATGGTGGTGGCATGACAACTCGCATTCTTTTCCCGACCCATCTTTATCAAGCCCGCCTGGGCGACATTGATCCAGGTGAACTTGAGGCAAATTGCCTAAGCATCGCCGAGGACGACGAAGCAGGACAAATCTGGTGTGATGAAAATGAATTTCCGGGATACACCTCTTACGCAAGTTTGACAGACCTGCCTTGGCGGTTTCCCATATTTGCCGATGTGGTTGCCGCCTTGGACAAACACGTGGCGAAATTCGCCCAAGACCTTTGTTTTGATCTGGGGGAAAAGCCACTGCGGCTTGAAGATATTTGGATCAACATCCTGCCCGAAGGGGGCATCCATACGGCCCACATCCACCCCCATTCCGTGATTTCCGGCACCACCTATGTGGCCATGCCGGAAGGCACCTCCGCCCTTCGGTTGGAAGATCCACGTCACCAAATGATGATGGCCGCCCCCCCGCGCCGCGCCGATGCACCCGAAAACATGCGCAGCCATGTTTATGTGAAACCTCAGGTGGGGGATGTTTTGTTGTGGGAAAGTTGGCTTCGTCACGAGGTGCCCATGAACATGGCCGAAGATCACCGAATTTCCGTCAGCTTTAATTACGCTTGGGGCGGTTGATGACCCCGGCACAAAGGCCGTTAAAAGACCTGACGGTTGATTATGGCACGCGGCCCAAAGCACCGCACCTGCCGCAAGCCACGGATACAGATCGCCGGGCCGGACGGCATCTGGCCGCAATTCATCGCCATTATCTTATGGATATCGCAAAAATAGCGGCGGTGATGGAAAGGATCGCAGCCAAAGACGCCCCACCCGCGGAATTGGAACACATCGTGTTATCCATGGACATGGCCGAAAACCTTCGGGCATTTGGGAACCTGTGTGGGCAGGAATGTCAGATCCTGACGATGCATCACAACATCGAACAACAATCCATGTTTCCGCAACTTGAACAGGTTGGCCTGCCGGGCCTCAGCGCGGTGGTGGCCCGATTGCGCGAAGAACATGAGGTTGTGCACGAATTGATCAACCGTCTGGCCCAAGCGGCCCAAAACCTGACCCGCACCGGTGCAGACCCTGAATTTGAAATGGCCGCTGCAACGTTCAAACAACTGCGCGATGTGGTGAAATCCCATTTCAAATATGAAGAAACAGAATTGGAAGCCGCGATCGGTTTTTACTTGGGTGGTATTTAAAGCAGGCGGCTTATTTGCCTGCATTCACTAAAGGGCCAATCACCTCTATCCGGTCGGTCCAGATAAAGCCTTTGAAATCCGCGTGAATGGCGGACAGATCGGTGGCTGTATCAACACCTTCGGTAAACCCATCGATGTATTGCACCGTAAAAACATCGGTATTGACAGAGTTCATGCGCGCCACAAACCGCTGTGGCCAGCCCCATACAAGGCCCGCCCAAGACGATGGAATGCCAACAATGGTGTTGTGGCACGCCTTTGGAACATATCCCGACCACCCCAATGCCAAATACCAAAGCCCGCATTTGCGGGTGGTTTTCTTATTGAACACACGGGCGGCCCCATTGGAATTGGCAAAGGCCGTTGTGGCCACATGCCAACCGTACACACCGAAAGTTTGATTGGCATAATCCGGATGTTCTTTGAAAAACGCGGCCAAACCACGGCCTTCTTCTGGGCTGCCGCCCTTGGTGTTCACCAGAAACTGTCGATCTGGAAACGCCTCAAACACATCTTCCAATCGCGGCATCAAACCAACACCCGTCCCGCGCAAGGGAAAGGTTTCGCCGTCAACCGTATACCCATATGCCACATCCAACCCGGACAGGTCTGACCAAACCTTCTTGGCCGTTTGCCCCTGTCCATTTGTGCGACACTCCAAACCCCAATCATGGAACACCGCAAAAACGCCATCTTTCAAAAGATAAACATCAATCTCAACAACATCTGCGCCTGCTTCGAATGCGGCTTGCATTGAAGGCAAGGTGTTTTCGATCAGGCCATGGGTAACAGGCGCAATTGGGTTGGCCGTACACCCCCGCACCTGACGCGTATCCCCGGCAAAGTTTTGATGCACCCCGCGATGGGCCAAAAGCTTTGGCCTGATATCGTCGTCGCTTGGCACCAACAAATTGGTATTGCCCAGCCAGATCGCGACCGCAGCGGCGGCCATCGCCAAACCAATATTGCCCCATCTGCCCCGCATGAAACCTGCCCTTTGCTTTGCCCCATTATACATGCGGGGCAGACCAAAACACATAAGAATGCATGTTTGTGCCGATCTGACGATTCCGCACGGCCGGTGAAATTTCGAAACATTTCTGCGCAGAATTTGACCCAAGGTCAAAAAATTCTGCTCATTTCTTGGGCAGTTCAAAAATAGGTCAGCATTTCACACCTAACAGCCTTTACGCTGCGCCGCCGCATTTTTCACGCTGCAGATGCAACACAACCGAAAGAGCTGAACGTGAAATACATAATTGCAACGATAAAGCCATATCTGTTGGAGGACGTCCGCGAAGCATTGGTCAACATTGGCGTGCGCGGGATCACAGTGACCGAGGTAAAGGGCTTTGGGGCCCAATCGGGCCACACAGAGATCTATCGCGGTGCTGAATACACCGTGAATTACGTCCCCAAAATCAAACTCGAAATCGCCGCCCCCGCCGATATGGCGGACCAAATCGTAGAGGCAATTTCATCCTCTGCGCGCACTGGGAAAATCGGGGATGGAAAGATTTTTGTGCTGGACCTGCAGCAAGCCATGCGTGTGCGCACCGGCGAAACCGATGGGGATGCACTATGACATTTTTGAAAGGGACGAACAAAATGACCTTATCCAAAACCCTTGGTCTGTCAGCCGCTGTGCTGACCCTTCCAACCTTGGCGTTGGCCCAAGATGCCACAAGCCCCAGCACGGCAGAATTCGTCTGGATCATGAACACCCTGTTGTTTCTGATCGGCGGTTTCTTGGTCTTTTTCATGGCCGCTGGCTTTGCCATGCTGGAAGGCGGCTTGGTGCGATCCAAAAACGTAACCATGCAGATGACCAAAAACGTGGCTTTATTTTCATTGGCCACCATCGCTTATTGGGCGTTTGGATATAACTTGATGTATCCACTGGGCACGTGGTCTGTCGAAGGCGTTTTATCAGGGGTCTTTGGCCCCGGCGTGTTAGAGGCCGTGGGCATTGATCTGGCTGGTGCGGACGATGGCGAATATGCCTCAACCGGGTCTGACTTTTTCTTCCAGTTAATGTTCTGTGCTGCCACCGCATCGATCGTGTCCGGTGCGCTGGCTGAACGGATCAAGCTGTGGCCATTCTTGATCTTTGTCGTGATCCTGACTGGCATCATTTACCCGCTGCAAGCCAGCTGGAAATGGGGCGGCGGCTTCTTGGATGAAGCTGGTTTCTTGGACTTCGCAGGATCAACCGTGGTGCACTCTGTTGGGGGTTGGGCCGCGTTGACCGGTGCCATCATCCTTGGGCCACGTTTGGGCAAATATAAGGACGGTCGCGTGAACCCAATGCCGGGGTCGAACTTGGCACTGGCCACATTGGGTGTGTTCATCCTGTGGATGGGTTGGTTTGGCTTTAACGGCGGATCGCAACTGGCCATGGGCACCGTTGGTGACATCGCTGATGTGTCGCGCATCTTTGCCAACACCAATGCTGCGGCTGCCGCAGGTGCCGTTGCCGCCCTGATCCTGACCCAAGTGATGTTCAAAAAGCCGGATCTTACCATGGTATTGAACGGCGCGTTGGCCGGGCTTGTGTCCATCACCGCCGAACCGCTGACCCCCTCTTTGGGGATGGCCACAATCATCGGTGCCATTGGTGGTGTGATCGTGGTGTTCACCGTTCCCCTGTTGGACAAGCTGAAAATTGACGACGTCGTGGGCGCCATTCCTGTGCACCTGTTTGCAGGGATTTGGGGCACCATCGCGGTGGTCCTGACCAACCCAGAGGCCAGCCTATTCACACAGCTGTATTCCATCATGGTTGTGGGCGTGTTCACCGTCATTGCGTCCGCTTTGGTCTGGTACATCCTGAAAATGGCCACCGGCATCCGCGTCAGCCAAGAGGCCGAAATCAACGGCTTGGACGTGACCGAACTGGGCATGGAAGCTTACCCAGAGTTTTCAAAAGGCTGATCAAACCTGTGCGGGTTGGCGCCAAGCCGCCCGCACTTTCAGGCATCTGGGTTTCCCTTCTTCACCTTAAGACGCCTGAAACCGCACCCCCCGCCTTGTCCCGGTGGGGGGTGCTTTCGTTTCCAAACCCCATCAAACCAAAGGCGGATGGACGAAATGGCATTCTCGCGGCATGCTGACATCATGTTTAGAATAACGATTCTTGCGGTCACCCTTTTGGTTGCCGCCTGTGCGGATACGACAAACCTTCAGCCGTTTTATGTGCTGAACAAATCCGACAGCCAAATTGAGTTTGTGCAGGTAACCGCACGCGGCCTGCCCCGAGTCACTGGCCAACAGTTGCAGGGTTTGGCAGGTGTGCATTGCCAAGGCCCCGCCCAATTGACAGGGACCCGGCGATTAGATCCCAACCGAGGTGGTTATCCTGTCTTGACCTTTGGGTGCCGATAAGCCCTTCTCAGGCTGGTCGCGTCGGAATATCAACACGTTTTCCACGGGGGATTTCGGCGGCTTGGTCGTAAAATGGGATATCCACCAACATGGCCGGATATAATTGACCATCCCGACAGGTGACGGAAACCTGATCCCCAACCGCATGGGTGTGCCCATCAAACAATCCATACCCAATGCCATACCCCAAAAAGGGTGAAATGGCCCCGGCCGTTACGGTGCCAACCCGCTGACCCTGATCCACAATGGGCCCGGCGATCACGGGTTCGGCCCCTTCACATTTCAAACCAAACAAACGACTTTCTTTGGGGGAACCGTTCAGGGCCACCTTCCCGATAAAATCACCCTTGTCGTCATCCACGAAACGCCCCAAGCCCACATCGAAGGGGGTTGTGGTTTCGTTGAAATCTGAACCCGCGTTCAAGATACCTGCCTCTATGCGGCGAATATTCATGGCATCCAAACCAAAAATTTCCATCCCATGCGGGGCACCGGCGGCGGTAAGATGCGCCCAAAGGGCATCAACATCGTGATGGGGTTCGGTGTAAAATTCCCATCCCAATTCATTGGTATAACCTGTGCGGGTCACGATCACCTCTTGCCCGCCCATGGGCACACGGGCCACCGCGAAATAGGTGAACTTCTCTGGCAGGCCAATGTCACTGGCGGCCTCCAAAATCTTTAACGCATTGGGGCCTTGGACCTGACTAACGAACACATCGGGATCACTGATCCGCACATCCATCCCGGCCCCATGGGCGCGGGCCCAGCTGTAAAAATCACCATCCGCTTGGGCATACCAGAACTTATCCTCGGACAGGCGCAACAAGATGCCATCGGTGATCAGCCCACCATCCTCATAACAGGCAAGGCCATAGCCACAGCGCATGGGTTTCACCCGCGTAATGTCCTTGGTGAACAGCTTGTCCAACAGCGCTTCTGCATCTGGCCCTTCAAATTGCAGGGGCAATTCGCCCGTGTGCAGAACAGCCGCCTTTGTGCGCAGCCGCCAATACCCGTCTTCCGTGGAATGATCGTCAAAACACACAGCCATATGGCGGCGGTTGTACAAGCAATAATGCGGGCCTTTGGGCCGTTCAATAAAGTGATAGGGATGCCGTGTCTGACTGTAATCCCACCCAGCCCCATCTTGGGTGGTCACCAAATCGCGGGTTTTGCCGTCACTGGATCGCATATCTACCCCCCCCATTTTTTTCACTTTCAGAACCCTGCGCGACCAAAGCGTAGCTGTCAAATACTGTCGCCAATCCGTAGGGTGGGTGCCAACCCACCAATCCTACAGTGCGTTCGAAGAACAGACCCCAAAAACGGCTTCATAAGGCACGTGGTTTGCACGCGATCGTCCACAACAAAAAACCCCCGCCGTTTCGGGCGGGGGTTTCTTATTTTCGGGCGGTTAGATCACCGCGCTATTGAGGGGTTTTTTGCTTTCGGGACCGTTTTCTTACGAAAACGACCCTGTCGCAAACACCTGACAATTCGCTTATGCGAATTGCAGGGTTACCAATCTTCCCGAACAACGATCCGTGTTTTCACAGGCAGTTTCATCGCTGCCAGACGCAGGGCCTCACGCGCGATGTCGTCGTTCACGCCGTCGATTTCGAACATGATCCGGCCCGGCTTGATCTTGGCTGTCCAGCGGTCAACAGACCCCTTACCTTTACCCATACGAACTTCGATGGGTTTGGCTGTGACAGGCAAATCCGGGAAAATGCGGATCCATACACGACCTTGACGTTTCATGTGACGTGTCATGGCACGACGGGCGGCTTCGATCTGACGCGCTGTGATACGCTCAGGCTCTGTCGCCTTCAGGCCATAGCTGCCAAAGTTCAGGGTGGAACCACCCTTTGCTTCGCCGTGGATGCGGCCTTTGTGCATCTTACGGAATTTTGTACGCTTTGGTTGAAGCATATCTCTTCTCCTTAGCGGTTATCGCGGCGACCGCCACCTGCACCACGTGGTGCTGGGCCGTCTTGCAGTTCTTGGTGCTTGCGATCCCGTGCAGATGGATCATGTTCCATGATCTCACCTTTAAAGATCCACACCTTGATGCCGATGATGCCGTATGGTGTCATGGCTTCTGCGGTTGCGTAATCGATGTCTGCGCGCAATGTGTGCAAAGGCACGCGGCCTTCACGATACCATTCTGTCCGCGCGATTTCGGCACCACCCAAACGGCCAGCAACGTTCACCCGGATACCCAAGGCGCCCATACGCATGGCGTTTTGAACAGACCGTTTCATGGCACGACGGAAAGACACACGGCGTTCCAGTTGCTGTGCAATGCTTTCAGCAACCAATTGACCGTCCAATTCCGGCTTGCGCACTTCAACGATGTTCAGGTGCAATTCGCTTTCGGTCATGTTGGCAACTTTTTGGCGCAGGGTTTCAATGTCTGCACCTTTCTTGCCAATGATCACACCGGGGCGGGCTGTGTGGATTGTGACGCGGCACTTTTTGTGCGGACGTTCAATGATCACACGGCTGACGCCGGCTTGCTTGCATTCTGTTTTGATGAATTCGCGGATTTTCAGATCCTCAAGCAGCATATCACCGTAATCTTTGGTGTTTGCATACCAGCGGCTGTCCCAGGTGCGGTTGACCTGCAGGCGCATGCCGATCGGATTTACCTTCTGACCCATTACGCTTGCTCCTCTACCTGGCGGACCTTGATTGTCAGCTCTGCAAACGGCTTGATGATTTTGCCGAACCGACCACGTGCCCGTGGGCGACCGCGTTTCATTGTCAGGTTCTTACCAACCCAGGCTTCCGCCACGATCAGTTCATCCACATCAAGGTTGTGGTTGTTTTCAGCATTGGCGATGGCAGACTGAAGGCATTTCTTCACGTCACCGGCAATCCGCTTTTTGGAGAACGTCAGGTCCGTCAGGGCCTTATCGACTTTCTTACCACGGATCATCTGGGCCAACAGATTCAGCTTTTGCGGGCTTGTGCGAAGCATTTTGGTTTTTGCCATTGCTTCGTTATCGGCCACGCGGCGGGGATTTTTATCCTTACTCATGGCTTATTTCCGCTTCGCTTTTTTGTCAGCAGCGTGCCCATAATATGTACGGGTGGGTGAATATTCACCAAACTTCTGACCGATCATTTCTTCTGTCACATTCACTGGGATGTGCTTTTTGCCGTTGTACACGCCAAAAGTCAGACCCACGAATTGTGGCAAGATGGTTGAACGACGCGACCAGATTTTGATCACATCTTTACGGCCGCTTTCCCGGGCTGCTTCGGCTTTCTTAAGCACGTAAGCATCCACAAAAGGACCTTTCCATACGGAACGAGACATCGATTAACGCCCCTTCTTCTTGGCGTGCCGTGACCGGATGATCAGCTTCTGGCTCGCTTTGTTTTTGTTGCGGGTGCGCGCACCCTTTGTTGGCTTGCCCCATGGCGTCACTGGGTGACGACCACCGGATGTCCGACCTTCACCACCACCGTGTGGGTGATCAACCGGGTTCATAACAACACCACGTACAGATGGGCGGATGCCCTTGTGGCGCATACGACCGGCTTTACCGTAGTTCTGGTTGGAATTGTCTGGGTTCGACACAGCACCGATTGTGGCCATGCATTCCTGACGCACCAGGCGCAGTTCACCCGATGACAAACGGATCTGCGCGTATCCACCGTCACGACCAACGAATTGGGCGTATGTGCCCGCGGCGCGCGCGATCTGACCGCCCTTGCCTGGCTTCAGTTCGATGTTGTGAATGATGGTCCCGATGGGCATGCCTGAAAACGGCATCGCGTTTCCGGGTTTAATATCGGCTTTGGCAGCGGCGATAACCTTATCACCCACGGCCAGACGTTGCGGTGCCAGGATATAGGCCTGTTCCCCATCGTCATATTTGATCAATGCGATGAACGCAGTCCGGTTCGGGTCATATTCGATCCGTTCAACCGTCGCTGAGACGTCCATTTTATTGCGTTTAAAATCTACGATCCGGTAAAGGCGCTTTGCACCACCACCGCGGCGTCGCGATGTAATCCGTCCGGTATTGTTCCGACCGCCCGACTTTGTAAGACCTTCTGTGAGGGCCTTAACAGGGCGTCCTTTCCAAAGCTCCGAACGGTCGATCAGGACCAGCCCGCGCTGGCCTGGTGTCGTCGGTTTATACGACTTCAATGCCATCTTGCTGTCTTCCGTTAGCTATGTGCGCCCCGGGCTTGATCCGGGGCTATGTGTATAGGCCCCCGTAGGTGCCCGGTTTAACGTGAGTTGCCCCACAAACGAACAGCCCCGGACGAATCCGAGGCATGGTCGATGGGGGCTTTTAGCGAAGGTGGGGTGGCGTGGCAAGTGGGTGTGCAGTTAAATACAGAAGATAGTAGATTGGTCATTTGGTTTAGAAAGGTATCATTTTGCCAAATAGGAATCGACAAAATCAAAAAGAAAAATTCATAGAAAAACACCCCTTTTGCTGTCTTTGCGGCGGCACAGTTCCAACAACCAACCGGGAACACGCTCCGCCTTTGACCATGTTCGTTAACAAATTTAGACCGAGCGGCATAGAAGTCCCTGCATGCGACCGCTGCAACCACGGCAGCGCGAATGCTGACCAATTGGCTGCATTTTTTTGCTTCTCGCAGGCTATTTCACTCTTGCAAGGGAAAGAGAATGAAGCCGAATTCCTAAGTTTCAAAAAAGTCTTGAATGGAGTTGCAAACAACAATCAACACACGCAGAAGTTTTTCGCAGACGCTGGCATAATTTGGACCAAATTGAATGGCGTGCACCGACCAATGCACAGGGTTGAAATAAATAAAACAGCTGTAGGTGACGAACTAAACCCATGGGCCGTGAAGCAAGTGCTAGCTTTATGGTATGATCAAACAGGTGAAATCGTCCCCGAAGACGCAGTGGTTTTTGTACAATGGATCTCTCTAATCGAACGAAAAGCCAACCCTAAGATCGAGAGACTTCTCCGGACATTGCCGAACAAGAAAACTCTTCGGCAAGGAAAAAAGAGTGTTGCCGATCAATTTCAGACCAACTTCAAGATTGAACCTGAACTCGGAATTGGTCAGTTCCAATTTTCTTATCATCGCGGTGCGTCTTTCTTTGCCTTAATGTTTCATAGCGCAAAAGCTGCGGCTCAGGTGAAACCTGATTTGCTTGAAGCCAACTTTCGAGCGTATAGTACTAGCCTTGAGAATGGCATCTTTGAGATTTGATTTATTTCTAAATCGAAAGCGAGTACGCAAGAAAGCGTAGGGTGGGTGAAGCCCACCGTTCGATCGGGCCACAAGAATGGAATGGTGGGTTTCACCCACCCTACGGGTCGGGCACAAGACCTTTGCCGTTGGCTCTTACCCATCTTACCCCCGCAAAATATTCTCGAACTTCTTACCGCGGGCCAGTTCGTCGACCAGTTTGTCCAGATACCGCACCTCTTGGGTTAGGGGATCCTCGATCTCCTCCACCCGTACCCCACAGATCACACCTTTGATCAAGCGGCGGTTGGGGTTCATATCGGGGGCTTTTTCGAAGAATGCCTCAAAGCTGCGCCCGTCGGCCAGTGCGCCACCCAACCCCTTTTGATCATATCCCGTCAGCCATTCAATAATCTGGTCCAGCTGGTCTTTGCTTTTGCCCTTCTTTTCGATTTTGGCCAGATACAGCGGGTAAATCTCTGCGAAACTGTATTCACCGATATGTTTCATGATGGCCCCCAATGTGTTTTGTCATATCAGGCTATCTTCATAACCTGTTCGATCAAGAAAAAGATGGCGACGGCGGGATAAATCCCGCCCTACGACCCCACGCCCAAGAACACATATGTCTTGCCCAAGGCACCTTTATCCTTCAACGACAATGACACCGCGACACCATCCAAATCAAACTGTCGTAAATCAAAACTATCGGGATGGTTGACCGTTTGATCGGGGCCGGCTTCGGTGTGATTGGGGTAACATTCGGTTATGGCCTGCCCCATGCCATCAAACATCGCACGCGCCTTGGGATCGCGAAAATCAAATCCCCACGCGCAATGCAGGGTGGTCGCCCCCGTGGCGGATCGCGCTGTGCGGCACCATTCGGCGCCGGGCACTTGTGGAAGTGGGGCTTGAAATCCCGCCGTTGCGGCCTGCGTCAACCGGGCCATCCCCCCGCAATCCCACAGGCCCTGCCCCATCATCGGGGTTGGGATAAGCAGTGATAGGAGAATGGCAATCTGTTTGGGGCCCATGCACCACCCTAACAGAAGGCGGAAGGTTGGTGCAAACGGGCACGGCAACGAAGCTTCCAAACTTTATTTTCAATTTATTTTCCCGCGTTAACCAAATTTCAGGCCGGTCGCGCGGTGTACGGGGTGTGTACAGGTTGTGTACGGGTTGTGCGGCATGATTTTTGGCCCCGGGCCCGGTTCGTTACCCCATCGAACGGTGGTGTAACGATGCCGTCACGCGACGGGTTATTCGGCGTTCAACCATGCCTCTGCCGCCGCTTCCTGACCCACATCAAAGCTTTTGATGTGCAGGCCGGGGATCAAGGCCCCTTTGATTTCAGCCGCTGTGGAAATCCAACTGGAGTCACAAATCAGGGCGCATTTATCAAAGCGGGAAATCAGGCCAAACAGTTGCGGCATCATGGTGAATTCAACACCAATGGCCGCCCAAGTGGGCATCTGAAAATCCGTCAGATGATACAGCATCTTGCCACCCTTCATCCCATCGGATTGTTCAAACAATGCCGTCAGGCCGTTGCGCATTTCGGTTTCGTCAATCTTACCTGCAATGGTGATATCCACGCGGTCGTCGGCCACTTTTTCAGTTTGCAGCATGATGTTTCCTTTGCGATCAAACCTCTTTGCAGTTGATATATGCATACCTAACAAAAATTGCTTTGATCCGGATCAAATTCCACGAAAAAAGGCCCATGCAAGATACATGGGCCTTCTTCTAAGTCTTTGATGTGACCGGCTTTTACAGGCCTGTTGTCACGTCAATTGTGTTACCCTCTTCAAGGGTTACATACGCTTTTTTCACGTCTTTCCGCTTACCCAGACGGCCGCGGAAACGCTTGACCTTACCTTTGGTGATGGTTGTGTTCACAGCCTTCACCTTTACGCCAAAGAGGTTTTCAACCGCCTCTTTGATCATGGGTTTGTTGGCATCGATATCCACTTCGAAAACCACCGCGCCGTTTTCAGACGCCATTGTTGTTTTCTCTGTGATAACCGGTTTGCGGATCACGTCGTAATGTTGTGCAGTCGCGCTCATTTCAAACGGGCCTCCAATGCTTCGACACCTGCTTTGGTGATCACCAAGGTGTCACGCTTCAAGATGTCGTATACGTTTGCGCCCATCGTTGGCAGGATATCCAAGCCCGCGATGTTACCAGCAGCTTTGGCAAAGCCTTCGTTCACGGACGCACCGTCAATAACCAATGCCCGCTTCCAACCCAGGTTTGCAACCTGTTTGGCCAACGCGGCGGTTTTGCCTTCGGCTTCGGCTGCGTCAATCACAACCAACTCACCCGCCTTCGCCTTCGCAGACAAAGCATGCTTCAACCCCAACGCGCGCACTTTCTTTGGCAAGTCGTGCCCGTGCGACCGTGGCGTTGGGCCCTTATAGATCCCACCACCCCGGAAGATCGGTGCGTTCCGGTCACCATGGCGTGCGCCACCTGTGCCCTTCTGGCGATAGATCTTCTTGGTTGAATAGCTGGTCTCACGACGAGTTTTAACCTTGTGAGTTCCTGCCTGCGCATTGTTACGCTGCCAGCGGACCACACGGTGCAAAATATCGGCGCGTGGCTCAAGACCGAACAAATCGTCGGACAATTCCACGGAACCGGCTTTGCCGCCATCCAATTTGATTACGTCAAGTTTCATTCTTCACCACCTTCCGCAGGGGCCTCAGCCGGGGCTTCAGCAGGTGCTTCGGTTGCTTCGGCCGCAGCAGCAGCAGATTTGATCGCAGCAGGGAAAGGAACGCCATCCGGCAATTTCTTTTTCACCGCATCCTTGATCGTAACCCAACCACCTTTGGAACCAGGAACGGCACCTTTAACCATGATCAAACCACGGTCGGCATCTGTGCGAACAACTTCCAAGTTTTGGGTTGTTACTTTCGCAGCACCCATATGGCCGGCCATTTTCTTACCTTTGAAAACTTTGCCGGGGTCCTGACACTGGCCAGTTGAACCATGCGAACGGTGTGAAATCGAAACACCGTGTGACGCACGCAAACCGCCAAAGTTCCAGCGTTTCATCGCACCGGCAAAACCTTTACCGATTGATGTGCCGGTGACGTCCACTTTTTGACCTTCAAGGAAGTGTTCAGCAGACAGTTCTGCGCCAACTTCAATCAAGTTATCAGCAGAGACACGGAATTCCGCAACTTTGCGTTTGGGGGCCACGTTTGACTTGGCGAAATGACCGCGCATCGCTTGGCTTACGCGTTTTGCCTTGGCTGTTCCTGCACCCAACTGAACGGCGGTATACCCGTCTGTTTCAGCTGTGCGTTGTGACACAACCTGCAGTCCTTCCATGGACAGAACAGTCACAGGGATCTGCTTTCCGTCTTCCATGAACAGCCGGGTCATGCCGACTTTCTTTGCAATTAATCCAGAGCGCATCTGATTTTGCCCTCCTTAAACCGAGATTTGAACGTCAACACCCGCCGCCAGATCGAGCTTCATCAGCGCGTCAACGGTTTGTGGTGTTGGGTCAACGATATCCAACAGGCGTTTGTGCGTGCGGATTTCGAACTGATCACGGGATTTCTTGTCAACGTGAGGACCACGCAGAACAGTGAATTTTTCAATTTTGTTCGGCAACGGAATGGGTCCGCGTACCTGTGCACCGGTCCGTTTGGCTGTGTTGACGATCTCTTGTGTGGACGCATCCAGCACACGATAGTCAAACGCCTTCAGACGAATGCGAATATTTTGACTTTGCATGTCTAACCCCTTTTGAGGCGCTAAGTGTTGATAGGAGGAAACGGAAATTCCATCCCCTCGTCGAACGAAGACGGGCCCCATGAGGGACCCGTCTTTTAAGATTATTCAGTGATGCTTGATACGACGC
>JAHDCF010000008.1 GCA_020630015.1 Planktomarina sp. | reverse complement strand
CTGAACGCCTATGGCCCATCCGCAAGGATGACCCTGAAAGCGCACGAAGGGCGTACGTTAGCGAAGGAAGTTAGTGTGGTAATTTCAAGAGGTTAATGAGAGCCAAAAGCGCGGTGGCACAACATTCGCCGCGCTTTTCTTGATTTGTGATAAACAAATTTCCGAATTTGTAGTTATTTTTAGACGGAACCACCAACCAATTCGTTGCAGATTGCATTGCAAGGCATCGGACAACGCCCACGATTCAAACCTCGCTCACTACGAACGCCAATCTCAGAATCCCGTGAACTGATCGAAGCGATCCAAAAAGCTAACTAAATGGGTGGCCAGCGACTTAATCGTGTTTGTCTTAAAAGCGACTGTAAGCCCCGGGCAACTCACCATTGAAGGGGATGTCGACGCGCTTGCTTACGCCCTTGACTTGCATCCAGAAAAAATCAATTTGGACCTGATGAATTTTGATGCGCCGTTCCAACTGAAGCGGCGCGGTGTTGAAACCAAGATTCTGGTTGGTGGTGAAGCTGTACGCAAAGACGAAACACTCATGCGCAGCATAGCCTTGGGCCACAGTTATCTGGATCTAATAAAGGCTGGGAACAGCTATACCCAAGTGGCCAAGCAGCAAGGCAGCGCGAAGCGCGTGGTTCAGTTCCTCGTGGAATTTTCATTCCTCGCACCAGATATTGTCGAAGCCGTTTTTTGCGGGGACGCAACCAACAGGGCTTACAACCCAGTGGATCAAGACCAACAAGTTGCCAAAATCTTGGGATGCGCAACGCGAGATGATTGCAGCTCTTTAGTCCAAAAACGCTCGCCGAACGCCAAAACAACCAACCCCAAAGTGTGACCGCCGAAATCCCGATCCGAGACTTTAGGCAAATATGCCGACCATCGACGGCCGTGAAACGTCTCTCCACGATCACCATCCAGCTAAGGCTCTGAAAACACGTAGTAATATGCGCAGGTCTCTGCCGGTATGATTTTAACAGGGTAGTTGGCTGGGTCGGCAGGACTCGAACCTGCAGTCTACTGTACCAAAAACAGGTGCATTACCATTATGCTACGACCCAACTCGTCGGAGGGGATACGCAAGAAACGGTTAGTGTTCAAGTCGTTTCTTGCGCATTTTTCATTACAATGTTTGGTCGTATTCACCAACTTGCGGTTCTGTTCTTATGACACCGTCGATGTCTTCAAATATTGAACGTAGTTCCGCGTCGCTTTCTGGGCTTTCACAAACCACAACCAAGTTTGGCGTGTTGGAAGAAGCCCGGACCAGGCCCCAACCACCATTATCAAGAATAACGCGTGCACCGTTCACGGTGACGACTTCTTTGATCGAACGCCCGGCAATTAAACCACCCTTTGATGCGTGATCTTCAAGCTTGGAAACGATCCGGTCTAATACATCGTATTTTTCTGTATCGGCACAGTAAGGTGACATCGTCGGCGACGAATATGTTTTTGGAAGAGCTTTGCGAAGATCCGACATTTTCATATCGGGATTGCGATCCATAAGTTTGCAAATCTCAACGGCGACGCGCATGCCGCAATCATATCCACGACCAATTTCACCAGCCAAAAAATAATGGCCAGACTTTTCAAAACCGGCCAATGCACCAATTTCTTTAACACGGCGTTTCATATGGCTGTGGCCCGTTTTCCAATAATCTGCTTTAATTTTGTGTTTTTGCAACTCTGGATCACTTGCGAACAGGCCAGTTGATTTGACATCTGCCACAAAGGTTGACCCGGGGTACAATTTTGCCCAATCGCGCGCCATGATGACACCCACCTTATCGGCGAAAATTTCTTCACCTTCGTCATCCACCACGCCACAACGATCACCGTCACCGTCAAAACCCAATGCGAAATCGGCGCCAGAAGCTTTTACGCTGTCTGACATATCGTGGAGCATTTCCATGGCTTCTGGATTTGGATTGTAGTGGGGGAATGTGTAATCCAAAGTGTTGTGGCTTGGTACAACTTCCACACCAAGACGTTCAAACAGCGTGGGTGCAAACGCGGCCGCGGTTCCATTTCCTGTCGCGCATACTACCTTAAGCTTGCGCGTCATTTTGAAATCGCCCACCAGATCATCAAGATATGCATCGCGAACTCCGTCCACGAATTCGTAGAAGCCACCTGAATGCGCCTTGCCTTCACCGTTTAATACGATATCACGCAGCTCTCCCATTTCTTCAGGGCCATGGGTGCAAGGGCGATTGAAACCCATCTTTACACCGGTCCATCCGTTTGGGTTGTGACTTGCCGTAACCATTGCAACCGCAGGCACATCCAAATGAAATTGACTGAAATAGGCCATTGGGGACAAGGCAGGGCCGATATCCTTCACGTGAATGCCTGCCTGCATCAACCCGACAATCAATGCATTTTTGATAGAGAGGGAATAGTCGCGATAATCGTTGCCAACGGCAATAACAGGATCGATCCCACGCCGCCGCATTTGTGTTCCCAAACCCAAACCAAGTGCGGTGATGCCGGGAAGATTGATCTGATCAGGAAACTGCCAGCGCGCGTCATATTCGCGAAACCCGGTTGGGGTGATCATTGGGTCACGTAGAAATTCCCAAGTGTTTTGGGTGACGGTGTTGATTGGTTTCACGATCGATCATCCTTGTTTGCTTTTTGAGGCCACTTCATCGGGCACACTTAAATTTTCGATTTATACTTGTTCGCGCAAGATCGATGCAGTCAGTGACATCATCAAATAGATCCCGCCAAAGATCAAAAACGCTAATATCGTATTTTCGAATTTGCGCGGGTACGAGGGTTCATCAGGCGCGACCGGAGGAATAGCTTGGGCCAGATATCGTGCTTGGCGATCGGCTGCTGTGCGGGACGTTTCCAAAGATTGAAGCGCGGTCTGCAACATCAAATTCCGGGTTTCATAGTCAGCCTCAGCGACGCGCAACTGGGCTGTTTTTGTGGCAATTGATCCACCTCGATTGTTGTCGACAGTCAGCTTCGCGCGCAAAGAAGAAACTTCGTCTTCAAGGCTTCTGATTTGGCGACGGATGGCGTCGACCTTTGCTGCATTTGGACGAGGGTTGGAAAGCTGTGCCGCAAGGTTCAACCTGAAATCGCTTAAGCGGCCCTCCAATGCAGAGATTTGTCCTTGAATGGCGGCGTTTTCCCCAATTGGATCAACGACTTGCAACTCTTGCTGCAGCCGGGTCAATTGTTGCAATGCCTCAGCACGCTTCATTTCTGCCTCTTGAAAGCTTTCCCGAGCGCCGCGCATCTGATCTTCTCGCAATCGAAGGGTCAAATCTGAAACCTGTTCTTCGGCGTATCCGATCAAAGCCTTCGAAAACTCTTCACTTGCTTTCGGATCGGCGGCGATCACTTCCATGTTCAGAATACCTTCAGTCGGATCATATCCGATTTTTACGTTCTTCTTATAGATACTGAATGCTGCGGCATCGGTTGCGTCTTCTGAAAGACGGCTCAGGGGATCAATGTCTTCTCCGCTGAAGTGTGCTTTGAACCCAAGATCGCCATCCAAACGGCGCATTGCGGCTTCTGATGTCAAATACCCTTGAACGGCGATTGAATCTTGAACTGTGGCCAATGGTCCACCGCCCATTAATCCGCCAAGGCCACTGCTGGGCGCCAATGGTTGCGCTTCGTTTTGTTGAATAAGGAATGAAGATTTCGTCGAATACATGGGCGTTGCGATATTGTAAAAATACCAACCACACACCAAGGCGGGCAGGGCGACGAAAAAGGCAAGCCTGACCCCCAACAGCGTCATCCGCTTTTGGCGACGGCGCACAATATCACGTTGAATTTTTTCAATGTCGTTTGCGCGACGAAGGGCAGGGTCTTCCACCTCGGTTGAGGGTAGATTTTCGTCTTGGGAAACTGTTTGAGGCAGTTGGACTTTGTCTATTTTGGCAAGCTCGGCCCCTTTTTTACCGGTATTTGCCAACTCCAACATGTTTGAACGCTGGAAGGGGTCGATACCCTTTTCACGCAAAAGGCGCACAGCATCAAAATCTGATGTCGCTGCAAGCCCATTTTTCTGCGCCGTTCGACGGGCCATTCGCAGTTGTCGTCCTGTTAAACCTTCCTTGCGGATAGCAGCGATAGCAGCCTCTGGTGTTTGTTCAGCATTTGAATTTGCAGGGGTGGGTCGCGGTCCAATATCAGGTGTTTCACCTTGTTCATCCACGGATGGTAGCAAATTTTCTTCTGCTGGCGTTTCAGCCAATTTTGCATTCAACTTCGGATCAGCGGCTCGAGCTTTGGCCTGAACCGGTTGTGGTGTGCGGTATTTTTTAGCCTTGAGTTTGGTAGTCATATAACTCTTTCGCCTCTTCCAGGGTGTCGAATACCGTAAATTTGCCGTTGATCAGAACGCCTGCACTGGATGCAAATTTTTCAAGTGTTTTTGCTTGGTGGCTTACGATGATTACTGTTGTGTTGGACAATCGTTCTCTCAGAATGTCGCCTGCTTTTTTGTTGAATGACACATCCGTTGACGATGGCATCCCTTCATCAATCAAATACATGTCAAAATCCAATGCCAACATTAAGGCAAAGGTGAAACGGGATCGCATACCGGCGCTGTAAGTGGCAATCGGCATATCAAAGTATTCTTTGATATCGATCATCCATCGCGTGAATGCTTCAACATAATCCGGATCAAGCCCGTACAGTCGGGCAATGTATCGTGCATTTTCACGGGCGGTGTGTTTGGCAACAACGCCCCCCATGAAACCCAGAGGGAACGAAATATTACAATTGCGCCGGATTTCGCCTTCGTCAGGTTTTTCCAAACCCGCCATCATATTAATCAGCGTCGTTTTCCCGGTTCCATTGGGCGCCAGAATGCCAAGAGATTTGCCAAGCTCAACCTTAAAGGACGCACGATCAAGGATAACTTTCCTTTGCGTTCCCGTCCAAAATGACTTGCTGACGTTCTCAAATTCCAGCATTCGATTAACCTGGCTACTCGCGATTTGCCCCTATTGTACCCTTAGATGGGCACAAAAACGTTTATTACACGTGTCTGTCTGACAATTATGGCAAAATTAGGGGGTATCGCGCAACAATGCTGTGCGAAATACCCCGATAGTAGCCGAAATTTGAACAATGCTTTGGCGAAATTCCGCCTGTTAAAGATGTTTCTTTTCAACTTTGGTTAAATACCCAGCCAGGAAGGACAAAGCCGTTGCCCCAAAGCTGAATAGTGCACCCATTTTCGCAGCGTCTTGCACCGGGCCGTTTTCGAACGCCACAGCCGCAATGAAGAGGCTTACGGTAAAGCCAATCGCAGCAACACAGCCAATCACGAACAGATCAATGATCCGCATTCCTTGGGGAAGTCCTAATCGCAAAACATTGGCGCCTAACCAACCAAAGAACAAAACCCCAAAAGGTTTGCCGATGATTAATCCTGCCAGAACCAACCAAGTTGCATCCCCAATTGCGCTAAATTCAACCCCAGCATTCAATAGTCCAAAGAAGAACAAAGTGATTTCAACAGGGTATTTCAATCCATGTTCGATGTGGTTCAAGAGATCGGTCAGGTATTTTTCTGCTTCTGAAAAGATACCGAACGCTCGGTCTGCGTGGGGAATGGCAGGAACGATCGGCAAAAGACCCAAGGAAGGGTGAAGGCCTGCTTTCATGAAACCATACCAAGACAAACACGCCGCCAAAAGATAGGGCCAGAACGACAATTTATTTCGTACCCATGAGGATCGTGGTCGTAATTGGTTTCCGCGGTCCAATCGACGCGGTAAATAGTTGAACGCCAAAAAGACCACCACAGATGCGGCAACAGAAAGCAATAGCCATTCCAAAGCCAAATCGCCTTGAGGATAGAACACCGCAAGAATAATCAGGCCTGCGGCATCATCCGCGATCGCCAGCAATAACAAAAAACGCACCGCGGGGTGACCGGCCCCAAAAACCAAGCGACCAACGAGATAGGAAAATGCGATGTCTGTGGCCGTGGGTATTGCCCAACCATTGGCCACAGCATCATAAGTGTCGCTGCCCAAAAATGCCGCAAGACCCAAATAAACGGTGATGGGGCCAACCATGCCACCAACAGTTGCGATCAAAGGTGTTGCCGCTTTACGTCCACGGAGTGCACCATTTTTCAAGATAACTGCTTCCCAAACTTCTTTTGCCGCCACCGCAAAGAAGAAAGCCATAAACATATCATTGATCAAATAGTGAAAGCTCAGGACATGCGATGTACTTTGGTAATCGAAAGCTTCGTATCCCTTGCCGTATTTTTTGATCCAATCTTCAGTCGTAAGCCCGACATAGTCGTTAAACCAAAGCGGCCATTCAACCACATGGTGATATCCTTTTGGGTCTAAATTCCCCCAAATTAGTGCAATCACGGCACCAAGGATAAGAAGAACGGAATATTCTGAGACAAATTTGCTGACGCGATACATATCTGGCTTTCTGTTTCTGGAGCAAATAGCAATCAAGACATCTGGTTTGGTTCCAGATACTGCAAAGCCAATGGCGGTTCAACGATATGGAAGACATCAAAAACCAAATTCGTAAATGCGCGGTATGTGCGACACGATTTTCTGAAACGCATACCAAACACAAACCAAAACCGGTTGTTTGGTTTGAGTCATCTGCACGAATTCTTATCGCGGGGCAGGCACCGGGGATAAGGGTGCACGAATCTGGTATACCTTTCGATGATAGATCGGGTGATCGACTTCGAAGTTGGTTGGGCGTTGATCGAAATCAGTTTTATGATCGCGAACTTTTTTCCATTGTTCCTATGGCATTTTGCTTTCCTGGATATAACGCGAAAGGGCATGATTTAGCTCCTCCGAAAATTTGCGCGACAAAGTGGCGGTCTCAGGTAATGCAGGCCTTGCCCGATCAACGGCTTACGCTTTTGATCGGGGGGTATGCGCAAAAATGGCATCTTGGTGATGATTTGACAGTTACTCAAAGGGTTCAAAATTGGAGGCAATATGGCGCAAACGTATTCGTCTTGCCGCATCCCAGTTGGCGCAATAACAGCTGGATAAAGAAAAACAGTTTCTTCACAGAAGAATTGTTGCCTGAACTCAAAATGGCAGTGCAAAGGAACATCACGTGATATTTTCACCACTTGATAAGGCCTTCCAGGCATTCACTGAAACAGGCGATCAATCACAGTTACTGGGCGCGATTGCGCGCTCTGAGTTGTTTGTTGCCACAACAACAGAGGTGATGGGATCGGATTTTGATCCCATGTTGGTTTCGTTCGGTGAGGAGCCTTATATCGCAGTATTTGACAGCGCAGCCAAGCTGTCTGATTTTGAGGGGGCTTCTGGACATTTTGTTTCTGTTTCAGGACGTGCAATCGCGCAGATGCTGGTGGGTCAAAACATTGGAGTGGTTTTAAACCCCAAGTCTCATTCATGGTCTCATGTATTGGATGTTGAAACACTTGAATGGATGGCAGAGCTGGATCGCTTTGAGTTGATTGAAGATGATCTGAACGAATTGACAATCCAACCGATTTCCCAAGGTGCGACTGAGCTGGTTCAAGCACTGGATGAAGTTCTGCCGGCCGCGATGGGATTGGCCAGTTGCGTATTCTTGGTTGAAGTATCGGCAGACGGATCACGGCATTCGGCAGCTATTTTTTGTGATGCTAAGTCAGATGCTCATTCCGTGCTAAAGCAATTAATTCAAGAAATGGTTTTATATAGTGGGCAAATCCAGTCTGAGCTTTCAGTCGGATTTGTGCAATCTGACAGCCCTCAGTATTCGACATTTGTTCGCCAAGGTCTTCGACTTGATATTCCCCAACCAAAACGTGCAGCTACGATAACAGCCCCTGGCATGGATCCCCAGAAACCGCCAAAACTAAGGTAATTAGTAACCTCGTTTCCGATCAACCATGTGCAACAAAGGCAATCCGGTTTCAGATCTGACGATGTTTTCAATCAATATTTGTGAAGCGGTGGAAATACGTGTGGCGGAAGCGACGTGTGGGGTTACAGTCACATTCGGGAACTTCCAAAACGGATGATTATCGGGCAATGGTTCGGTTCGAAATACATCAAGAGTTGCAGCCGAAATTTGCCCCGTTTGCAAAGCTGACAACAGATCATCGTCGTTAATCAATGGGCCACGTCCCGGGTTCAGAATTATTGCACCCTTAGGTAATTGGGAAATTGTTTCGTTGTTAAGTATGTTGTGGGTGGATGGCGTGTCAGGAAGCAACAGAACAACCATATTTGCAGTTTGCAGCGATTGCCGCAGGCCATCCGCACCTGTGTGACATGTCACATTTTCTATGGACTTTGGGCTCCGCGACCAACCGCTTACTATGAATCCCAAATCGGCCAACGCAGTTGCACATGCACTGCCAAGTGCACCCAATCCCAAAACCGTGACACGCGTGTCGGAGCTGAGCGGAGGGGCACGGTCATCCCATTCACGCGTTGGGTTATGGATCATTTTATCCATGCCAAGCAAATGACGCAGGCAATGACCGGTAACCCAATTAACCATCCCGAGTGTCATTCCGGGATCGACCATTCTGGTCAAAGGCTGCGTCAAAGTTTTATTGGAAACAACGCGCTCCACACCTGCCCAAAGGCTCATAACTGCTTTGCAATTTTTATACGGCCCAAAATCTTGCAACGCACTTGATGGCGCATAAAAGATATAATCCACCTCATGTGGAGGGATGTTTTGAGAAATATCAGCTTTAATGTTATGTGCATTCAGGCCTGAATTAACGGCCATTCGATATTCAGTGAATTGATCGGGATTTGCAGAATACAACACTTTTAGGGGCATACTTAAACTTTCGATCGCGGCTGATGGACATATGCGCTTTGCAATACGCCAAACCCCAAAAGAAGGATGAGCATCGAAGACCCGCCATAGCTGACCAGTGGTAGCGGCACACCCACAACCGGTGCCAAGCCCATGACCATGGCCATGTTTATCGCAAAAAACAGGAAGAAAGTCATGGCGATTCCCAAAGTCACCAGAGAAGAAAATCGATCCCGCATGCCAAGCGCGGCAACAATGCAAAATGTCATTAGTAAAAAGTATAAAACCAAAAGTGACATTGTTCCGACGAACCCAAACTCTTCTGCCAGAATTGTGAAAATGAAGTCCGTATGCTTTTCGGGCAGGAAGTTTAACCTCGATTGTGTCCCTTCCATGAAACCGCGTCCGGTCCAACCACCCGAACCAAGCGCAATTTTAGCTTGGCTGATGTGATAGCCAGCACCCAATGGATCCGACGATGGATCGAGAAAAGTGTCGATCCGGGCGTATTGATAATCTTTCAAGAGCTGCCAAGTGGTGCCGCGGCTGTTGAAAATACCAAATATCAAACCAGCACCCGCAGCAATCACAGATACAAAATAGGCCCAATGAACACCCGCAAAAAACATGATTGCCCCTCCACCAGCCATCAACAATACTGAAGTGCCGAGATCAGGTTGGCGTAATACAAGCATTACTGGAAGAAGGATAAGGATTACGGGCACAAGAACCCACAAAGGCCGCGAAGTTCGATGCAAAGGGAGCCAATCATAGTATGCAGCCAACAACATAACGAGGGCGATTTTCATAACTTCAGAGGGTTGAAGTCGCATGAAACCCAAATCGATCCAGCGTTGCGCACCCATTCCTTGAACGCCAAAAAATTCAACAATAATGAGCAAAATGATTGCGACGACATATGCAATGAATGAAACGTTGCGCCAAAAATAAATTGGTATCATGGCAACCACGAACAAACCGAACATGCCCATTATGAAACGTTGGATCTGTGGGTTTGTCCAAGTGGAAGCGTTCCCACCTGCGACGGAATACAACATCACAAATCCAACACCGGCAATTGCGCACAAAAGCAATAGAATTGCCCAATTCAATGCAAGTATTTTGCCAAATCCCGTAGGAATGACAGATAAGCGATGTTCGAGGTAACTCATACCTCATCAACCGTTTCGGTTGCATCGAATTGATCTAGGAGTCCCCAGATCTTACTTTGCTCGATCCCAACAGTTTTGCGTTCCTTTTTGGGATACACTCCCAAGGGCGGTACCTGGTTCATTTGTGCGAAAAGCGCAATATCACGTGCAATTGGCGCTGCCACTGATCCGCCACCGCCGCCATGTTCCACGACTACGGAAACCGCATATTTTGGATCATCAAACGGCGCATACCCTACAAACAAAGCATGGTCTCTTTGTTCCCAGGGTCGGTTTTCATTTCGGCGATTTTGTTGGTCTCTGATCCGAACCACCTGCGCGGTGCCGGTTTTCCCAGCCATTTTGTATTTGTCCCAAATCACACGCTTACTGTACGCAGTTCCTGATCGCCGGTTGGTTACCCCATACATGGCGTTTTGAATGAGGGATAAGTGTTCCGGATTGATATCAAGGTCTCCGGTAACGCCGGAAGGCTGAACAACGGTGTCGACAGAATGAACCAACCTTGGATTGATTACCTTGCCTGTCGCAAGCCGTGCAGACATGACAGCCAACTGTAGAGGGGATGTCAAAACAAACCCCTGACCAATTGATGCATTGATGGTATCCCCCAGCAACCAACGCTCACCTTTGGTTTTTTGCTTCCAATCGTTATCGGGGGCGATTCCGCGCTGCACCGCGCTTAAGGGGACGTTATGACGAACACCCAACCCAAAACGCTTCGCCATTGAAACAAGCTGGTCGTTATCCAATCGCTGGGCCAGTTCATAAAAATAAACGTCGCAGCTTTGCATCAAGGCTTGTTGTAATGCAACGCGCCCGTGCCCACCGCGATTCCAACAGTGGAACTTATTGAAGTGCACTTCGATATGCCCTTCACATTTCACACGTTCGCCTGGGGTGATGAGCCCTGCTTCCAACGCGGCCAAGGCCGTGATCATCTTATAGGTAGAGGCCGGGGGATATGTCCCCTGAACCGCTTTGGCACGCAGCGGACCAAATTTGTTATCGCGAAGCGCATTATAATCTTTTGATGAAATTCCATCGACAAAGAGGTTGGCATCAAACGCAGGTGTGCTGGCCACTGCCAAAAGGTCACCCGAAGTGGTGTCCATGACCACTGCAGATGCCGAAACGTCATTCATGCGGGCCAGAACATAGTTTTGAAGCTTGGTATCAATGGTAAGCTGAATATCTGCACCAGAAACGCTTTCTGTTCGATCCAATTCGCGCATGACGCGCCCTATCGCGTTAACCTCACTTCGTTGGATTCCAGCAGTACCGCGCAGCATGTCTTCAAGCTTTTCCTCGGTACCTGTTTTGCCAATTTGATAACGGGGAATGTGAAGCAAAGGATCTGGATCTGGATCAGTTTCTGCAATTCGCTTCAGATCGAAATCACTTACTGGGCCGACATAACCGACAACATGCGCCAGATTTTTCCCCATTGGATATCTGCGATTGAAGCCAACTTCGGTGGTAATTCCTGGCAAAACGGGTGCATTTGCGGCCACTTTTGAAAAATCTTCCCAGGTGAGGTTTTCAGCGACAACAACCGGAACGAATGGGCTGCGCCGTCGCAATTCATCCCTTGTTTTTATGAGTTGTTCCGGTTCAATCCAAATAAGTTTTTGAAGACTGTCCAAAACATTTTCGACGTCACCAGCTTGGTCACGTGTCATCGTAAGCCGATAGTTTGGGATATTTATGGCGGCTGCTCGACCTTTGCGATCATAGATCAATCCACGTGTCGGCGGGATCAATCTTTCATTAATGCGATTTTCGTCTGCGAGCATCCTGAAGGTTTGAGATTCTTCGATTTGCAGCTGACGCATTCGATAACCAAGAACTCCAACAATCCCCATTTGAACGGAGCCGAGCAAAACCGCCCGTCGTGAAATACGTCGGGACGACAATTGTATTTCTTGAGGAGAGCGTTTCATTCGAAGGTTAATTTGTTTCAGAGTAGACGGTTTTTTGTATACCAAATAATTTGGATGAGGCCACTACGACGATTGGATAAATCAAAATTGTGATCAAGCACTGGACAGCGGTAATCAACCCATTCTGAGTTGGTAAAAAGAAAACAAACATAGCAAGGTAATTGACCAGAAAACATATCAATATCGTGATGCTTACATACATCCATTCGACGCCAAATAATGCTTGGTTCAGATCCCTTTGTCTTGTGGCAAGATACACCGAACCCGCCAATACAATTAAAGCCCATAACCCAGGTGGGCGTGAAAGCATCAAATCCGCAAACAACAAAGTTGCAGCAATCAGTATCGGTGACATGATTTCAGGTCGACGCAATGTCCATGCAAAACAAATCGCCACAATGGCATCTGGTCCCGGTATGTTTGGCCAACGATCTTCGATCGGCAGGTAATGGATCAATATTATAAAACCAGAAAGAACAACAAAGACGAACCGTCTTGACCAAATCCAGACAATTTCACGATCCATCGTCATCATCTCGTGCAACTGGTCGGGCACCCAACACTGTGCCAGAAGACTTCACCGTTTCTTTGGGAATATATCTTACCACACGCAAAAATTCCAAGCGTTGGATGTCGGCCGCTAAATGAATACGAAGACGACCGGTCCGGCTTTCGACGACCTGCCCAACCAATAATCCTTGGGGGAAAACGCCACCATCGCCTGACGTTACAACGCGATCACCCGCTCGAACGATGTCTCTGTTTTCTAAGAATTCAATTGGGGGCAGTGCGGTATTGTCGCCAATCGACATCGCCTTTTGTCCTGAGGGGGCAATTGTCACAGGGATGCGACTTGCATTATCACCCAACAAAATCACCCGTGACGTACGTTCACTAACGCCTGAAATGCGGCCAACCAAGCCCAAACCATCCATCACTGCCCAGCCGTCTTGAATACCGTCGCGTTTGCCCACATTAATTAACACTGACTGGCGAAATGGGCTGCCGCTGTCTGCCAGAACAACACCTGTCACAAACGTATTTTGGGGGTCTAGTCTTACGCGATTTAGATCAAGAAGTCGGGCGTTTTCTTGTTCGTATTGACGCGCACGTTCTTCCCAAATTTTCATCTTAAGTAGTTCTCGCCTAAGATCTTGATTTTGTTCGTAAATTTTGACGTAGCTTTGAAAGCTACCAATTAATTCAGATGCCGCGGTCAAAGGTGAACTGGCCCATTCGAAACTAGGAACAACCCGGTCCAAAACTTCCATCCGAAACCGTTCAACACGGGGGCTGTCTATGCGCCAGATCAGGAAAATACCGATAAGGAAAAAACACACCACAGCCAAAATGAAGCGGCCGAGTGCTGAGGCATATCGATCATTTTCGCCACGATTTTGTGACATGCGTTCTCCATGACCTCAGCGTCAAGATTAGCTTTCGTAATCGATGACGTGCGCCAGTTGCTTTTCATATTCAAGGGATCGACCGGTTCCCATGGCGACGCAATTCAAGCTTTCATCTGCGACGGTAACGGCCAGACCGGTTTGTTCCCTCAAGGCCAAATCCAATTCGCCCAAAAGCGCGCCGCCGCCTGTCAACATGACGCCGCGATCCACGATATCGGCAGCAAGGTCAGGAGGGGTCGCCTCCAAAGCATTCATAACCGCTTCGCAAATTTGCTGAACCGGCTCTGACAATGCTTCCGCTACTTGAGCTTGGTTGATTTCCGTTTCTTTGGGAACCCCATTCAAAAGATCACGTCCACGGATCATCATGGTTGCACCCAATCCGTCATCTGGCATGCGGGCGGTCCCAATGGTTGTTTTGATACGCTCCGCAGTTGCTTCACCTACCAATAGGTTATGTTGACGTCGAAGATAACTAATAATCGCTTCATCCATACGGTCACCACCGACACGGGCTGAACGGGCGTATACGATATCCGCCAAAGACATCACGGCAACTTCGGTGGTGCCACCACCGATATCCACAACCATTGATCCTGTGGGGTCAGTGATCGGCATGCCTGCGCCAATAGCAGCGGCAATTGGTTCAGCAATCAATCCTGCGCGGCGCGCACCTGCGGATAACACCGATTGGCGAATTGCACGTTTTTCAACGGGCGTTGCACCATGGGGCACACACACAACGATTTTGGGTTTTGTGAATGTTGTACGTTTGTGAACTTTGCGAATGAAATGTTTGATCATTTCCTCAGCAACATCAAAATCAGCGATTACGCCATCGCGCATCGGTCGGATGGCTTTGATGGAGCCGGGTGTACGACCCAGCATCAGTTTTGCATCTTCACCAAAGGCAAGTGCTTTTTTCTGACCATCTTTTACTTGGTATGCCACCACCGATGGCTCATTCAAAATGACACCTTTGCCCTTGATATAAACCAGCGTATTCGCTGTGCCCAAATCAATGGCCATATCGGATGAAAAAAGACCGCCCAATCCAAACATTTTGTGCCCCACGCAGTTGTGTCCGCGACTCCTGTGGTGCGGACTTTATATGCTATAAGTGTTCGTTACCCGGAATTAAAGGGTTTGATGGGCAGGATTTCCCCACCCATCAGTGGATTTTTGCCTATCCCGCGTCTTTGTAGCTGACAGTTTTGAAGTCTTCGCCACCTGCTGATCGGGCATGTTTAACCAAAAGCCGGTTCAATGCATTAACATAGGCCTTTGCAGATGCGACAACTGTGTCAGTATCAGCTGATTGACCGGTGGCTATGTTGCCATTTTCTTCCATCCGGACGCTGACCGTGGCTTGTGCGTCCGTTCCTTCAGTCACAGCGTGAACTTGGTACAGCTGTAGGCGAGCCCCATGTGGGAAAATTGCTTTAACGGCGTTGAAGGTCGCATCCACCGGGCCATCCCCTTGTGCTGTGACTTGAACTTCTTTGCCATCAACAATCATGGTGAGGTCAGCCGACTGCGGCGCTTCGGTTCCACAGATCACCCGCAAGAACTTTACCTGCAATCGATCTGATTGTTCATCAGATGCCTCGGCCTTCACCAATGCCAATAAATCATCGTCAAAAACTTCTTTTTTCCGATCTGCCAATTCTTTGAAACGCACGAAAACATCTTTGAGCTGATTGTCGGCTAAATCGATGCCCAGTTCGTTCAACTTCGCACGCAAGGCGGCGCGACCAGAGTGTTTTCCCAACGGCAACGATGTACCGGTCAAACCAACATCCTCGGGGCGCATGATTTCAAATGTCTCTGCGTTTTTCAGCATTCCATCTTGGTGGATGCCGCTTTCATGTGCAAACGCGTTTTTACCAACAATCGCTTTGTTAAATTGAACGTTGAAGCCAGAAACGGTTGCCACACGACGGCTGATTGCCATGATCTTTTTCGTATCAATCCCGGTATGATAGGGCATGATGTCACCACGAACTTTCATGGCCATGACAACTTCTTCCAATGCTGTGTTCCCAGCACGTTCGCCCAAGCCGTTAATAGTGCATTCAATCTGACGTGCTCCACCTTCAACGGCAGCCAGTGCATTGGCGGTCGCCATTCCCAAGTCATTGTGACAGTGGGTGGCGTAGATGATATCATCCGAACCGGGGACATCGGTGATCAAACGGCGGATTAGATCAGCACTTTCGCCCGGGGCAGTATAGCCAACGGTATCAGGAATATTGATCGTCGTAGCCCCAGCTTTGATCGCAATTTCGATAACTCGACACAGATAATCATATTCAGTGCGCGTCGCATCCATCGGGGACCATTGCACATTGTCACAAAGATTGCGTGCGTGGGTCACCGTTTCATGGATTTTTTCCGCCATCTCGTCTTGATTAAGGTTGGGAATGGCGCGGTGCAAAGGTGAGGTTCCGATAAACGTGTGGATTCGGGGACTTGCTGCATGCTTTACAGCTTCGTAACAGCGATCAATGTCTTTGAAGTTGGCACGCGCAAGTCCACAAATTGTGGCATCTTTACTGCGTTTGGCAATTTCAGTTACGGCATTAAAATCGCCCTCTGAGGCAATCGGAAATCCTGCTTCGATAATATCGACACCCATATCATCAAGCATTTCTGCGATTTCCAATTTTTCGGAATGTGTCATCGTTGCGCCTGGCGATTGTTCGCCATCCCGCAAGGTGGTGTCAAAAATCAATACGTGTTCTGTGGCCATTGCTTTGGTCTTTCAAGGGTTTTGAAGTTTTTGGGTTTCGGCGCTGGCCTGAGGTGAGCGTCCCGCGCCGGAAGGCACGCTCAGCCTAGGCTGAGAGTTAGAAGCAAGGTGATGTTTACACGTCTTTCCATGGGCAACGATCTATACTGTCACAATTTCAAATGAAAAGAAAAAAGTTATGACTCTGGACATGACGTGGATCTGAAATAGTTCCACCTCATGAAAAAAGCTTTGGTTTTTGGCCATACAGGTGGCATCGGAAAAGAAATTGCCGTGCAATTAACTGACCGTGGATATGGTGTGCTAGGGGTAAGTCGGAGTACGCACCAATTCGATTTTGAAAATATCGGCAAAGTTGAAGAAACTTTGTCAGAAATTCACGGTGTTTTTGATGCGATTTTCGTGGCAACAGGTGTCCTAAATGGGGCCGGTTTTCCACCAGAGAAAACAATTAAAACAATCGATGCCGAAGCGATGGCCGCGCAGTTTTTGATCAATACAATCGGACCCTCCATTATATTGAAGCATTTGCCGAGACTGATGCGCAAAGACGGCGCCGCTCACTTTGGGATGTTGTCTGCACGTGTTGGATCGATCGGTGACAATCATTTAGGGGGATGGATTTCTTATCGCGCTGCAAAAGCAGCGTTAAATCAAGCCACCAAAACTGCAGCTATTGAATTGAAACGAACACACCCAAAAGCTGTTGTTTTGGCGCTTCATCCCGGAACGGTCGAGACCCCATTTACAGAAAACTACCAGGCCAATCATGAAACAATCTCTGCACAGTGTGCCGCCAAAGGATTGATTGATACGCTTTTGTCAGTCTCCTCAGAAAATTCTGGTTCCTTCAAAAATTGGAAAGGTGAGGGTATTCCTTGGTGAAACTTGTTCTGGTTCTGGGGGATCAACTCTCTGAAGGTTTGTCGGCATTAATGGCGGCCAATCGAACCGAGGATATCGTTGTGATGGCTGAGGTTATGTCCGAGGCGTCATACGTTCCGCATCACCCAAAAAAAATTGCGTTCGTTCTTTCCGCGATGCGGCATTTTGCAGAACGTTTGCGAGAGAATGGGTGGAATGTTTCATACACCCGATTGGATGATCCTGAATCAACAGGTTGCATTGTTGGAGAGCTGTTGAGGCGTGCAGATCACTTCCGAACTTCGAAAGTCGTTATGACTGAACCAAGTGAGTGGCGATTGATAGACGAGTTTAGTTCTTTGCCTTTGCAAGTTGAGTGCCTTGAAGATGATCGGTTTCTTTGTAGTCACAAGGAATTTGAAGATTGGTCGAAAAACCGAAAATCTTTGCGAATGGAATTTTTTTACCGCGAAATGAGGCGAAAATATTCGATTTTGATGGATGACGGGCAACCAACTGGGGGTAAATGGAATTTTGATCATGACAATCGTAAAAAAGCACAACCAGATTTATTTCGTCAAATACCCCACGCAATCGACCCAGATTTAATCACAAAAGGCGTCTTGGAACTTGTTGAAAATCACTTTCCTAAAAATTTTGGAAAAATTGGTGGCTTTAATTTGGCGGTTGATCGATCAGATGCATTGTCGGCAATGCATCACTTTATGCGTTACAGCCTTGCTGATTTCGGAGAAACCCAAGATGCGATGCTGATTGATGATCCGTTCTTGAATCACTCGTTCTTATCACCGTATTTGAATGTTGGTCTTTTAAACCCGCTGGAGGTATGCAGGGCAGCTGAAACAGAATATCGAAACGGAAATGTACCTTTGAATTCTGTGGAAGGGTTTATACGACAAATTCTTGGGTGGCGTGAATTTGTACGGGGTATATATTTCAAATTTGGACCTGAATATATCAAGCAGAATGCCCTGCAACACACAGCACAGTTGCCTTCCATGTATTGGGGGGCGAAGACAAAAATGGAGTGTATGGATCAAGCCATTGGGCAAACCGAATCTCATGCCTATGCGCATCACATCCAACGTTTGATGATCACTGGAAATTTTGCGTTGCTTGCTGGTGTCGACCCGCAGTTTGTGCACGAATGGTATCTTTCGGTGTATGTGGATGCGTTTGAATGGGTCGAGGCACCTAACACAATCGGAATGAGCCAATTTGCCGACGGTGGTGTGGTCGCGTCCAAACCTTATGTATCTTCAGGCGCTTACATCAACAGGATGTCAAACTATTGCAAAACGTGTTCGTATTCTGTTTCTCAAAAAGCAGGCGATGGGGCGTGCCCCTTTAACGTTTTGTATTGGAATTTTTTGCACCAGCACCGTGAGATGTTTTCAAAAAACCCGAGAATGGCCCAAATGTATCGCACTTGGAGCAATTTTTCGGAAGAGCACCAGAAACATGTTTTGGATTCAGCAGATGAAGTTCTGCAAAAACTAAATTTAGGCGAAATCGTTTAGTTTTCATCGCCGCTTTCTTGGGTTGAAACGGATGCGGTGCCTTCTTCAAGTTGGCCATCTTTCCATGTGCCAGTGGCGACCGTCCCTGATGCATATCTCATGGTACCTTCGCCTTGGCGACGACCGGCAATGAAGTTTCCTTCATAAACGTCACCATTTGCATATGTTGCGACGCCTTCGCCGTGAATTTCACCATCTTTCCAATTGCCGGTGTAAGTGAAACCATCGGCCATGGTAATTTTACCGCTTCCTGCCCGTTGTCCAGCCACGAATTCACCTTCATAAACGGTACCATCGGCATAGGTTGCGGTGCCGGTTCCCTCTCGCTGTCCTTCAACCCAGGTGCCTTCGTATCGGTAGCCGTCACCAAACGTCATAGTGCCCTGACCGTGGTTTTTGGCATTTTTGAAATCACCTTCGTATACAAGGCCATTTGCATATGTTGCCTTGCCTTTTCCTTCGATAATACCGTTCACCCAATCCCCGGTATATGTGGAACCATCAGGGTAAATGATGCTTCCTGTGCCGTTGGCAACATCGTCTTTGAATTCGCCTTCATAGATCGATCCGTCTGGATAGCTGACTTTACCTTTGCCTTCGATGGCCCCATCAATCCACGCGCCAACATAGACGTATCCATCGGTACCAGTAAATGTACCTAAACCATGGCGCTGATCATCTTTGAATTCGCCTTCATACAAATCGCCATTGGCATATGAAACTTTTCCTTTCCCTTCACGACGTCCGTCGGAAAGTTCACCCGAGTAGATATCACCATTGGGTTGTTTAAGGGTTCCTTCGCCGCTAATTTTACCGTTCGACCACACACCTTCAAACACCAGTCCATCGGGCAGGGTAAGGGTGCCATTCCCGTTGCGTTCCCCGGCTGACAATTGTCCTTCATAAACAGCTCCATCTGGATAAGTGACGGTCCCTTTACCTTCTTTGACACCATCCACCCATTCGCCGTCATAAACATATCCATTTTCAGCACGCAAAATGCCCGTACCATGATGCTTGGCAGCCCGGAACTGGCCGTTGTAAGTCAACCCGTTTGCATAAGTGGCAATGCCAGCCCCTTCGATTTTTCCATCAGACCATTCACCTTGATACGTGCTGCCATCTGCATAGGTAATCTTGCCGGAACCTTCTGGTTTGCCTTCTGCAAAGCTGCCTTCATACACGGAGCCGTTCGGGAATTTCGCAATGCCTTCACCTCGAATTTCACCTTCGACCCAGTCACCAGTGTATTCATAACCATTTGGAAGACGATATGTTCCTTTCCCGTGTTGAAGCCCATCTTTGAAGGCGCCCTCATAGAATCCACCATCTTCGTATTGCTTTGTTTGCACCGAAGTGGACTGCGCCAAAGTCACCGTAGCTAAGGTGGACGAGGCAAGCAAAAGGGCCAATCGGGTTAGGTTAAGCATTGAATTCGGGCTCCCCAAAAATGTTCCGGATTTCCGGATTCTTACTGCCATAGACCCTAGTGCTTCGATTTGGGGCGGGCAATGTCTTTTGTAACCATATTGCAAATCCACTTTCACAGCGCGCTGTGTCTGATAATGAGAAGCTGACATTTGAGGACGCGTCATGAAAAAGTTTCGCTTAACACTTGCCCAGTTGAACCCAACGGTGGGCGATTTTGCCACCAATATGCAAAAGGCAATTCAAGCATGGAAAGTTGGTCGAGATGCGCAATCGGACATGGTCATGCTGCCGGAAATGTTTGTGTCGGGATATCAAGTTCAAGACTTGGTTCTCAAACCCGCTTTCGTTCAAGATGCAATGCATCACATCGAAGAGATTGCCCAACAAACCCAAAATGGCCCTGCTCTTGGAATTGGTGGGCCCCTTCGAACCGAAGAAGGCCTTTTTAATGCGTATTTTGTTTTGGAAGGCGGGGCGATCCGAACAACCATTCGAAAACATATGTTGCCCAATGACAATGTGTTTGATGAAAAGCGTTTATATGATGTAACGCCGATAAGTGGCCCCTACAAAATCGGTCCCATTAGAATTGGGACACCCATTTGTGAGGATGCTTGGCACCCAGATGTGGCACAAACGCAAGTCGAAAGTGGCGCAGAGATTCTCTTGGTTCCCAATGGGTCGCCATTTGCGCGTGGAAAAATGGACGTGCGTTTAAACCACATGGTGTCCCGCGTTATCGAAACAAATGTTCCATTGGTGTATTTGAACATGGTCGGGGGTCAAGATGATCAAGTTTTTGATGGTGGATCATTTGTTTTGAATCCAGGCGGGCAACTTGCTGCCACACTTCCTGTCTTCGATGAATGCATTCGACAAATAGATTTTCGAGAAACCGATCAGGGGTGGCGCTCAATTGAAACTACTAAGGAAAGTTGGCCTTCGCAGATTGAGCAAGAATACCGCGTCTGTGTTGAGGCATTGCGCGACTATGTGGGGAAAACAGGCTTCAAATCCGTGATCCTCGGGTTGTCGGGCGGGATAGACAGCGCAATCGTGGCAACCATTGCCGCGGATGCCTTGGGCCCGGACAATGTGAATTGTGTCATGTTGCCATCCGAATATACTTCTGATGCTTCGCTAACAGATGCGAAAGCTGTCGCTGAAGCCCTTGGGGCCAAGTTGCAAACCGTTTCAATCGCGCAATCAAGGGCAGCAGTCACCCAAACATTAGCACCGGTGTTTGATGGTCTTGAACCTGATTTGACTGAAGAAAATATTCAGTCACGTCTGAGAGGATTGTTATTGATGGCGATGTCCAACAAGTTCGGGCACATGCTTTTGACGACTGGGAACAAATCAGAAGTCGCTGTTGGATATGCCACGATCTATGGGGATATGGCAGGGGGATATAACCCCATCAAAGATCTCTATAAAACACGCGTTTTCGAAATTTGCAGATGGCGAAATAATAACCACCGTGACTGGATGTATGCACCGTCAGGAGAGGTGATTGCAGATCGCATCATCAGCAAACCACCGACCGCTGAACTTCGAGAAGATCAGAAAGATGAAGACAGCCTTCCACCATATCCTGTTTTGGATGGAATATTGACAATGCTGGTCGATCAAGACGCGAGCGTTGCTGAATGTGTTGAAGCGGGTTTTGACCGAGAAACGGTCAAGAAAGTTGAACATTTAGTTTATATTAGTGAACACAAAAGGTTCCAGTCAGCACCGGGAGCACGCGTATCTGATCGGGCGTTTTGGTTGGATCGACGATATCCAATTGTGAACCGTTGGAGGGATAAATCTTAATTCACAAACGCAACGAAAGAGCTTTCGCACGCGCTGATGCATCGATGCCTGATTGTAGCTTTCTCGGATCACCCTTTGCCAAAATCACCTCAAAGATGATCTGATTTTCCGTTCCCCAAAGATAAATTGCACCATCAGCCAATTGATAAACGCGCCAGCAATAGGTCGCTTCGGGTTCGTCCAAATATTTATAGCAAACTGTGTCGCGTTTGACCTGCCAACGACCTACTTTCTTGGACATCTTTCCGGCGTTATCTGGGCTTCGGATAACTGCAAATCCATCTTCACCGTGGTACTCTGCCAATCGATCGTCCGTTGACATCGTGTTCCCAGACAGAATTGCTTGGATTTGTGAACCTGTCAGTTGACGATCTTCTGCGGCGACCAAAGGGGTTGCACAAAAGCAAATGAAAAATCCGATCCGTAGAATGAAAGCCATATCGCGTCCTTTTTTACATTGGTGTTGCATACAATGTATTTTCTTGTCCCTAAAGTCACATCCGGGTTACGCGCAAATTAAAATGCTATTGTGAATTCACGCCACCCGACAGATTTTTGCGTTTGGCTGGCATCCAAACCTACAGTTTTCAAAAATCTCCGAAATATGCTACAGAACCGTCATGGCGGTGAATAAGACAATTGCGACTGATGCGGATGTAGATTTATTTCTGAGTCAAGTGGAACATCCACAACGAAGGATGGATGGCCTTCGATTAAATGAAATTTTTCAAGAGGTCACTGATTGGTCGCCTCGTATGTGGGGTCCCAGCATCGTCGGGTATGGTCAATATCACTTTTCTTACGAAAGTGGTCGGTCAGGTGAATTTCTTGCGACTGGTTTCAGCCCAAGGAAATCAAATTTGTCTATTTACATTATGCCGGGATATGCTGATTTTTCTGATGTTTTACAAAGGCTTGGCAAGCACAAGCTTGGAAAGTCTTGCCTCTATATCAATAAACTTTCTGACGTGGATGAGGGCACTTTGAAAGAGCTAATTCGCGCAGGTTTAAACGATCTGGGAAAAAAGTGGCCCATAAAGGGGAATTAGAAGATGTCTCTTTCTGGACATCACGCAAGACCTGTGAGACGACGACGTGCCGTCTAAGGAGACAGACATGATCGTCACGCGTTTTGCCCCTTCACCAACCGGGTATTTACACATTGGTAATTTGCGCACTGCATTGTTCAACTATCTTATTGCACGCAAGGCCGGTGGGACCTTTATTCTCAGGATTGATGATACAGATCCCGAACGATCCAAAGAAGAATATGTGGATGGTATTAAGCAAGACTTGGATTGGTTGGGCATCCATTGGGACAAAGTGGAACGCCAATCAAAACGCTTAGATAGGTATGAAGAGGTCGCCGATCAGCTCCGTTCGTTGAATCGCTTTTATGAGTGTTTTGAAACACCCACGGAACTGGACCTGAAGCGTAAAAAACTTTTGAACATGGGCAAGCCCCCCGTTTATGACCGATCGGCACTTAGTCTTTCTTCCGAAGAAAAGGATCGTTTGCGTCAAGAACGTGACGGCCATTGGCGCTTTCTGTTGAACCAAGAACGCATCGAATGGACCGATGGTATCTTAGGTGATCTTTCGATTGACGCAGCTTCGGTAAGTGATCCTGTTCTTATCCGCGGTGATGGCCAAGTTTTGTATACTTTGGCGTCGATCACGGATGACACCGATATGGGTGTCACCCATGTCGTTCGGGGTGCGGACCACGTCACAAATACAGCTACACAAATCCAAATGATCCAAGCGATTGGTGGCAAAGTACCTGCCTTTGCCCATCATTCACTCCTGACGGGACCACAAGGTGAGGCATTGTCAAAGCGTTTGGGGACTTTAGCTTTACGTGATCTTCGAGATGCCGGAATGGAGCCAATGGCGATCCTAAGTCACTTGGCGCGCCTTGGATCTTCTGATCCCGTGGAATTAGGCAGGGATTTTGATGAATTGATCGAAGGCTTTGAATTGACCAAATTTGGATCGGCGCCAACCAAGTTTGATGTTGAAGATCTGAAACCACTTACTGCCAAAGCGTTGCAAGCAAAGCCATTCTCTGAGGTTCAAGAGGAAATAGCTCAGTTGGGGGTTCCCGCAGATAAGGCAGATACCTTTTGGAAAGTGACACGCGACAATATTGAAACGATGCATGATCTCAAAGGATGGTGGAGCTTAATTCGCGATGGCGCAGAACCAGACATTGCAGATGAAGATGCTGAATTCGTGCAGCAAGCTATGGATCTTTTGCCGAAAGAGCCATTTGATGAACAAACTTGGTCTGAATGGACGGCATCCGTAAAGCAAGCGACAGGCAGAAAAGGGAAATCACTGTTTATGCCTCTTCGAAAAGCGCTGACCGGCCAAAGCCACGGTCCGGACATGGCAACGTTGCTGCCTTTGCTGCAAAATGTGAAACGGTAGGGGAATGGCCGAACAAGCCAAATTCCTTGAAGGTAATTTGCTTCGCCACATAACGGTCATGTCTCTGACGGCTTCGATTGGATTAATGGCCGTTTTCATTGTCGATGTTGTCGACATGATTTTCATTTCTATGCTTGGAAATGCGGCTCTCGCAGCTGCCGTGGGTTATGCCGGTTCTATTTTGTTTTTTACAACGTCGTTTGGGATTGGAATGTCGATCGCGACAGGGGCTTTGGTTGCGAAATCTTTGGGCCAAGGACAAGATGAAGAGGCACGCGTCAAGGCCAGTACATCGATAATATATGGTCTTATATTCGGTTCGATTTTCGCCGCGATCGTTTGGATTAATATTCCCGCTTTGGCAGCGTTAATGGGGGCAAGTGGTGAAACACTGGTTCTGGCGAGCGAATATCTTCGCATCATTATACCCAGCCTTCCCTTACTGCTTCTTGGAATTGTGGGAAGCGCAATTTTGAGGGCACATGGAGCGGCCCGGCAAGCTATGATTGCCACAATCGCAGGAGGTGTCGTGAATGCGATTCTTGATCCAATTTTTATTTTCGGCCTTGGTTTGGAGCTTCAGGGTGCCGCTTGGGCAAGCGTCTGCGCGCGTGCGGCAATTGGGGTGACGGCCTTAATTCCGATTTATAGAGAGTTTGGTGGTTTGATTTTGCCGTCCATGAAGGAAATGATGAGAGACTTCCCGCCGCTTGCCGTTCTTGCGTTGCCCGCAATTTTGACCCAGCTAGCCACACCAATTGGGTCGGCTTACATGACACGTTCAATGGCTGAGTTTGGCGAGGCAGCAGTCGCTGGCATGGCGATCACGGCACGCATAACTCCAGTTGCTTTTGGTGTTGTTTTTGCACTTTCCGGCGCCATTGGTCCGATCATCGGGCAAAACTTCGGTGCCGGGCGGAATGATCGTGTGCGAGAGGCATATCGAGACGGCATAATTTTCACGTTTTTTGTTGTGATTGGTGTCTCGTTACTTTTGTTTCTTACCCGAGGATGGATCGCGGATTTGTTTGGCGCCGACGGTATCGCTCGTGAACTGGTTTTTCTTTTCTGTGGTCCGCTGGCTTTGGTGTTCTTTTTTAATGGTTTAATTTTTGTATCCAACGCGGCGTTCAATAACCTTGGTCACCCGTTTTATTCCACGTGGATCAATTGGGGGCGGCAAACACTTGGTACAATCCCTTTGATTTACGTTTTTGCCGCATGGCTTGGTGCCCCTGGTGTTTTAATCGGTCAGGCCGTTGGTGGTGTTTTGTTTGGGGTGGTGGCATTCGTCGTTGCGATCCGTGTCATTGGATCCCCGAGGGATGATGAAAATCCAGAATTTCTTGGCCATCGCCGATTACATCAGTTGTTTCACCATCGCCGATGAAGAGATGATCCAATCATCCACCAACCCTTGTTCAATTTTGGAAAGTGTTTGATGGCGTGGGTATATTGGGCAACTCCGATCGTCTAGGATCGGACGGTCCCAACCGATAGTAGATTTGAAAAAGCCCTTAACCCCCTCAATTCCGAAATTCTGATGATACCCTTGAATGACGACATCGAGATAACTCAGAAGAATTGATGAAGTGTCTTCTTTTTTGATCAAATCTGGTTTTACCCGATACAATGCCACATCCATCTCACTTGAATTCAGATGTGTGATCGGAGTGCGATCATACGCGAATTCACGTTTGTCTAAAGCAGACCAATTAGCATTTGGAACTTTTGCCTTCATCCCTTGAATCGCAGAGCCTTGCTTCGGCATAGCTGACAGAAATGCATGTTCGCGGACAGTGGTTCCAACCCAGACGCGTTGCCAATCTTGGACTTGGAATCTTACACCGCCGTAGTCATGGGTGGACAAATTAACCAGTGATCCGAAACCAAAAAAAAACTGGGATCAGCCTTCAAGCTCATAGTTTCGAAGTTCTTCGTAAGTAAAAAAATCCGGTGGGCGATCTTCTGGATATTCTTCGAAGCGAGGATCACTTGGCAAGCAGCCCAAACCGCAAATCAGGCTGATCTCTCGATCTTGACTGTCGATATACCAAAGTCGACCGCCCGGTGTCGCGACATAGCCATCGACCCCTTCTTCTTCGTCGCCTTCAGCATCAGAATAAGACGGTATTTCAAAGCTTTCATTGTCGACATGTGCCCCATGGGTGTGGAAGCTGGCAATGGGTGTCCATTCCTCAGGAAAATCATCTGCCAGGCAGGAGTTTTTTCTGCCTTTGGTAATCGATGTTGCAGACAACATGCCGTTTGGCTTGATCACCAAATAGCCGCAATATTCACGGTTGTTCCGAAAGGAATTTTCTTGTGCTTCTGCCAAAATTTGTTTGACGAGATTAAGCTCAGCACCGTCTTGCGCTTGCGCGAGTGTGGCTGAAATCGCCAAACAAGCAACCGAAATAAATGTTCGCATATTAATTCCCTAAGAGGAGGTTTGGGCCACGCTATCGGTCTCTGATGTCTCGGGCAAGGTTTCATCTGTGTCATCACTTTCAGACGTATCTGTTGCGATCTGATCAATAGTCCTTTGGAACTGGTTCTTAAGCCGGGATAGTGTGGTATTCGCGGTGGATTGGAAATTCGTCGCCTTCATTGCCTCTCGTGGAATGCAATGGGTATTCATCGGATTAACCGCCATGGAAACACCATCCAGATTTGCAGCAGTGATCACACCTCGTTGTGCCAGTAAACTCTGCACTTCAGCGGCAACATTGCGATCGATCCTGAAAAGTCTGGAAAGCATATCAATGGAACACTTGTTGTGGGCCCGAACAACAAGTTTGGCGTTTGAAAAGTATTTCAAAGCAACAGCAGAGGGGGGCGCAGCTTTCAGCGGAAGGGCAGGGGCCGATGCCAAAGCAGCGAGGCCCATTGTAAAAGTTCTTCGTTTCATACGTGAGAATATAGGGGGCTAATACGCAAATACGAGTATTTTATGGGCAAAGCAGCTCATCTTACTTCCCCTTGGGTTATCCAAGATCATATGTTTAGATGGCTATACAGAAATATTGGAGGTTTCGAAATGTCAGTTGCTCGCGTAACAGAAATCATTTCTTCGTCGAAAAAGGGATTTGATGACGCCGTTGAGGAAGGTGTGAAAAGGGCCTGTAAAACACTCAAAAATGTCACAGGTGCTTGGGTGCAAGATCAAAATGTAATCGTTGAAGAAGGCAAAATCACAGAATACCGTGTCGCGCTTAAGGTTACCTTTGTTCTCGACGACTAATTTTTGCTCTTTTCTGAGACAGTGTCGTTGATGATATTTGACGGTTGAAGCCTTGCATCGAATAAAGACTATCGTCACATCCGTGTGTTTGATGTGGCCACATGTGGCAGAAGCAGATCTTCCAAATGAAGTATTTGTTGGTGCAATTAATGATTGTCTTCACGCGGTTTCAGCAAAAGGAAGTCCGAGTTTTTCGGCGGCGACGGAAGTCACGGGTGATATTCACGTGGGATTTTTAGCTTGGTATGATGACCATGCAGGCAATCCGATATACGGCGTTCGGCTCGGTCGCCAGAACGACGTTACGATCTGTTCTGGCCCCTCACCGATGGGGCCGTATGTTGACAAATACCAAAGTGAACATCGGCCTCAGCTATTGTTGCTTTTGGGCGAACATGGATTGATCGAACTTAATGTCCCCACCGAGGGGGAGTATTTCGCAAACTGTCGAAATACGCAGCCAAGCCTGTTGCTCGCCATTGAAACGGATCAAACGCAAAAAATCGGCTTCAAAATGATTTCATCCCAAAACGTGGCTGAGACGTGCCGCAAATTTGGGTCTTGAATTTTGTCCCCGTTCAGCAAGGAAGAAGAACTTCAGCGAGTTTACCCGCTGAAGTTCGTTCACTCTATCTTGTGAATTTCTTGTGCTTCATTCGTTTGGGTTCCAATGCATCTGCACCCAAACGCCGTTTTTTATCTTCTTCGTAGTCTTCGAAATTACCTTCAAACCACTCTACGTGTGCATCGCCTTCAAATGCCAAAATATGCGTGCAAATGCGATCCAAAAAGAAGCGATCGTGAGAGATAACGACAGCACAACCAGCGAAATCAACAAGTGCGTCTTCTAATGCGCGAAGCGTTTCTACGTCCAAATCATTTGTCGGTTCGTCCAAAAGCAGGACATTTCCACCTGAACGTAACAACCTTGCCATGTGGACCCGATTTCGTTCGCCACCTGATAACAAGCTGACTTTCTTTTGTTGCGTCGAACCTTTGAAGTTAAAGGCTGAACAATACGCGCGCCCGTTCACCTCAGCATCACCAAGCTGTATCACATCCAATCCGTCTGCAATGGCTTCCCACACATTTGCGTTTGGATCCAAATCATCCCGGGTTTGATCCACATAGGAAAGCTGCACAGTTTCACCAAATTCAACGGTTCCTTCATCGGGTTGTTCTTGACCGGTCAACATTTTGAACAAGGTTGTTTTACCGGCACCGTTTGGACCGATAACACCGACAATCCCACCAGGGGGCAAGCTGAAAGAGAGATCTTCGATGAGAAGTTTATCCCCCATGGCCTTTTTGAGATTGCTTACTTCAATCACTTTTGAGCCAAGTCGAGGACCATTTGGAATAATTATTTGAGCACGGCCTACTTTTTCACGCTCTGACTGGTTTGCCATTTCATTATATGCTGCGATCCGAGCCTTTGATTTGGCTTGTCGGGCCTTCGCCCCTTGGCGCATCCATTCTAATTCGCGTTCCAGCGTCTTTTGTTTGGATTTATCTTCACGGGCTTCTTGTTCCAGGCGTTTTGCTTTTTGCTCCAGCCAGCTTGAATAGTTGCCTTCGTACGGAATTCCTGCACCACGATCCAACTCAAGGATCCATCCTGTGATATCGTCCAGGAAATAGCGGTCGTGCGTGACAACCAAGATCGTGCCTTTGTAGTCGATTAAATGTTGTTGTAACCAAGCAATGGTTTCGGCGTCCAAGTGGTTGGTCGGTTCGTCCAAAAGCAGCATGTCCGGCTGTTCAAGAAGCAAACGACACAAAGCCACCCTACGGGCTTCACCACCGGACAGATTTTCGGGCATTGCATCATCGGGTGGACAACGAAGGGCCTCCATGGATACGTCGACTTGGCTGTCGAGGTCCCAAAGATTTTGGGCATCAATCTCATCTTGAAGTTTGGCCATTTCATCCGCTGTTTCATCGGAATAGTTCATGGCCAGTTCATTGTATCTGTCCAAAATGTCTTTTTTTGCTTTTACGCCAAGCATCACGTTTTCACGAACATTCAGACCTTCTTCCAGTTTCGGTTCTTGAGGAAGATACCCGACATTTGCACCTTCGGCCGCCCAAGCTTCACCAACGAAATCTTTGTCCAAACCTGCCATAATTTTGAGCAAAGTGGATTTACCAGCACCGTTTACACCGACCACGCCGATCTTTACCCCGGGCAAAAACGAAAGCCGAATGTTTTCAAAGCATTTTTTTCCACCCGGATATGTTTTGGAAACACCATCCATGTGATAAACGTATTGATATGCCGCCATTGGAATTCTCCGAACTGTAAGTTGCACAGGTTTTAGGGGCCCTCTCATGACTTGGCAAACCGCTTTCAGATCGGTAGCCAATCAAACATGAAATTTTTGCATCCATATGCAGCACCCGGTCAAAGGATCGGGCTTTTGGGCGGGTCCTTTGATCCTGCACACAATGGCCATGTTCACATTACCCTGGAAGCGTTGAAACGTTTTGGACTTGATCAGGTGTGGTGGTTGATCAGCCCAGGAAACCCGCTGAAGGAAAATGGTCCGGCTCCTTTGCACGAAAGGATGGCACGCGCCCAAAAAGTGATGTCGCATCCAAGGGTTCGCCTTACAGATTTGGAACAACACATTGGCACACGATATACCGCTGATACTTTGGAGCAAATTAAATCGATTTATCCGAGAACAAGTTTTGTGTGGTTGATGGGCGCAGACAATTTGCATCAATTTCATCTTTGGGAACGATGGAAAGATATCATGTATATGATGCCGATGGGAATTTTGGCCCGGCCGGGGGATCGAATTGATGCCCGCACCTCGATCACCGCCCGCATTTTTGGGTACGCACGAGTTCCTGCGAGCCAATCTCAAATGTTGTCAAATTGCCAGGCACCTGCGTGGTGCTTTGTGAACGTCGCTATGTGCGACCATAGCTCATCTGCCATTCGCGCGACAGGTGATTGGTAACACCTATCTTTTTAAGAAGGCGGTCCCGATCCCGGCAATGATGATCACACAAAGACCCAAAATGGCAAAGGGGTTCGGTAACTGATGAAACACGAGCCAACCCAGTCCAAGAGCGGCAAACAATTGTAAGTAAACCAAAGGTGCTAGTTTTGTGGCTGGCGCGTGGGAGTAGGCCGCGATTAAGCACAGATTCCCCAACATCGAAGCGACGCCTGAAACGGCCAAAAGGAACCAGATTGACGTCAGGTCGGTTGGTGATTTTGGGATTGCAAAAGGAGATGCGATAATCGCCGCGATGAGCAATTGTGAAAAAATAAGTGGAACAGGACGGGCAAAGGAAGAAACGGCCCGAGAGGCAGTCAGGAACAACCCATAGCTTGTGCCGGCGATCAGTGAAAATAGATTTCCTTGAGTGAAATTTTCACCGGGTTGAGCAACGCACAAAACGCCAATAAACCCTAGAATTGCCAATAAAGTTTGCTGTTTCGTGACGTTTTCTTTGAGAAAAAGGATGGCTGAGAAAAAGCTTACAATTGGAGCAAAAAACAAGCCCCCAAACGCTGTTGCCAGATCGGTTGTCGTGAGTGAGATTGTTATGGACCCGATGCCTGCCGCCAGTAATACCCCCCTGATCCAAACCAGTGGATGCAAAAACACGGACCAATCGCGTTTTTTCAGGAATGGAAAAATCAAAACAGCACCAACAACAAACCGGGCAAAAGCGACAAAGAACGGATGTGCGTTTTGTGTGGTGGTCAAAAGTTTGCTGGCGGTATCGCCCAAAGGGATTAAGGTCATTCCCAAAATCATGATGAAAACCGCAAAACGCATGTTTTGTGGGCTAGCAGCTACAAAAGTAACTCACCAGACATTTCACACGGTATTGAAAGGTTCAAAGCTTGCGAAGTCGGCAACAAGACCGTAACCCCAAGCTATGAACTTCAAAGTTTTTCTTTTTTCGACATTGGTTTTTGTGTCATCGCTGAGCGCTTTTCCGTCCAATGCTGAAGCGCCGGTCACCACGATGCGTCCGGTCGAACGTGGTGCCGTTTCGAAGCTTGCTCCGCGACGAACTTCGAGTGATTTAATCCAAAAATCCAAACTTTCTGGCGATGTGTCTTACGTGTTGATCGATGTCACGTCAGGAGAGCCGTTGGCAGAGCGCGATGCAACGCGTTTTCAACCGCCCGCCAGTGTTACGAAGGCAATCACCGCGGCATATGCACTTGAAAAGCTTGGGACCGAACATCGGTTTGAGACCCGAATTTTACATACTGGTGAAATTGTGGATGGGGTCGTGAAAGGCGATCTTATTCTTGCTGGAGGCGCCGATCCTGTTTTGGAAACCGATAATTTGGTTCCATTGGCAGAAGCACTCAGATCAGCTGGTATTTGGAAGATTGAGGGCAGTTTCATCGTCACAGGAGGCGATTTTCCAAGACTGTTTCAAATTGATCCAACGCAGCCCCCACAAGTGGGTTATAATCCCGCCGTTTCTGGTTTGAATTTGAATTTTAATCGCATTCGGTTCGATTGGGCCAGAAAACCAAACGGTAAGTATCGGCTTACAATGCAAGCCACCGGAAACGAATTCGCCCCTGATACCCCTGTTTCGCGCATTGTAACAGAACCACGTGAATTGCCAGTCTATTCACATCGTTTGCGCGGTGAAACAGAAGAATGGTCAGTATCAAGACCCGCACTTGGAAAAGAAGGTGGTCGGTGGCTGCCCACAAGGGTTCCAGAGCTTTATGCCGGTGAAGCTTTTGCCGCGATCGCTCGTTCGATGGGTGTACAGATGCCGGTTCCACAACATGGGGTTATGCCCAGCGAAGCAAAATTGGTTGCCCGACACGAAAGCCCAGATTTGACGAAGATGTTGTCCGATATGTTGAGGTTTTCTACAAATCTTACGGCAGAAGTGATGGGGTTTCGATCTTCAAAAGAACCTGATTTGCCTTCTTCCGCACGGGCGCTTACGTCTTGGTCTCAGAGTTGGGGTATTGGAGGATCATTCGCAGATCATTCTGGCCTAAACGATCAAAGCCGCGTCACCGCACAGGGGTTGGCAAACTTTATGGTGTCGCACACCGATCGGGGATTGCGATCTGTTTTGCGGAAAATCCCACTGAAAAATAAAGCTGGTGCCGAGATCCCTGGAATATTTATGCAAGCCAAAACGGGTTCTTTGAATTTCGTGAGCACGTTGTCTGGTTACCTTTTGACGGAAACCAAAACATTTGCATTTGCCATCGTCACCTCTGATCTGAGAAGAAGAGGAGCGATAAAGCCCGAAGATCGTGAACGACCTGCTGGTGGAGGTGTTTGGGCCAAAAAATCGCGATCATTACAATTTGATTTGTTGCGGCTTTGGGTTGAAAATTATGGTTCGTAAGGGGTGAATCTTGCTCTGGCACCCACTTCAATAGCGGCTGCGTTAAGACGATCAATTTCAAGCTCATATCGAATTTCTTGCAACATCCGCAATTCGGATTGCCCCAGTTTGCCATCCGCCGCGGCCACGTCGCACGCCAAAGCATAAGCTGTTTCATACAGCTCTTCTGGTAAGTTTTCTCTTATCAAACCCAAAAAGGCATCCAAACCTTCGTCTTCCGATAAAAGATCAAAAACGGTTTGGGCGACCACTGAAATACGGTCTGGGTCATAATTCCCGAAAACCGGTAAGTAATTTACGATCCCTTGGATTTGAATCAATTCAGATGTGCGCATGTTTTGATCGGACGCAGAAATCCCGATCATCACGGCGACCAAGCTGTCTTGTGGTGAAAGGGGGTTGGGTGAAATGTTCACTATATCATTCCTTTGATCAGTTCCCATCAACTTATTGACCCTTTGCAGTTGCGGCAATAGGGAGACAACGACAATTCCCGGAGGAAAAAATGTCCGATCTGCGAGATACCGCCCTTAAATCCAAAGCTTGGCCGTTTGAGGAAGCCCGTCGGATTTTGAAACGGTATCAGAAAGCCCCCCCAGAAAAGGGTTGCGTTCTTTTTCAAACTGGATATGGGCCCAGTGGCTTGCCTCACATCGGCACTTTTGGAGAAGTAGCGCGGACAACGATGGTTCGTCGCGCTTTTGAACTTCTCTCAGATATACCGACAAAGCTTATTTGTTTTTCCGATGACATGGATGGTTTTCGCAAAGTGCCAGGCAATGTGCCAATGCAAGAGGAACTTGTTTTGGACTTGCATTTGCCTTTGACAAAAGTTCGCGATCCATTTGGCACACATGAAGGGTTTGCGCAGCACAACAATGCAAAGCTTTGTGACTTTCTGAATAGCTTCGGTTTTGAATATGAGTTTGTCTCTGCGACGGACTATTACAAATCTGGGAAATTTGATGAGACCTTGCTGACGGCTTTGGATCGTTTTGACAAAATTCAAGAAATTATGTTGCCCACGTTGGGTGAAGAACGTCGTGCGACTTATTCTTGTTTCTTGCCCATTTCCCCCAAAACGGGTCACGTTTTGCAGGTTCCCACTTTAGAGCGCAACACATCTAAAGGAACGATCGTCTACGAAGAACCAGACGGAGAGCGCGTTGAAATTCCTGTCACGGGCGGGAATGTGAAAATGCAATGGAAGCCTGATTGGGCGATGCGTTGGGCAGCGCTTGGTGTCGATTATGAGATGTCTGGGAAAGATTTGATTGATAGTGTCGTGCAATCATCGAAGATTTGCAGGGCTTTGGGGAAAACCCCGCCCGAAAGCTTGTCATATGAGCTGTTTAATGATGAAGAAGGAAAAAAGATATCCAAGTCAAAAGGGAACGGCTTGGGTATGGAAGACTGGCTCGCATATGCGGCACCAGAAAGCTTACAATACTATATGTATTTAAAGCCCAAGACGGCAAAACGCTTGTATTTTGATGTTATTCCAAAAGCTGTTGATGAATATCATCAACAACTGAAATCGTACGCATCTCAAGATGAAAAAGCAAAGCTCAATAATCCAGTGTTTCACATTCATGGCCAGAATGTCCCGGCTTCGAATATGGAAGTTCCATTTGCAATGTTATTGAATTTGGCTGCTGTTTCATCTGCAGAAACTAAGGATCAAATGTGGGGATTCATCAACCGCTATGCTCCAAGTGCGACAGCGCAAACACATCCTCATCTTGATCAAGCAGCTGGTTTCGCAGTTCGATATTTCAATGATTTTATAAAGCCAAATAGGATCTTCAGAACCCCGAACAATCAAGAAGCCGCCGCTTTGTCCGATTTGGCAAGTGCTTTAAAGTCGCCAAAGCTTGCTAAAACGATGATTGAACAAAAAAACGTTTCAATGGGGAACGATACACCTGTTCCGGATCTCGACTTTACTGACCCTGAAGACCTTCAGTCGGTTGTGTTTGCTATTGGTAAGAACCACGGTTTTGAACCTTTGCGAGATTGGTTCACCGCGATTTATGAAGTCTTATTGGGCGCATCACAGGGACCGCGATTTGGGGGTTTCATCGCCCTTTATGGGGTCGATGAAACTGTGGAGTTGATAGAGAAGGGCCTGGCTGGGGAGCTTTCGTAATTTGACCAGTGAACCAAGTCTCCTAGTTAATCAGACTAAAGGAGATTGAAAAAATGAAGACGTTTTGTATTTGGGTTTGGATAACACTGGTGTCGGCGTCATCTTTATTTGCGGATGACGTAGAGATACAATCTACAATCTCAAATCAATTGGAAGCTTTTAGACAAGACGACTTTGGAAAAGCCTTTTCCTACGCCAGTCCCACCATTCAAGGTGTTTTTGGCACTTCTGAACGTTTTGAACAGATGGTTCGTACCGGTTTTCCTATGGTCCATCGCAATGCCGATGTTAAGTTTCTGAATCTTCAGCAAGCGGAAGGCACGCTTAGACAACATGTTCAAATCCTGGACATTCGCGGGGTATATTTTGTCCTTGAATACATCATGATTCAAATCGACGAAGAATGGCGAATTGATGGCGTTAGAATTCTGCGTGCTGACGAAGTATCGGCTTAAACCTTTTTTTGTAAGCAACCTAGCGAACGGTCAGCTGATTTATCATTAACTTTCTTTAAATAGCCAATTTGATCATGCGGCCCCAACCACACCAAGGGCCTTTTGATTATCTTTGCCGTCCTTTCGAAGGGCGCGAGGAAAGGCTATTTTTATGAATAAAGCAATTACAGACGGCATTGTATTTCAACCGACATCATTTTCAGAAGGTCTGAATGTTTGGTCCAGCCAAGATGGGACACCGGGTTCGAACACTTATGCATCAGCGACGAATGCTGCTTTTGTGCCTGCCGACCAAGATTTTGGCGGGTGCTTGGAATTGCAAAAAGTAAGCTCGACAACCAAGGTTCGATATATGGGGCAAACGCCGATTTCACCCGGTTGTTACCTTTTGATCAAAGCACGAGTTAAGTTAATCAGTGGTGCCTTTCCTTCTGTCAGGATCGCAGGTTGGGCAGGGCGAAACGATGCCTCTCAGCTCAGGGGTGTTGTGCAAACTGGCCCATCGGTCGCTCTTTCAAGCTATGGCGAAGTCACAGAAGTTCGGGCAATCGTCGGATCCGGCAATCGCGGTGGCGTCGACATGGCGTGGGGAAAAGATGCTGCATACGGTCATTTTGGTTTGGACTTTACCGGCCCCAACGGTGGGATTGTACGTGTTGATGATCTTACAATCGAAGACATTTCGACGATGTATGCGGACGAATTGGTCGGCGCTGTTGATGTCAGAGATTTTGGTGCAATTGGTGACGGCGTGGCGGATGACCATGACGCCTTTGAAGCGGCCGACGATGCGGCAAACGGTCGAGAAGTCTTGGTTCCCGAAGGGACGTTCTTCATCGGCGGGTCAATAACGTTTCAAAATCGCGTACGCTTTGTCGGTAAAATCAATATGCCGGATGACGCCAGATTGACGTTGTTAAAAGATTTCAACTTGCCCAGCTATATTGATGCATTTGATGACGAGGTTTTGGCCTTCAAAAAGGCTTTTCAATCTCTGTTGAATTACAATGATCATGAAAGCTTGGACATGGGGGGGCGGCGCATCCAATTAACGGAGCCCCTTGACCTGCAAGCTGCTGTAAATAACCGCACCGAATTCAACACTCGGCGGGTTGTAAGAAATGGTATGTTCCAAGCCGATCCGAGCACGGCATGGGACTCTGAAACAACAACATCACCTGGTACTTATGATAATTCAAACGGACTGAAGCTTACGAATGTGACGAATGCAGCAAATGTGTTGCAAGGTTCATTGATAACTGGTGCTGGGGTGGGGCGTGAAATTTATGTAACCAGTGTGGACATCGGTGCCCAAGAAATCACGCTTAGTCGCCCTTTGTTTGATGCAGAAGGAACTCAGACATACACATTTACGCGTCACAAATACATGTTGGACTTTAGCGGATTTGATAAAAACTCTTACATGCAGTTTGATGATGTAGAATTTCTAGGAAATAACCGCGCAAGCCACGTGATTTTGCCAAATGCAGGGTTGAATTTTCATTTCCGCGACTGCCATTTCAACAAACCTAATCACCGTTGTGTCACATCTCCGGGTTCGGGGTGTCAGGGGATGATGTTCGATCGATGTCAATTTCTTTCGGCTGAAAGCTCTTTGCGGGTGCAAGATCGGATATCCATCTGCTTTAACTCAAACAAGAATGACATCAAAATTCGGGATTGCCGTATCCAGCATTTCCGGCATTTCGGTGTAATCGCAGGAACCGGATCTGTCATTTCAGGAAACCATTGGTTTCACGGAGACGGTGAAACGGACGGGGAACGCGTTGCTGGCCTGATTTTCACGCGACCAAATGCTGTTGCTCTCATAACATCCAATTATATCGACAACAATTATATCGAATGGACCAATGAGCACGATAGCACACCAGATTTTTCAAACCAGTATTCCTTCGGAGGCATGACGATTACTGGGAACATATTCTTGTCGATTGATGTGGCACCTTGGTTTAACTTTGTGGTGATTAAACCATATGGCACAGGACATACTTTGAGCGGGTTCAATATGTCTGGGAACGTGTTCCGCATGTTTGCCGGGAACATCGACCGGGTTGAAGGGGTCAATACAACCTATGCTGATCTTGATCGGACCCGTTTCAAAAATGTGGTTGTGCAGGGCAACACCTATTCTGGCATCAACCAGCCAATCTTCAATCCGTGTACCCTTGAACATAATGAAGCCTCGGATAACTCCATTTGGACGATGGATTTTGCACCGCATTTGCCGTTTCAGGCGGAAACTCGGGTTGTTGAAAGTGTTGTTCCTAAAGACAAAATTCAAAGTGGCGGTTCGATCGTTGGTGACATGCCCTATGCCCTTACGGGCGTCGGTCCGAATGGCGATCAAATCAAATTGGGATGGCAACAACCAAGCCGTGGCAAGGTCATGGTGACTGCTCGTTGTGATAACCCAACTTGATGAAGGGTTTTTAAAATGGGGCAGTGAATTTCTGCCCCATAAAAAATTACCTTCCTTTACGACGCTTGTTACCGGCTCTTTGCCCCGCGCGTCCGGCCGTTGATCGCCCAGAAGCTTTTTGTGCATCATCAACTGCTTTCTCTACCGCGTACTGACGGGCGAGGGGATCGTCAGCGATGGTTAATTCCACAGTTTCCAGACGTTTGACTTCATCACGCAAACGTGCGGCTTCTTCAAACTCTAGGTTTTCAGCCGCTTTGCGCATATCGGCGCGCAAGCCATCCAAGACGGCTTGCATATTTCCACCCTTTGTTTTGTCAATCGTCGCTGTGACACGCACCATATCCGTGTCGCCCTGATAGAGGCCTGCCAAAACGTCTTCGACATTCTTTTTGACAGTTTCAGGCGTGATGCCATGCCTTTCGTTATAAGCGATTTGCTTGGCTCTTCTTCTGTTGGTTTCGCCGATCGCACGTTCCATGGAACCCGTGATTTTGTCAGCGTACATGATCACCTTTCCATCGGCATTTCGCGCTGCGCGCCCAATGGTTTGAACCAGCGATGTTTCTGACCGTAAGAAACCTTCTTTGTCGGCGTCCAATATCGCAACCAAGCCACATTCAGGGATATCCAATCCTTCTCGCAAAAGGTTGATCCCAACCAAGACATCGAAAGCACCCAGACGAAGATCTCTGAGTATTTCAATACGCTCAATCGTGTCGATATCGCTGTGCATGTAACGCACGCGAATGCCTTGCTCGTGCAGGTATTCGGTTAGGTCTTCAGCCATGCGCTTGGTCAATGTTGTTGCCAAAACACGCATGCCCTCGCTTGCGACACGCCGAATTTCGTCCAGTAAATCGTCAACTTGTGTTTCTACAGGGCGAATTTCAACCGGCGGGTCCAACAGGCCGGTGGGCCGGATCACTTGTTCCGTGAAAACGCCACCGGTTTGTTCAATTTCCCATGACGCCGGGGTTGCGGAAACAAAAACAGATTGGGGTCGCATTGCGTCCCATTCCTCAAATTTCAAGGGTCGGTTGTCCATGCAAGACGGCAACCGGAACCCATGCTCAGCCAAAGTAAATTTTCGGCGATAGTCGCCCCTGTACATCCCTCCAATCTGAGGCACCGACACGTGGCTTTCATCGGCGAACACAATTGCGTTGTCTGGAATGAATTCGAACAGGGTAGGGGGTGGTTCCCCGGGCGCGCGACCAGTCAAATAGCGGGAGTAGTTTTCAATCCCGTTGCAAACGCCAGTGGCTTCCAACATTTCAAGATCAAAATTTGTACGCTGTTCCAAACGTTGCGCTTCAAGCAACTTGCCTTCGCCAACCAGTTGATCCAATCGGATTCGCAGTTCTTTTTTGATTCCGATCACCGCTTGGTTCATCGTTGGGCGTGGTGTCACATAGTGGCTGTTGGCATAGATCCGAATGCGTTCAAACGTATCTGTTTTTTCACCAGTCAGAGGATCAAACTCTGTAATGCCTTCTAATTCTTCCCCAAAGAAGGACAATTTCCAGGCCCGATCTTCCAAGTGCGCGGGCCAAATTTCAAGACTGTCGCCCCGCGCCCGGAATGTGCCGCGCTGAAAGGCTTGGTCGTTGCGTCGATATTGTTGGGCGATCAAATCAGCCATCACTTTGCGCTGATCATAGTCTTTTCCGGCATGCAGATCCTGTGTCATTGCCCCATAGGTTTCGACAGACCCGATGCCGTAAATGCATGACACTGACGCAATGATGATCACATCATCGCGTTCCAAAAGGGCGCGGGTGGCTGAATGGCGCATCCGATCAATCTGTTCGTTAATCTGGGATTCTTTTTCGATATACGTATCCGAACGGGCAACATAGGCTTCGGGTTGGTAGTAGTCGTAGTAGCTTACAAAGTACTCAACAGCGTTTTCGGGGAAAAATCCTTTAAATTCCCCGTAAAGTTGTGCGGCCAGTGTTTTATTTGGTGCAAGGATGATTGCTGGCCTTTGAGTTTCTTCGATCACCTTGGCCATGGTGAAGGTTTTCCCCGTCCCGGTTGCCCCCAACAAAACTTGGTCACGCTCGCCGTTCAGTACACCTTGCTTTAATTCGGCGATTGCGGTGGGTTGATCGCCCGCCGGTTCAAATTCTGTTTGCATTTTAAATGCATGTCCGCCCTCAAGCTTCGGTCGCTCTCGCACATCGCCAGATGGTGCATGAGTCAGAGCTGGCATCGCCTCCGGAGAATTATTGTGCATGCAAATCCCTCTTTCCGATGCCCTTTATGTGATCCGTTAATCATTTACCGCAAGGGGTTGGTGAACAAAACAAGCACAAATTTGCAAGCTTTTCTAATTATTGCTTGCGATTTGATCTTGTGGCCCCGGTGTTGCTTCGTCTAATTTGACCCCAATTATTGGGGGCTTCTATGCGCGCTAAAATTTTTCAACCTGCACGAACAGCGATGTCGTCCGGAACGGCCAAAACCAACGGCTGGATACTCGAATTTGATAAAACCGCGGCCCGAAAGATTGATCCATTGATGGGGTGGACTTCGTCATCGGATACTAGAACGCAAATTCGCTTGTCGTTTGATACCTTGGATGAGGCCAAGGAATACGCCGAACGAAATGGTGTTGTTGTAACGATTATGCAGCCCAAGAAACGTGCGCAAAACATCCGACAAGGTGGATATGGCGAAAATTTCGCAACAAATCGCCGAGGTGTTTGGACACACTGACACAATGTGTTTTTCCTCTGTAAAAAGCGGAAAACGCAAGATAAAGCAGTTCCAGCGGTCCCTTAGCTCAACTGGATAGAGCAGCTGACTTCTAATCAGCAGGTTGAGGGTTCGAGTCCTTCAGGGATCGCCATTATTCCCATCAAAACGTCTAGTTTGCTTGTGGCATCGTGTTTCAAATCATATGGTTATCCCGATATGGATCGGGGTGACTATGGCACAAATTCCAAAACTCATTTTTCAAACGGCAAGTGATGTTGATTGGAATAATCCCGACCTTCAAGGTTGTTTGTCAGATATGAAAATGCGTAATCCCGAACATGCATTCAAATTTTTCACAAATGAAGAAGCTACAGATTTTGTAAAACAACACGCCCCAAAGAGGATTCGTGACAAGCTTGATAATTTGCATCCTGACTATAACGTCGTGATCGCAGATCTTTTTCGTTATCTTGTAATATATGAATATGGGGGCATCTATTTGGATATCAAATCTACGATTACAAATCCGTTGTCAGAGGTGATCGAAGATTCTGATGAATTCCTTTTGGCGCAATGGGACAGCCGTTTGGGTAAACCCCACGAAGCTTTTGGACAGCACGCTGAACTTAGCCGGATTCCGGGTGGGGAATTTATCCAGTGGTTTCTAATTGCAAAGCCGAAACACCCTATTTTGAAACGCGTGATTGAAGCCGTTTGGAACAACATCGCTGACTATTCACCATATTATCACGGTGTGGGTCGAGAAGGCGTGCTAAGGACGACAGGCCCAATCGCTTATTCGCTTGCCATTGCTCCAATGCTTTCCCATCACAATTTTCGTGTGATCGATATTTTGAAAGCTGGCTTCGTCTATTCGATTTTCGGGGAAGATTGGAGCGGGCGTGAAAAACACGGTCACTATGCACGTTCTTTTGAGCCGTTGTTTAGTGATTGATTACATCGCCAAATATAACACTCGCAGGCTTAGAATGATCCGGTTCGTTTTCCTTGTTCCAATAATTTTGATGAGTTGCGGTGTTCGTAGTACTGCCCCAAACATCAATTTCAACAGTGATCCGATTGTTATTTTTAATGATATCGGAGGAGATCCATATGAATATGCCCGCATATGGGATCGTTTGGCCAAAACCGGCAAACAAGTACAGCTTGGCGAATGTAACAGTGCCTGTACAATGTTTTTGAGCTTGCCAAATATGTGCATGTTACCTGGGCGGCGGTTTGGCTTTCATGCGCCCAGCGGGCCCGTTAGCGATAAGTTCATTGCAGGGTTCTTACCGGGCGCATTGCGGCAAGAATATTTGGCGATCTGGTCACGCAGCAGATCGATCATGCGCTTCACGGCCGAGGAATTGAAATTCAAAGAGCCTCGGCTGAAGATTTGCAATTAGATCTCAGATTTCCAAAGCCAAACGAGTACCTTGATCAATGGCACGTCGTGCATCCAGCTCACTTGCAACATCCGCGCCCCCGATCAAATACAGATCTGGATGTGCATCTTGCAAGTCACGCATTGGTTCTTGGCCAGCGCAAATTATAATGTTGTCTGCTTCAAGGATTTTTTCTTCATCCCCAACGGTAATGTGCAAACCTTTGTCATCAATTTTGCGATAAGTTACCCCAGCCATCATGGTGACCCCGCGTTTTGCCAAATTCGCTCTGTGAATCCAGCCCGTGGTCTTGCCTAAACCAGAACCGACCTTCTTGGATTTACGTTGCAACAGAGTGATGTGGCGCGCGGGTCCAGAAAATTCTGGTGTCATACCTTCGACACCGCCACGTGCTTGCATCGATGTGTCGACACCCCATTCTTTCATGAATTGTTGGGTATCAGTTGAAGCGGACTTCCCAGAATGAATGAGGTATTCACTGATATCAAAACCAATTCCACCAGCGCCAATCACCGCAACATTCTGTCCGACCTCAGCGCCATTCATAACATCCAAGTATCCCAAAACTTTCGGGTGATTAATACCTTCAATTTCAGGGGTACGCGGTTTCACACCCGTTGCAAGGATCACCTTGTCAAAAGGTGCCAAATTGTTTTTGTCTGCTTTGGTGTTAAGGCGTAATTCAACGCCTGATAGTTCGATCTCTTTATTGAAATACCTTAAGGTTTCATAAAATTCTTCTTTGCCTGGTATCCGTTTGGCGATGTTGAATTGCCCCCCAATTTCATTGCTTGATTCAAAAATTGTGACATTATGCCCTCGCCTTGCTGCGGTTGTTGCGGCGGCCAGTCCAGCGGGACCAGCACCGACAACCGCAATGTTTTGGGCGTTGTCGGTTGGGGTGATCACCATCTCTGTTTCGTTGCAGGCAAATGGATTCACGAGGCAAGAACACACCTTCATGCTGAAGATCCGATCCAAGCAGGCCTGATTACAAGCGATACACGTGTTAATGTGGTCGGCATCGCCACGGTCTGCTTTTGCAACAAAGTGTGCATCTGCCAAGAAAGGACGGGCCATGGAAACCATATCCGCATCACCGCGGGCGATGACGTCTTCAGCAATATCAGGCATGTTAATCCGGTTTGACGTGATCACGGGAACTGGCAAAGCGTCGCGCACTTTCGCTGTGACCCATGTGAACGCAGCGCGAGGAACCGATGTCGCAATGGTTGGAATGCGGGCTTCGTGCCAACCAATTCCCGTATTGATGATTGTTGCACCGGCTTCGGCGATCTCTTTTCCCAGTTGGATAACTTCTTCTAAGCTTGATCCACCTTCCACGAGATCGATCATTGAAAGGCGATAAATAATGATGAAGTTCGTTCCTACCGCTTCCCGGATTTGTCGAACTACCTCCACGGCTAACCGAATGCGGTTTTCATAACTTCCGCCCCATTCATCTGTCCGGTGATTGGTTCGGGCCGCGATGAATTGGTTTAAAAGGTATCCTTCCGAACCCATCACCTCAACGCCGTCATACCCTGCCTTTTGAGCCAACGTTGCCGCATTCACAAAATCTGCGATCTGCTTTTGAATTCCATCTTCATCCAATTCCTTGGGCTTAACAAAGTTAATCGGCGCTTGGATCGGGGATGGTGCAACGGCATTCGGATTATACGCATATCTTCCGGTGTGAAGGATTTGCATGGCAATTTTTCCGCCTGCGTCATGTACGGCATCTGTTATAACGCGATGATGGTCTGCATCTTCTTCTGTCGCCATCAGCGCGGATCCTGCAGCCACGCCGCCTTCAGCGTTCGGTCCGATCCCGCCCGTCACGATTAAGGCGACACCGCCTTTTGCACGTTCGGCATAAAATGCGGCCATTCGTTCAAAACCACCTGTCGCTTCTTCCAAACCAAGGTGCATCGACCCCATCAAAATTCTGTTTTTGAGGGTGGTAAAGCCAAGGTCCAGCGGTTGAAATAAATGAGGGTAATGAGCGTGAGTCATGTTTTTTCTTCCCGATAATTGAACGGACCATGCCTTTTTAACCTTGATACTGGCAAGATGTGCCGTGAGGGAAATACGCAAATCGCGTTGGCAGTTCCTTGACAAGGGGTGCGCTTTTACACGTCGATGGGCCTCATGACATGTAAATCGTTTGCAGTGATGAATATTTTGTCATGATCGTATAAAGACGCCAGCAGATGCGCGGGCAGGGCATCATATCCTATTCGGCGGCCAATGATTTGCCCCAGTAGTGCGCCGATTTTATCACTTGGCCCACCAAGTTGTATGGCGGCCTGAAGCTTTTCTTCGAACCCGTCTCCCTCGCCGTAAGCCCAAAGGGCGGCATTCAGAACGGCACTTGTTGTATCGGGCACTTCACCTGGATGATTGGCCGGAATTGCCAGGGGTTGATCGGGAGGCGTCATGAACACTTCTGAAAGTTTTTTTGCAGCACCCAAAACTGTCGGTGCGCCATGGGTGAGCTTACACTGCAATATTGCGATTGCTTCGACAGATTCTTTTCGACCGGCATAGGCCAAAACGGCAGGTGCCACGCGTGCCAGTGCCTCTGCACCATCTTTGTCCGGTTTGCCCCCGTATGGGTTGCCAGTCGCCTTAAAGTTGTAAATTGCAGCTTCCATTTCTGGTGACATGCCAAAACAAACTTTGGTCGAAGATAAGTAGCCATAGTCCCGCCAGTTTACGAACCGACGCATTGCGTCTTCGGCATCCCAACCATTTGCTGATCTCAGCATTTGAGCGACGCACAGTGCGGTCGAGGTTATAGATGTCCATTGACCGGGATTAAGATCAGGTAAAGATCCGCGCCGATGCGGATCTTGCAACATGTGTTGGGCGCCGAGTGCATCACCAATTGCCATACCGATAAGCAGGCCATGCGCTTGATCAGCCGTAAATGGTTTTTTGTGGGTGTTCAAAACGAAATCTTCCCGATTTTTAGACTTGTGTGATGGCTTGTTGCCTCGACGTCAATTTCAATTTGTGCGATTTACTAGGCCAACTAAAATAGGATTTCCGGATGTCCAGTACACAACACCGTTTTTTTGAAATTGCGAACAAAGCCTTTCAAGCGGGAGTGTCAGCAGCAGACCCTTACAAAGCAGTTGTTCGATTTCTGCCAGACTTCGATCAACAGCCCCTTGTTTTGTCCATCGGAAAAGCGGCGGTCGCCATGGCACGTGGTGCAAGTGATGTGCTTGGAGGTTTGCACAACGCAATTGTCGTCACCAATCCAGAGAATGCGGAGAATGTGCCCGGTGCCACGGTTTTTGCAGCAAGTCATCCGGTGCCAGATGAAATCGGCATCTCTGCAGGACGAGCCGTTATTTCCGCCATCCAAAGTTCTTCAAAATCTCGTCCCATATTATGCCTTATATCAGGTGGTGGATCTGCTCTTTTACCTGCACCGGCAGGTGATCTTGGTTTAAGTGACAAAGCCAGGGTAAATGAACTTTTGCTGGCCAGCGGGGCCGATATCGTCACTATGAATATGATCAGGCAGCAGCTTTCTGATTTGAAGGGTGGGGGGATCCTTCGGTATGCTGAAGGTCGCCGTGTCACGTCTTTGGTATTATCAGACGTAATCGGTGACGATCTTCGAGCGATTGCCAGCGGACCAACAGTTGCGCCAATTGGAACCCCTGAAACAGCTAAGTCCGCGTTGCACGACCTGGGGGTTTGGACTGAATTACCGACCGCAGTGCAAAACCATTTGCGAATGGCAAAACGCACTATAACGGATAATGAAGCAACAAATATTTTGATCGGTTCAAATTCGATCAGCCTGCAAGCGATGGCAGATATGATGCCGAACGCAGAACATCACAAAACCCCTTTGGAAGGGAATGTGATAGACGCTGCCCAATGGGTGGCGGCCCAATCATCTGGACGACATGTGTTTGGTGGGGAAACGACCGTGACTTTAAAAGGATCGGGGCGTGGGGGGCGAAATCAAGATTTGGCATTGCGACTTGCGCTGTTGGCAGAAGCAAATGACTGGCAAGGTCCATGGCTTTATCTTCAAGCGGGAACCGATGGTCGGGATGGGCCAACAGATGCGGCGGGTGGTGTTGTGACGGAGCGAACATTGTCTAACATTCGCGCGAAAGGATTGGATCCCCAGGCCCTGTTGGACAACAATGACGCGTATCCCGCGCTTGAAGCAGCTGATGCTTTGCTTTTGACAGGTGGTACTGGAACCAATGTCGCAGATTTGGGCGTGCTAATCCGCAGTTGATGCCAATTTTATCGAAAGGCCCCATGTAACGTGATCAGGAACCCGCAAGGGATAGGGCTTCTGAGTCAAGAATGTCTGCACCAGATTTAACATGTGCTTACATTTTCTATGTTCTGTCAGCAATCGGTGGGGATCCGAAGGCGGCGATTAACCAAGAAAATGTCACCAAAAAATGAAACCGGTACAGATCGCGCGCGGCGAAGTTTTGATGGATGCCTATCGTGTTTTGATGCACCCTTTCCCGTTAGGTTTTCGGAGCAACCAATCTCACCGGTTTTCTTTTTCGCCCCCAATCCCCTGGCGCCCCATCAAATCGACCATGCATTTGGGTCCCGCACTTTTTGCAAGTGCCCGATGTATCAAGGTTCCATTCGCTCAGCTCATACCAATCACGACCAACGACAAGAGCCGAACAACCATGACAGTAGCTGGATTGGGCGATCTTATGATTGGCGTTCCCAATATACACGTGATGCAACCCTTCCTCTAATGCGATACGCCGCGCTTTGAGCAAGGTTTCAATTGGTGTTCGTGGATGGCTCATCATTTTATGATCTGGGTGGAACGCCGAAAAATGAAGAGGAACATGTGGCCCGCAAACCTCGCGCACCCATGTCGCCAGGTTGCGAATTTCGGTCTCGTTATCATTTTCACCCGGTATCAAAAGGGTGGTGATTTCAACCCAACAATCAGTCTCGTTAACCGCGTAATCGATACTTTCAAGGACGGGGCCAATCTCGGATGCAGTCAGTTGTTTGTAAAATTCCGGCGAAAATGCTTTCAAATCAATGTTTGCGGCATCCATTACACCGAAAAATTCAGGTCGAGAATGATCGGTAAGATAACCGGCTGTGACGGCAACATTTTTTACACCGCGCGCGCTGCAAGCATCGGCAACATCAACTGCATATTCCAAAAAAATAACTGGATCGTTGTATGTGTATGCAACTGATTTTGCCCCGGCATTGAGCGCTGCGTTCGCAATCATTTGAGGCGTTGCATGTGCTGCAAGGCTGTCTTGTTGGCGGCTTTTTGAGATGTCGTGGTTTTGGCAGAATTTACAAGCAAGGTTACATCCCGCTGTTCCAAAGCTAAGGACGGGTGTGCCAGGGAAAAAGTGGTTTAGAGGTTTCTTTTCAATCGGATCAATACAAAATCCCGACGACCGCCCGTAGGTATCAAGAACCAAAACATCGCCGATACGCTGCCGAACGAAACACATGCCGCGCTGACCATCCCGCAATTTGCACAGGCGAGGGCATAATTCACAAACAAGGCGATTGTTTTGATCAATGGTCCAATACCGGCCAACGTGGCCCATTGTTTCTTTCCTTGGTAATGTTTCACGGTCATACTAGCATCTAAAGATGAAGAAGCGAGTGTTCTCATGACCCTGCATCCCGCTCAATTCGCAGGACGGTTTTATACTTCAGAGCCGGTTCCACTGAACCGGCATGTGCGGCTTTTGGTGCAAGGTGGTAAGGTTGGAAGAAGTCTGACCAAGTCCAGACCCACAGCGATTATCGCCCCTCATGCGGGTTATCGGTTTTCTGGTGAGGTTGCAGGACAAGCATATGCCGCCGCCATCACTGAAGCGTACGAGCACGATTACAAACGAATTGTTGTGATCAGCCCGAGCCATTCTCACCGCTTTGCAGGGATCGCATTGCCCGGTTGGCGCGGTGCATCAGTTCCGAATGGGGTGATAGGGGTTGATAAACTGTGCCGTAACGATTTGATTGATCGTGGTCTGGCGCATATCGATCACGCAGCCCATGATGCGGAACACGGCGTTGAAACGCAATTTCCTTTCATTGCTCGATACCTTCGATCTGCACCGGTTATTCCTCTTGTGATTGGTCGTACCAAGGTGGCGGATGTGGCCCGTGTTATTGATCATTTGGCTGGGGATCCTGACGTGGCCACATTGTTCATTTTGTCCACAGACCTGAGTCATTTTCATGACACGACAAAGGCGGCTCAGCTGGATGCAGCCACCGCACAAATGATTGAAACCGGTGATATGCGTGGGCTTGATGGGCAACACGCATGTGGATGGATGCCTGTCGCAGGATTTTTTGCTTCGGAATTGGGGAAAAGGTGTCAGGCAATTCGGTTGGCAATGGACACAAGTTTCAGGGTCACTCAAGATGCTTCTTCGGTTGTTGGCTACGGCGCATGGGCCGTTTATCCAAATTCAATCGAAGTCTTTAACGATAAACGCCGTGCGGAGCTTTTGAGAGTTGCCCGACAGGCACTGACATTGAGGTTGAAAAACAAACGCGACCCCAAAATCAACTTGGGTTCGTTTGGTGCCCCTTTGCAGACAACCTTGGCCAGTTTCGTCACGTTGCAGCGCCAAGGGCACTTGCGCGGGTGCATAGGATCGTTGTCGCCGCATCAACCGCTTGTACAAGACGTGATTACAAATTCGATCAAAGCGGGAACCAGCGACCCAAGGTTTGAACCGTTAAATTCACCGAAACAACTGGAAGAGTTAAAACTAAAAATTGCGATACTCAGTCGGCCAGCACCAATGGCCGTGTCCAACCGAACTGACTTGGAAAATCAAATCATACCCGGAAAATCTGGTCTAATTGTAACAGATCAAGGAAAGCGTGGCACATTTCTGCCAATGGTATGGGAAAGCTTGAAGGATCCTTCTGACTTTGTGGATGGTGTCATGCAAAAAGCAGGGTTGCCCAAGGATCATTGGTCACCCACTTTGCGCGTGGCTCATTATACGACCGAAAGCTTCGCCGAAACGGAAGTAGGCGCAGCCGCGAAATAGCAAGGAGAGCGCCCATTTGTGCGCCATTTCGCTGGGTGTTGAGTTTGATTAACTCAGGTCTTTGGCGAGGCTAATCATTTAATTCATTAGAAACTTCGCGGTGGTTGCTGTCCAAGCCGCACGCGAAATCAAACCCATGATAACTTGCTAATCAAAAACACCGACTACGACGCCAAGTAGAAACTCTGCCAAGGCCTGTGCAATGACCATCAGGCGTCAATTCAATTGTTTAACGGGTCACAAAGCCTTCTCAGTACGCCCTTCGGCGTCCTGCCATTAAATTTTCCACCTATGATTTATAGGTCAGTTGGGTGTGAAACTGCCGTATTGCCCGGCAGAAAAAACCAATGGCGCTCCATTTTGGATGGCACAGTTTTGCACCTCTCCTAAAATCAATGTGTGATCTCCGGCATCGGTCAATCCGTAACGTCGACACTCAAACCTTGCTAAAACTTTGTCTAACAATGGGACACCGTGCGCATTTGCATGCCAACCATATGCTTCGAAGGCATTTCCTTCGCGGACAAAATCGGCGCATATGTTTTGCTGGTCATGTTGCATAACATGAACAGCAAAATGTGTTGCTTGTGTAAAGACATCATGCCGACCGGCAGATTTTGCCGGTGACCACATCAATAAAGGTGGATCCAAAGACACCGATGCAAAGCTGTTTGCCGTTATACCAATAGGATCTCCGTTTTGGGTTTGCGCCGTGATGATAGTTACTCCGGTGGCAAATTGGCCGAACGCGGTTCGTAGTGCCCGTCCATCCTGTGGGGATATGTTTGTCATCCCCCCCATCAAGCGACCTCTTCACCAAGAGCGGCCGAATAGATTTCAAACCAAGTTTGGCGGTCAATGGTGACTTTGGCCGCATCTGAAATTTTGGTAATCCGGTCCAAATTGTTGGTGCCCATAACGGGGATGATATTGGCTGGGTGCGCCAACAACCAAGCAACAGCCACTGCGGACCCATCCACACCTTGTGCTTCGCCAATTCTTTTCAACACGTCCATGATTGGTGCGTTCATAAACAACGATCCCCCACCCAAAGGTGACCATGCCATCGGTGGGACCCCCATTTCCTGCAAGTGAGCCAAATCACCATTCGTGAAAGGGGCAGGGTGGGTTACCGACATTTCGATTTGGTTGGTGACCAGTTTGGTTTTCGTGGCGGATTGCAGCAGCGACCAATCCCAGGGTCGAAAATTTGAAACCCCCACGGAACGAACTTTGCCTTTCGCCACCACCTCATCCAATGCGGCGCCAGTTTCATGATGGTTCATGAATGGATCAGGGCGGTGGATCAGTAAGACATCGATGTGATCAATGTTCATTAGTCGTAGGGAATGATCGACTGAGGATAAAATATGATCCCTGCTTGTATCGTAATATTTCACGCGCGCGTTTTCATATCGCCCGACAGGCGCCACGATGTCGCATTTCGTGACAATTTCGATTTTGTTGCGGATTGCGGGTGTCATGGCCGCACCCAACACCTCTTCCGCCATGTAACCACCGTAAATATCCGCCTGATCCATGGTGGTAATACCCTGATCCAAGCATGCCTCAATCTTGGCTGTGACATGTTCAGGCGTGGTATTGGCATCGTCCCCAAGTCGCCACATGCCATAAACGATACGCGAAAGGGATAGATTGTCGGTTAGATTGATGCGCTCCATCAGCGGCGTTCTCCTACGCCCAAAGGCGTGTTTGGTGTTTCAGATGGTACCCGGCCGTACGCATGGGGCAGGGACACTGTTTCCAGTTCCGGCATCACAAGACGGCCAAAGTGCCTGCATTCGTCAATGTGCGGATAACCCGAGAAAATAAAGGCCCGAATGCCCATCTTTTTGTATTCTTCGATTTCAGAAAGGACCTGATCCGCAGACCCGACCAGTGCCGCGCCACACCCGGATCTGGCACGTCCCACGCCCGTCCAAAGATGGGGTTCCACGTATCCAAATTTATCTGCCAATTCACGCGCTTTGGCTTGGTGTGCCACGCCCAGAGAAATGCTATCATGGGCGCGGTCGCGGATCAGTTTACCATATTCATCGTCGAGTTTACTTGAAATATGTTCGGCATATTCTTTGGCCTCAGCCTCAGTTTCACGTACAATCATGTGCACCCTAAGGCCGTAATCCAGTGTGCGGTCATATTTGTCCGCCACTGCATTCACGTCTTTCATGCGCTGGGCAATGTTTTCTTTGGGTTCTGGCCACATCAAATAAACATCACAGTGCTGGCCACACAAATCCAAGGCCGCGGAACTGTAACCACCAAAATAAAGCAACGGGCCACCCACTTGATAGGGGCGGGCAGGGTCCGTGGTCAGCCCTTCGAATTGATAAACTTCACCATGGAAATTTATTTCATCTTGGGTCCAAGCCTGTTTCAAGATTTCCACAACTTCGCGTGATCGTTGATACCGAAAACCGCTTTCAGCTTTTTCACCCGGGAAATCACTGGAAATGATGTTCACCGTCAAACGACCCTGCAACATGTGGTCCAATGTTGCGATTGTACGCGCCAACATTATAGGCTGCATTTCCCCGCATCGAACGGCCGCCAACATATTGATACGGTCGGTAAGAGGTGCACAACCTGCAACGAAGGAAAGTGTATCCTGTCCCACTTGATACGATGACGGGCACAAAATGTTTCGAAAGCCTTGTTTTTCGGCCTCTAAAAGAATGTCCCGGCAATTGGCCCAACTCGACCTAAGGTTTCCATCCGGAACGCCAAGAAATTGATAGTCGTCCGAACAGAGCGCAGAAAACCAAGAAATTTCAGCACCATTTAATTCAGGCGATGTTATTGGAACGATGGTCACACGAATCCCCGTTTGAATTACGTCTTGCATAGCTTCGCAAATAAAGTAAATCAATGCTATATCAATTTCGGAAAAGTGTGATGCCAAATCCAGGGGCACTTCCCAAATATTTAGCGATTGCGGAAATGTTGACACGAGACATTCGTGCCGGCCGCATCTGTGATGGAAGCAGATTGAAGGGTGAGCGTGAAATGGCCTTGGAGCTGGACATTTCCGTTGGAACATTGCGCAAAGCTCTGGCCGAAATAGAAATCCGAGGTTTCTTGAGGCGTGTTCAAGGATCGGGAAATTACGTTCAAAAGCCACAAAATGATGTCTCTCTTTATGCGTTCTTCAGACTGGAACGTCCTGGGCTATCAGGTTTGCCGACTGCTCGAATTCTTGATGTTTCCTTTGAAAAAGCTCCTTCAGATTTCAACACAGATAATGCCTGGCGTATTCGTCGCGTTCGCGCTTTGGATGATGTCGAGGTCGCTTTGGAAGAAATATTTGTCAAACTTCCAAAATCAGCGGAGCTGAATGAAAATCAACTATCCGAGTCGCTTTATTTGACATATCGCGCCCGACATAATCTGTGGATCACACATGTTGAAGATAGCATTGGGGTGCTGAAATGGCCGCATTGGATGTCTTTGGGGAACTCTGATACCGCTGGTCATGTTGTGCGCAAAGCATGGGCGCAAGATGGGACTCTTGCAGAAATTTCAACGACGTGGTTCGACCCAAACGAAGCACGGTATTTATCACGATTGGCGTAAGGATTGCACTTTGATGAAATATGGATTGATCGGGTGTGGCATGATGGGCCAAGAGCATATCCGCAACATCAATATCTTGGACGGTGCTTTTGTTGGCGCTGTTTTTGATCCAGTTGAAGAATTGGCACAATACGCTGCTAAATTGGCGGGTGGTGCAGACGTTTGTGATACTTTAGATCAGGTTATCGATGCCAGTGATGCAATCGTTATTGTAAGCCCCAATTACCTTCATTTAGACCAGTTGGAAGCGATTGCGGCGCGAAGGACAATTCCCATCCTTGTGGAAAAACCACTTTACACCGATCCCAAAGAAGCCAACCGCGTTACTGCTTTTTCTCAGTCCTATAAGGCACCTGTATGGGTGGCCATGGAATACAGATATATGCCCCCGATCTCTGCTCTTTTGGAAGGGTTGCAAGATGCAACCGGTGGATTGAAAATGTTCAGCATCCGCGAACATCGATTTCCATTCTTGCCAAAAATCGGAGATTGGAACCGCTTTAATCGCAATACGGGCGGCACTTTGGTCGAGAAATGTTGTCACTTTTTTGATCTGATGCGACTTGCATCTGGTGGCGATGCAGTCCGAGTTATGGCGAGTGCGGGTCAGGCATACAATCATCTTGACGAAGTTTATGATGGGCAAACGCCTGATATTTGGGATCACGGTTACGTAATTGTGGATTTTGATAACGGGGTTCGGGCGATGTTGGAACTTTGTATGTTTGCAGAGGGAAGCAAATATCAAGAAGAGGTTTCGGCGGTCGGCCCTTTGGGTAAGATAGAATGCCGTGTCCCAGGGCCAGGGCGATTTTGGCCGGCGGATTTGGGACCCGCACCAGAGCCGTTGTTGATAAAATCGCCACGATCGCCGCAAGGACCTTCAAAAAAGACTGTGCCAGTTGATCCACAATTGCTTGATGCGGGTGATCATAATGGATCAACGTTTTATCAGCACCAGAAGTTTCTGGAAGCGGCCCGAGGGAAGGGGAACGTAGAGGTAACGTTGCAAGATGGGGCCTCTGCAGTTGCCATAGGCCTCGCCGCACAAAAAAGTGCGCGGGATCACTGTGTCGTTAACCTTTAGGTAAAGAACTGCAATCCCGCGCCTGTAAAGCAACCCTTCGATTCAAGATACTTCCCTTGGGTAAATCTGGAAGAGGTTGGGATTCCCCAAAGGCCGCCAATTCCATTTTTGGTTTTTTTCACCTAATTCCTTGGACAGAAAACTGAAAACGCTCTGAGCACGTAACCATGAAATCTGCATATTGACATCTTCTGGTCCTTTTGGGTCTGCGTGTCCTTCAATCCTCAAACAAATCTCTTGAAGTTGCGGCGTGTTCAGTTCCTTTGCCAGTAGCGAAAGCTGTGTTTGTGCAAATTTATCCAGATCTGCACCACCATTTGGGAAGAATACATTGCTTTCTCGAACTGATTGCGGAAGAGCCGCCATTGCTTCGGAAAGGTCGCACGAACCGTTCGGAACGCACTGATTTTCAGTCGCCAAGGCCGAGGCCGCAGCAATGCAAAACATAAAACAAGATCCGGTAAGTATGAGCCCACGCATGAAAAGCCTCCTATTTGTTGGGGAGTGCATAACCAGTTGGGATTAATAAAAGCCTACAGAAAAAAGTTTCTAACGTTCATCTTTTGTTCAGCGTTCACCTGCAGGTTTGTTTCAGACGAACAGGGGGCAAAATGTCGAATACACGACAAACATGGATTGATGCACTTCGCTTGGCTGCGGGTGTTTCAATGGTTGGTCTTCATGCAACATCTGATTCAAACGGTCAGCGTTACTAGTGCGTGCGTTTGTTTACACTGCTCGCAATTGTCCCAAAGCAGTAACTCTTTATATTGGCTTTCATTTACACAATACTCGTCAAACGAAAAGAGTTTTTTAACTCAATTTATGGTGTCGTTGGACGGGTGATGGACGCGTTAATTTGATTAACGTCATTGGTAGAAAAGTGACAATCCCGCCAATTCTTTTTGAATATATCCAAACCTTGGAAATGATTTAGTAAAATGAGCAACACTAAAGCCTTAATCACGTCTCACTGCTGTGCGGGAAATTGGCTGGTGGGCTGGTGCTTTTGGTGCATAAGGTCGAGTCTACACTACCATTGGAGGGGCACAAAATCGTGACAAGTCCAGAGACATTTGCTTGGGATGCTATCTATGAAACGGAATATACGCAATTGGCGAGATCCAGAATACGTCATCTCGCCGATCGTGAGCGTGGATGGATGGCTGGTGTTTATGAAAAAACCGGAGCGATGAATAAGGCGTTGAGCCTTAACACGAATGCCGTGATCCTTGAGGCAATACACTACAAACGTTTTGGTCCACTGTGGCAAGTGGCGCATGCCCCTGATTCAATAACATCTGCTCCAATCAAATCTCCGCGTCCCGCAATACGACCAGAAACCCTAGAGCCTCAGTCGGCTGAGGAATGGTCGTGGTATAAGTACGAACTAAATGAGATTTGAATTTGACGTTTATTATCAATTTTTGAACGCACGCCCCAAACCTTCGATCAATCCGTGAGGTGGGACAAACCTAGAAGGGTGGGGTATGTAGACGATCTCAGCATTGGTTAAACCAGATTTACAGAACACTCAAAATTGACGTGGTCACGAATGTGACCACGCGATTTTTTCCGCGCAGCTTTGTCTAATATCATTACTTTCAAAGAATTGGTGTAGCTGAATTTTAAACAGTTTAGTGGAAACGAAAACCTGTGTGGATGTTCCATTTCAACTTTGCTTGTTTTAAGTCAGGCGCCACGTTTCCCTGAAAACTTTTCTTCCCAGATCTGACGATCTTCATCAGATATTTTGGAAAAAAGATTTTCAGGAACCGTGAAAGAAGTCTCTGCTGGTAATGTATGCAATGTGTTTTCTATGGATGTGGGCCACTTGGCTTTGGGTAACTGCATGGCCCGCAGCATTTTCTCGGCGGCTTCAGGGATGAATGGGGCAGAAATTGTCGCATAGAACGCAATGAGGTTCAAAGACAGGCGCACAATTGCGGCAGCCGCCTCCGGGTCGGTCTTGTAAACCGCCCAAGGTTGAGCCGATTGCAAGAATTCATTCCCCAAAACCCACATCGCACGCAATTCTGCGGCGGCCTTGCGAATTTCAATGGCATTCATATGGCGTTCGTAAGCATCAAATTTCAACTGCATTTCTTCGATCAGCTTCAGAGCACGCTCGTCTAATTCACCCCCTGCAGGGACAATCTCGCCAAATTTTGATCGACAGAATTTTGTTACGCGACTGACGAAATTTCCCAGTACATCCGAAAGGTCCTTGTTTGTGTCTTGCTGGAAATTAACCCAAGTGAATTCACTGTCTGAATTTTCTGGGGCATGGCTGAGAAGCCACCAACGCCAATAGTCAGAAGGAAGAATTTCAAGCGCCTGATCCATAAAGACACCGCGTCCTTGACTGGTGGAAAATTGCCCGCCGTCATAGGTTAGAAAATTAAAAGACTTTATGTAATCAACCAGCTTCCAAGGTTCTTTCGATCCGATGATCGTTGAGGGGAATGATAAAGTGTGGAACGGAACGTTATCTTTACCCATAAATTGATAATAGGTGACATCCTGCGCACCTTTGTCAGTACGCCACCAGCTTTCCCAATTTTCACCCTTCCCAGCGTCTTCCCATTCGCGAGCACAGGCGATGTACTCAATGGGTGCGTCGAACCAAACATAGAAGACTTTCCCTTCCATACCGGTCCAATCTTCAAGACCTTTTTTGACCGGGACACCCCAATCCAAATCACGCGTTATCCCGCGATCCTGAAGTCCTTCTCCATCATTTAACCATTTCTTAGCAATCGAAGTGGTCAATACAGGCCAATCGATTTTTCCGTCGATCCAGTTGTTGAGCTGATCTTTCAGAGCACTTTGTTTGAGATACAAATGCCGCGTATCGCGCACTTCCAAATCTGTGGAACCTGAAATTGCTGATCTTGGTTCTAACAGATCGGTTGGGTCTAATTGTTTTGTGCAGTTTTCACATTGATCGCCACGGGCCTTATCATACCCACAATTTGGGCAGGTGCCTTCGATATATCGATCAGGCAAAAAACGGCCATCTGCGTGTGAATATACTTGTTTTTCATCCACTTCTTCGATGAAATCATTTTTGGCCAATTGGCCTGCAAAATGTTGCGTCAGTTCTTTGTTTTGTTGGCTGGAGGAACGACCAAAATGATCAAAGGAAAGCTGGAAACCTTTGGCCAGATTGGCTTGAACGTCGTGCATCTCCGCACAATATTCTGCGACGGGTTTGCCAGCTTTTGCAGCCGCAAGTTCAGCAGGGGTACCATGTTCGTCAGTGGCGCATAGAAACAAAACTTCGTTGCCAATTGCGCGGTTGTATCTTGCAAACAAGTCAGCGGGTAATTGGCTTCCTACTAAATTTCCAAGGTGCTTAATCCCGTTGATATATGGGATCGCTGATGTGATCAGAATTCGTTTTTGCATGATTTTACCGTTCATCTGGCGCTCTGGGCATATCTAACCAAGCAAATTGGCAATGCCCAGCCCTGTTCAACGTTCGCGCATTCGTTTCATCAATCTTCCAATGATGAATGTGGTGCGGGGTGCGTATACATAGGATGTTTTTTCATCGACTTCATCCCCAACAAGCAAGCGCCAAACTCCAAATACAGCAAGCGCGAGGTGAGCAACTGCGATAAATACAAAGAACGAAGACGGACCCAGCGTGCCGATTAACCTCGCAGTTATTACAGGCGCGCTGATTGCGCCCACTGCGTAATAGAACATCAACGCTGCTGAAAGTTCGACCCTTTCTTGGGGTTGTGCAAAATCATGGGCATGTGCGGCCGCGATTGAATAAATCGGGAACGTGATGAAACCGAAAACAAAGGACGCCATAAAAATTGCGCTTGTACTCATCGTGTTCATCGAAATCCCACAAGCGAAGATAGACAGGATTGAAACGGCGATCAGCACTGGTCTTCTGTCAAACTTATCGGCGATCCAGCCTGCAGGCAGCTGCGCAATGGCACCCCCGCCAACAAACAACGCAAGGAACCAACCTATTTGATTGGGTGAAAGCCCAACTGCGTCACCGTAAACAGGACCGACCATCCGGTATGAGGCAGTAGATAATCCTGCGACGGTGACACCTGCGACCGCCAAAGGAGAGCGCTTGAATGCCAAAACAGGACGCAATCGCGGCGCCTTTGTTGATTCAGGCGGGCGCGAGGTGGTGAGAACCAAAGGGAGAAGAGACGCACAGCAAAAAAGGGTAAGAAGATTGTAAGCGACATAAACCTCCACGGATGCAAGCGCACCAATCATAATTTGCGCAAGTAATGATCCGCTGATGTCGACAAAGCGGTAAACGCCCATGGCCCGTCCACGCGTTTCGTTTGTCACTTTGGATTGAAGCCAAGCTTCGATTACCGTGTAACATCCCGCGATACATATACCAGATGCGATGCGCAAGACCGCCCAAGTCCAAGATGCATCTGTTAAAGTGTGTCCCAGCAAACCTATTGCACCAAGCGCGGCAAAGGCCGCGAATGCACGAGACGCACCAACGCTTCCCAAAACTCTGGGTGCCCACCAGCATCCTATGAAAAAACCAATGAAATGGGCAGATCCCAATAAGCCAACTTCTGAAACAGTAAATCCTTTGGATAAACCAATAATTGCATCAAGTGATCCCACGCCCCCAGAAGAGATCTGAAGCAAAATCACCGATAAAAATAATGCCGTGAACGAAATCAAAAGACGCATAGCACCTTAGTGGCACACAACGCAGTTGGGAACACCCCGTTTTTGTGAGTTTGCACGGATGTATTTTAGTGCGCAAGCAAACGTCTGCTTTTCAAGTGATCTCTCATTAAATGCTCGTGTGGCCGCAGACCATTTTCATCGGCGATCCAAGCGGATTTAATTCCCACAGGTCTCCGGGTTTCGGGTGTAAGGATGATACATATCGAAGGAAATCTTTCGACATCCAAGTGATTTGCGGCGGCCAACTGAAGCCTGCGCATAGAGGAAATGGCAGGTTGCCCTGGTAAGTCGACAATTACCAAGGTGGCTGATCGTTGCTGAAGGCCCATTTCCGTGCATGCCAAAATGTCTTCTGATCTGTGAGGAGAGATGCAGTTGATATTTGTCGCCCCCTTGAAATCGGGACGCGTTTCTTTCATCCAATCGGGCGTGATCCACAAAACGGTCTCACAACAATTTTTTGCAATTTTTGATGCTGCTTCATGCCGTGCATCGCCGAGGATCTGATGGACACGGCCGAAGTTCATGACGACGTTTGGTAAAACTTCAAAACCTTTGGTTTTTTTAATGTTTGTACCTTCGTTCGGCTCAAGCTTTTGGAAAAAATCTGTTTGGATCATACAGTGTACATAAGAGTTCATGTTTTGTTCTTCAAGTCTTACTTGCGATTGGGGGAAGAGAAGCTAGCCTTGGCATAATGAAAGGACCCAACTTATGAAACAAAACAGATTGGGACGCACCGATATGGTGATGTCAGATCTTTGCCTCGGAACGATGACATTTGGTACACAAACACCAACTGACGATGCTTTTCGCCAAATGGATATGTCAATTGATGCCGGGATCAATATTTTTGACACGGCCGAGATGTATCCTGTGAATCCAATCAGTGCTGAAACTCAAGGTCGATCGGAAGAAATCGTAGGGGCCTGGGCAAAACAATCGGGAATGCGAGATCGGGTTCTGATTGCAACTAAACATGCGGGTAACGGGATAAAACATATCCGAAATGGCAGTGGGATTACGGGGGAAAGCGTTTCGATCGCGATCGACGGAAGCTTGAAACGTTTGAAAACTGATTACATTGATTTGTATCAGCTACATTGGCCAAATCGCGGATCTTATATGTTCCGCCAAAACTGGAATTATGACCCATCTCGTCAAAACCGTGATGAAACTCTGGAAAATATGGTGGAGGTATTAGAAGCGCTTCAAAAAGAGGTGGATCGGGGGCGTATTCGGTCTTTTGGGCTTTCGAATGAAAGCGCTTGGGGAACTTCGGAATGGTTGCGTTTATCGGATGCCGGCCATGGTCCACGGGTTGCCACGATACAAAACGAATATTCGTTAATGTGCAGGTTATATGACACCGACTTAGCGGAATTGAGCGTGAATGAAGACGTGGGTCTGCTCGCATTTTCACCATTAGCCACAGGACTGTTGACCGGCAAATATGCAAATGGGGCAATACCAAAAGGAAGCCGGAAATCAATCGCATCTGGCTTAGGTGGGCGCGACACAAATCGGGCGCATGAGGCCGCATCTGCTTATGTTCAGATTGCCCAGAAACATGATTTGGATCCCGTTCACATGGCATTGGCCTTTTGCCAATCACGACCGTTTATGGGAACCGCTATTTTTGGTGCGACCACCGCCGAACAATTGGCTCATATTATTAAAGGCAAAGACCTCGAACTTGATGATGTGGTTTTGCGTGATTTGAACCAAACGCATCGCGCGTTTCCGATGCCTTACTAATTTCGTTCCAAAGCAAACAAACATTAATTTTCGCAAAGCAGCGAATAAGCGACGTAAGGTCGGTTTTGATCTTGCGTCGTTCATAGGAATCGTTCGAACTGAGGTAAATTAACGGGGAGAGGCAAATGCCACTTACAATGAATAGAGACGTGTTCGTGACATGTGCTGTCACAGGATCAGGTGGCACCCAAGACAAAAGCCCGCATGTCCCGCGCAGCCCGGAACAAATAGCGGAAAGTGCAATCGCCGCAGCCAAAGCAGGGGCCGCAGTGGTTCATTGTCACGTACGTGATCCTGAAACTGGCGCACCATCAAGGGATCTTGCGCTTTACCGCGAAGTGACAGATCGTATTCGCGATTCAGAGGTTGATGTGGTGCTGAACCTGACCGCCGGAATGGGGGGTGACATGGTTTTTGGCGACGTCGAAAATCCGTTGCCGTTACAGGATGCGGGTACTGATATGATTGGTGCCAGCGCACGTGTTGCCCATGTGGCAGAATGTTTACCTGAAATCTGCACCCTGGATTGCGGCACCATGAATTTTGCCGAAGCAGATTATGTTATGACCAATACCCCCGGGATGCTGACGGCAATGGGGCGAATGATGACGGATCTTGGCGTTAAGCCAGAGATCGAAGCCTTCGACACCGGCCATCTTTGGTATGCAAAGCAGCTTGTAAAGGATGGCGTTTTGGAAAACCCGGCCTTGGTTCAGCTGTGTATGGGAGTGCCATGGGGTGCGCCAGACGATTTGAACACATTCATGGCCATGGTGAATAACGTCCCGGACGATTGGACATTCAGTGCATTTGGGCTTGGGCGAAATCAAATGGCATACGTAGCAGCCTCAGTTTTAGCAGGTGGTAATGTTCGCGTCGGGTTAGAAGATAATTTGATGTTGGAACGTGGTGTTTTGGCTGAAAATTATCAGCTTGTCGAAAAGGCCGTGACCATCATCGAAAATTTAGGCGCTCGTGTGATCGGCCCTGATGAGGTGCGAGAAAAGCTTGGCTTGGTGAAACGCGCGCCTAAAGGGTGAAAACTTGGGACTTTTGCCACTTTTACTGATCGTCTTGATATTTGTGGCAATTGGCCATGTCAGCTATTCGAACGGATATCGTGAATGGATGCTCGTTCTTTTGGCAGTATCCATCTTTGCAATAACAGCGGCTACATTGGGGACACCAAAATCAATGTTGCAATCATTCGGAGCGCTTGTGCTTGCCGCTTCGGGGCCCACGTTTTTGGGCGCTTTGGTGGGGCGCACGTTACAAGTAAAGATTGGGTTTGGGGCCGTGATTTTGGGGTGGCTTATCGGCATCATGAGCTTTGGCCTTTTAGCGGTAATATATTTGCAGCAGATCACAAATCTGTCTGCAGGTTGAAAAGGATTAGAAAATGAAAACGGCAGCAATCATTGGTGGTGGTGTTATCGGTGGCGGGTGGGCCGCGCGGTTCCTTTTGAATGGGTGGAATGTCCGCGTGTTTGATCCTGATCCTGAAGCCGAACGAAAGATTGGCGAGGTTTTGGATAATGCACGCAGATCTTATCCAGGACTTTTTGATAAGGGTGTTCCTGCCGAAGGCAACCTCACATTTCACGAAACAATGTCTGACGCTGTTGATGGGGCAATCTGGATCCAAGAAAGCGTTCCCGAAAGGCTTGAGCTTAAACAGAAAGTCTATCAAGCGCTGCAAGCGGCCTGTGCCCACGACGCAATAATTGGGTCTTCCACTTCGGGTTTTAAGCCATCTGAATTGCAAGGTTGTGCGGTAAGGCCCGAGCAGATTTTGGTCTGTCATCCATTTAATCCAGTATATTTGCTGCCTTTGGTTGAGGTGGTTGCAACCGAAAAAAATGCGAAAGCTTTTGTGGATCACGCATGTGAAATAATTGAAGGCATTGCGATGCATCCTTTGCGCGTTCGCAAAGAAATCGATGCACATATTGCGGATCGGTTTCTTGAAGCTGTCTGGCGTGAGGCACTTTGGTTGATCAAAGATGGGATCGCCACAACCGAAGAAATCGACAACGCCATTCGATATGGTTTTGGCATACGATGGGCCCAAATGGGTTTGTTTGAAACTTATCGCGTTGCGGGTGGCGAAGCTGGTATGAAACACTTTATGGCGCAGTTTGGACCAGCCTTGGAATGGCCTTGGACCAAATTGATGGATGTTCCCGAATTCAACGATGAATTGGTTGATTTGATCGCCGGACAATCAGATGATCAATCAGGCGCTTACTCAATTCGTGAACTTGAACGAATTCGTGACAACAACCTTGTAGGTATGATGCGTGCCTTGAAGGCCCAAGACTGGGGGGCAGGGGCGCTTTTGAACAAAGCAGAGAGTAAACAATCACCCCCTGACTTTGCCGGTTTGATTGAAACAGTGCGCCGTGTCGTGCCTCTGGATTGGACGGATTATAATGGACACATGAATGAAGCGCGATATTTGCAGGCCTTCGGAGATGCAACTGATCGTTTTATGGAAATCGTTGGCTGTGACGCGCAATATATTTCAACGGGTGGAAGCTATTTTACCGCCGAAACCCATATTCGACACGTTGATGAAGTGCACGCCGGTCACGAAATCCACATCCAAACGTTCTGTGCGGATGGGGCTGGCAAGAAGATGCATTTGTTTCATCAAATGTTCAGCGGCGACAGATTGTTGGCAACGGGTGAACATATGCTGATCCACGTCAGCCTTGAAACTCGAAAAGCGAGTGTTCCGGGAGACGCTGTGGCTCAAAAACTGGCTAAGGTTGCTGGATTGCATTCAAAATTAACCCCGCCTGACGGGATGGGCCGTATGGTGGGGAAACGATGAAACGCGTATTAATCACTGCTGGGGGAAATGGAATTGGTCATGCCATGGCCACGTCATTTGAAAAGGCAGGATATCAGGTTTGGGTGACGGATGTTGATCAAAGCGCCCTCGATGATTGCCCACAAAGTTGGATGGCCAGTTGTGTTGATGCGTCCGATGAAGCGCAAATGGAAAAACTGTTTGCAGATATTCAATCGCGATGGAGTGGCCTAGATGCAATTTGCGCAAATGCAGGGATCGCTGGTCCAACAGCAGCAGTAGAAGACATCAATCTTGCTGACTGGCAAAGGTGCGTATCGGTTAATCTTGAAGGTGCCTTTTTAGCCGCCAAGCACGGTGGAAAGTTGATCAGAGACACCAAAGGCGCCATCGTTTTAACCTCTTCAACTGCTGGACAATATGGTTTTCCAAATCGTGCACCTTATGCATCGGCAAAATGGGGTATAATCGGATTGATGAAAACCCTTGCGATGGAGTGGGGGCCAGATGGTGTTCGCGCGAACGCAATATGTCCCGGTGCCGTCGAAGGACCAAGAATGACCGGCGTCATGGAGCGTGAAGCCAAGGCAAAAGGTACTGATTATCAAACAATTTATGATGGATACGCTTCGGGTGTTTCGATGCGATCGCTGGTTGCCGCCGAAGACATCGCTGACATGGCTGTTTTCTTGTGTTCACCTCAATCTCGAATGGTTTCCGGCCAAGTAATTGCGGTGGATGGGCACACAGAAAATCCAGATCCCAAAGCATAAAAAAGTTCTCAAGTTTGAAATTTTGAGTCATCATTAGGTTGGTCAGGAAATCACCAAATGATTCCTTGCCCAAACCACAACGATATTCATTTGAAGTATTCGTGCGAACAAAGCTCGGCATCCAAAAAATGAATGAATAAAGTGATTGGAAAGCAATGCGGCAACGCTCTGAAATCATTACAATCTTCGCCTTTATGGTCTGTTATGGTTCGTTTTTTTTAGTAGTTTTTCAGGACTTGCACTCGCTTATTACTGTTCCACTCCTTGCGATATTGATCGCATTTCAGTCTTCGCTGCAGCATGAAGCGATGCATGGGCATCCGTTTCGCAACCAATTTTTGAATGATGTATTGTCTTGGCCTTCTTTGAACTTGGCCATCCCTTATTTGCGTTTTAAGGACACGCATTTGGCGCATCACATAAATGCAAACCTCACCGATCCGTATGATGATCCAGAAAGCAATTATGTATCGCATACAACTTGGTCAATTTTGTGCCGGTACCGTCGGGCGATTTTGCGTTTGAACGGCACTTTGCTTGGTCGCCTTATTTTGGGTCCGACGATTGGTCAGGTTTTCTTTCTTCTTGCTGATGGCCGTGCGATCATATCGGGGGATCGGCGCGTCCTCTTGGGTTGGGTATTGCACATTCCCATTTTGGTTGGGGTGGTCGTTTTGGTGGCGGCATCACCCACATCTTTTTGGCAGTATATTTTCGCGGCCTATCTTGGCCTCTCTCTTTTAAAGATACGCACATTTGTCGAACATCAAGCCCACGAAAAAATTGGCCCCAGAACCGTCGTGATAGAAGATCGTGGGCCCTTGGCGCTTTTGTTTTTGAACAACAACTTTCACGCGTTACATCACATGCATCCGCAGGTTGCTTGGTACGCCCTGCCAGACTTGTATCGCCAACGCAAATCTCGGATTCACAAACACAATCATGGGTATGTTTTCCCAAATTATTGGGTTGTGTTCAGAAAGTATTTCTTAAAAGCGAAAGAACCGATCGTTCATCCCTTATGGAAACAAAATCCAAAGTAGACTAAGCCCGAGCGATGACTTGGATATTGGTCACTTTGATCGCCGCAGGTTTGCAAACACTGCGATTCATGGTGCAAAAAAAATTACGAATGGAAACTCTGTCGTCAGGGGGGGCCACGTTTGCACGATTTGTCTACGCTGGGCCTCTAATTGTGGCCGTGGCGGGGTGGTATTTGTTTCAAGTCGAAACTGGTTTGCCCGATTTGTCCAAACGTTTTTGGGCACTTGCCGTCATTGGAGGTATTGCACAGATCTGTGCAACAATGTGTCTTGTTTCATTGTTCCAGCTGCGCAATTTCACGGTTGGCATAACGTTTATCAAAACGGAAGTTTTACTAACCGCCATCGTTGGGGCCATTATTCTTGGCGAGTGGGTTACCTGGTGGGCCATTCTCGCAATTTTAATTGGTGTCGCAGGAGCGATCGTTTTGGCCTTGCCGTCACCCCAAGGTACAAAAAACACGTCAAAACTTATTGATGCGCGCTCGATCACATTGGGTGTAGGCGGGGGTTTTCTTTTCGCGATATGTTCTGTTGCTTATCGCGGTGCAACCTTGGAAATCTCGTCCACAGATGTTTTGGTAAGATCTCTGACAACGTTAATGATGGTCATCATACTCCAAACATTTTTCATGAGCCTTTACCTTTGGCGCCGTGAACCAGGGCAGATCACACAAGTTTTGCACGCGTGGCGTCAAGCGGTGTGGGTTGGGATACTGTCATTGGGCGGGTCAATTGGTTGGTTTACTGCTTTCGCGATGCAAAACGCCGCTTATGTTAAGGCGGTTGGACAGATTGAAATAGTATTCAGCTTGGCTGTCACTACACTCGTTTTTGGAGAGCGAATAACAGTGAAAGAAGGCGTCGGGATTACTCTTTTGGTGTTGAGTGTTTTGGCTCTTATTTTGGCGGTTTAAAGACCTATGCGTTCAAACAGGCTTTCCTCATCTCCGTTGTTAAAAAACGGTATGGAGGGAGGGGGACCAATCCGATCTAAACCTTCAACTTCGCCTAGCACCACAGATGTGATGAACGGAAGGTTCAATGATCGTGCCTCTGACAAAGGAACCCAAGACAGATGAGAAAGCTCATCAGATGCTGACGAAAAATCATCCGGGTCAGATTTCAACGCTTCCGCATTAATGATGAAAAATCGTGCATCAAAGCGCCTTGTGCGCCCCGGTGGGGTAACAGCGCGAAAAAAGAAGTGCATGCCAGTTGGGTCTGGTCTGTATCCTTGCCGTGCGAAATCAACCCAATCCTTAGGAGGATCGATCCAGTCTGCCTTTTGCCCCAGGACTTGACCTGTTTCTTCCCAAAGTTCGCGGATCGCGCAAGCGGCAAGACCGTCAGGTGTCGTATCGATCGATCCATCTTTCAATCTTTCAAAACAAAGATCGGATAATGGCTTGGCCAGTTGAATATTGTGGTCACCGGGATCCACACGACCCCCCGGGAAAACAAATTTGTTGGGCATAAATGCGGCCTTTGCCCCCCGTTGTCCCATCAAGACCTTGGGTTCGTTTTGAAAGTCACGCATGAGTATAAGCGTAGCAGCAGGTTTTATTTCTTGGTGTGTCATTATTTGACCTGTCCAAAACCGTGCATGTTTCTAGCCCACTGAAATGCGATGATCACGCCTTTCAGGCGGGGTAACAAATAAAGACACAAAGCCAGCGTTGCTGAACAAAACATCAACGCCAAAACCCAAGGATCGGGTCGAAAATTCACAAAAACAATGTGCAAAAAGGGTGCCATGATGTGACCGACCAACAAAATGGTCAAATAGGCAGGCCCATCATCTGCGCGATGATGATGAAGCTCCAAATCGCAGACATTGCAGTTTGAATTCACTTTCAAATATCCGTTGAATATTTTTCCTGATCCGCAATTCGGGCATTTCTTTCGCCAGCCATTCCAAATTGCGGGGCGGATCGGGCGATCTGATGGAAAACTTTCATTCATACATCTGATATGGCCTGTTTTTGAAGGACTTACACCTTTTTTCGATTTTTTTTGATTTATTGCGACGGAAAACCACCGCACCACCGTTCAAGTCATACCAAAGCGGGAGTTGAGGCCCGCAGCGGACAACAAAAAACACCTTAGACAAGGACCTATCAAAATGAAGAATATTGCAATTTTTACGGCGATCTTGCTTGCGGGCACAGCTGTCACCCCCGCATTTGCCGATGATCGTGGTGGCAAAAATAACCGACCTTCCTTCGAAGAATTGGATACAAACAAAGACGGAAGTTTGTCCAAAGAAGAAATTGAAGCACGCGGTATGGGCCGTTTTGCAAAGATGGATGCTAATTCCGACGGGAAGCTGACCGCAGAAGAGATTGTGGCTCAAGCACCTGAAGGCAAAAAGGACCGTGCAGAGCGTCGTGCAAACCGCATGATAAAACGTTTTGACAAAAATGAAGATGGCGCGATTTCAATGGATGAACTGCCGCGCCGTGCAGGTAAGATGTTTGATCGTATTGATACCAATTCTGACGGCAAAATCGATAAAGCTGAATTCGAAGCAGCCAAAGCAAAAATGGGCGGTAAACGCGGTGGTCATCGCAACGCCGATAAATCTGAATAAGGCATACGAAATGTGGCAGGGGTTTCACCCTGCCACATCTTGCCCAGAAGTTGGTTTTGGCCTAGCGCGGAACACAATGATGCCTTTTGATGCAAATATGTCTGACATAAGAGACGAGGATTTGTTAGCTGCCTTCACTTCGGGTGATGCGTTGGCGGCAAAGGCCTTGACCCAAAGGTTTGGACCGCTTTGCTACGGCGTGGCTTTTCGAATGCTTGGAAATCAAGCTGAGGCTGAAGATATTGCCCAAGACGCGATGATGAAGCTTTGGAAAATGGCGCCAGACTGGGAATCCGGTCGCGCGAAAATCTCCACTTGGTTGTACCGAATAACTTCGAACCTTTGCATTGATCATCTGCGTCGTCGTTCATTTGCACCCGGCGACGAGGTGCCGGATGTGGCGGATGAAAGTGTGTTGAGTGCCGAAAGTTCACTTCAAAACAAGGCCAGATCAGATGCATTGCAAACGGCATTGATGCAGTTGCCAGAACGGCAGAGGCAAGCGATTGTTTTGCGCCACATCGAAGGGTTGTCTAATCCTGAAATTGCGCAAATCATGGAAACGTCTATCGAAGCTGTCGAAAGTCTGTCTGGGCGCGCGAAACGAGCTTTGACAGATATTTTGAGCCCACAGAAAAAAGCACTAGGATTAATTTGATGACACATAAAGATGCGAAATCTCATGAAACGGTGCCCTCTGAAATCGAAGCTTTCTTCACTGCGGCGCGTTTGGAAAGCCCCGCACCAGGCAAGGCTTTCTTAGAGAAAGTTGAACTGGATGCGCTGGCGAATATGAAAGTTACCCGCCAAATTGCTGCGGTACCACGTGGATGGCTGCAAACCATCGCCAGTAGTGTTGGTGGATGGATCGGCGGATTTGGATTAGCGTCTGCCATGGCTTTGGGCATTTTTGTCGGGATTAGCACGCCACAAGATGCCGTGTTTCTTTCATCTGACATCACTTCGGAATTAGATGAGTTCGCGTGGCTAGAAGATTTTGCCTCTGATACATGGGAAGAGCTTTGAAGGTGACATCAACATGAATAAACTCAAGATCATTCTTTTTGTTTCCTTGGCTTTGAACCTTTTGGTTTTGGGGGCGATCGGATCATTCATTGTTGCTGGATATGGAAAAGGCAAATTCAATCAAACTGAATTATCGGAAAAATCAGGGCGACGAGGGCCAGCAATGCGGCAAGCACCACCGGTGCTTTTGTGGCCAATGTTACAGGCTTTGAATCATGATGAACGCCGAAGTTTCGGTCGCGACATTCGCAAAAACCTGAACGAAGCCGGCTTGGGTCGGGCCAAAGGACAAGAGTTGGAGCTTGCATTAAAAGAGTCATTGCAAACCGAACCGTTCGATTTGCAAGCGGTAAGGGCCGCATTATCAAACCTGCAGAAACATGGGCAGGCGCGATCAGATATTGTGTTGGAACAAATGTTAACCAACTTATCCCAGATGTCACCGCAACAACGCAAAGAAATAGCGGATCGCATGCAAAGAAAGCGGCAGCGAAAGCGCTAAAGCGTGACTTCTTTTAACTGATCTTCACGTGCGAAGCGACGCACAACGTTTTTTTAGATGATGCACCAAAAATTCGTCCTGGGGTTTCATAGGATTGAGAGATGGGTGGGGGTCGTTTCTAGGGTCGCGAACTAACGGTGGAAAGCATTGAATACTTAAACTTTCGATCAACTTTAGATGTTGCTGCGAAAGGGCATTGCGAACAGCCCGGTCCAAAGACTTTGAAAATCTGCGTGCATTCGACAGACTGGTCTCGTTCAACAAAACTTGGATTTCATTTCGATTGAACTGAACAAGTTTGATTTCGTTGGCAAATGAAAGAAGAATTGATTTCACCTTTGGGAAAACGGATTCAGACCTAATGGTCAAAGTGAGTATCGCTGCGGGTGATCGATCGCGGGCTGCCGATATGGCGCGCTCAAATACTTCTTTTGATACAAATTTTTTATCGTTGCCATCTGCTTCATATTTTTCACGATAGAACCGGTAAAGTTTGAGGCGGAGTTCATCCAAAGACGGTTTTATTCCGATAATGTCGATGAGATGCATACCGCGTGGGATGTCGAATGAATTTCCCAAGGTATTTGCCCACATGATCACGTCGAGATTGGTAAAGCCCTCTGCATTAACCAATTCCAAACTCGCTGGACAATCTTCAATTATGTTCAGCCTCGATGGTAACAAGTTCGCGGCAATTGGTGCGGAAATCCTGACATTCCAAAAGCCCAGACGCATGAGATCAATTTTCAACAAACGCGATTTGATGGATTTGGCCGATATGATTGTAATTGGAGAAGATAAATAGTTTTGATTCTTTAAGTCACGATCAAATTTCATACCTTGCCCCCAAATCTGTTTGAGGTGATCTTGCGTTCATAGGTTTAAAAAAATCTTCACGAGATCAAAATGACACCAGAGGCAGCGGAAACCATCGCAATAGAAGCCGTCGCATGGCTTATCGGGAACGAAGACCTTAGAGACATTTTTTTAGGTGCAACAGGCACCAATCAAGATGATTTGAGGAACCGACTATTGGAATCAGATTTTCAGATTTCAGTTTTGGATTTTCTTTGTAACGATGATGCGTGGGTTATTTCTTTTTGTGATGAACATGGGCTTGCCTACACAGATCCGCTTACTGCGCGGCAAAATCTTCCAGGTGGGGCAGAGGTGAACTGGACATGATATCAACTTTGATCTTTGACAAGGATGGGACACTGTTTGATTTTCAGGCAACTTGGGGTCATTGGACCGGCGAAGTATTGGCGAAAATTGCGGCTGGTAATGCGACACAGCTTAATGCCATCGCGAATGAATTGCGGTATGATCTAGACAAACGTGAATTGCGACCAGACAGTGTAGTGATTGCCGGGACACCTGCAGAGATCGTGCAAGTCATTAAACCTCATGTTCCAGAGGTTTCTGAACAGCAGTTGTTGGGTCAACTTAACGAACTGGCGAAATCTGCACCCCAAGTTGAAATTATCCCATTGGGACGTTTCTTTGAAACACTTCGGGAAATGGGTTTGAACATCGCGGTGATGACCAATGATGCGGAAGAACCGGCGCGGGCGCATCTTTCGGAACATGATGGTGCTATTGATGTTATTGTGGGAAGTGACAGCGGTTTTGGTGCCAAACCTGATCCTGATCCGCTTTTGGCAATCGCAAGAAAGCTTGGGGTTGATCCCGAAACCTGCGTCATGATTGGCGACAGCACGCATGATCTAAGGGCCGGGCGCTCAGCCGGGATGAAATGTATTGCGGTTCTGACCGGATTGGCAACCGAACAAGATCTTCGGGACTTTGCGGATTTGATTATTCAAGACATTGGTGATTTGCCAGACATACTTAAGGCCGACCACGTCTTCGAAACGACATAGATGTGTCGCAAACAGTAAATTTATCGATCACGGTTTCCCGCACCTCTTAATGCATCGGATCAAGAGGTGACCCCAATGGCAAGACGGCGAAGCGGCGGGCGCGCAGCGAATACAAGACGCGATCAAGTTGGAATCCAACAAATGCCTTGGCGCATCCCGCGCAACTTGGATCGTCCTACCGAACCTTTGTCGCCTGAAGGGGTAGAAGCGATCCACAATGCCGCGATGGAGATATTAGAAGATATTGGTATCGATTTTTTGAACGAAGAGGCAATCGACCTTTTTAAAAAGGCAGGTTGCAAAGTCGAAGGTGAAAAGGTCTTTTTGGATCGGCATTGGGTAATGGAAATGGTTGCCAAGGCGCCATCGGAATTCACGATTACACCCCGCAATCCGAAACACACCATTCCGATTGGTGGCGATGCAATCCTGTTCGGAAACGTGTCTTCGCCACCCAATTATTGGGATCTAGATTTGGGGAAAAAGGTACCTGGCTCCAAGGAGCAGTGTTCATATTTCCTCAAACTTTCGCAGTATTTCAACTGCATTCATTTTGTGGGTGGATATCCGGTTGAACCCGTTGATGTTCATGCCTCCATCCGACACTTGGAAATTGGATATGATAAGCTGACGTTGACTGATAAGGCAATGCATACCTACAGTCTTGGTAAAGAACGTGTCGAAGACAAAATGGAAATGGTGCGTATCGCAGGTGGGCTGACAGATGAGGAATTTGAAGCCACGCCACGCATGTACACGAATATCAATTCCACCAGTCCGCTGAAACACGACTGGCCGATGATTGATGGGTGTTTACGCATGGCGCGGCGTGGGCAAGCGATTGTTGTCACTCCCTTTACTTTGGCGGGGGCAATGGCCCCGGTTACATTGGCCGGTGCCGTCGCCCAATCCATCGCTGAGGCGTTGTGCGCGATCGCATTGTTTCAGTATGTACGGCCGGGGGTTGCATGTGCGATCGGAACGTTCACATCAAACGTAGATATGAAATCTGGTGCTCCAGCTTTTGGAACGCCAGAATACATGCGCGCGACCCAGATGACTGGACAGATGGGAAGATATTATGGACTGCCCATTAGATCATCAGGTGTTTGTGCCGCAAATGTGCCCGATGGTCAGGCCATGTGGGAGACTTCAAATTCCCTTTGGGCCGCAGTCCAATCTGGAACGCATATGGTTTATCACGCAGCGGGTTGGCTTGAAGGCGGATTGATTGCCAGCCCGGAAAAATTTGTCATGGACTGTGAAGTTTTACAAATGATCCAACGTTATATGGAACCCGAAATCTTGCAGACAGGTCCCGATGACACAGCTGTGGAAGCAATCAAAGATGTTGGGTCTACGGGACATTTTTTTGGCATTCAGCACACACAAGATCGATATGAAACTGCGTTTTACCAACCCTTTGTTTCTGATTGGCGCAATTTTGAAGGATGGGAAGCGGCGGGTGGCGTTTGGACAGCACAACGAGCCAACAAAGTTTTCAAGTCGATTCTGCAGGCATATGAAGAACCCCCTATGGATGTCGCAATTAAAGAAGAGCTGCGTGAATTTGTTGATCGCAGGATCAGCGAAGGGGGCGCCCCGACGGATTTTTGATCAGTCTTTCACTGAATTTTATTTATTCGCAGTTGTTTAAGATTTGTTGTGCAGTTTGGACGTCCAAGCAAAAGGGGTGCCCATGCACGGACTGGTTCATAAAGGTTTGGAATGCTTTATCACGCACAGCTTTGGTCAGGCATTATGGCTTTCGCTGTGTGCATCGGCAGGACAATATCGCGAAGTTGATACGCTTGCCATCATTGATGATAAGGTGACGACGGCATTGTTGTTCGGCGCTGCGAAGGAACTGGATCGTCCAAAAAAGGAAATATTGGAGGATTTTGGCATCTTCCTTATGACTTCGGAACACACGCCGGGCCTGCGGCGGTTGATGCGATTTGGCGGGATTGATTATCCAGAATTTTTATCTTCTTTGGACGATCTTCTGGGGCGGATTAAATTGACCGTTCCAACGCTTGAAGCCCCCTCAATCGAAGTTCACGAAACGAGTGTGGATTCCTATTCCATTCACGTCGGCCCTCAGATGAAAGGTTTTGCTTTTGTATTAATGGGGGTGTTGATTGCTTTGGCCGATGATTATGGTGTGTTGGCCAAAATCAACCATGTTGAACGCAATGACGAAGGTGACACCCTCTCAGTCCAAATTTTTGATTTTGGATTTGATGTCGGTCGGGGCTTTTCTTTGGTGGGGGCCGCGTGATGACAGACGAAGATGCAATCAAATACAATTGCTTTGACACGCTTTGTCCCATGCACGTTCAAATCGATGCCGATGGTCAAATTGTTCATGTTGGCCCAACCTTGGCAAAATTGCGGGTTTTAGATTGGGAGGGAAAGCTATTTTCAGAGGTGTTTCGAATTGATCGTCCCAAAGGTGTTGAAACCGTTCAACAGCTTGAAGGGATGGCGGGACGTAAACTGCACATTCGGTTCAACGATGCACCACACACACGGTTTAAGGGTATTTGTGCCAAGGGGGCCTTTCACACGATCATTAATTTGTCATTCGGCATTGATCTTCTTGATGCTGTTCAAACATACAAGCTTACCAATGCCGAATTTGCAGGCACGGATCTTGCAATCGAAATGCTCTATTTGATCGAAGCGAATGCAGCGGCGCAGACCGAAGGCAGCAAACTTACAAAGACATTGCGGAACGCACGCATAGAAGCGGAAAAGCAAGCGAATTCGGATGCTTTGACAGGATTGTACAATCGCCGTGCCATGAACAGCGTTTTGGAGGGCTTAATACTTGAAGGCAAAAGTTTTGCCTGCATGCATCTGGATCTTGATTACTTTAAAGCCGTGAATGACACCCATGGACATGCCGCCGGCGATTATATTTTGACGAATGTGGCTGAAATTCTGCGCAGCGAAGTTCGACGCGGTGATAGTGTCGCAAGGGTAGGCGGTGATGAGTTTGTTTTGCTTTTCCCTGATCTGATTGAAGAAGAGATTCTTGATAAGATCGCTTCGCGAATAATTTCCAAACTTGAAGTGCCAGTACGTTATGATGGGCAGATTTGCAAAATTTCAGGCAGCGCGGGAACTTCTCTTTCAATTCACTATGACAACCCGAATGCGGATGAAATCCTTTCTGATGCTGATATAGCGCTATACGCTTCCAAGAATTCTGGTCGCGGCCGTCACATGTTTTTTTCTGACCAATTGTTAAAAGCAAGCTAGATCATAACAGGATAGAGCTGCACAACGAGTGTTCCTGCCTTTGGACAATCATCGGTCTGAAGTGTACATTTTTTGCAAAAGTTAAAGGTGATTGAGAACAGCTTTCTGGTCCGATTCCGTGAATGCAATTTTAAGATGTTTGGATTGGGATTAGTACGCCAAAAGTGTGGTGCTAAATCGGCAAATTTTTGCGACAATCAGAGGTGGAAAATTGCCACGTTGCTTTAGCGCTTATGCGACCAACTGGCGTCAAAAGCGAATTATTAGCGGGCAAAAAAAGTGATTTTGCACCTAAAAGTTGAAAGAGGCCCGTTATCCCAAGCCGGATAGTGACGCTGAAATCGAGCGAAATACAACCCTTTCACAAACCTGCTTTGGATTTTTCACGAAGTTAGCTATTCGCCAAATTGTCGAAATGTTCTCTTGGTTTTTAAAGAGTGCGATCTCTCATGGGGGAGGGAGTTCGGCGTAGGTGTCAAACGGACGCCATGCGCATGGGGCCGCTGCGGCCTCAAGTTAACTTCTGCTGCCGGACGTCCATTTTTGGCTGCCCGCACCAAAGAGTTCGCATGTTGCGTCCACGAAGAGAGTGGAAGCTAAAATGGCGAAGTTGCCGACGAAATTGGACGCGAGATCAACGACCACTGATGAACGGTCAAATTTGAGCGCAGATGCTTTAACCGCTGATGCGACGCGAACCGTTGAAACCGAAGTGACCACTTCGCCTACCAAATCAGACCAAGTTAATGTGTTCGATGGTATAAGTATTGGCGACACGGTTAGTATCGGCGATACGGTGAAAGGTGATGACACCGTTTTGGGTAATGACACCATCGGTGGGGGTGACACCTTAAGCCGCGGTGAAACGATCACAATCAATGCTTTGGCACCCACAGTGTTATCTGAAAGCGAAACAGTCGCTCTTATCGAAAGTAATTCATCGGCTGATGCTTCAACAATTCTTGTTATGGCCTCTGGGGCAGTTCAGGTTTCTGTACCAACAGGTACAACCAATACAATTTACACGACTGAAGCTGGATTTGTGAGTGACGCAGATCAATTCGTCACCCACATCACATATGACAGTTCTGGAAATGGCACTCTTTCCATTCAAAACCTAGAGACGGGTCTTCTGTCTCAGCAAGCAATTTCGGATGTTTCGTCGCTTTCGGGTGTGCAAGAGGTCAAAGCAGTAGAACAGGTTGGAACAAACTCCGGTACTGGTGTTTTGTCGTCAGATATCAAAACTGTGACGACAACCTATCAGCCGGTGAGCGTTGAGGATAACCCCATCAAAGAGGGCGCGGTTGACGGAAGTGTCGACGGTGAAAAAATGACCCTTGGCTTTTTGGATGCGCAGGGTGATGCGATTACCGATGCATCCAATACTATTTTTGCCAATGCAGGTAACGATACCGTCGAAGCCGCCGATGGCAATGACACGGTTTATGGTGGTATCGGCGATGACTTGATTTTCGGCGGTGCGGGTTCTGATAACTTAAATGGTGGTTCCGGCAATGACGGTATCACTGGTGGTACAGGATCCGACGCGGTACTTGGTGGTTCCGGCGAAGATACAATCTATGTCGACAATGGTTTTGGCTTGGGTGTCAATGAAGGCGACAAAGTTAATGCAGGAGCAGGCGACGACATAATTGTGGCCGGCGCTGGCGACTATGTCGATGGTGGGGCCGAAATCAAAGGCGATACGGAAACACCAAATAACACTTTGATTGTCAGCAACCCAGAAGAAGTGGTGAAAGTTGAAGAAGGTGCTGATGGTCACAGTGGTGTAATTACCTACAGTAACGGTCAAACCCTGACGTATACCAATATCCAAACAGTTGTTGGACTGAATAACAATTCTGGTCTGGACGGTGTCGTTAATGGTACCGCGACAGGAGATGTGATTGACCAATCCTATCAAGACGATCCACACGGCGACAGCGTGGATGCGGGTGATGCGATTTTGCCGGGTGACACCAATGATATGGATGTCATTGAGGCATATGGTGGCAATGACACGATCACCGCGGGCAACGAAGATGATGAAGTTTATGCTGGCGAAGGTGACGATTGGGCCCAAGGCAATGCTGGTGATGATGTAGTTCTAGGGCAACAAGGGGCTGATACCCTTTATGGCGACAATGGAAATGCTGTGGAAATGGGCCCAGCGGGATCGGGCCAATATTGTATCAATGAAGAAGGTGAACTTTGCCTCGACTTCGATACCGAAAAAGCAATGGTTACCGAAGATGTTTGGTTCGCAACTGAGGGTGTGGTTGTCACGGGCTCTAACGGCGAAATTATTGGGGATTGCACGGTAGAAGAAGGTCAAGAAAATACCTTCAATGTAAAACTCGACGCACCGGTTACACAGGATACTTGGATTACAGTCACAATTACGGACGGTACTGCGAAACAGGCGGTTGATCCGAATGAGTTTGGGCCGAACGCCTACTCAGGTGGTGGCGTGACACAATACTGGTGGCAAAATCAAAGCCATTTTAGCTGGGCACAAAACCAAACTTGGTACAGCGGGATTAACAATAACCTTTTGTCCGTAGGACCAGATGCCCAAGGCAATGTGAACACAGATACATATGTGGGAACAGATGAACTTGTGAATGACTTCCGTGTCTTCAACACATTGGGCGCGGAAGTTACGGGCCAAAGCTTTCAAGTTTTTGTTCCCGCTGGATCAGATACCTCGCAAAGCTTCAGTGTTGAAGGTCTAAGGGAAACCTCCATCAATGGGAACAATCAGACTTTTGGTGGTGCACCACTTGAAGGCGATGAAACGTTCACATTGCAAGTCACTGAAATCGGTGGACAATCTGTTGGTGGGCCCGTCAAAGACGTCGATATTCTTGACCAACCGAACAACACCTATTCACCCATCGCATTTGATTTGAATGGCAGTGGCGAAATTGAAGTGACGGGCACAAGCACTGCTTACAATCACGCCTACAATGGTGGCGACACGGTTTCGTTTGATATTGATGGGGACGGCACGGCAGAAAACATTGAATGGCTGCTGGGCAATGGGGACGGCATGTTGGTTGATACCAGCCTGATTGGCCCAGGAAATGCAATTGATGGAAATGCCCTTTTTGGTGACCAAGGTGGGCTGTATCAAAACGGTTATGTGAAGTTGGATCAACTTCGCGATGCCAACAATGATGATCAAATCACCGGCAGCGAACTGGATGATCTTGCGATCTGGGTCGATGATGGCGACGCCATTTTGGAAGCTGGGGAACTGGAAACCCTTGCAGAAAATGGGATAACCAGCCTCTCTTCTGTTGCAACGCCAACCGTTGTAAATGGTGAAACGCTGTTGCGTTCGGAAACCATGGTCGACGCGGAAATGACTGGGGACGTAACCTATTCTTTGTCAGGACCTGACGCTCAATACTTTGAGATTGATCCCAATACTGGGAAAGTTACTTACAAAGATGGTTTTGATCCTGATTTTGATAATCCGTCAGATGAAAACGGCGACAATGTTTACGAATTCAATGTTGACCGCGTCTGTTTGAACCCACCGTCCAGTTCATCGGAACCGGTCTCAATCAAAATTGAAGACCCTTGCATCGGTGGTGACGACACTTTGGTCGGCGGCAGCGGCGATGATGTCATGTTTGGTCAAGGTGGTGACGATTCCATCATGGGCGAAGGTGGAAATGACGACGCCTTTGGCGGTTGCGGTGATGACACGCTGATTGGCGATAGTGGGGATGGTGGACAAGATCTTGATCCATCAGACAGCTGTATCACATTGGTTGATGATCAACCCTGTTTTTGCATCGATATCGGCACAACCAAAACCATGGTCACCGAAGATGTTTGGTTTGCGGAAAAGGTCATTTTGACAGATGCGAATGGAACATTCATCGGTGAATGTGATTTGGTGGAAGGTGAAAACAGTACCTTCACGATCCAACTGGATGAACCTGTACTTGTAGACACGGTTGTTCAAATTCAGATCAGCGGCGGCACAGCGGGGCAGGCCACAGGAACGTTTAATGAATATTTGTATAACGGGCCATTGCAATCGTTGACTTTGCCATCACCGCAAACAAATGAGATTCAATGGTGGGTGGGTGATCAACAGCATTATGACTATTTGGCGGATCCGAATTCACCAATTAATTCATCTGCGTTGTACGCAAATCCCAACTTCCCTGGGGTGCCTGATGATATAACTGGCACAAAAATTGGTTTGTCCGAGTTGGATGACGATTTCGAGGTGCTGGATTCCAACGGGAATATGATCACTTCAAATATCTTTTCGGTGACGGTACCTGCAGGACAGTCCATTTCCAACTCATTCACCATCGAAACAAACGTGGAAGCGATGGTTTACGGTGGATACACGGCGCCGGGGGCGACGCAAAACGCGTGGCAAACATATGTCGAAGGTGATGAAGCCTTTGACATGCAAATCGTTTCGATTGGTGGCACTTCGGTGAATGGCACAACCAAAGAAGTGATGATCGCCGATCAACAGTATAACACATTCTCACCGATTGCATTTGATCTGAACTGGAACAATGAAATTGATGTCACTGGCCTCAGCACGGCGCAGGGCCATCAGTTTGATCCAAACGCACAAGTTGTAGATTTCGATATTGATGCCGACGGTGTGTTGGAATGCATTGAATGGATGGAAGCAAACCAAGATGGTTTGCTCATTGATCTGGCTGCAGTTGCTGCCAACGGTGGCGTTGCAACAGGCGCGGCGTTGTTTGGCGACCAAGGCGGTGCTTATGACAATGGTTACGATAAACTGGATCAATTGAAAGATGCCAATGGTGATGATGTCATCTCCGGCTCGGAACTTGATGATCTGGCCATCTGGATTGACGATGGTGATGGCCTGTTAGAGGCAGGTGAAACAGTCTCATTGGCCAGCCAAGGGATCAGTGAACTTACCACCGTTATGACACCCACCGTGGTAAACGGTGAAACACTGATGCGTTCGGAAACAGAGGCGGACATGGAAGCCACGGGAATGGTTACATATTCCCTGACCGGTGATGACGCCCAATATTTCCAAATCGATCCAAACACAGGGAAACTGGAATATGCAGATGGGTTTATCCCAGATGCGTCAAGCCCTGTCGATGCCGATCAAAATGGCGAATATGAGATCAATATCATTCGATCCGGAAGCGGCAATTTCAATGAACCATCTGTTGAACCGCTGACAATCAAGATCGAAGAAGATGCAGTTGGCGGCGACGACAGCCTGACCGGCGGCGAAGGAAATGATGTGATTGACGGCGAAGGTGGCGACGACACCTTGGTCGGTTCTTCGGGTGATGATTGCATCGACGGTGGATTTGGCGATGACGTAATCTTTGGTGACAATCAGGGGGCACCTGTTGATACCGGTCCTGCTGACGCTTGTGATTTGATTGTACTTGATCACGCGAATTTGGTGCCAAGCGGATCGTCCAGCGTTCTGAATTATTCGAATGTGGCCGTCGTCAATGGCGTAAGCATTTCGGCCCGCGTGATGTTGACCAGTGCAAATGCAGGTGTCGATGTCGATATGGGTGTGGACACTGAAGGTGAGATCGTTCTGGATACCAGCGCGACAACCAATGGTGGTTCAGCATACTTCAAAATTGAGTTCTTTGATCCATCCAACGGAAACCCGGTTACGGTTAACCCCGTGATTGTGTTCAGTGATTTGGACGATCCAAGCCCGATTGGATCTTCACCGGAAATCTTGAAAATCGAGTCAGGTGTCGAAGCGGCTTTCGTAACTGGTTCAACGAATGTTGACTACGGATTGGGTAACAATGGCGAATTGAAAGCTGGCTCTGATGCGGTTCACGCTGACAGCCAATATGGCGATCCTGACAGCGGAATTGCCGTCAAGCTTGAGCAAGGAACGATGTATGAGTTCCAGCTGTTCGCTCCGAAAGGTGTTGGTAAATTCAATTTTGGCAACACAGATGATTTTGATCTGAATACGCCTGCAAACACCTATGATGATAAAATCACTGGTGGATGGGGCAGTGACACAATTCACGGTGAACAAGGTAACGATACCATCGACAGTTCAGGTGAATGTTCAGACAAAACCGAACTGTGCGACAGTACTGATCCAGAACCCAACAACGACCTAGACTTGGTTTATGGCGGTTCAGGCGATGATAGTATTTATACTGGCGATGATGCAGATACCATCTTTGGTGGAACCGGATCCGATACCATGGACGGCGGTATGGACGCCGATATCCTTTATGGCGGTCTTGGCAATGACAAAATGGAAGGGTCGCAAGGCAACGATACATTGATCGGTGGTGAAGGTGCCGATGACATGTATGGTGGCGATGACCGCGATACCTTCAGCAACCTGACCGATGGTGATTGCGTCGATGGTGGTACAGGTTCCAAAGCGCCAAACGATGCTGACGATTACGATGTGTTGGATTTGACCAGCCTGAACGGGAATTACAACATCATCAATCAGACAACCGACGCTGACGGGAACTCCACAAGCGGTACGGTCCAACTGACTGATGATCAGGGCAATGTTACAGGTGAGATCAAGTTCACAGAGATTGAAGAAATCGTTTGCTTTACCGCAGGAACGATGATCGCCACAGAAGAGGGAGAACGCCTTGTCGAAGATCTGAAGATCGGTGACAAAGTTCTGACGCGCGATAATGGTTTGCAAGAAATAACTTGGGCAGGATCCAAGTCGATTTCCGCGGATATGTTGAAGGCGGATCCATCTTTGCGCCCAGTTATGATCAAGGCTGGTGCATTGGGATCAAATCTTCCCGCAGAGGATCTAATGGTTTCGCCAAATCACAGAGTGCTGATTGAAAATATTCAAACGGAATTAATGTTTGACGAACCAGAAGTTTTGGTCGCAGCTAAGCATTTGGTGGGCAAGCCAGGTATTTATGCGGTGGATATCACTGGAACGGACTACGTTCACTTCATGTGCGAACGTCACGAAGTTGTTCTTTCCAACGGTGCATGGACCGAAAGTTTCCAACCCGGTGAACAGGCTTTGAATGGTATTGATGATGACCAGCGCGAGGAACTGTTCAAATTGTTCCCAGAACTGAAATCATCTGAAGGTCGGGATGCCTATCAAGCCGCACGCATGATCCTTAAGGCGCATGAGGCCCGTTTGGCCCTTTGATCGGAAGATCATAATCAGATCCAAGCGCCCGGTTCCAAGAACTGGGCGCTTTTTTGTTTTTAGATTTCTGATTTCCAGTTTGGGTCGCGTTTCTCCAAAAACGCTGCAATGCCTTCTTGGGTGTCTGGAAGCATCATGTTTTCAGCCATCACAGCGCCTGTAAAGGCATAGGCGTCTTCAACCGGCATTTCCAATTGCCGATAAAATGCGGGTTTCCCTATTTTGACCGCTGCGGACAACTTGCTTGCCACCTTTTGCGCCAATGTCAGTGTCGCGTCTGACAAGTTTGCAAACGGCACCGATTGGTTCAATAGGCCCTGTTGCACTGCTTGTTCGGCGGACAAAAATTCACCTGTAGTTAAAAGCTCAAATGCCTTTTTTCTTGGAATATTGCGGCTGAGTGCAACCATGGGTGTCGAACAGAACAACCCAATATTAACGCCATTTACGCCAAACTTTGTTCCGTCAGCCCCCACAGCCATGTCACATGTCGCGACCAGCTGGCAACCTGCGGCCGTGGCAATGCCATGAACCTGCGCAATAACGGGTTGCGGCAAATCCCGTATCGTTAGCATCATGCGTGTGCAGGTTTTAAATAGATCCAAAAAGTATTGCTTTCCACCATCCTGCGTTGAGCGGGCATTGGTCATTTCCTTTAAATCATGGCCCGCACAAAAAGCTTTCCCAGCTCCGGCGATGACAACCGCTTTGACAGAACTATCTGTTTTTATTTGATCCAAATGTGATTGCAGCGCATCCAGCATCCCTTCCGAAAGGGCGTTCAATGCATTTGGGCGGTTCATCGTCAGGCGCGTCACTGCGCCAAGGTCTTCACGGATTAGAAAATCATCAGACAATGGGTTGGTCCTTATGATCTGGGTTTCCTTGACCTTGCGTTGTTTTTATCCAAGCGACAAGTCCATAAAAAAGGGGCCCGATGGGGCCCCAAATTAAATTGCATTGTTTGTGTTTTACCGTCTGCGATCGCGTCGGCTTGACATGGGTTGGAATGCCACGCCAACATGTGCTTCACAATATGGCTTGCCTGTTTGAACCGCCAATCCACAGAACCAAAAGTCATCTGTCGCAGGATCGCCCACGGGCCATTTGCAAGTCCGCTCCGTTAGTTCCAGCAAGCTGATTTTTTTAGATGTTTTTTCAACTTCACTAACTTTGGCAAGCGCTTCGGGGCTGATCTCATTTGCAGAAGGCTGCGGTGGCAGAGGCTGACCTGCAGGAATGATTTTGCGGATGGCCGGTGCGCGCGGCGTTTCCGGCACAACCGGTTTGGATGGTTGCGCTGGTGCTGCGGCCTTCGGTTTTGGTTCTGCCTTCGCTTTTTCTTTGGGTGCTGCGGTTTTAGATCCGCCACCGGCGCGGTTTGAAAGCCCAAGCCTATGCACCTTGCCGATCACCGCATTGCGGGTTACGCCGCCAAGCTCTTTGGCGATGACACTGGCCGATTGACCTTCGCCCCACATTTTTTTCAGAATTTCAACGCGTTCGTCGGTCCATGACATGGTGCAGCCTCACCTTTGAATAAATTTGGGGTGGACACCCCATCCAAGGTCCTTACCTTAAGCACTCTGGCTTCGACACACAACCACCAGTAGGAACAGAATATGCACAAATCGGCGAATTTTGGGGTGCGCAGGTTCGGACGCGTGAATTGGTTGGGGCTTTGGACACTGTTTCGACGAGAAAATTTGCGTTTTTTGAATATCTGGCCCCAGACGGTTTTGGCCCCAATGGTGACCGCTGGTTTGTTTTTGTTGGTTTTTTCCGTGGCGGTTGGCCCCTCAAGGGCACCCGTTATGGGGATGCCATTTTTGCAATTCTTGGCACCGGGGTTGGTGATGATGACAATTATTCAGAACGCCTTCACCAATACATCTTCTTCGGTTCTTTCATCCAAGATGACGGGCAGTATCGTTGATACCCTGATGCCGCCCTTGTCGCCTTTGGAAACAACGTTGGGATTTCTGGGTGGCGGAGTGGGGCGTTCTTTGGCAATTGGGCTGGTTTTGACCGTCGCTTTGGCTTTGGTTTTACAGATCGTCCCGGCTCATCCGATCTGGGCCTTGGCGTTTATTACCGGCGGTGGTGCCTTTATGGCTGCTTTGGGGTTGCTTGGTGGTATATACGCGCGAAAATTCGATCAAATGTCCGCCATCTCGAATTTCTTAATCACCCCATTGGCTTTTTTGTCTGGCACATTTTATTCGATTACCGCTTTACCCGATGTATTACAGCCGTTGGTTCGAATAAATCCTATGTTTTACATTATTGATGGTGGGCGCTTCGGCTTCTTAGGTGTATCTGACAGTTCACCGTTGCTGGCTTTGATTGTCGTTTGGGTGTCAGCCATCATTGCATCGGGATTGGTTTGGATGTGTTTTCGCACAGGTTATCGGATGCGACCATGATCAGGTCTTTCCAATTTCTAAAACAATTGTTACAGGGCGGTAATGGATAAACAATTGAAACATCTCCGACGATAAGTCTTCTGCTTGCTTTTGGGCGATCCCAAAAGACAGTTTCGATTGAATGCTTCTAAACCCATCAGCCTCATGAAAAGGGAAATCCCATGATCCCGTCTATTCTTCCCACGTACAATCGTGCCCCAATTGATTTTGCTTCAGGGCAGGGCAGCTGGCTGTTGGATGCGCAGGGTCGACGATTTTTGGACCTGGGGGCGGGGATTGCCGTAAACGTCTTGGGCCATTCCCATCCAGATTTGATAAAGGCCCTTACGGATCAGGCGCATTCAGTTTGGCATACATCCAATCTTTATGGAATTCCGCGTCAGCAGGAATTGGCAGACAAGTTGGTGGATGCCACGTTTGCCGACACGGTTTTCTTTTGTAATTCCGGAACAGAGGCATGTGAGCTTGCCGTGAAAATGGCGCGAAAGTACTTCTTTGAAAAAGGACAGGCAGAACGTACCGACATAATCACATTTGAAGGTTCTTTTCATGGTCGGTCTTCGGCAGGGATTGCCGCCGCTGCTTCTGAAAAATTGACCCAAGGGTTTGGGCCGTTGTTGCCGGGTTTTGTGAATCTTCCGTTTGGGGATCACGACGCGTTGACAGAAGCAGTTTCAGACACAACCGCCGCGATATTAATTGAACCCATCCAAGGCGAAGGCGGGATCCGTCCGGTTCCAGATCAATGTCTTAAGGGGCTGCGGGATTTTTGTGACAGCCATGAACTGTTGTTAATTTTCGACGAAGTTCAATGTGGGGTGGGCCGGACAGGGAAATTATTCGCGCATGAATGGGCCGGTGTGGAACCCGACATTATGATGGTGGCCAAAGGCATCGGTGGCGGCTTCCCGCTGGGCTGTGTTTTGGCGACCGAGGATGCCGCATCAGGAATGACCGCAGGCACCCATGGATCCACGTACGGTGGGAACCCATTGGGCTGTGCTGTTGGATCGGCCGTAATGGACATCGTGGCAGAAGATGAGTTTCTGCAAAACGTGAATTGGAAGTCAGGCTTGTTCCGTCAGGGTTTGGAGCGTTTGGTTGATGCCTATCCTCATGTGTTTGATTGTGTGGTGGGCTCGGGTCTAATGCTGGGCTTGAAATGCAGTAATGTGGCCAACACCGAATTTGTCGCTAAAGGGTATGATGCCTTGGTATTGACCGTCCCTGCATCTGAAAATGTGGTCCGAATATTGCCCGCTTTGAATATTCCAGATGAAGACATTCAAGCCGCCTTCGGTCGACTTGAAGCGGCTGCGAAAGCAGTTGGTGCATCATGATCGGTGAAATTGGAACCAGACGGAGAACCCAGCATGGCTGATTTTCTTGACATCAATGTAACGCCGGAAAACGATCTTCGTCGGATTTTGGATCAAGCCAAATCGATGAAAATTGCACGTCAAGGTTTGCCAAAAGGCACCAAAGATGGGGATACGCCTTTGGATGGTATGATGGTTGCATTGATTTTTGAAAAACCGTCAACACGCACCCGCATAAGTTTTGATGTGGGCGTACGTCAGATGGGTGGACAAACCATGGTTCTGTCAGGCTCGGAAATGCAATTGGGTCATGGTGAAACCATTGCCGATACCGCCCGTGTAATGTCGCGCTATGTTGATGCAATTATGATCCGAACCTTCGAAGAAACCACCTTGCTTGAAATGGCCGAACATGCATCCGTTCCGGTGATCAACGGCCTAACCAATCGGACTCATCCGTGCCAAATCATGGCGGATGTTATGACGTATGAAGAACATCGGGGATCTATCAAAGGCAAAAAGGTTGTATGGTCAGGTGACGGCAACAATGTTTGTGCGTCTTTTTTACATGCGGCTGAAAAATTTGGATTTGATATGGTTTTCACCGGTCCTGAAACTTTGGATCCAGAGGTGGCCTTTGTTGATGCGGCCATTGATGCAGGCGTGTCGGTGGAAATCGAAAGAGATCCAATTGCTGCGGTTCAAAATGCCGATCTGGTGGTAACTGATACATGGATTTCAATGCATGACAGTCAGACAGCACGCGAACGGCGTCACAATCAACTGCGCCCCTATCAGGTCAATGAACATCTGATGTCGCATGCAAAGCCAGATGCGTTATTTATGCACTGTCTACCGGCCCATCGCGAAGAAGAAGCCACCAGCGCCGTTATGGATGGCCCGAATTCTGTTGTTTTTGACGAGGCAGAAAACCGTTTGCACGCACAAAAGGCGATTATGCGGTGGTGTCTGGGTGTCTGACTGATAAAGTCTTCGCAAGGAAGTGGAGATGAAAATGGCACAGGCATCTATGGGGTTGATCGGGGTTGGAACGATGGGGTCGGCCCTTGCGTTGAATATCGCTGAAAATGGTCATGACATCACTTTGTGGAATCTGGATCCATCTACGGTGGACGCCTTGATTAATGATGCGGGCGAATTGGCATCCAAGCTGACCAAATCAGACAGTATCGAAGATTTGGTGGCAAAGATGGCGCCGCCTCGAGCGATAATTTTGTTGGTCCCCGCTGGTAAACCAGTGGATATGTCGATTGATGCATTGCTTCCACTTTTGTCACCCGGAGATACGATTATTGACGGTGGAAACTCTGACTTTCGTGAAACCCAAGCGCGGACGGCAAAGGTCGAAGCAGCCGGTCTTGCCTACCTTGGTGTGGGCGTATCCGGTGGCGCGGAAGGGGCAAGGCATGGCCCATCCATGATGGCAGGTGGAACAGCAAAGACTTATGCGGATTTTGAACCCGTTTTGCAGGCGATTGCAGCAAAATTCGAAGGGGATCCATGCGTCGCCCATTTGGGCCCAGATGGGGCAGGGCATTTTGTAAAAACTGTCCATAACGGTATCGAATATGCGGATATGCAAATGATTGCAGAGGCATACGGCATATTCCGGGATGGTAAGGGGTTGGCCGCGTCAGAAATCGCACCGATCTTTCGCAGATGGAATGAAGGCGCGCTTGACAGTTATATGATTGGTGTGACGGCTGATGTTCTTTCGGCCACTGATCCCAAAACCGGATCGGCCATGATCGATATGATTGTTGATAAGGCAGGGCAGAAAGGAACGGGACGATGGACCGTGATCGAAGCAATCAGAATGGGGCAATCGGCAAGCATTATTGAGGCTGCGGTTGGCGCGCGTGTTCTTAGCTCTGAAAAAGAGACCCGTGTTGCGGCTGAACCTTTGTTATCACCTGCTGGTGAAGATCCTGTTGTGGTCATTGATGAACAGGATATTGAATCTGCGCTGATCACGGGACGTGTACTGGCATACGCTCAGGGGTTTCGCATTTTATTAGCGGCATCCGATGAATTTGAATGGTCGTTGGATTATGCGCGTATTGCCGAAATTTGGCGGGCTGGCTGTATTATTCGATCCTCAATGCTTGACGATATTGCCTCTGCTTTCCGGTCAGACTTGCCGCATGGGCGCCTAATTTTGTCTGATCATTTCAGCAAAATCCTCACCGACAACGTTGGTGGATTGCGCCGCGTTGTTGCCGGTGCGGCATTGGCTGGCATTCCTGTGCCGTCTTTGTCCGCGGCTCTGGCGTGGTTTGATACTATTCGCAAGGCGCGTGGGTTTACGGATTTGACGCAGGCGCAACGGGACTATTTCGGAGCTCATTCATTCAAACGCACCGATGAAGAGGGAAACCATCACGGCCCTTGGCATTAGTTCGACTTTTTGCGTTTGGCGCGCAGGGTAGGATCTGCCTGCGTTGGATCCTCAGGCCAGGGATGTTTGGGGTATTTTGCGCGCATATCCTTGCGGACATCCCCATAAGAACCCGACCAAAATCCCGGAATATCCATGGTGACTTGGATCGGACGTTGTGCCGGTGACAAAAGGATTACTTTCAACGGTTCGCCAGCCACGGTTGGGTGAACAGTCTGGCCGAAAAGTTCCTGTAGACGCAATGCAATTTCAGGGACATCACCTGAATAATCGATCTTAATTTGCCGTCCCAATGGAGTGGAAAATGTCGCAGGAACTAGCTGGTTCAACTGATTAGTTTGATCCCAAGTTAAAATGGCTTGCAACGCAGGAAGAATGTCAAATCGTTTCCAACCCGCCGCGTCTGAAACTCCGTCTAAAAATGGCAAAAGCCAATCTTCCAATGTGTCCAACAATGCTTGATCCGACACATCTGGAAAATCCAGATTAACAGCGCGGGCGCGGGCGACGCGCGCTTGAAACAGGCGCGCAGCTTTGGACGGGAAAATTCCGATTTGACGAATACCTTCTAACATGGCTTTGGAAATTTCTGTTTTGGGGGCCGCTTTCCATTTCTGCTTTGTAAGTGCCAAGGCGCCAAAGGTTTCTGTTTGCTCGGCTAACACTTTGCCATGTTGAGAGGACCAGACGCATTTGGTTTTAAGTTCAATTTGATTTTGAAAGATTTCACGAATTTCAGCTTCCGCAATTGGAAGTGCCGCTCGAATGGTGGGATCCGTTCCGGTTTTGCCCATGGGAACTTGCATGTCGGGAACCACCAAGAAAGCACTTCCCAAAAGCTTATCTTCAGCGGATAAAAAGGCGCCTTGCCCACCAGACAACAAATATCGTGTCCCATCCCCTGGGCGTTTCATCGCGACCCGGTCTGGAAAACCTTTGGCCAAAATCTGTGCGAAGCTGTAGTTCTGATTTGACTTTGCAAATCGCAACAACCGCTTAATTTCAGCTTGTGTCGCCTTTGTTTCGGTCCCGCCAGCGGACGTGCCAAAAGCTGAGGTCAAATCCGCGTTGGAACTACGAAAATGCCGCATGTCCGACAACAAAACTGCAGGTCGAACAGCGGGTTCGCCGCATTGCAAAATCATATGCGCTAAACGTGGGTGCGTCGGAACTGTGGCCAGGTCACGCCCATAGGGTGTGATGCGGCCATCCGATATGGCCTCAAATCCGTTCAAAAGGTTTTGCGCCGCGGCCCATTGCCCCGGTGGCGGCTGTGTCAGCAATGCCAACTCCTCTGTTGGGGTGCCCCAAGCGGCCACATCAAGGGCAAAGCTTGCCAAATCAGCCACCTGAATTTCTGCGGGGGCAAAGGCTGGCAAAGCTCCTTCTTCGGCTTTGGACCACAAACGATAACTGATCCCGGGTGCAACGCGACCAGCCCGGCCAGTTCTTTGAACGGCTTCTGCGCGGCTTACGGGATCGGTCACCAAACGTGACAAACCAGTTGCGGGATCAAACCTTGCCCGCCGGGATTTGCCGCAATCAACCACCACACGCACATCTTGGATCGTTAATGATGTTTCTGCGATCGAGGTGGCCAAAACAATTTTTCGTTTATTGGGATCTGGTTCGGGAACCAATGCCAATTTCTGTTGGGCAAAGGGAAGGGCAGCCAATAATGGACGGATAACACAATGTTCGGGTAACTTGGTTTTAAGGAGGGTTTCAGTTTTTCGAATTTCCGCTTCACCGGGTAAAAACACCAAGATGCCGCCCTCGGTTTCATGTTCGGCCTGCGTAACCAGATCAGCTGTCTGTTGCGCCAATCCATCCCGCCCTTTTGGTTTGGGCAACGGGCGCGGCAAATGGCGAATATCGACTGGAAAACTGCGACCTTCTGCGGTGATGATTGGGGCGTTGTCCAAATGCGTTGCAACAGGGCCTGCATCCAAGGTTGCTGACATCACAAGAATACGCAAATCTTCACGAAGGGACTGGCGCACCTCCCACGTCAATGCCAAACCGAGGTCCGCGGCCAAGGCCCGTTCGTGGAATTCATCGAAAATGATTGTGGACACACCGGGCAATTCTGGATCGCTTTGGATCATGCGCGTGAGGATGCCTTCGGTAAGCACCTCAATACGTGTTTGTGGCCCAATTTTCGTTTCACCTTTGATGCGATACCCGACTGTTTTTCCAACCGGTTCAGACAACAAAGCCGACATATGTTCCGCCGCTGCACGCGCCGCAATGCGGCGCGGTTCCAGCATTAAAATCTTTCCCTGCTTGGTTTCTTCCAGCAACGCCAACGGAACGCGTGTCGTTTTTCCAGCGCCGGGTGGGGCCTGCAGAACGGCCCGACCCGCGGTGGACATGGCCACCAAAAGATCGGGCAAAACCGCGTTTATTGGAAGATCGTCAAGCACACAGCCTTATCGACGAGAAAAGGTCGCGCGTCCACGGGCAGATTTGACCGTCACCGATTTCACCTGGTAAACACCATTTGTGAAGGTATAATTTATCGTTAAGGGAAAGCTGCTGCCTTCTTGCATTTTGGAGGCAGTAAACCCGCCAAGGCGCTTAAATGTACCGTTACAGGTTGCCGATTTGGATGTGATTTTTCCGGGTGACAAACGTATGCCTGTCCGGCGTTTCCCATCGTAAATCTTAAGATTAGTTTTACACAAATCCCCTTTCGCGCGATCGCGAAAAACCGCAAAGATTGCGGCCATTGGATCAACAGTCCCTTTCTGGGTACTTCCCTTCAGAGCTGGGGCAGGCGCCGTTTTACTTGGTTTGGGCACCCCGCTAGAATAGGTGATCGAAACATTGTTTGTGCGTTTGCCGGTGTCTGAATTTTCAGTGTATTTGGAGGGGCGAAATCCTTGCGCACCTGAAAGAGTTCCTCGTGATGACGCCTTGAATTTGTATTTCGCCAAAGCGGCCAACAAACCTGTCGAGCGAAGGTTCATAGATGCTGCATAAGAGGTGCCGTTTACCGATGAAGACAAATCCATTCGTCCGGCGCGGATACCAGCGACGGTGACATTATAGCTGGCGGATGTGTCACCTGTTCCACCAAGGGCAAATGCCCGATCTGCCACGGCGAAACTTGCCATGACTGCCAAACCCGCAATAACTGTTTTAAACACGATTTAACTTCCTTTTCTTGTGCCAGCGTCAAGCGCCGACATTTCCCGGACAGGGCGTGGTCAAAAAGACAAAGCAATACTAAAGGGTCAACTGGGTTGATTGTAAGTGAAACAATCATGAAATAATTCACCCTCAAATGAGGGAAAACCTCACATTTAATTGAGGAGGCTTGTACGAAATGCCGCAAAAAGAGGCAAAACATCCCCTGATCGGCGGTGTTGTTGAAGGCAATCGGCGCGCTTTGGCGCGTGCAATCACCCTAATTGAAAGTCAAAATGCCGATCACAGGATCGAAGCACAGCATCTTTTGGCAGGATTGCCTTCAAATCATCAGGCCCTTCGTATTGGTCTTTCTGGAACCCCAGGCGTTGGTAAATCCACGTTTATTGAAAGCTTCGGGATGCACTTGGTCGAACAAGGTTTGAGAGTCGCTGTCTTGGCGGTGGATCCTTCGTCTGCGCGGACAGGGGGATCAATCTTGGGGGATAAAACACGGATGGATCAGCTCTCGCGTCATGCCAATGCCTTCATTCGACCATCGCCCAGTCAATCCCATCTTGGCGGTGTTGGACGCCGCACCCGTGAAGCAACTCAACTATGTGAAGCCGCTGGTTTTGATGTGGTCCTGATCGAAACCGTCGGGGTGGGGCAGTCTGAAACAATGGTCGCTGATATGACAGATTTGTTTGTTCTGCTGATGGCCCCTGCCGGTGGGGACGAACTGCAAGGGGTTAAACGTGGGATAATGGAAATGGCAGACATCATCCTGATCAACAAAGCTGACGGTGATCTTAAACCTGCGGCCACACGGACATGCGCGGATTATGCCGGTGCCTTGCGCATGATGCGCAAGCGCAAAAAAGATGCGGATGGATTCCCCAAAGCCATGATGGTTTCAGCCCTTTCCGAAATCGGTTTGTCTGATGCTTGGCAGGAAATGCAAACATTGGTGCGTTGGCGACAAGAAACTGGAATCTGGGGGGATCAACGACAGCAACAAGCGTTGAGATGGCTGTCTGAAGAAATAGAAATCGGATTGCAAAAAGCCTTACGCGAAAACCAGCAGGCCGCAGCGGCATTGGCGCGGGTCACGCAGCGGGTGAAAGATGGTGAAACTTCCCCAACCGTGGCTGCGCAAACGGTGATCGACAGCTTTTTGAATGGGCAGGATGATTCCTGAATAAACGGCTGGAATTTGCATTCTTTCAGCCGGTTGAGCGGAAAATCACTTTGAAAACTGTTGAATAGCTGATTTCAATGCCGGAATCTTGTGTGAGGGCGCTTGACCCATTGGTTCAGACCCAATACACCGCCCCAAGAATTCGGACCCGGTGCACGGGTCCTTCGCGCTTTAGACGATAAGGAAACCGCCATGTCGCGCCGCTGTGAATTGACGGGCAAAGGCCCAATGTCTGGCAACAATGTCAGCCATGCGAACAACAAAACGAAACGTCGTTTCTTGCCAAACTTGAACGACCAGACCCTGCATTCAGAGGTTTTGGGCCGTGCGTTCAAATTGCGCATTTCAACGTCAGCATTGCGCACTGTGGATCATCGCGGTGGGCTGGATGCGTTTTTGGCCAAAGCAAAAGACAGCGATCTGTCTGCCAATGCTTTGAAAATCAAAAAAGACATCGCAAAGGCACAAGCCTCTGCCTAAGGGTTAACCCCTTCCAAATTTTTGAAAGGCGCCTATTTCCAAGGCGCCTTTTTTTGTTAACCTTTCGTTAACCATTTTTTCCAAATTCATTCGTGGGGATGGGTCCCGAATGGTGGGGGATGAAGTCAAAAGGTTAATCTTGGTCTTTGTGCAAAAATCAGTATCGTGTAAAATCCTAAAGAATTCTGAATAGGAGCGTACGCCATATGAAACCGACCCTTATGTATTGGATTATCACCGTTCTTGGCATCGTTTGGTTTGGCATCGGCGGGTATGACTACGTCATGACCAACCTTGGCGATGAGGCCTATCTTTCAATCCTAACGGAACAACAACGCGCGTGGATCGACGCGCGCCCCACATGGTTCACCGCCGTTTGGGCCATCAGCATATGGTCGTCCGTTTTGGGCAGTTTGCTGATGTTGATCCGCCGTAAATTGGCGGGCCATATGTTTGCCCTGTCGACGGTTGGATTTCTGATCTCTGCCGTGTGGTCATACGCCATCACCAGCCCCACCGCCTTTGAGATGACCGGATGGTTTGGTGTGGGCTTTTCGGCGGCAATTTTGGCCAGCTTGATTTTATTTGTCACCTATTGCGGCAACAAGGCCCAAAGCGGCGTTTTGCGGTGAAGGTTCTTTTTGTCTGCCTTGGCAATATCTGCAGATCCCCGGGGGCAGAGGCGGCCTTGCGCCATTTGCGCCCGGACCTAATGATTGACAGCGCGGGAACCGGGGCGTGGCATGTGGGCAAAGCCCCATATGGACCCATGCAGGATGCCGCACGCGACAGGGGCATTGATATGTCGGATCTGCGCGCGCGGGTGATCACCGCGCAAGACTTTGAAAATTTTGACCAAATTATTGTGATGGATGCTGAAAACAAATCGGATGTAGAGGCGATCCGCCCATCCGGAAACACCACCCCCGTGGGGTTGTTCACCGACATCACAGGGCGATCAGGCCCGGTGCCTGATCCTTATTTTACCCGTGATTTTGACGGCGCATGGGATTTAATCCAAGCCTGCGCCGCCGATCTGGCCAAACAGATTTAGGCGTTGGCGCATACCCGCGCGGCCGTGTTGGCATAGGATTTATAAGTTGTCCAAAACCGGCGCGAACCGTTTTGACGGGCCTCTTGGGCCAAATGGGGATCGTCGAAAAACCGTGCCGCTTTGCGCTGTTCACTGCCTGACAAACGATCATTTGCCACGGCCTGAATACAGCCGCATAGGCGTTGACTGGCGCGTTTGCGATCGGCGGCCAAACAGGCCTGTTGGATGGGCCCAGTGGCATAGGGAACCTGCACCTGGGGTGCCGCCGTTCTGACAACCGGGGTCGATTTGTTGCGTTTACTGCCACATGCCGAAAGAAGGGCAATAAGCCCAAAAAGAACAAAATACCGCATAAGTAAGCCTCTTGCTAAGGTCTGCTACAGCCCTCTGACGGGGCGTTTATAGGGGGCTTTATGTCAGATTTTCACGCATCTGCAAAGGGGGCGTGCGCCGGGGTTAACCATTTGTGAAGATAACAATTTGTGACCAAAGCGTACGCCGCGTTACCACCATCCGGCCCCGGTGTGCACAACCCGTACACAATCCGTACACACCCCGTACACCGATGGGCGGTTAACGCCGATTTTTAGGGTTTTCCGGTAAAAGTTAACGCGGGGTGGGGAAAAGTTAAGGACCGGTTAACGGTCATTAAGACCTTCGTAACGATTTGAGGCGCAAATATTAACCTTTGAGGGCTGCAAGGGCAGGGTGGATGAAAGCCCGCGTTCAGAGGGGTGCCAATTGGGTCGTGTATCTGCTGGGCCGGGTCGACCCGGCCGCGCCCGACCCTTCTCGTCAAACCAAAGGTTTGCCTTCGGCAAAACGGAGGGCGCTTCGCCCCCACCCAGTGTCGGGCGCTGGCAAGTTCATTATAATAGAGATAAATTCTGCGAGAGGATGTTGTTCTCGTAATGGCTCTATTTCTTTTGGGAGTATTTTGATGAAAGTTAGTTCCATCCACATTGATACCAGATTCAAGCGGTTCCAAAATTTGAAAATAGACTTGGGTAACGATCCCAAAAAGATTGTCGCGCTTGTGGGTCCTAATGGTTCAGGTAAAAGCAGCGTTTTCGACGCATTTCTTAAACTAAATTCAGTTTATGTCGGGCTTGGCAGCAACTCTGTGAGAGAAGATGAATATTTTGGCATTCGAACCTTGCAAGGGTCCATGCCCAAAATCGAAATAACTTTCGAAGATGGGACAAGTTTTCCCAACGGACAAACTGGCAGACTCGGTAGAACATGGCTCTCGTTCCGCAGCCCGTACCGCTTCAACGAAAATCTAGATCTTAGACAAATTTCTGCAGTCCCGGATATATCAGGCAATTCTGAGGGGGCGTCTTATACATCTGATATAGACGCAAAAGTCGAAGCCAATTACCGAAGGCTTTTGGCGAAGTATCGCGAGCTGCTCGAAATAAATGATTTAAGACCATCAGAAGCAAAAGCCACTTTGATCAGCGATCTTAATCAATCGCTCAACGCTGTCTTGGAAATAAGTATTGACAGCATCGGTGATGTGGAGGGTGGCCGAGGTTCGCTGTATTTCAAAAAATCTGATGTTGAAGAGCCATTTAGGTTCAACGTTTTGTCATCCGGCGAAAAAGAAGTGGTCGACATATTATTGGACCTTTGGCTTAGGAAAGATGCCTACAACGATACCATCTTCCTGATTGATGAGCCCGAGCTTCACATCAATCCTTCTGTCCAGCGGGCGCTTTTCGTAGAAATCGAAAAACTGATCGGGGATAATTGTCAGCTTTGGGTGGCAACGCACAGTTTGGGCACTTTGCAAGCGATCCAAAATGAACTGAAAGATAAGTCTCAAATCATTTACTTTGATCCGTCTCATAACTTTGGAAGCAACACTGTCACGCTGACACCTATGGAAACAACTCACAGTCAATGGAAACAAATCCTTTCGGTCCCGTTGGCGGAACTAACCGACCTGCTTTGCCCAAAACACATTGTTTATTGTGAGGGCCGTGATTTGCCTTCCTCACAAAGCGTGGCGGTCGAAAGAGGGATGGATGCCAAAGTTTACAATTCAATTTTCAACGAAAAATACCCTGATACACTTTTCATTTCGAGTGGAGGGAACACCGAATTAGACCAAAGAAGTGAAATAGCGTTAGCAGTGCTTTCAAAAGCCATCTCTGGGATCAAAGTGACTGTGCTTAAAGATCGGGATGTGAGTTCGGGTGGTTTGACGAACTTGAATGCGAGGGCGGAATACCTGCGCTTGAACCCTAATAATCATCGAATGCTAGTTCGGAAGGAGCTTGAGAACTATCTCTATGACAAGGGTGTTCTTGAAGCGTATTGTGTAGATCAGGGAAGAACATTGAACGAAGTAAAATATCATCAGGTGGTAGCTGATATAAATAGTGATAATGTCAAAGAGAGCTGGAATGTCATAAAATCAGCTTGCGGCATCACCACCTCGGTCAATGCAGACAAATTTAAAGAAAACCTTGCGCCTTATGTTAATCAAGTACCAGAAGTCTTTGATGAATTAGAGCAGATTGTGTTCGGCGACGGTAAACCTTCTTGACCCTCATCTGGTCTCATTCCATATCCCAACCATGACACCTCTATCGCATATCCGCAATTTCTCGATCGTGGCGCATATTGACCACGGCAAGTCCACTTTGGCCGATCGCTTGATCCAAGAGACCAACACGGTTGCCGACCGGGACATGCAGGCACAGATGTTGGACACGATGGATATTGAGCGTGAGCGCGGGATTACCATCAAGGCCAACACGGTGCGGATTGAATACACCGCTAATGATGGCGAAACCTATGTGTTGAATTTGATTGATACACCCGGTCACGTTGACTTTGCCTATGAGGTCAGCCGGTCCATGCGGGCGGTCGAAGGCTCGCTTTTGGTTGTCGACAGTTCCCAAGGGGTTGAGGCGCAGACGCTGGCCAATGTGTATCACGCCATTGATGCCGATCATGAGATCGTGCCGGTGTTGAACAAGATTGATTTGCCTGCCTCTGATTGTGATCGGGTGGCCGAACAGATCGAAGATGTGATCGGGATTGATGCCACAGGCGCCATTCAGGTCAGCGCCAAAACCGGCCAAGGCATTCGCGAAACGTTAGAGGCGATTGTCACAGAACTGCCCGCGCCCAAGGGCGATATGGATGCGCCGCTGAAGGCCATGTTGGTGGACAGTTGGTATGATGCCTATCTTGGGGTGATCGTGTTGATCCGGGTGATTGATGGAAAGTTGAAGAAGGGCGAAAAGATCAAGTTTTTGTCCAACAACACCATTCACCACGTGGATCGCATTGGTGTCTTCCGCCCCCAGATGGAGGCGATTGACGAACTGGGCCCCGGTGAGATCGGCTTTCTGACCGCATCGATCAAGCAGGTGCGCGACACGCGGGTGGGGGACACGATCACCCATCAACGGTCTGAGGTTGAGGCGCTGGACGGCTTTAAGCCTGCGCAGCCGGTGGTGTTCTGTGGCTTGTTCCCGGTGGATAGTGCCCAGTTTGAGGACCTGCGCGAAAGCATTGATAAGCTGGCGTTGAATGACGCGTCGTTTAGTTTTGAGATGGAAACCTCTGCCGCGTTGGGCTTTGGCTTCCGCTGCGGTTTTCTTGGCCTGTTGCACCTTGAGGTGATCCGCGACCGGATTGAACGCGAATATGATATTGAGCTGATCACCACCGCCCCATCGGTGATTTACCACGTGCACATGCGCGACGGTGAGATGATGGAGCTGCACAACCCCGCCGACATGCCTGACCTGACGCTGGTCGATCACATGCAAGAGCCGCGCATCAAAGCGACCATTCTGGTGCCCGACGAATATCTGGGTGATGTGCTGAAGCTGTGCCAAGACAGGCGCGGCATTCAAGAAGACCTGACCTATGCCGGGACACGCGCGATGGTGGTTTATGACCTGCCGCTGAACGAGGTGGTGTTTGATTTTTACGACCGTTTAAAATCGGTCACCAAAGGATATGCCTCCTTTGATTATCAGATGACCGGATACCGCCAAGACAATCTGGTGAAAATGTCGATCCTTGTGAACGAAGAACCCGTCGATGCCCTGTCGACCATGGTGCACAGGGATAGGGCAGAGGCGCGGGGGCGCGCGATGGTTGAAAAGCTCAAAGACCTGATCCCCCGCCACATGTTCAAAATCCCGATCCAAGCGGCCATCGGCGGCAAGGTCATCGCGCGTGAGACGTTAAGCGCCATGCGCAAAGACGTGACGGCGAAATGTTATGGCGGCGACGCGACGCGGAAGAAGAAGCTGCTGGAAAAGCAGAAGGCCGGGAAGAAGAAAATGCGCCAGTTCGGGAAAGTGGATATCCCGCAAGAGGCGTTTATTTCGGCGTTGAAGATGGATGGGTGAGGTGTTTGTCTCCAACTCAAAAAAGACCATTCTCGCGGGCGCTTTTTGTTGTTTGTTACCCATTCAAGTTGCTGCTCAATGTATCGACACATCGGTTGAGACAGAGTTGGAAAAGCAAATCTATAGCTTTCCTGAAATTCTTCCAATACGAGATCCAAGTCTAGGAAAATTGGATGGGTTGAAAAAAAGGCTCTCTGATTTGCGAGATTTCAAAGAACTCACAGCAGAACCGCTTCAAAAACAAATACTTGAATATTGCGCGCTACAATCAAATTGTTTGGTTGATAAGTTATCGTCAAATGAACAGACTCCATCTGAAAAACGAAATTCGGTTTTTTCCAACGTTAGTTATTTTTGTCGGGCGGCACCTAGCCAAGTGAGATTTATCGAAAGCAGGACAAAAGGTGAAATATCCAGAGCAGAACGCGCGATAATATACTGCCAACGCAAAGATGAATGCCGAGATGGATAACGAAACAGCGCAAACTCCAATCAAAATTGAGACGGCATTTTCTAGTTTGTGGGATGCCTTTTTGGATTTATTCCCAATATTCACACTAGCGATTTGTAGCGCCCTTGTATTTGTTATGTTTAGCTACTTCAGCAAGAGCAAAGCTTTTTTTCGTACGAGACTAAACTACTTGATGCTCGGAACGGTCTTGGGAATTTTTGCTGCTTTCTTGACCTACTTAGGAAAGATTGAAACGTTGGCGGCAGTCGTCCCCGCGGTATTTTCTGGAGGCATTGCATTTATTTTTGGGAAAGCGTTTTGGCACCGGATCGAAGATGAGCTCCTTTCAGATCTGAGCATAATCTTACTTTCAATGCTGCTTTTTGCAATGAATTATCTGATTGCCTCTCGCTATTTCATAGTGGCTTTCTAGCGCCAATCTTGTTTATTCAAGAAGGAAAGTAGAGCGGTAAAAGCTCACAATCATTTTGTTTTATAGGTGCGCCATGGGCGCACCCAACGGCGGGGTGAACCCCGCCCTACGATCCCAAATCCATGCCGGGGGCAAAGCGATTGTCCCAATGCACCGATGAGAATGGCCAGTCTTCGGGGCGCTTTGCATATCCATGTTTGACGGGGTTCATCCAACAATAACGTATGTGCATCCAATAGTCCCGTTCGTCGCGGATTTGGTGTTCCCAGAAGCGGCTTTGCCAAAGACCAACCTCACCTTTTCGGCGTAGGGCGGGGTTTACCCCGCCGCTCTTTTTTCCAATGGGTGGCGGCGGGATAAATCCCGCCCTACGCATCGCCATTGA
>JAHDCF010000042.1:17969-24391 GCA_020630015.1 Planktomarina sp. | reverse complement strand
CTGATCATGTTCTTGGTTGCGGCCTCCAACTTCTTTGGGGCGGAATTCAGCGCCTTGGGAACGCCGCGCATGATGACAGAGATCCTTCTGGGGCTGGATATGTCTCCTTATGTGATCCTGCTGTTGGTAATGGCCCTGATCTTCCTTCTGGGGTGGCCGCTGGAATGGGTGCCGATCGTGCTGATCGTTGTGCCGATCCTGTTGCCCACTGTGATGGCTTTGGACCTGCACGGGCTTGACCGCTATGACCTGATGGTCTGGTTCGGCATCTTGGTTGCGGTGAACCTGCAAACGGCTTGGCTGTCACCACCGGTGGCACTGTCAGCCTACTTCCTGAAAGGTGTGGTTCCGAACTGGGATCTGAAAGACATCTATCTGGGTATGATGCAGTTCATGGTGGTTCAGCTGGTTGGTTTGACCCTGCTTCTGATCTTCCCGCAGCTGGTTCTGTGGTTGCCAAAGGTCATGGGCGGGTAAATCCACCCGTTGAAGTAAACCTCAAAAGGCCCCGGAAAACCGGGGCCTTTTTTTATCGCTTGATTTGCATTCCGCTTTGGATCGTTAATGCACGAAGAAATCCGTAGTTCGTACATGAGCTTGTTGAATGTTCGGCAATCGCCCCAAGCTCAGTGAACTGCAGCTGAGCAGACTTTGCAGCCGTTGGTTTCTTCACAACCCTCATGAACCTCGGTAGGATTGTCAGCGCCAATGCTGAGAAAGGAACCCGCCAACCATGCCAATGCCTTGGACATATCGACACGCCTCAAAGGAATGGCGCGCCTTCCTTGATGACGTGAAAGAGCGCATGTCCCTTGAATCAGACAACATGGCTTACACGGCGGTTGATGCGGTGTTCCAAGTATTCAGGCGTCGCTTGAACGCTCAAGAGGGATTGGAGTTCGCAAGTGTTTTGCCGAGCGTACTTCGTGCAATTTTTGTTCAAAATTGGGATGTTACGGAGCCGCGCACGTCATTTGAAAACCGAGACACGCTCATTTCTGAGGTTCAAAATGTGCGTGTGAACCACAACTTAACGCCCGACAATGCGATTGAGGCAACGGCATGGGCGGTTCGCCGCTGCACGAATGGAAGAGACTTCGAACGCGTTTTGGCCAAGCTCCCAGTTGAAGCGCAGGCCTTTTGGCATGTCGAGGTTGCTGATCCTGCTGAGCTGGAGCAACGGATCATATAGCTGTGTTGCGGCATTCGGTAGGTTTGAACTCGAAGCAGCAATTTATACCCAGATTTTCGGAAAAATTAAACTGCCACCCTAACCCGTCGCCAACGAAAAAGGCCCCGGAAACCCGGGGCCTTTCTCTAACAATTAGAGTTGATCTTACTTCACAACATTACCGCCAGTGCTGGACACCCGCGGCACCAAGGCCTTGACCAGATCGCGCATATCGATCTGTCCGATGGGTTTGTCACCTTCAACCACGCGATAGATATGTCCAGTGTCGCCACCCGACCGGGCGATTAGGCTTTCCAAATTGTCGGTTGCCTTCACATCGCCGGAATATTTGGTTTTTGCGAAAATACCTGAGTTCTCTTCAAGCGCTGTCATCACCGATTTCACACGCAAAACGCGTGCACGGTTGATATCGCTGACGAAGTCTTCGATGTATGGATCAGATGGGTTCAACAGGATGCCCTGCGGTTCCCCTTGTTGAACAACCGCACCGTCCTTCAAGATCACAAGGTGATCTGCCAGTTTAAGCGCTTCGTCCAAGTCGTGGGTGATGAACACGATGGATTTGTGAAGTTCTGTCTGCAGTTCCAGCAACAGATCCTGCATGTCGGTTCTGATCAATGGATCAAGGGCCGAAAAGGCTTCGTCCATCAGCATGATGTCGGTGTTGGCTGTCAACGCGCGGGCAATCCCGACGCGTTGTTGCATGCCGCCTGACAGTTGGTTCGGATAGTGGTTTTCGTATCCACCCAACCCAACACGATCCAGCCACTTGCGGGCCTCATTGGCCTGTTCGGTTTCGTCGCGGCCACGAATACGCAACGACATTGCCGCGTTTTGCTGTACGGTCCGGTGCGGCAGCAAGGCAAACTTCTGGAACACCATCGACATGCGTTCCTGACGCAAACTGCGCAAGCCGGCCTCTGACAGCTTCATAACATCTTCACCGTCGACAAAGATTTCGCCCGCAGTGGGTTCAATCAAACGGTTCAAGTGACGGATCAGGGTTGATTTCCCCGACCCTGACAGGCCCATCACAACGGTGATTTCACCGGGCTGCATGTCCACGTTGATGTCTTGCAGGCCAAGCACATGCTTGTGTTCGACCAACAGTTCTTCTTTGCCCATGCCCGCTTTGACATGTTGCAAAACGTCTTTGTCGTGGGCACCAAAGATCTTGTAAAGATCGCGAATTCGGACTTTTGGTTCAGTCATATCCCTGCCCCCTTAGCGTTGTTTGCGGGCCATATCGACCCGGTCGAGGGCAGCCTTGGATGTACGATCCAAGATCACAGCCAAAAGAACGATGCCGATACCAGCCACAATGCCAACACCCAACTCAAGGTTCCGAATACCGCGCAGCACGTTCACACCAAGACCCGGCGCAGACACCAAGGATGCAATCACAACCATGGCCAATGACATCATGATGGTCTGGTTGATACCTGCCATGATATTCGGCAAGGCCAAGGGCAGTTCAACACCCATCAGTTTTTGCCGGCCATTCATGCCAAAGGCGTTCGCAGCTTCGACCACGTCTTGATCAACAAGGCGAATGCCAAGATCCGTCAGGCGGATAACGGGCACAATCGCGTAAAGTATGATCGCAATACCGTAAAGTTTGGATTCTGTAACCGAAAACAGGAAAATCAGCGGGATCAGGTAAACAAACGTCGGCAACGTTTGAAGCAGATCAAGAATGGGAACAACCATCCGCTGAAGCGTATCGTTTTTAGACATCGCAATGCCTATGGGCACGCCCAGTGCGACCGATATGCCGGTACACACAAAGATGATCGCCAAAGTTTGCATGGCCACGTCATAGTGATCCACAAATGCCAGCGCCAAAATGGAAAAGGCAACAAATACTGTCACCGCAACCGATCTTGATGCCCAATACGCAAGCAAGATTAAAGCGGGGATCATGATAAACCAAGGAATGGTCTCAAACGCGTAAAGCGCCCCATCCAGAAGCCATGACAACGGCTGTGTAATTGGATCCAAGACTGTTTTCAAAGCTGGCTTCGCCGCCAAAAACCCGTCTTCGATCCCTTTTGTTACATCGCGTGATTGCACAATCGACGCACAGGATTCATTCAAATTATCAAGCGAGGGAAACGGGAAAGCAGGCCCTGACGCCGCATCATCACCGTTTGACTGTGCAAGAAGGTCTGCCATCGAGACCGGCGCGTTTGATGCCCCCCCGCCGCACCAACCTTCAAGGCCTAAACCTTTGAAAATACCATCGTAAAATGCCATTGTTCCGTCCCCTTAAAACGCAGAAAGCCCCACCCCGGTCTAACGCCGGAATGGGGCAATTTTTTCAACTGAAATTAATTCAGGATTGCAGCCAATTTACCTTTGGCGTCGTCGCTCAACCAATCTGCCCAAACGTCTTTGTAGTTGGTCAGGAAGTAAACAGCGGCTTCTTCGTTAGAAGCGTTGTTGTCCAAGCGCCATGCCAATACTTCACCCATTTGGGCGTTTGTGAATGACACGTTCTTCAGAAGTGCTGCGATTTCTGGCTCACGCTCCATGAACGCACCTGAAACGGCTGTCACAACTTTCGCCGCTGGATAAGCAGAGAAAACTGGGTTTTCGCAGTTTGCGTCACCATTACATGAGTGGCCTTCGGCGTTGTACTCTGGCACTTTTACCTGAACCATTGGGTATTTACCCAACACGGCTGTTGGCGCCCAGTAGTAACCGAACCATGGTGCTTTTTCAGCATATGCCGCAGCGATGGATGTCTGCAGTGTTTCACCTGAACCGTGCTGGAAACGCTCAAGACCACCGGCCTCTGCACCCGCAGCTTTCAGGTTGTTGTTGTTGATGATGTCGCACGCCCAGCCTGATGGACAGTCGTGGAATTTACCACCAACAGCCGCAGGGTTGGCCATGATGCCTTCCCATGTTGTCAGCTCTGGGTTTGACTCAGCCAGGTAAGTCGGGATCCACCAAGCTTCTACACCACCGTCTGACAAAACGTCTGCCAGCTCTACCAATTTGCCTTCAGCCAACAGGCCTTCGTAAGCAGGAGTAGAGTTTGCCCAAACTTCGGTCAAAATGTCAGGCTCACCTGTTTCTGCCAAAGATGTCAGCGCTGGAACTGTGGATGACGGTACTTTTTGTACGTCACAGCCATAGCCTTGCTGCATCAGGAATGCTGCAACCGCTGTTACAACTTGGCTTGAAGCCCAGTCCATTTCGGTGATTGAGACTTTGCCGCAATCCGCCATAGCAGATGTAGCACCCAAAGAAGCAGCGATGGCCACAGCAGCAGTCGTAAGTTTCAGTTTCATGAAGATCTCCCTAACTTCAGATTCTTGTGATGCTGACGTTACGCTGTGAAATTCGACAAGGCCACAGCCACAAACGACTTTTTACAGTTATCTCAGACACTTTTGGTCGCAAAATTGTGTTGAAATTTCAGATTGTTGCTTACGCACGAACAATTCAATCTACGTGAGCGTTAACACAACATCGCTCAACCCATCGATCCCGCCATGGATTTTGTCGCCCGGCTGCACCTGCCCCACACCCGCGGGGGTACCTGTCATGATCAAATCACCCGGTCGCAAGGTATATAGCGTGGAAAGATGGGCGATGACCTCAGCCGGGGACCACACCATTTCGGCAAGGCTGGCATCCTGCCGGACATCTCCATTTACACTGACATGGATGCGCTGATCTTTCGGCGCGAAATCCACCGCCCGGGTGATGGGGGAAAAGACCGCACCGTTTTCCACATCCTTTGCGGTGCACCACGGCTTGCGCCCTTCTTTTGATTTGGCCTGCAAATCCCGGCGTGTCATATCCAAACCGCTGGCATACCCAAAGATCGCCGATGGCGCATCCACCACGCTGATGTCAGAGGCAACGGCACCAATGGCCAAAACCAGTTCCACCTCATGATGATAATTCTGCGTGGCTTTGGCAAAAGGCACAACCGCGCCGGACAAAGCAGCCGAGGCCGGGGATTTGGTGAAATACCAAGGCGCCGCGCGATCCACCTCATTTCCCATCTCCTTTGCATGTGCCTCATAATTTCGGCCCACACAGAAAATCCGGTGAATGGGAAAGGTATTCCCCTCCCCCACAATTGGGATGGTCACAGGATCAGGCAGGGGGAATAGGGTGGGCATGGGGCATCTCCTTTGCAAGGTGGTGTCGCCCAGCCAGATACGATTGGCAAGGTTAATCCCGACGGCCAACCAGCCCTGTCAAAACACCAGCGGCCAATGCTGTGATCAACCAACCTGTCACTTGGATGGGCATGCGGGCATAATACGCCATCCACCCCAAGGTTCCGCGATCCTTGGCCGGGGCCCAAGTTGTTTCCTGCCCCAACGCATCCAAAGGCACGAACAGATCAACCGCATAAATAAACCGATTGAACGTTTCATAATCCGTATCGGCGGTGGAATGGGCCAACCAATATTCCAAAGGCTGCATCCCCATGGCCTTGGATTTTGTGACGGCATCCACCCAATCGGCCGATGTCAAAATCACTGCTGAATTCGGGGCCATCTGATAGGCATCATAAGCCGCACCATACAGCCATGCGACAGCGAACAGCAAAGGGAACAGGGTAAACAGCACACGCGCAGGGCTGTGCCGCCGGGTTTTGGGCGTTTTGGGGGCCTTGGTGGCAAAGCTTACTGGGGCGTGCGCTGCATTTGCTTTTCACACACCTCTGGCCGTGCTAGGCGGCACCCCATGACACAGAACCCCCCAAACCTGCGCCCCGATATTGCACCCAAGCCACGGATTGATACCCCCCGCCCCGGCCAGCCGACCATCGGCATGGTCAGCCTTGGTTGCCCCAAAGCGCTGGTCGACAGTGAGCGTATCCTGACCCGCCTGCGCGCCGAAGGATATGCCATCAGCCCCGATTATGCCGGGGCGGAAGCTGTGATCGTCAACACCTGTGGGTTTCTGGACAGTGCCAAGGCCGAGAGCCTTGAGGCGATTGGCGAGGCCTTGGATGCCAACGGTCGTGTCATCGTCACGGGCTGTCTGGGGGCAGAGCCTGAATATATCACCGGCGTCCACCCCAAGGTTCTGGCCGTCACCGGACCGCATCAATATGAACAAGTGCTCGACGCTGTGCACAGCGCCGTGCCACCCAGCCCCGACCCTTTTGTCGACCTGCTGCCCGCCTCTGGCGTCAGCCTAACCCCGCGCCACTATAGCTATCTCAAGATCAGCGAAGGCTGTAACCACAAGTGCA
>JAHDCF010000042.1:0-17869 GCA_020630015.1 Planktomarina sp. | reverse complement strand
ACCCCGCGCCACTATAGCTATCTCAAGATCAGCGAAGGCTGTAACCACAAGTGCAAGTTCTGCATCATCCCCGATATGCGCGGCCGCTTGGCCAGCCGACCCGCCCATGCGGTGATGCGTGAGGCGGAAAAACTGGTTGAGGCTGGTGTGAAAGAACTGCTGGTGATCAGCCAAGACACATCTGCCTATGGCGTTGATATCAAACACAAAACCGATCGGGACCATCGCGCCCATATCACCGATCTGGCCCGCGATCTGGGTGGTTTGGGCGCTTGGGTGCGGCTGCATTATGTCTACCCCTACCCCCATGTGCGTGAGGTGATCCCGCTGATGGCCGATGGTTTGGTGCTGCCCTATCTGGACATCCCGTTTCAGCACGCCCACCCAGACACCCTAAAACGCATGGCCCGCCCGGCGCACGCCGAAAAGACACTGGACCGCATCACCGAATGGCGCGGGATTTGCACTGACATTACCCTGCGATCCACATTCATCGTGGGTTATCCGGGTGAGACAGAGGCGGAGTTCCAGACCCTGCTTGATTGGTTGGACGAGGCGCAGCTGGATCGCGTTGGGTGCTTTCAATACGAAAACGTCGAAGGCGCGCGCAGCAACGCCCTGCCCGATCATGTGGAAGCTGAGGTTAAGCAGGAACGTTGGGAAAGGTTCATGGAAAAGGCGCAGTCGATTTCAGCGGCCAAGCTGGAGGCCAAAGTGGGCAGCCGCATGACCGTGATCGTGGATGAGGTGGATGACGAGGCCGCCACCTGCCGCACCAAATCAGACGCGCCCGAAATCGACGGCAACCTGTTCATTGATGAAGGGTTTGAGAAGTTGAAGTCTGGGGATTTGGTAGACGTGGTTGTGGACGAGGCATCAGAGTATGATTTGTGGGGAAAGATCCAAATTTGACAAACTGCACGCAATGATATTTTCCAACATTGGATCCCAGAAAGTTTGTGTTGGGGCCGTGTTTAAGAGTGAAAGGTTTAACGATGAGACGCTTGGTACAAGCACTTCTAACAGTTGGATTTGTTTTGGTTGTCCTTTTTGGATTATTGCAAGTTTGGACCCCACATAACTTGGCGATTTGCGAAAATAGGCAAATTGGTCTGTTTCGACTTGAGGTTTCAGAAGTTGGAGTCGTTCCTCGCGAAAGCTGGATGTCAAATCTTAGCCCCTATGCGAAAACCAAAGTGTATGGCGGCTTGTCTTTGGCCTTCAATATATGGATGGGCAACACAGATGCGTGCGGCTTGACCCCCATCTAAGTGAAATCATTTTTTCGAAGTTTATCGGATTAAACTCAGGGAACCATCGTTGTTCTGGTCTAGGAAGCTGGACATAGCGCCGGTCTTTTCTGAGCCAACACGACGCAGCCGAAGCCCTGCAAACAAATAACGAATGTCGCGATAGAACCATGGGAATTAAAGGGCCTTGAGGTTTGAGTGTTGCTAAATATGATTAAACCATTGAAGGTTAAAAATAGGCAACACCCCATGACCAGCCCCACCAAACCCAACTTCCTCTTCTGGTTCCTCGCGATCCTTGGGCTTGCTTGGCATGTAATGGGTGCCGTGAACTATGTCATGCAGACAAATCCCGATGCGGTGGCACAGATGCCGGACCATTATCGCGTGGTCATTGAAACGCGGCCTGCGTGGGCGACGGGGGCATTTGCGCTTTCTGTGTTCGGGGGCATCATTGGGGGCGTTTTGATGATATTGCGCAGCCGCCTTGCCGCGCCGGTTTTTCTGATTGCGGCGGTGGCTGCGTTGGTGACGATGCTGCCGATGTTTGGATTGGATAATGCCACACAGGCCATCACAGGGGCGGGAATGTCGGCGATTCTTGCGGCGGTGCTGGCTTGGTTTTGCAACCGCATTCTGAGGTGAAGATCAGTCTTCTTTCTTGCGCCGGCTGTTGAACAGGCCGGTTGTCACCGCCAAAACCAACCCGATGGCCGACACGGCGGTTGATCCCACCAAGGATGTCAAAACCACATCATCCAAGGCAAAGGGAATGGCGGCAAAGCCGTGCAAGATCAGCAAGCCCCCCACAAACACCGAATAAGCCACCAGATAGGCATAAACCCAGCGCGAATATTTAAAGCGCATTTCACGGTCGGCTTTTCGATCTTCGTGATCTTGTTCAAGCGTCTTGTTTTGCAGCTTCAGGCGACCAACCTCTGCCTCGTGCCGGGCAAGGGTCAGGCTGCGGTCTTTGTCGGCATCGGTTGGGGTTGGATCGGTGATCGCACTTTTTGCAACGTCACGGGACGGTGCCGGCTGGGCCGTTTGGGTGGTCATCTGACGTTACGCCGCCAAGCGGGCTTTGCCCAAAATCTCTGGCGTGATCAAAAACAAGGAACACAGATCCGCATCGGTTTTCACCTTGCTGAATTCATTCAACATATCCACCGGTGCCAACAGGTTCACCGCAAATAGATCCGCTTCGCGTTCCTCGGCACTGTCCACATGGCGTTTTAGCCGTGGGATGTAATGGGTGCTTTCGGCATAGGTTGCATGCAGCAAATGATGCGCAAATTCATGGGCAATGGTGAACAGCTTTTCTTCAACACTGTCGTCTTTGTTGACAAAGATTGTGCGCTCTTCGAAGTCATAAAACCCGTGGAATTCATGGGTCGCGTCGCCTTCGAAACTCACATAGCGCACATCGACGCCTTCCCCTTCTGCGATGACCTCTGGGTCAATCGCGGGTCCGGTTTGGCCATACTTCGCCCGAAGTTCAGCGGTGATATGTGCAAAATTACTCATGTGCCCTCATACACAATATGGATATTGGGACCTTGCGTGTCAAATCTTGGTGCAATCTCTGCATATCGCGCGGTCCATCAATACTTGGTTAAATGTTACGCAAACCGGCCAAATTCAAGGGGAAAATCAAGGCCAAGGTCGGGGCGCTTTGATAAAATACACCTCAATTTAACGCGATCTTCCCCGACGTCGTCATAGAATCCGCATCTTTTGCATCTACAATTGGGAAATGGCTTCAAAACCCACATATCATGAATTGGTCGCCGATGGCATTGTGCACAGCTTGGCTGTGGTCTTGGCCATATTGGCAACCGTGTTTTTAATCATCCATGCCACAACACACGAATCCGGCCTCACCATTGCAGCAATCGCCATTTATTGCACGGTCATGATATTCAGCTTTTCCGTCTCTGGCGTTTACAATCTTTGGCCGTATCGTACGTGGTTGCGTGAACCCCTGCGCCGGGTTGATCACGCCGCGATTTATCTGAAAATCGCGGGCACCTATACACCGTTGGTTGTGATCTTGGGGTCACTGTTTGGATATATCGTTTTGGCTGCGGTGTGGATCATCGCAATTGGTGGTGCCATCGGCAAATTGGCCGTGGCGCGGTGGCCCAAGGGGCTGAACACAGGATTAACCCTTAGTTTGGGATGGTCTGCCTTGATCTTATTGTGGCCCCTTGCCAAAACCATTCCCGGCCCGTCACTGGCCCTCATCTTTGTTGGGGGTGTTTTGTATTCGGTTGGCACGATCTTTTATTTGTGGACAACACTGCGGTTTCACACCGCCATTTGGCATGGATTTGTATTGGCGGCTTCATCGTCCATTTTTGGGGCGATTGCCTTGGCCTTGGTTTAAGACTGATCCAAATACGCCCGCACGGCATCTTGCACATGCCGGAAACGATCACCGCCAAGATGTTTTCCCCCGTACCAACGGGTCACAACAATCAGATGGTTGTGCAGGTTTTCGCGTTCCAACATGCGCACAATGACCATCCCAGCCCCACTTTCACCATCATCGGCCTTTAAAGGGGTACCATCGAACAAAACGGCCCAAATGTTATGGGTTGCCTTGGCATATTTTTTGTCGCGCTTCAGATCCTTCAGCGCCGCATCCACCGCCGCTTTGTCGGACACCGGCATTCCCGAAACGGCAAACTTTGACCCGCGGTCCGTGATGACAACGCCCAGTTTCTTCACAACAGGGGTAAGATGCCAAAGATCCAAGCCACACCAGCGGTCACAGCTGTGATGGCAACACCCGCGCTGCCGGCATCTTTGGCCGCTTTGGCCAGGGGATGTTGTTCAGGGCTCAGGTGATTAACAACGCGTTCGATGGCCGTGTTAAACGCCTCTGCCGCCAAAATCAGCAAACCAAGGCAAATGATCAAGGCCTTGGCCCACAATACCAACGGCAGGAACAGGGCCAAACTTGCAGAAACGATATTCATCACAACCCAAAATCGAAATGAATGTTCCTCGCGCCAGCAGATTTTCAATCCGGCCCACGAATAGATGAACCGCCCCAAAAGGCGGTTCCATTCTTGTTTGATCAGGTTCACCGAAGCGCCCTTTTGACCGCAGCCACCCGTTCTTCATTGGGTGGGTGAGTGCTCAGAACGCCATTGCCGGGATCAGGGATGCGTTGGAAATAGGCAGATCCGCGCAAAGCATCAAATCCGGCCCGACGTGTTAACCGGGCACCCAAAACATCCGCTTCGATTTCAAACTCTTGGGAAAAGGACAACGCCCCAACCGCAGCGCCAATCGCCTGCGCCTCTTTCAATTCTTCTGGGCTGGCACCCACAGTGCGGGCAAGCCGGTCAAATTCGGCTGCTTCTTTTTCGGCAATCACTTTTTGCCGGCCCAAATGGTTCAGGATATGGTGGGCCGCTTCGTGGCCCAATACGAACGCCAATTCATCACGGTTACGCACATCATAAAGCAAGGCTTCGGTGAAACCCAAAATTGGGGTGCCATCCTCCAAAACAGTTTGAAATGCATTGGGTTTCTGGCCTGCGCGATCATCAATCACAATCTGAAAATCGCACAAACGGCTGGCCCGACGACGGCGGCATTCCGCCTCGATCGTGGGTTCCATCTGCCGCATGACAACCAAGAAGTTCAATTCCGCCGCCCGTTTCTTTGCCGCAGACGGTTTCGTAAATGAGGATGCATTGGACGCAGCCCCACCACCAGATGGGGTCGTGGCACCGCACCCGATCAAAGCCAAACATAACGATATTAAAACAAAGCGCATCTGCCATCCTCAATTCACTTTTGGCCACAATAAACAGATAATCCGCAACGGCCAGATAAATTTACCTGAATGGGCCGGGCATCCGATCAATTTCCGTTGAAGCATGAAAACAGCTGGACAGGAAATGATCGGCTTGTCAGACCTGACAAAACGCTAAGCAGGGCAAAGACGATGACAACTGGTTTTCTGTGGGATGAACAATGCTTCTGGTTCGGAGGGGGGAACTATGCCTTCACCGCCCCGGTTGGGGGATTGGTGCAACCTTTGGCCGCTGAGGGAATTCCCGAAAATCCAGAAACCAAGCGGCGGTTGAAAAACCTGATGGATGTCACCGGCCTGACCCGACAATTGGACGCCCAAAGCGCCCACGCCGCCACACAAGACGATCTTTTACGTGTGCACCCGGCGGCTTATCTTGGCGAATTCAAATCACTGTCTGACAGCGGTGGCGGGGAAATTGGCCTGCGCACGCCCTTTGGTGCCGGTGGATATGAACAAGCGGCATTGTCAGCGGGATTGGCCAAACAAGCCGTTGCCGGAGTTATGAATGGGACCTTTGACAATGCCTATGCCCTTTCACGCCCACCAGGCCACCATTGCCTGCCAGAATTCCCCAATGGTTTTTGCCTTTTGGCCAATATAGCAATCGCATTAGAGGCAGCACGCGCCATCGACCCCGATTTGAAGGTGGCGATTTTGGATTGGGACGTGCACCACGGCAACGGGACAGAGGCGATTTATCTGGATCGTGCAGATACGCTGACAATCTCGATCCATCAGGAACACAACTACCCCATCGATACCGGGGATGCGAATGTGCGTGGATTTGGCAATGCAAATGTCAACATCCCCCTACCACCCGGTGGCGGGCATGACACATATGTGCGCGCCATGGATCGGATTGTTTTGCCCGCCCTTGCCCGGTTTCAACCAGATTTGATTGTCGTTGCCTGTGGGTATGATGCCGCCGCCATTGATCCTTTGTCGCGCATGTTGGCCACAGCTGAAACCTTTGAAACGCTGACACGCATGACGATGGCCGCCGCCGATGCCCTGTGTGATGGGCGTTTGGTTTTGGTCCACGAAGGTGGGTATTCAGAGGTTTACGTGCCGTTTTGTGGGCATGCCACCATCGCCACATTGGCCGGATCCCAAACCAAGGCGGACGATCCGTTCGCCGAAACCTTTGCCGCCCGCCAACCCGGACCACAGTTTCAAGCATTTTTGGATGATTGGGTTGATGATTTAGCCGCGTTTCATGGTGGCCCAGGGTAAAATCCCCAAATCCGTTGTCTTGGACTTGTGCAACCCGCGCCCCTGCACCACATTCCCACCATGACTGACACAATCACTTTTCTGAAAACCCGCCGTTCCCGCCCGCAAAAAATACTGACGGGCCCCGTGCCAGATGATGCAGCCCTGCACGCGTTGTTGCAGATCGCGGGGCGTGCACCTGATCATGGTAAATTAGAGCCTTGGCGGTTCATCGTTTTGCGCCGTGCTGATCTGCAAAAATTGGGTCCGGTCGCGCGCGAATTGGCCAATGCCGCGGGCCAAGATACGGATAAATGTGCCCGCCAATTCGAAACGGGCGCATTGGCGGTTGCGGTGATTGAATGCCCCAAAGCCAGCGACAAAATCCCGGCGTTGGAACAAACCTATTCCGCCGGGGCGGTGTGCATGCAATTGCTGAACGCCGCATTAGCCGCTGGATGGGGGGCGAATTGGTTATCTGGTTGGCCCAGCCATCAGCCGGAATTTTGCACCAAGATGGGGCTTGCCACTGGTGAACGCATTGCCGGGTTCATCCACATCGGCACTGGCCCTGCCACGATGCCAGATCGCCCGCGCCCCGATATGGATGCCATAACACAATGGGGCCTATCGTGATTTTAGGGGATTTTCTGAAGGCCGTCGCACAGTTGACCGATCGCCGTTTCCGCCGTGTCCTGTGGCGAGGGATTGGTCTTACCATTGCACTTCTGTTCGCCGCCTATGCGGGGTTTCTGTATCTGTTGAACGCCTTGGGGGCTGAACAATGGATCACAGACACCATTGGACAAGTCACCTGGGTTGGCAGCTTCCTAACTTGGGGAAGTCTGTTTTTGGTGCTGTTCCTTTCGGTCTTTTTGATGGTGCCGGTTGCCAGCGCCATCACATCCCTTTTCCTAGATGAAGTGGCCGACGCAGTTGAGGCCCGCCATTACCCCCATGTGGCAGATACCCCAAACGTGGGGTTTTGGGCAGGCCTGAAAGACACAATCAACTTTTTGGGCATCTTGATCGCGGCAAACTTAATCGCCGTTCTGCTGTGGATTTGGTTCCCACCCATCGCCCCGATCGTATTTTGGGGCGTGAACGGATATCTTTTGGGGCGGGAATATTTTCAAGTGGCGGCCCGACGGCATTTGGATGGTCACGCAGCAAAGGAACTTTACCGGGCCAACCGGGGTCGGGTTTGGATGGCCGGAACATTGATGGCAATGCCCCTGACCATACCATTGTTGAATTTGTTTATACCGGTGCTGGGTGCGGCCACATTCACCCATCAATTCCACCGATTAAACGGAACCGCGAAACGTTAAGTCGCGGGCGTGGACATGCGTTTAAACCAATCAATGTCGCGCACCGAAATCACACCTGACAAAATAATTGCCACGATGATCACCCACAAGACAAAGGCGATTGCGGTTGTTATCAGAAACCGCCGCTTCATCCGTGGGTTTGCGGGGCTGCCCGCATGGGTGCCCGGCTCAACTTCGCCCCGGTCGCCTTGGGTTTCCAAACGGATCGGCAACACACAAAACAATGTCAAAAACCAGATGACAGCGAACAGGACGATCGCGGATAAAATGCCCATTACACTTGTTCCAGTTCAATCAAGCATCCGTTGAAATCTTTGGGGTGCAGAAACAAAACCGGTTTGCCATGGGCCCCAATTTTCGGATCTCCGGTGCCAAGAACGCGGGCACCTTCGGTTTGCAACCTATCCCGGGCGGCCAAAATATCATCCACCTCGTAACACATGTGGTGAATGCCACCCGAAGGGTTTTTATCAAGGAAATTTTGAATGGGACTGTTTTCCCCCAAAGGGTACAACAATTCAATTTTGGTGTTCGGAAGTTCAATAAAAACAACGGTTACACCGTGATCTGGCTCATCTTGCGGGGCACCAACTTTGGCGCCCAACGTATTTTTGTATTGTGCGCTTGCGGCCTCAAGATCAGGGACAGCAATGGCAACGTGATTCAGTTTTCCAATCATATCAAATCCTTCCGGTTGGCGCTTTTTGCGCAGGTTCAGACAGCACCGCAAGGGGCATTAACGCCGCATTAGGTATCCTGCGCTCATCTTTGGTTCAGTTGATTCACGCCAATGGGGGCAATTATGACTGACATAGACGATTTCTTACATGCGCAAACACCAACCGCCATTCGCCCGTTGCTGGGCCTGACCATTTTATTGGTCGAAGACAGCCTTACCGCGTGCGAGGCGATGCGCCTGATGTGCCTGCGGTCTGGTGCACGCATTCGCCGGGCCGATTGTTTAGAAAGCGCCCGGCGGCATTTAAGGGTTTACCGCCCAAACATTGTGATCGCGGATATGGGACTGCCTGATGGATCAGGTGCAGAACTTCTGGCGGAACTGGCGCAAGCGACACCCCGGGTGCAAAGCTTGATTGCCCTGTCCGCAGATCCAGATCGCCGCGAAGAAGCTTTGTCATCAGGCGCAGATGGATTTATCGAAAAACCACTAGGCAGTGTGGCTGAATTTCAGGCGGCAGTTTTGAAGTTCATTCCAGAGGACAAACGCCCATTGGGCCCGCGCCGCGTGTGCGAAGATCCCGTCAATCCCGATCCCGTTGCCGTTCAGGAAGATTTGGCATTGGCGCATAATTTATTGCAAGAAGGCGATCAAACGGCCGATACCAAAACATATTTGGCGACGTTTTTGGCAGGTGTCGCCCGCACCGCCAGTGACAGCGAATTACATGACGTTGCCCAAGGATTTGCCCGCGCACGCGCGTTGGCGGGGCCAGAGCGGGAAAAACTGGCCAATGTGATTTCATCCCGGTTGCAAAAACCGTTGGTGATTTAGGCAATAATACCGGGATCTGACCCCATTTCCAAACCGGGGAAAACCACGTCTTCGATCAAGGCACGATCAAAACCATAAAGGCGCCGCAAGGCCCATCCGGCATAGGCACGCACGTCACGGGTGGGCATCAAATCCCGTCCTTGGTATCGATCCACCTCAGCCAGGCCGGGCCAATCGGTCACCACCTGTTTTCCGCGCACAGCACCACCCGCAAATATGGCAAGACCACCGGTGCCGTGATCGGTGCCGCCTGTGCCATTTTCATAAACGGTGCGTCCAAATTCCGTCATGGCCAGAACGGTGGTTTTGGCCCAAGCTGGCCCCAAATCCTGACGCAGGCGTAAGATCGCAACACCAAGGTTCATCAAGGCGCGGGAAATACTGCGTTGTTGGCCGCCATGGGTGTCCCAGCCGCCCAATGAAAATGCCGCAATCCTTGCATCCGCCCGCAACCGATTTGCGGTGAATTCCGCGATCCGACCGGTGGTGCCATTGGCGATATTGCGCAGGGCCTTTGGCGGGCTGGCCATCATCATGCCGTCATCCCCCATCATCATCAGATCTTCACCGCCATCTGTCGGGCCCGGATTTTCGGAAAGGGACGTCAAGATTTCCATCGCCTCGGCAGAGGCCTGTTGGAACAAAGGATCATCATGCATGACCATTTCCAACAACCGCTTCCCTTGGGGGCTAAGCGATACGCCGATTTCAGGTGACCAATTGCTGACGGGCGCATCCCCGGCCAAAACTGCCATTTGGTCTAACCCAACGGAATAGGCCGTTTGCGCCGACAATCCCGGCACCTGTGACAACATCCTATTTAACCAACCACGATGTTCCGCACCCGGAACCCCGGCAGTGCCGGCCTCTAACAAATCCTGCCCATCAAAATGGCTGCGTTTGTCGCGATACGGGGTGGAAACGGCATGGGCAAATCCCAGTTCACCGGCCTGCCACAAGGGCATCAGCATTTCCAACTGCGGGTGCAGGGCAAAAAAACCATCCAAATCCAACGCACCGTTTTCAGGCCCCGTCACCAGTTTGCGCCGGGCCTTGGCCAATTCAGGATCGCCAAAGGGTTGCACCACGTCCAAACCATCCATGGCCCCGCGTAAGATGATGACAATCAGTCGGTTGTCCCCCAATCGACCACTGTCTGCCGAAGATGCGAAGGCAATGGGGGTGACCATTGGGTGCGCCGCAACGGAACAACCGACGAAACCTTTCAATACTGTGCGCCGATCCATGACCCTATCTCCTTTGAAACGCGGGTGAGACAAAGATCATCGCCAATCCTTCGTGGCGACTTGTGGCCGAATTAACGGCCTGCTGCACGGCCTCAGGTATTTTTCCCGGCAAAACATGTGGCAAGATTTGCCGAGGATCGGGCAGACCACGCACCATCAGGTCCGGCGCCTTCAAAGCCCAATCCAACCGGGCCGCCAATGCGGTGGGTTGCATCAGCAACGCATCTGATTCTGCCAAACCATCAGGGCCGCTTGGATCCAGAAACGGTTGGCCCATTTTGGCCAAGGGACGTTGAAACAGGTCCCTTGATTTACGTCTGTTCAGGCCAGTTAACCGATTGGGTTGCATTCCCATCGCGCGCATCACGCTGACCACATATTCGAACGCCCATTTCACATTTCCGATCTGCGGCCCCCACGCATCCGGATGGGCCAACATCGCCTCGGTCATGGCTGCCAAATCCCCAGATGGGCCATACCCATCCACCATGGCTTGCACCAAATCCGAGGTTGGGGTGTCCGTCACAAAATGCCGGGCCATTTTTGTGGCCAAATGGCGGGCGGTATCTGGGTGTTTTGCGATATCAGAAACCGCCTGTTGAATGTCTGATAATTGCGGTGATTTGGACCCATAAGCCTGCCCCATAATCAGGTGCGGGCCGGGTTCCGCCACCTTGGGCCGCCAGCGAAATCCGGCAAAGACACTGCCTGTCAATCCCGTCAAAAGATTTGCAAACGCCTGCACATCATCTTGGGTGTATGATCCATCGACCCCAAGCGAATGCAGTTCCAATGCCTCTCGCGCCAGGTTTTCGTTCACCCCGCGCCCCTTGCTTTGCTGGCCTTTGACTGAATTCGGCCCAATCGATGAAATCTGATCCAAATAATGCAACATCAACGGATGCGTTAAGACCGCCATCATCATATCTTCGAACCGACCCAAGATATGGGGGCGGATGGCCCCATCAATGTAATCCCCATGCAAATCACGCCACAGGCGTTGATTGCCGCTGACGCTGAAATGGTCGGTCCAAAATACCGAAAGACGGGTGGAAAAACCCGTCCGATCGAAGGCCCCACGGGCCAAACTGTGGTGCAGGGTTTGCAACCGCCCGTCATGTAATTTACGGTCAATCGCCTTTAGGTCATCCCCCACCTGCTTGCGCTCAGCCTCTGTCGCGCCATTCCCGCGCATTTGAGATCGCAATTTGCGCAGGCGCTGCGCGTCTTTAAACATGGGTTTCAGCGTTTCAAGGCGCACAAACGGCCACGCCGTTTCGATGTCGCCGTCCACAGACGCCATCCACCCATCCACCGATGACGGCGGCGTGTAATTTTTGGAAAGCCCTGTACCAAACCGAACAGCGGCCAATTGGGGATCAAAGCGCATTTTTGACCTGCAAATTATGTGTATTCACACATATATACGATCGCAGGCCAAATATCCGGTGAAAAAACTGTGATCTGTCACCAGCGGCGGGTTTATGCCTCTGGCTCGATCACACGCAAGCTTAGCTCACGCAGTTGTTCGTTCATCGGTTCATTTGGGGCACCCATCATCAGATCTTCGGCCCGTTGGTTCATCGGGAACATGATCACCTCGCGGATGTTTTCTTGTTCGGCCAACAACATCACAATTCGGTCGATCCCAGCCGCACACCCACCGTGTGGCGGCGCGCCATAGGTAAAGGCGTTGACCATCCCACCAAAGCGTTTTTCAACTTCTTCCTTGCCATATCCCGCAATTTCGAACGCCTTGAACATAATCTCTGGCCGGTGATTTCGGATTGCGCCTGACACCAGCTCATACCCGTTACAGGCAAGATCGTATTGATATCCCAAAACATCCAATGGATCACCGTTCAACGCGTCCATGCCCCCTTGCGGCATGGAAAACGGGTTATGTTCAAAATCGATTTTGCCGCTTTCTTCATCTTTTTCGTAGATCGGGAAATCCACGATCCAAGCAAAGGCAAAACGGTTTTGATCTGTCAGGCCCAGCTCATCGCCAATTGCGGTGCGCGCCCGTCCGGCAACGCCTTCAAACGCCTTCGGTTTGCCGCCAAGGAAGAAGGCCGCATCACCAACATCAAGGCCCAGTTGCTGTCGAATGGCCTCTGTTCGTTCGGGGCCAATGTTTTTGGCTAAGGGACCCGCAGCTTCGTTGCCCAAAACAATCTCACCGGATTTGATCAAGGCATTCACCTCTTTCACCGTGATGCCCCGCTCTTGGGCGATGCTGTCGGGGGATTGCTTGCGCCAGAAGATATAGCCCATGCCGGGCAGGCCTTCTTTTTGCGCAAAGGCATTCATGCGATCACAAAATTTGCGGCTTCCACCTGTGGGCGCGGGGATCGCACGGATTTCGGTGCCCTCTTGCTCCAACAGCTTGGCAAAGATCGCAAAGCCAGAGCCCCGGAAATGATCAGACACCACTTGCATCTTGATCGGGTTGCGCAGGTCGGGCTTATCAGTGCCATACCAAAGGGCGGCGTCGCGATAAGAAATCTGCGGCCAATCCTGCGGCGCGTCCACCTGTTTTCCGCCACCAAACTCTTCGAACACACCAGCCAGAACTGGGGCAATCGTGTCAAACACATCTTGTTGTTCAACAAAGCTCATTTCCATGTCCAGCTGATAGAAATCGGTTGGCGACCGGTCGGCGCGCGGGTCTTCATCGCGAAAACACGGCGCGATCTGGAAATATTTATCAAAGCCTGACACCATGATCAGCTGTTTGAACTGCTGTGGCGCTTGCGGAAGGGCGTAAAACTTGCCCGGATGCAGACGTGACGGGATCAAGAAATCCCGCGCACCTTCCGGCGAAGACGATGTAATAATCGGCGTTTGATATTCGCGGAATTTTCTATCCCACATCCGCTTGCGGATGGATGCCACAACATCGGACCGCAAGGTCATGTTCGCTTGCATCTTTTCGCGCCGCAAATCCAGATACCGGTATTTCAGGCGGGTTTCTTCCGGGTATTCTTGATCGCCGAACACCATCAAGGGCAATTCTTCTGCGGCGCCCAGAACCTCCATGTCGCGAATGAAAACTTCGATTTCGCCGGTGGGGATTTTGTCGTTCACCAAATCCGCATCCCGGGCCTTTACGTTTCCGTCAATGCGAATGCACCATTCGCTGCGCACCTTTTCCACCTCGTTGAAAACGGGGCTGTCGGGATCACACAAAACTTGGGTCACGCCATAATGATCGCGCAGGTCGATGAACAAAACACCGCCGTGGTCACGCACGCGATGAACCCAGCCTGACAGGCGGATGGTATCACCAACGTTTTCTTTGCGAAGATCGGCACAGGTGTGGCTGCGATAGGCGTGCATGGCGTCCCTCATTCTTTGGTCGCTTTCCCAAACCGCCTTGCGTGGCCGAAGTCAAGGGATCGGGCGCATTTCCCTGCCCATGGGCCCTTGTGGACGGTGTCAAAATGGGCGCACGACATTCCCGGAATAAAAATACACCCCCATTCCGAAGGTAAACAGAACAATGCCGGCCACCGAATGAAGGTAAACCGCCAAGGGAAAACTGCCTTTCACCTGATAGGCCCAAGCAAAAACTAAACCACCCAAAAAGGAAAGGATGGTCACGATCACGCTCCAATACATCAAATGGGCCAAGGAAAAGATCCCCGCGTTCAGGGCCATGGTGCCACGTGCGGGCAAAATATTGGCGTACCGGCGCACAAACAAAACCCGAAACAGAACCTCTTGCGGCAAGGCCGACAAAATCGGGTACAACACAATAATAAACAGCAGGATCTGGGGCCGTTCCCGCACCAACCCAAACAAGCCATCCGGCTGGGTCAGAATCATCACGCCCGCGCACACAACCGCCGTGGCGACCATCACCAACGCAATCACACGCCAATCTGCGCGCGCCCACCCTTGAAATAATTCGCCCCAGTCAAATTCATCGGTAAGGTGCAGCAGAATCAAACCCACCACTGTGAACCCAAACAAAACCGGAAACATCCAAGTGGCGGGCAAAAATACAGCCGTTGCCACAGGAATGCCCACGAACAAACAGATAAATTCAAGTCGCAACAGGGCAGCTTTGGTCATTTGATCCCTCACATCGTCTGGAAAGATATAGAACCTGCCCCAGAAATGAACAGAGGGCCTTGAACATCCCTGTGCCATCCCTATAACGCAGGACAATTTGCGCCGACCCTTTTGCCACAAGGACTGCCTATGCCCAAACGCACCGACATCTCTTCCATCATGATCATCGGGGCCGGGCCCATTGTTATTGGTCAGGCCTGTGAATTCGACTACTCTGGCGCGCAAGCCTGTAAGGCGCTTCGCGAAGAAGGCTATCGGGTGATCTTGGTGAATTCGAACCCGGCCACGATCATGACAGACCCCGGTCTGGCCGACGCGACCTATATCGAACCCATCACCCCAGAAACCGTTGCCAAGATCATAGAGATCGAACGCCCCGATGCTTTGTTGCCAACAATGGGCGGCCAAACCGGCTTAAACACATCCCTCGCGCTTGAGGAAATGGGCATCCTTGAAAAATTCAACGTTGAGATGATTGGCGCCAAACGCCCAGCCATCGAAATGGCCGAGGATCGTAAGTTGTTCCGCGAGGCAATGGATCGGATTGGCCTTGAAAACCCACGCGCCTGCATCGCGGAAACGATGGATGAGTGCATGACAGCACTGGATGAGATTGGCCTGCCCGCCATTATCCGCCCGGCGTTCACCATGGGCGGCACCGGCGGCGGTGTGGCCTACAATCGCGAAGATTATGAATATTTCTGCAAAACCGGTCTGGACGCCAGCCCAGTCAATCAAATCCTGATCGACGAAAGCCTGCTGGGTTGGAAAGAGTTCGAGATGGAAGTCGTGCGCGACAAAGCCGACAACGCCATCATCGTCTGTTCCATCGAAAACGTCGATCCGATGGGTGTGCACACCGGCGACAGCATCACCGTCGCCCCTGCCCTGACCCTGACAGACAAAGAATACCAAATCATGCGCAACGGATCGATCGCCGTTTTGCGCGAAATCGGCGTCGAAACCGGTGGGTCAAACGTGCAATGGGCCGTGAACCCCGCCGACGGGCGGATGGTTGTCATCGAAATGAACCCCCGCGTCAGCCGGTCTTCCGCTTTGGCGTCCAAGGCCACCGGTTTTCCCATTGCAAAGGTCGCGGCAAAACTGGCCGTTGGATATACGCTGGATGAACTGGACAATGACATCACCAAGGTGACACCTGCCTCGTTCGAGCCATCGATCGATTATGTCGTCACTAAGATCCCGAAATTTGCTTTCGAAAAATTCCCGGGCGCTGAACCATTGTTGGGCACCGCGATGAAATCAGTGGGCGAAGCAATGTCCATCGGGCGCAGCTTCCACGAGTCGGTGCAAAAGGCGCTTGCCTCTATGGAATCGGGCCTGACCGGGTTTGATGAAATCGAAATTGACGGCATGCCCTTGGACGATTTGATCGAATTCAAAGATGGTATCTTTCAAGGAAAAACAGACGAAGCCCAACAGGATATCGACAAGGCCCTGACCCGGGAATTGGCGGTTCCAACCCCCGATCGGTTGCGTGTGATTGCCCATGCCATGCGGTTCGGTTTCAGTGATGAAGAAATCAACGAAATCAATCGGTATGATCCATGGTTCTTGGCCCGCATTCGCGAATTGATCGACACTGAAACCCGGCTTCGTATCGACGGCCTGCCCGTGGATGAAATTGGCCTGCGCAGGTTGAAAATGATGGGCTTTACCGACGCCCGTTTGGCCAAATTGACCGGCCGTGATGAGGGCCAAATTCGCAGGGCGCGTCAAAACCTGAACGTTACGGCGGTGTTCAAACGGATTGATACCTGTGCCGCTGAATTTGAGGCGCAAACGCCCTATATGTATTCCACCTACGAGGCCCCGATGATGGGGGAAGTGGAATGTGAAGCACGCCCCAGCGACGCCAAGAAAGTGGTTATATTGGGCGGTGGTCCAAACCGGATCGGCCAAGGGATCGAATTCGATTATTGTTGTTGTCACGCGTGTTATGCCCTGTCTGAACAGGGATATGAAACGATCATGATCAACTGTAACCCGGAAACGGTTTCAACGGATTATGACACATCAGATCGATTGTATTTTGAACCGCTGACATTCGAACACGTCATGGAAATCCTGACGCGCGAACAAGATAACGGCACCTTGCACGGGGTGGTGGTTCAGTTTGGCGGACAAACGCCGCTGAAACTGGCCAATGCGCTTGAGGATGCGGGCATTCCAATTCTTGGCACCAGCCCGGACAGCATTGATTGGGCCGAAGATCGCGAACGTTTCCAACAGCTGGTGCAAGATTTGAACTTGCTGCAGCCCAAAAATGGGATCGCCCATTCCGACGCAGAGGCATTGAACATCGCCGCTGATATCGGCTTCCCGCTGGTTATCCGCCCCTCTTATGTTTTGGGTGGCCGCGCGATGGAAATTGTGCGCGATCAAGCACAGCTTGAACGCTATATTTCAGAGGCTGTGGTTGTCTCTGGCGACAGCCCGGTGTTGCTGGATCATTACCTGTCGGGTGCCACGGAATTGGATGTTGACGCGCTTTGTGATGGCACCCGCGTTCACGTCGCAGGCATCATGCAACACATTGAAGAGGCTGGCGTGCATTCCGGCGACAGCGCCTGTTCCCTGCCCCCTTATTCCCTGTCCGATGATGTGATCGCGCGGGTGCGGCAACAGACAGAAGCCTTGGCCCTGGCCCTGAACGTGGTGGGCCTGATGAATGTGCAATACGCCATCAAAGACAATCAGATCTATCTTATCGAGGTGAACCCAAGGGCCAGCCGCACCGTGCCGTTTGTGGCCAAAGCCGTGCGCAGCCCGATCGCCGCCATCGCCGCGCGTGTGATGGCCGGTGAACCGTTGACAAACTTCGATTTGGTCGATCCCAACATCAATGGCTTTGCGGTGAAAGAGGCCGTGATGCCTTTCGCCCGTTTCCCCGGCGTTGATACATTGCTTGGCCCCGAAATGCGTTCAACGGGTGAGGTGATGGGCTTTGACAGCAAATTCCCCCGCGCATTTTTCAAGGCGCAATTGGGCGCAGGCACATCCTTGCCAAGCGAAGGTAAGGTGTTCTTGTCAATCAAGGAAGATGACAAGGGGCTGATGCTGATCCAAACTGCACAAACCCTGACCGACCTTGGGTTTGAACTGGTCGCCACCCGTGGCACCGCCGCGTTTTTGCAAGACGCGGGCCTGAAGGCCGAAGTGGTAAACAAAGTCTATGAAGGCCGCCCGAATATCGTGGACAGCGTGAAAGACGGCGATATCGCCTTGATCATGAATACAACCGAAGGTGCCCAAGCGATCGAAGATTCGCGATCCATGCGCACCGCCGCCCTAATGGATAAAATCCCATACTATACCACCCTCGCCGCCAGCCACGCCGCCGCCTTGGCCATCAAAGCATGGGGCGAAGATACGGTTGG
>JAHDCF010000007.1 GCA_020630015.1 Planktomarina sp. | reverse complement strand
GCAATCAAAACCAGTGACAAAAGCCAAAAGCCCGCACCCGGCCCGATCAACGTGGCAAAGACGGCCAGCGCCATACCTGCAATTCCATACCAAACCGCGCGTTTCGCGCTTTCTTGGCCTGACAATCCACCCAAAGACAGGATGAACAAAACAGCTGCGACAACATAAGCCGCTGTGGTGAAACCAAATTCCATTGCTTCGCCCTCCTACTTCAAGATTTCTGGAACATGGCCAGCATGCGCCGCGTGACCATAAAACCGCCAAAGATGTTTATGCCCGCCATAAAGACAGACAGCGCCGCCAAGATCACCACAATGGCGTTGCCTGATCCGATCTGCATCAGCGCGCCAAGAATGATGATGGATGAAATGGCGTTCGTGACAGCCATCAAAGGCGTGTGCAACGAATGCGCCACGCCCCAGATCACTTGGAAGCCTACAAAGACTGCCAGTACAAACACGATAAAGTGCTGCATAAAGCTGGCGGGTGCCACAAGACCCACACCCAAAATCAGCGCGCCACCGATGGCCAGCAAGGCCACCTGATTGATGGTTTGTTTTTTGAAGGCTGCTGCCTCCTCAGCGCGGATGTCTTCGGGTGTTTTTTCCTTCACCTCGACCTTTGGCTGGGCCGCAATGGCCTGAACCTTTGGCGGTGGTGGCGGAAAGGTGATTTCGCCCGCATGGGCAATTGTCGCCCCGCGGATCACATCATCTTCCATATCGTGATTGACCTGTCCGTCCTTTACGGGCGTCAGATCAGCCATCATATGGCGAATATTTGTGGCATACAGGGTCGAAGATTGCGCCGCCATCCGTGAAGGGAAGTCGGTGTAGCCAATAATCGTCACGCCATTTTTCGTGACAATCTTCTCATCCATAACCGTAAGCTTGCAGTTGCCGCCCCGTTCAGCGGCCAGATCGACGATCACGGAACCGGGCTTCATGGATTTCACCATATCTTCGGTCCACAGCTCTGGCGCTTCACGGTTCGGAATCAGGGCCGTGGTGATCACAATGTCCACGTCTGGGGCCAGTTCGCGAAACTTGGCAAGCTGCGCTGCAGCAAATTCTGGTGAAGATACAGCGGCATAGCCCCCTGTGGCGGCCCCGTCTTGCTGTTCTTCTTCGAAGTCCAGAAACACAAATTCAGCGCCCATGGATTCCACTTGCTCGGCCACTTCGGGCCGCACATCAAAGGCGTAAGTGATCGCGCCCAGCGATGTCGCAGTACCGATTGCGGCCAGACCGGCCACACCCGCACCCACAACCAAAACCTTCGCGGGTGGCACCTTACCGGCGGCTGTCACCTGCCCTGTAAAGAACCGGCCAAAGTTGTTACCGGCCTCAATTACCGCGCGATACCCGGCGATATTGGCCATGGATGACAGGGCATCCATCTTCTGCGCGCGGCTGATGCGCGGCACCATATCCATGGCGATCACGCTGGCGCCCTTGGATTTCGCAAGGTTCATCAACGCTTCATTCGCAGCAGGATAGAAGAATGAAATCAATGTTTTATCAGAAGAAAGTCGCTTCACTTCGGTTTCTGATGGTGGACGTACCTTGATGATAATATCGCTCGACTTTGTCAAAGCGGCGGCGGATGAGGCAACCTCTACGCCTGCGTCTTTGTACAATTTGTCATCGAAGCCCGCGGCCTTTCCGGCGCCTTTTTCAATGATGCAGTCATACCCAAGTTTTTGAAGTTGAACTGCGCTGTCTGGGGTCATCGCAACGCGATTTTCGCCCTCAAACGTTTCTTTTAGTGCTCCGATTTTCACGATTTTCGTCCTTTCCGCGCGGCATCTCACCGTTTGCTAAAGTAATTGGAATGATCGCACGTAACCCGCGCAATATTATTGCGCAAGCGATTAACGCCAAAAACATGCGGCGACGCAGCGTGAGGGCCAACACATTTCAATTTCCGTCCAAAAGCGATTAAAAAAGAGGCATCTCTGAATCGATACGGCCCAACCCCTTAAGACCGGCGCGACCAATCCCAAACAGCTTTGCCAAATGCCTCAAACAACGGGCGGGACACCTGATCCACATGGGCTTGATATTCCGGATGCCACTGCACCCCCAAGGCAAAGCCAGCTGCATCTTTGATATATATCGCCTCTGGCGTGCCATCGGGTGCATGGCCGTCCACAACGATGCGATCGCCCGGGGTTTTGATCCCTTGACCATGTAAGGTGTTGGTGCGCACCACTGTTTTTCCCCAGATCTGCGCAAAAGGCCCATCAGGCGTTACTGTCACATCATGGCGCAGGGCAAATTTTTCGTCCAAGGTTCCATCTGGAGGCATGCGGTGATTGTCGCGCCCCGGCAAATCCCGGATTTCAGGGTGCAAAGATCCCCCCATCGCAACATTCATTTCCTGAAAACCGCGACAGATCGCCAAAAAGGGCTGCCCCCGATCCACCAATGCGCGGATCAACGGAAGCGCCAGCCCATCCCGGGCCTCGTCCATGTCGCCATAGGCTGGGGTCAGCTCTTCACCATAATGTTTGGGATGAACATTCGGGCGGCCACCGGTAAAGATAAACCCATCACAGGCCACAACCAAATCCGCAATATCAACCATATCTGGATCAGAAGGCACCACCAAAGGCAAAGCATCGCACACATCCCGCACAGCGGCAGAATTCATATGCCCGCCTGCGTGAACCGGATATTCCTCATTAATCAGGTAATGGTTGCCAATAATGCCAACAACGGGGCGTGCCATGGGATACTTCCTTTTGTTGGCCGCACCCCATAGCTTTTTTTTTTGAAAGTGAAAAGATCAGGCGTCGGCGGTCAGACCGGCGGCTTCAACACCTGCGACACCGGCAGCGGCATCATTGTCAGATGTATCGCCCGTCACACCCACGGCACCAATCACGTCACCTTTTTTGTCGCGCACCAAAATGCCACCGGGCACGGGCACAGTTTGCCCACCAAACAGGCCATTCACCGCATCCATGAAATAAGCTTGCTGTTCCGCGCGTGCCATTTGCGCAGATCCGGGCATACCCAGCATCACCGCGCCATAGGCCTTGCCATGCGCAATCGCAAAACGCCCCGGGGATGCCCCATCGGCCCGTTCAAACGCCACAACATGGCCGCCTGCATCCAACACAACCACTGACAATGGTTTCAAAGACATCTCTGTGCCTTTGGCCATTGCGGCTTTGATGATGGATTTCGCTTTTCTTAGGTTGATATTCGCCATTTTTGGCACCTTCACTTTCAGTCAGTCAAATTTACTGGGACAACGCTTTCTTTTCGATACGACGTTGATGCAAAACGGGTTCGGTATATCCGGATGGTTGTTCCTTACCTTTAAATACCAAATCGCAGGCCGCTTGAAAGGCTACCCCTTCAAAACTTGGGGCCATTGGCACATAAAGTGGATCGCCAGCGTTTTGGTCGTCAACCACCGCTGCCATCTTTTGAAGCGAGGCTTGGACCTGATCTTTGGTGACCACACCGTGATGCAGCCAATTCGCCAAAGCCTGTGAGGAGATGCGGCACGTTGCGCGATCTTCCATCAAGCCAATATTGTTGATGTCCGGCACTTTGGAACAGCCCACACCTTGGTCAATCCAACGGACCACATACCCCAAAATCCCTTGGGCGTTGTTATCCACCTCTTTCTGGATTTGATCGGGTGTCCATCTGCGGAAGGCCGCCAATGGGATGTCCAAGATCGATTGGGTGTATGACCCACCTGCCCCGGCGCGCATTTTGGCCTGAACGGCCATGACATCCACCATATGATAATGCAACGCATGCAGGGTCGCGGCTGTAGGGCTTGGCACCCATGCGCAGTTGGCACCTGACTTGGGGTGGCCGATCTTTTGTTCGATCATGGCTGCCATCATGTCAGGCATGGCCCACATGCCCTTGCCGATCTGGGCTTTGCCAGAAAACCCGCATTCCAACCCAACCGATACGTTTTGATCTTCATACGCACCGATCCAAGTTTTCTTTTTGATAAAATCTTTGCGGCTGAAAGGGCCAGCCTCCATCGAGGTGTGGATTTCATCCCCAGTGCGATCCAAGAACCCTGTGTTGATAAAGGCAACACGGCTTTGGGCGGCGCGGATGCATTCCTTCAGGTTCACCGTTGTGCGGCGTTCCTCATCCATGATGCCAACTTTGATTGTGTCCTTTGGAAGGCCCAGAATATCTTCGACACGGGCGAACAATTCATTGGTAAAGGCAACCTCTTCGGGGCCGTGCATTTTGGGCTTCACGATATACACCGATCCGTGCACCGAATTGCCGCTGTCGCGTTGCAAATCATGCATGGCGATCATTGTCGTGACCAAACCATCCATCAAGCCTTCGAAAACTTCGTTGCCTTCGGCGTCCAATATGGCCGGGTTTGTCATCAAATGGCCAACGTTGCGCACCCAAAGCAAAGCCCGCCCCTTCATGACAAAGGGCGTTCCATCGGGCGCTTTATAGTCCAAATCAGGGTTCAGGCGCCGTGTCATGGTTTTGCCGCCTTTTTCAAAGCTGCTTTCCAAATCGCCTTTCATCAGACCCAGCCAGTTGGTGTAGGCCAAAGTCTTATCTTCACCATCCACACAAGCCACAGAATCTTCGCAATCCATGATGGCTGTCATTGCGCTTTCAAGGCGGACATCGGCCAGCAACGCCTGATCACGGCTGCCAATTGGGTGTGCACGATCAAAAACAAGTTCGACATGTAAGCCGTTGTTTTTCATCATAATTGTGTCTGGTGCCTTTGGGTTTCCTGTATAGCCCACGAACTTCTCTGGGCTTTCCAAAGGCATATCATCGATCAGCAAGGCACCATCATCGACGTGATAGCGTGACACATCTGCGTGGCTGCCCCCCGCGATGGGAAAACTTTGATCCAAAAACACACGCGTCCGGGCCACAACGCGGCTGCCGTGGCCACGGTCATACCCGCCTTTGGGTGGCAATTTGCCCATGGCATCCGTGCCATAAAATGCGTCGTAAAGGCTGCCCCAACGGGCGTTCGCGGCGTTCAGTGCAAAACGTGCATTGGTGATGGGCACCACCAATTGCGGGCCTGGCACTTTGGCAATTTCTGGATCAACGTTTTGCGTGGTAATCTCAAAATCATCCCCATTTGGCACCAAATACCCGATATCGGTCAGAAACTTTGTATATTCGTCACGATCATGGGCCTGATCGCGATGTGCGATGTGCCAGTCATCAATTTGTTTTTGGATGGCATCACGCTTTTCCAAAAGGGCCCGGTTTTTGGGTGTAAAGTCCTTCAACAGACCGCTAAGCCCATCCCAAAAGTCTGCTGGCTCAATTCCGGTGCCGGGCAATGCTTGCGTTTCGATGAAGTTAAACAACACCTCATCCACATTCAGACCCGAAACTTCTTTACGATTTGTCATGATGCCCCCTTCGGTATTCCATCGCACACCGTTGTTTACGCAAGGAATCTTATCCCCACAAGCGAGATTGGTTATGCTTTCAGACCAGTTTTCCTTTAGTGAACTTTCGTTCGCGTTGGCAACGGGAACTGCAATATTTCACGTTTTCCCAAACCTTTTCCCACTTTTTCCGCCAAAAAAATGGCCGACCACAGGTGGCGCAGGTCTTTTGTGGCAGGTCAGATTTTCGAATGCGACGGGCCATTACAGGTCCAATCTTAACTGGCGATTTGCCTTGGCCGGTGCGCCCCGGGGTCGTTTCCGACTGGCGTGTTTTGCAACAATCCCTTTGGAACGCTCCCGAAATTGAGCGTCTTTTCGCAGGCCCCACATGGTTTTTCGCGCAAAACTGGCGGCGGCGGCGACATCCACCACTGGTGCGGGATACCCCGGCCACCCCCCACGCCGCCACGGATCTTGCAAAAATTCGGGGGCAATCCCATCCAGTTCCGGCACCCATTTACGTGTGAATTCCCCTGTGGGATCTTGATCTTGCCCTTGTTTGATGGGGTTATAAATTCGGATGGTATTGATCCCTGTGGTTCCTGCCTGCATCTGCACCTGTGACCAATGAATACCCGGTTCATAATCGGTGAACCGCCGCGCCAAAATCAAACCGGGATCGCGCCAATCCATCCACAGATGATAACAGGCAAAAGCCATCAACATGGATCGCATGCGAAAGTTAAGCCACCCCGTATGGGTCAAATAGCGCATGCAGGCATCTACAAAAGGCACACCCGTTTGCCCATCTGACCAGGCCTGCAACAAGGCATCATCACACCCACGCAGCCCCGCAAAACTGGGGTGCAGATGTTTGGTTTCTATGCTCGGCTGATCTTCCAATTTTTGTATAAAATGGTCACGCCACGCCAATCGTGAATCAAATGATTTCAATGATTTCGACCAATTTGTTCCAGCACCTTTTTCCCGCCGCTTGCGATCAAAACTGGCCGCAAGAACATGGCGTGGCGACACCACGCCAAGGGCAAGATAGGGCGACAATCGGGAACAAGACCATTCACCCGCCACGGGGGATGACATATCCTTGCGATAGGTTTGGCCACGTCTGTGCAAAAAGCTGTGTAACAGATCATCTGCGGCGGCACGCCCACCCTTTTGCCGACCGGGGCATGGATCCGCGACCAAGGCCAAATCGCCTGCGCCTGGCACATTGTCCGAGGCCAAATGCAGTGGGGCAAGGCCTTTGGGCACCGGCCATGGCGCACGCGCCATAAAGGCATCTCGGCGGCACGCCCATCCATTGCGCCCGACGCTGCGCCGTTCAATGCCGGCCTGTGCGAACTCTGCCCATTGCACCCCTTCTGCGGCGGCCCATTGCGCCACGCATTTGTCACGCTGGAATGTCCAATCGTTTCCGGTTTCCTCATGGGAAAAGATCGCGTCAAATGCGATTTCACGGCGCAGTTGGGATAAAACTTGCACAGCTGATCCCACCCGCACAATCAAAGGTTGGCCCAATTGGGCAAGCCGAAGTGACAAATCTTGCACGGATTCCCGCGTGAATTCCCATTGCCGGGCAGATGTATCCGGCAAATGCCAATATTCCGGTTCAACGATATACAGCGGAATAACCTTACCGCGCTGCGCCCCCGCGCACAACGCCGCGTGATCATCCACACGCAAATCCCGCTTGAACCACACCACAGAGATTGCCATGACCCAGACCTAAGCCCGTGGCCCAAAAAGGAAAGCGCTTGCCCCTGATTTTAGCAAGCCTACTTTGGGGCCAACAGCACAAAGGACAAAACATGAAAGACAGCGCCCCTCAGACGATCTTTTTGAAAGATTACACCCCCTTTGGTTGGACTGTGGATCATGTGGATCTGACGTTTCACCTGCACCCCACAAAAACGCGGGTACGATCAGTCATTCGGTTTACGCCATCCGGTGGCGATCAAACGTTCACCCTGCATGGCGAAGAATTAACGCTTTTGGATGCCAAGATTGATGGAACACCCGTTTCACCGTTAATCAAAGACAATCTGTTGACATGTGAGGTGCCAGATCACCCCTTCACTTGGGAGGCAGAGGTCGAAATCAATCCCCAGGCGAATTCGGCCCTGTCGGGGCTTTATATGTCGAACGGGATGTATTGCACCCAATGTGAGGCTGAAGGGTTCCGCCGCATCACATTCTATCCCGATCGACCGGATGTTATGGCCACCTTTGATGTGCGCATCGAAGGGGATTTGCCGGTTCTTTTGTCAAACGGAAACCCAACGAAAGCCGGTGACGGATGGGCAGAATGGCGCGATCCTTGGCCCAAGCCCGCTTATCTTTTTGCCTTGGTGGCCGGTGATCTGCATGCCCATCCGGGCACGTTCAAAACACTGTCGGGCCGCGATGTTGAATTGAACATTTATGTGCGCGATGGCGACCAAGACAAATGTGATTTCGCCATGGAATCCCTCATCAAATCCATGGATTGGGATGAACGTGTTTATGGCCGCGAATATGACTTGGATATCTTCAATATCGTCGCCGTAGACGACTTCAATATGGGCGCAATGGAAAACAAAGGATTGAACATTTTCAACTCCAGCGCGGTATTATGCAGTGATAAAACCTCAACTGATGCAAATTTCGAACGTATCGAGGCAATTATTGCCCATGAATATTTTCACAACTGGACCGGCAATCGGATCACGTGCCGCGATTGGTTTCAGCTCAGCCTCAAAGAAGGTTTAACCGTTTTCCGCGACCAACAATTCAGCGCTGATGTGCGCTCTGCCCCTGTGCGCCGGATTGATGATGTGGCCGCCCTGCGCGGGCGGCAATTTCGCGAAGATGCCGGCCCCCTTGCCCATCCCGTCCGTCCCGAAAGCTTTGTTGAAATCAACAATTTCTATACCGCCACGATTTACGAAAAAGGGGCAGAGCTGATCCGCATGTTAAAAACCCTTGTGGGCGATGCGGCGTATAAGGCTGCTTTGGATTTGTATTTCAATCGCCACGATGGGCAGGCCTGCACCATCGAAGATTGGCTGCAGGTTTTCGAAGATGTCACGGATCGCGATCTTTCGCATTTCAAGGCATGGTATTCGCAAGCCGGCACCCCAAAACTGGCCGTGAAAGAAAGTTTTGAAAACGGCACATATTCCCTGACGCTGGAACAAAGCACCGACCCAACGCCGGGACAGACCGACAAACATCCTTTGGTGATCCCTTTTGCCTTTGGCCTGCTGGATCCCCAAGGAAAAGAGGTGCACCCAACGCAGGTTCTGGAATTCACCAAAGATCGCGAGACCTTTACGGTGGATGGGTTGTCAGAAAAACCGATCCTTTCTGCCCTTCGTGGATTTTCCGCGCCCGTGATATTGCAAAGCGGGCAAAGCAAGTCTGATCGGCTGATCTTATTGTCCCATGACACTGATCCCTTCACCCGGTGGGAGGCAGGTCGCCTGCTCGACCGTCAAATGATGGTGGATATGATCTTGAACGGAGCTGCCCCAGACCAAGGCGTGATCCAAGCAAAGCTAAGCGTGGTTTCAGACACGACCCTTGATCCGGCGTTGCGTGAACAATTCATGGGGCGGCCCGCCCAAGATTATTTGGCACAAGTCATTCATGATGCGGGGCATATGCCAGATCCGGTTCAGATTTATCAGGTTTCTGAACAGTATCGGATGGCCCTTGCCACAGCGGGGCAAGAGGTTTTGCCCAAAATCTATGCCGACAATCAGATCGACGGCCCCTATCGCCCAACCGCACTTGATTGCGGCAAACGCGGGCTGGCCAACGCCGCTTTGGCGTTGATCACCAAATTGGATGGCGGAAAATTGGCGCAGCAGCAGTTTCTAAACGCCAATAATATGACCCAACAGTTAACCCCCCTGTCGTTGCTTGTGGGCGAAGGCCAAGGCGACGCGGCCTTGGCGCAGTTTTACGATCAATGGGCCCATGAACGGCTGGTGATTGACAAATGGTTTGCGATCCAAGCGTCATCGGGCCAACCAACGGAGGCAGCGTCGCGTGTTACACGCCTGTTGGATCATCCGGATTTCACCCTGAAAAATCCAAACCGCGCGCGGGCATTGCTGGGCAGTTTTGCCATGACACCCGCGGCCTTCCATCAACTTGATGGGTCTGGCTATGAAATTTATGCCCAACAATTGATGAAGATTGATGCGTTAAACCCACAATTGGCGGCCCGAATGTCCACGGTCTTTGAAACCTGGGCGCGATATGATGCCGATAGGCAGGCGATGATGCGCGATGCCATGGAAAAAACCCGCAATCGCAAGGGCGCTTCGCGCGATGTGTCAGAGATGTTGGATCGCCTTTTGGGATAGGTGCAAATGGCCGCTTGTGACGGCGCTCACTTGCCCCTAAAACACCCCCCAAACCACTTTAACGCGGATGTGATGGAAATGCTGGACCTGACATTTGAAACCCCAAAACCCAAGGTTATCGCGGGTGCAAAATCAGATTGGGAACTTGTGATCGGAATGGAAGTTCACGCCCAAGTCAGCAGCAATGCAAAGCTGTTTTCAGGCGCCTCTACCGCGTTTGGTGCAGAACCGAATGCAAATGTGGCGTTTGTTGATGCAGGCATGCCGGGCATGTTGCCAGTGATCAACGAAGAATGTGTGGCGCAAGCCGTGCGCACGGGGTTGGGTTTGAAGGCTGAGATCAACCTGTTTTCGGCCTTTGACCGCAAAAACTATTTCTATCCTGATCTTCCGCAGGGCTATCAGATCAGCCAGCTGTACCACCCGATTGTGGGCGAAGGTGAAGTTCTGGTTGAAATGGGCGATGGCACCGCACGCGTGGTGCGCATCGAACGCATCCACCTTGAACAAGACGCCGGCAAATCCGTGCATGACATGGACCCGAACATGAGCTTCGTGGACCTGAACCGCACGGGCGTGGCGTTGATGGAAATCGTGTCCCGCCCAGATATTCGCGGGCCGGAAGAGGCCGCCGCCTATGTCACCAAACTGCGTCAGATTATGCGATATCTGGGCACGTGCGACGGCAATATGCAAAACGGCAACCTTCGGGCCGATGTGAACGTTTCGGTCTGCAAACCCGGCCAATATGAAAAATATCAGGAAACGCAGGATTTCAGCCATCTGGGTACACGGTGCGAAATCAAAAACATGAACTCAATGCGGTTCATTCAAGCCGCCATTGATTATGAAGCCCGTCGCCAAATCGCCATTTTGGAAGACGGTGGTGAGATTGATCAGGAAACCCGCCTGTACGACGCGGACAAAAACGAAACGCGTTCGATGCGGTCCAAAGAAGAGGCGCATGATTACCGGTACTTCCCATGCCCTGACCTTCTGCCGCTTGAGATCGAACAAGACTGGGTTGATGAGATTTCCAAAGACCTGCCCGAACTGCCAGATGCCAAAAAATCTCGTTTTATCAATGATTTCGGCCTATCAGATTACGACGCAAGTGTTTTGACAGCAGACACCGACAACGCCAGCTATTTTGAGGCCGTGGCGAATGGGCGTGATGGCAAAGCAGCGGCGAACTGGGTGATCAACGATCTGTTTGGGCGCCTGAAGAAAGATGACAAAGACATCACCGAAAGCCCGATGTCGGCAGATCAACTGGGTGGCATCATTGATTTGATTGCCAAAGGCGATATCAGCGGCAAGATCGCAAAAGATGTTTTTGAAATCGCCTATACCGAAGGTGGTGATCCTGCCCAGATCGTCGAAGATCGCGGCATGAAGCAGGTGACAGACACCGGCGCGATTGAGGCCGCCTTGGATCAAGTGATCGCTGATAACCCGGCGCAGGTTGAAAAAGCCAAAGAAAACCCCAAACTTGCGGGTTGGTTCGTGGGTCAGGTGATGAAGGCCACAGGCGGCAAAGCCAACCCAAAGGCAGTCAACGAATTGGTGGCGAAAAAGTTGGGGGGTTAACCCCCCTCCTTGACCCATCGGGTCAAACCATCCCCTAAATGATCATAGAGCGCGCGAACAGGTGCGGCCCGGCGCAGGGCGCTGTGCATTAACAAATGCATGGGCAACTTCGGCAAAGGCAGATCGGGCATGATATGTACAATGCCGGGGATCATCTGGGCGATTTTAACTTGCGTGGCCACCACACCGACGCCGCGCCTCAAATATTCAAGGTGCAATGATTGATCATCTGATCGCAACCGGAAATCCCGATTGCGCGCGGGAACCCCCAAAGCGTTCAAAGATCGCACCATGAGGTCCGATCGGTCATACCCCAATACGATGTGGTTTTTGATATCTTCAAACCCTGCAAACCCCGGTGCATTTGCCAAGTAGGTTTCATGGGCAAACAAACCGATCCGCAATTCTCCGATTTTGCGCGACACAACATCCAATTGATCAGGAGCCGTCATCCGCACGGCAATGTCTGCCTCGCGTTGCAAAAGGTTGGCGCTGGAATTGCTGGCCACCAATTCGACCTCAATCTTGGGATGTGACTTTAGAAAGCTGCCCAAGATTTCGGGCAAGACATAAGTTGAAACAACTTCGGATGCGGTGACGCGCACCACCCCCTCCAATCGATCTGTTTGACCATCCACGGATAGTGTCAGGTTTTGGGCCGCCGCTTTCATCGCACGGGCATGGGGCAAAAGAGCCTCTGCCGCCGCTGTGGGCAAGGCCCCCGTTCGCCCCCTTACAAACAGGATTTGACCCAAACTTTCTTCAAGCGCCGTGATGTGGCGCCCCAGCGTGGGTTGGCTTTGCTGCAGTTTTTCTGCCGCCGCCAGAAAGCTGCCCTCATCCACCACAGCCAAGAAAACTTCGATCAAGGACCAATCGACTCTATTATTCATTTTTGAAATCCTAAAGTTCTATATTAGCCATATATCCTTCATTTTTGAATTTATAGATTGTTTTTGCAATCAATCGAAGGACGAACACATGACAAAGACAGCACTTATTCTGGGCGCAACTGGAAACGCCGGCCGCCACGCCGCACAGGCCTTTGAAACGGCAGGATGGATCGTGCGCAGATACGATCGCAAATCCAATTCCTTAACCCAAGCGGCCATGGGCGTAGATGTGATCGTAAACGCATGGAACCCCCCGAATTACCATAATTGGGCTGGCATTCTGCCTGAGATCACACAGCAGGTGATCGCGGCCGCAAAGATATCTGGAGCCCGCGTGGTGTTGCCAGGGAATGTTTACAACTTTGGCACCCAGCCTGCCCCGTGGTCGGATCGCACCCCCCACACACCTTGCAGCGAAAAGGGAAAGATACGGGTTGATATCGAACGGATGTATCGCGAGGCTGACATTCCTATTCTGATTTTGCGCGCGGGTGATTTCGTGGCCTCGGATGGGCCGGCCAACGTCATTGGCAAGGTTATCTTGAAAGAGGTTCATAAGGGTAAAATCACCACACTGGGCCCCATGGATTGCCCCCATGCTTTTGCGTATCTGCCCGATTGGGCACGCGCCGTTGTTGAATTGACCGAAGGGAACAGCTTGCCCAAATATGCAGACATCTGTTTTCCCGGTCACAGCTTTTCAATCGCTGATCTGAAGTCAGAATTGGAACGGGATATGGGGCCGATGCGTGTGGCAAATTTCCCGTGGTGGATGATGAAAATGACCGCACCATTTTGGGAGTTGGCGAAAGAATTTTCAGAAATGCGATATCTTTACAGCCACCCCCACCACTTGAATGGCAGTGCTTTCTTTGATCATCTTCCCGGTTTTGAAATGACGGATTTCACCACGGTGGCCCGTGCCGAATTGCCCCGGCATGAAACCATAAAGGATTTGGCTTACGCGAACGCTTAACCAATTCTTCACGCTTGTTAATACTTTCCCCTACACCGGTGCAGATCCCGCCCGGTGTACGGGCTGTGTACGGATTGTGTACAGGTTGTGCACACCCAAATTGCCCCATTCGGCCAAAGGTTAACCAACCGAACGGTCCGATTTAACATCCAAAGCCAATGCGTGAATTGCGCCAACAATGTCAGGCCCCAGCGCCTTGTGGATGGCACGATGTTGCGCCAAGCGGGACATCCCTTCAAACGCGGCTGACCGGATCACCACATCAAAATGACTTTCCCCGCCTTCCTGAAATCCGGCGTGGCCACGGTGGCTTTCGGAAACATCTTGAACGTTTAGATGGGTTGGCGCGAAAGCATCTTTCAACGCCACCTCAATCTTGTCTTTCATCCCCACCATTTTTTTCCAAACCCCCTTTTATCTTCTGCCACAGCCATTACACTCTGGTGTCCGAGTCGAACAGAGGCGCGCATTATGGATAAGAACGATCCCTTCGGTTTTGATATTTCCGTTTCTTCAGCGAAGAAGAAAAATCCACGCGGCCGTCGGGGGATGTCGGGGGCGTTTGAAACATCAACCCGCCGTTGCGAACACAAAGGCTGTGAAGAAGCAGGTAAATACCGCGCGCCGAAATCGCCCGATATTCTGGATGATTTCTTTTGGTTCTGCAAAGATCACGTTCGGGAATATAACCTAAAGTGGAACTTTTTCGACGGCACCTCGGAAGAGGATCTGGCCGCCCAATTGGACAGTGATCGTGTCTGGGAACGTGAAACCAAACCCTTTGGCCGTCAATCGGATGAACAACGGGCATGGGCCCGTTTGGGTGTGGATGATCCCCATCAGGTTTTAGGGGCAAATGCCACCCAAAACCCCGGTAAATCCATCACGGGTGGCACGCGCAAATTGCCCGCATCAGAACGCAAAGCTGTGGAAATTCTCGAAGCCAAGGATCATTGGACAAAAGCCGAAATTCGCAAATCTTACAAAGCTTTAATCAAAGTTCTTCACCCTGATATGAACGGCGGGGATCGTTCGGATGAAGAAAAGCTGCAAGAGGTGGTTTGGGCCTGGGATCAAATCAAAGACAGTCGCAGTTTCAAATAAGCCATTGGCATGAACTGAACCGGCGAACGGGGCATAAACCTTTCAGATCATGCCGCTTTGAAAACAAGGCTCGCCCCATTCAGACAATGGCGTTTTCCGGTTGGCTGTGGCCCATCGTTGAAAATATGGCCAAAGTGACTGCCACATCGGCGACAATGGCATTCCGTGCGGCGGCGCAACATCTTAAAATCATCTTTGGTGCGTATCGCATTGGGTAATGACTTATAAAAGGAAGGCCACCCTGTGCCACTGTCATATTTGTGGTTGGAGGAATACACCTTCAAATCACACCCACGACAATGATAGTTTCCTTTCTCATAATTCTTATCCAGTGGGGATGAAAACGCCCTTTCGGTGCCTTCACGACGCATGACCTTGTATTGCAGTGGTGTCAGCATGGCTTTCCATTCTGCGGTGGTACGGGTGACTTCAAAATTACCACCGCTTGCCCAACTTGGCGTCCCTGCCCAAAGGGTCGCCCCTGCTAAAAACAATCGTCGCTTCATCAGTCATCTCCTTCGTTTGCAGACTGGGCCAATCCGCGTCTCCCTTCGCGCATTGGCCCCCACATTGCCGTCGTGCGTTACTTCGGTAACAGCACTTTGTTGACAACGTGGATCACGCCATTGGATTGATTTACATCCGCAATCGTCACTTTCGCGGCATTCCCGCTTTCATCATAGATATACACGTTATTGCCCCGAACTTGAGCGGAAAGTGCATCACCTGACAAAGTGTTGAAGTGGGCGAACCCATCATGTGAATGCTTTGCCTTGCGGATAATCTCTGCCGCAGAGAAATCACCCGAAATCACATGTGCTGTCAAAATCTTGGTCAGCAAATCTTTGTTTTCAGGTAACAAAAGTGTTTCCACCGTACCGTCAGGCAAGGCTGCAAAAGCATCATTGACCGGCGCAAATACGGTGAAAGGCCCGTCACCCTGCAACGCATCCACCAGCCCCGCGGCCTGAACGGCGGCGACCAGCGTTGTGTGATCCGCGGAATTCACGGCATTTTCTACGATGTTCTTGGTTTCAAACATTGCCGCGCCGCCAACCATTGGGTTTTGACCTTCAGCGGCAACCATTCCAGCTGTCAAAGCAACAAAAGAGGCAGCGATCAGTGTTTTAATAGACATTTAAGAAACTCCTGTTTGGTTATGTTCTCGGGTTTTCTGACCCGGACATTCGAAGCCACGCAGGAAGGTAGAAAAAAGTTTCAAAAAAAATTCAGACGGGTTCAAATCCAGCTGCAACCAAGGGGGCTGATGTTGGATTTCCATCAGGGGATCCGCCTTTCGCTTCGACCGTTATGGCCAAAATTGCACCGGCCAGATTTATTTCGTCGGGAATGATCAATTGCCCATCTGCAACAACGCCTAACGAAATCGGCGCCTCGCCATCTGGGATAATCCACAATTCGTGATCCCGCCCTTCTGGCGGGTCTGACCGTTCAATGCTGACCTTCAAAAGACGGTCATCTTCGTAAAGTTCAGCTTGCATTGCAAATGTGTCAACGCGCATCGTTGATGTTTGATCCGGGTATGATGGCCAAGCAAACAAAAACACGCACAATAGGATACCAGCCGTCACAAGGCCCAAACTTGGAAGACGGAATTTGTGCCACCAAGGTGCCGGCGGTCCAAATATTTTTTCATCCAAAGCCACTTTTATGTGATCTGGTGGTACAACTTCATCCGTATCCATTACAGAGAACTCGTCTGCCCACGCGGCATACATATCACGAAGTTCCGGCTCTCGCGTGAGACGATCCTCAAAGACGCGTTTTTCTGCACCCTCGAGCACACCAAGGGCATATTCAGCGGCCAGCGCTTGATCTGAATTATAGTCCGCCATTATGACAAACACTCCCTCAGCGCGATTAGGCTGCGGCGCAACCATGTTCGCATCGTATTAAGCGGTATTCCAAAGTCGGAAGCCAGCTCTGCGTAGGTTGCCCCTTCCATATAGGCCCTTTTCACCGCGTTTGCTTGATCGTCAGGCAACTTAGCCAAACAGACGGCCAAGCGTTCATTCTCATTGGCGGCTATGGCCGCCGCTTCTGGCCCGATTTGGGTGTCCTCAATCGTTTCTGGCAATTCTTCGGTCGGTGTTTTTTGCTTACGCTTTTTATCGATCGCGATATTTCGCGCGACAGTGATTAACCACGTCATGGGGCTTAAGCCGTTTACTTTGTATTGGCCCGCCTTTTGCCAAATTCGAATGTATGTTTCCTGCAATGCCTCCTCTGCTTGGGCACGGTCATTTAAGACACGTAAAGCAACCCCAAAAAGTTTCGCACTTGTTGCAGAATAAAGCTGATCAAACGCAGCACGGTCTGACAATGCCACACGCGCAATCCAATCTTCGATTTCAGAACGATCTGCCAAGCTTCACCTCTCCCGCATTGCAACTTAGCACGGTTGAAAATTCCTTCAATGGACAAGCGGATTCCCCCTTCCCCTTGCCCCGCCGCGCATTATGTTGCAGTTGGCAATTGACAGGTATGTGACTCGGGAAGGGACCAAAATGGCCAACGGCGATTTGGACATCGACATGCAGCCAACCGAAGATATTTCGGTTCGTGATGTCTTTGGAATTGAAAGTGATATGGTTGTGAAAGGGTTCGCCCAAAATTCGGACCGTGTTCCAGATATCGACAGCACATATAAGTTTGACCCAGACACAACATTGGCGATTTTGGCTGGGTTTTCTCACAATCGTCGTGTGATGATCCAAGGGTATCACGGCACCGGGAAATCAACCCACATCGAACAGGTCGCCGCGCGTTTGAATTGGCCTGCGGTTCGCGTGAACTTGGACAGCCACATCAGCCGCATCGACCTGATCGGGAAAGATGCGATTAAACTCAAAGATGGCAAGCAAGTCACCGACTTCCAAGAAGGCATCTTGCCATGGGCGCTGCGCAACCCCACTGCGATCGTTTTTGATGAATATGACGCAGGTCGAGCAGATGTTATGTTCGTTATCCAACGTGTGTTGGAGAAAGACGGTAAGCTGACATTGCTGGATCAAAACGAGGTCATCACGCCTCATCCATATTTCCGGATATTTGCAACTGCGAACACCGTTGGATTGGGGGATACGACGGGTCTTTATCACGGGACCCAGCAGATCAACCAAGGCCAGATGGACCGTTGGAGCTTGGTCAGCACACTGAATTATCTGTCCATCGACGCCGAAACCGCGATCGTGTTGGGAAAAGCCCCGCATTTCAACACTGAAAAGGGCCGTGAAACTGTCAAACAAATGGTGACAGTCGCAGATTTCACCCGCACGGCATTTATGGCAGGCGATTTGTCCACAGTCATGTCACCGCGCACCGTGATCGCTTGGGCCGAAAACGCGCAAATCTTTAGTAATGTTGGGTACGCGTTCCGTTTGTCTTTCCTAAACAAATGCGATGAATTGGAACGGCAAACTGTGGCGGAATTTTATCAGCGTTGTTTTGATGAAGAACTGCCAGAGTCAGCCGCGAGTTTGAGCTTGGGTTGATGGTCTGCCTTTTGCCCTCCAAAGCGATGTGTGTGACGGTGATTTCCGCCGCCACCTTGTTTTGGGGTGCAGGAGGCGCCGCCCAACCCTTGTCGGATAAAACATTCATCGAGGAAGACCAGCATCTGATCGACACACATTGCAGTGCTGTGTTCAGGTTGATGGCAGATATTGGTGCACAGCGCGCATCGCAACTTACCGATGTGTATTCCAATGCGTCTGAATTCATGGCGGTCACAGCCGTTGCAAAGTATTCCGAACAATTTGGGACACCGCAAGAAACATCTGAAAGCTTGGTGAAAGCGCGGATTTTGCAAGAACACGAAAAATATGTTGCGGGCATCGAATCCACCGATCAAACCATTGCAACACGTGAATTAGGCCGGTTCGTTAAGGATGTGCAATTTTGCAATCATCGTATCCAAGTCTATGAACAAAAAATAAAAGAGGCCGGGTGATGGCCCAGAACACTGATAACCCAGCTGACCCATTTAAAAAGGCGCTTGCCGAAGCGACCAAAGTGATGGCGGATGACGCTGACCTTTCGGTCAGTTATTCGGTTGATCCCCCAGGATCGACCAGCGAAACAATTCGGCTTCCGCAAGTCAGTCGCCGGATGACACGCGAAGAGGTGCTGTTGGCCCGAGGCACCGCCGACGCCTTGGCTTTGCGCCACAAGTTTCATGATCCAGCCACGGCAAACAAATACATGCCCAGCGGCCAAATGGCGCGCGATATTTTTGAAGCCATGGAAACCGCACGCTGTGAGGCCGTTGGCGCCAAAGCCATGCCGGGCACAGCCGGTAATATTGACGCCAAAATCGCCAACGAGGCACTGCGGCGTGGGTTTGGCGATATTACTGAAGCTGCCCAAGCCCCCTTGGCCGAAGCCGCAGGATATCTTGTGCGGCATTTGGCAACCGGAAGAGAACTGCCCGAAGGCGCCACAAATGTTATGAACCTTTGGCGTGACTTCATCGAAGCGCAATGCGAAGGTTTGGGCAATCTGGAAGATGCTTTGTCAGATCAGGCGACATTTGCCAAGTTCGCCCGTCAGATGATCGACGATCTGGGATATGGTGATCAGCTGGGTGATGATCCAGATGCCGAAGATGAAGAGTCCGAAGACGAAGGTGGCGCGGATCAGGAAGAAGAAGAACAGCCAGATAGCACCGGTCAAGATGACAATGATGATGATCAAGACATCGACGCCAGCCCCGAACAAAGCCAAGAACAGCAAGATGATGCCGCATCCGCCCAAGTGACCTTGGATGACATGGCTGATACGGAAATGGGTGAAGAAGCAGAAATGCCAGATGGCGAAGCGCCACTGGAACCCCCTGCCCCACAACCTGTCTCAGAGGCGGATCCTGAATACACGGTCTATATGTCAGAGTTCGACGAAGAAATTCGCGCCGAAGAACTGGCCGAACCGCAGGAATTGGAACGTCTTCGGGCTTATTTGGATCAACAGCTGGAACCTTTGAAGGGTGCCGTCAGCCGCCTTGCCAACAAGCTCCAACGTCGATTGCAAGCCCAACAAAACCGGTCTTGGGAATTTGACCAAGAAGAAGGTACACTGGATGCCGGGCGTTTGGCGCGGATCGTGGCCAACCCCACCACCCCACTGTCGTTCAAGGTGGAACGCGACACAGAATTTCGTGACACTTGTGTCACGCTGTTGTTAGACAATTCAGGGTCCATGCGTGGGCGTCCAATTTCCATCGCGGCAATTTGCGCAGATGTATTGGCGCGAACTTTGGAGCGTTGCTCCGTAAAGGTTGAAATTCTTGGATTTACCACCCGCGCGTGGAAAGGTGGCCAAAGCCGCGAAAAATGGTTGGCCGAGGGGCGCCCTCAAAGCCCGGGTCGCCTGAACGATTTGCGGCACATCATCTACAAAGGTGCCGACGCACCTTGGCGGCGCGCGCGCCCAAATTTGGGCTTAATGATGAAAGAAGGCTTGTTGAAAGAAAACATTGACGGAGAGGCCTTGGAATGGGCCCACCGTCGCATGGTATCGCGCAGTGAATCACGCAAAATATTGATGGTGATTTCTGACGGGGCGCCTGTGGATGACAGTACCCTTTCAATCAACCCAGCAAGTTATTTGGAAAAACACTTGCGCGATGTGATCGCCCTTGTGGAAAAGCGCAAACAAGTTGAATTGCTTGCCATTGGTATTGGGCATGATGTGACACGTTATTATGATCGTGCGGTCACAATCACCGATGTTGAACAATTGGCTGGTGCCATGACAGAGCAATTGGCGGCATTGTTCGACAATGATCCCCGCGCCCGGGCCCGGGTCATGGGAATGAAACGCGCCAGCTAGGCTTTGTGATTGCCTGTTCGGGATGTTTGGCCCATTCTGATAAGACATGAATGAAGGCGCGCAACATGTTTCAGAAATTCACAGCCACATCCCATCCCGATCAAGGGCCGCCGCGACTGGCTGCTTTACGCGAATGGATGGCACATGAAGGCATAAATGGATTTTTGGTGCCCCGCGCTGACAGGCATCAAGGGGAATATGTTGCCCCTTGCGACGAACGACTTTCTTGGTTGACGGGGTTCACGGGATCAGCTGGATTTACTTGTGTTCTTGAACATATTGCTGGAATTTTTATTGATGGCCGTTACCGTGTCCAAGTTCGGGCGCAAGTGGCAGCAGATTTCACCCCGGTTCATTGGCCAGAAACATCCTTGGAATCGTGGCTTATTGAAAACACCAAGTCCGGGGATGTGATTGGTTTTGATCCTTGGTTGCATACGGAACAACAGATCACATCCCTTCAATCCGCATTACGAGAACACAATGTCACCTTGCGATCTGTTGCAAATGGCGTTGATGCAATCTGGTCTGATCGACCTTCCCCACCAGCCGACAAAGCTTGGGCGCATCCACCCGAATATGCCGGCAAATCTTCAAATGAAAAAAGGAAAGAGTTGTCGCAGTCTTTGCAAAGTCAGGGTGCCGATGCCGCCGTGTTAACCCAACCAGACAGCATTTGTTGGCTCTTAAACATTCGCGGTGCGGATGTGCCATGCACCCCATTGGTTCAAGCTTTTGCCGTCTTACATTCCGATGGCTTGGTTGCCTTGTTCGGGGATATGCAAAAATTCTCTGACCTTGGAACCGATCCCCAAATTCACCAACATGATTGGTCAGAATTTGAAGGATATCTTTCAAGGATGACTGGTAAAGTCATTGCAGATCCTTCAACCGCACCGATGTCCGTTTTTACGGCACTGTCCAAAGGCGAAGCCAAAACCATGCGCGGCGCAGATCCATGCGCCCTTCCCAAAGCGTGCAAAAACAATGTGGAACTTTCCGGCGCAAGACAGGCCCACGTGTCCGATGCGCAAGCCTATGTTGAATTTTTGTGTTGGTGTGATGGGCAAGATACCAAAACGTTGACAGAGATATCAATTGTGAAAAAGCTGGAACAATTTCGTCGCGAGATCGGGAATATCCATGATATCAGCTTTGAAACCATAAGTGGAAGTGGCCCAAACGGAGCGATCGTTCATTACCGCGTCACTGAAAATACCGACCGCGCTTTGGATATGAACTCTCTGCTTTTGGTCGACAGCGGTGGCCAATATCCCAGTGGAACAACTGACATTACACGTGTTCTGCCAATCGGTGTGCCGACGGATGAAATGAAGCGCCTATTCACCACGGTTTTGAAAGGTATGATTTCAGTTTCAATGCTGCGCTTTCCTGATGGGATTGCCGGTGCACATGTGGATGGATTTGCGCGCGCACCATTGTGGGATCTTGGCCTCGACTTTGATCATGGAACTGGACATGGAGTTGGAAGTTTTCTTTCCGTGCACGAAGGGCCCCAACGTATAAGTCGCATCAGTCAAGTGCCCTTGCGCCCGGGAATGATTGTTTCAAATGAACCAGGCTATTACCGCGAAGGGGAATTTGGGATACGAATAGAAAACATTTTGGCTGTTCAAAATGCCAACCCACTGCCCGGCGCGGATGATCGCAAAATGCTGTCGTTTGAAACCCTGACTTTGGTTCCAATTGATCGCAGGTTGATCATGGTTGATCTGTTATCGCCAAAAGAAAGAGATTGGTTGAATGACTATCATCGGAAAATTCGCACCACTTTGAATGGCAAACTTTCGGAACATGCCGAAATTTGGTTAGAGGACGCCACGAAACCGATTTAATTGCGGCCCCAACAGGTGTAGATATGCCGCATGACCAAAACAATCAGAATTCGAAAAATCCCCGGTCGTTGGACCGTTCGTGCCGCCGGGGCCGTCATCGGTGAAACCAAATCCGCATTGGAATTGTCAGAAGATGGACACGCGCCAGTGATCTATTTTCCGCGCGAAAATGTTGCGATGGCGTTTCTTGATGCCACTGAAAAATCAACCCATTGCCCTTACAAAGGGGATGCGACTTATTTCACCCTTCACACAAAGAATGGCCCCATCGAAAATGCGGCTTGGTCTTATGACGATCCTTTTGAAGGAGTTTCCGAAATCAAAGGCCATTTGGCTTTCTATGGCCATGAAAAAGTTACGGTGGAAGAGGTTTAGACCAAACTTTCAAGAATGCTCTTCCACTGATTTTTCGAAAAGAGCCCGATTAAAAGCTTTCAGTGCGTCAACGTGATATACAACCCCCCACAGTTCTGGGGGTTGATCTTCCCCCCCCAATGTCACGACAGGTAAATAGGTGGAGTTCGACGTTTCAAAAACGCCCATCGCAACTTCTAAACTTGCATTGCCATCCACATAAAGCCCTTGTTCCACAAGGTTCCAGCAATCTTCTGACGTGGGAAGGCCATCCTCTGATTTATCACGCATCACGTTTGTGACAGGCAGCGTCGACAACAAATATGCTTGTGGTCCAGCGGCCAGATGCGTGTTCCTACGTTCCAATTGTGTCAGGAAAAAACTGCGATCAACAAGGCGGGATGAAAGCGCTGTGGACAGCGACACCGCAACCATAACGGCCAATGCGGCCTGCCAATCCCCCGTTAATTCAAAGACAATCAAAATTGTGGAGATCGGTGCCCCCAATACGGCGGCCGCAACCGCGCCCATACCGGCCACCGCATACAACGTTGCCGATACAGACACCCCGGGGAAAACGGATGTGGCCACCAGCCCAAAAGCCAAACCAGTGATGGCACCCATCATAAGGGATGGTGAAAAAATGCCCCCTCCCATTCGCCCGGCCATGGTGATCGCCACGGCAACCGCTTTGACAACCGCAAAAACAATGAGATCACGCAGCCCAACCGCGCCCGTTAAAGCTTGAGACGTCATTTCATAGCCCACCCCAATAATGTGGGGAAACCCAAGCGCGATCAGGCCCAACAAAACGCCGGCGATTGCCGGACGCAAAATCGCCGGGATATGCCATTTCGATTGCGCGGCATTTGCCAAATCATCGGCCAAAAAGATACCGCGCATAAATGCGACTGCCACGAGGCCGCATACAATGCCCAAAATCAGAAACGCGGGCAATTCCAAATAGAAATCGGTTGCCACAGTTGTGGCCAAGGAAAATTCAGTAATATTTCCAAATGCCAATCGTCCGATCACCGCCCCCGATACTGATGCGATGACAATCGGTGCAAATGTTTGCACGGCGAAATGCCTCAAGATGACTTCTAGCGCGAAAAGGGCCCCGGCGATGGGTGCATTAAAACTGGCGGCAACGGCGGCGGCAACCGCACATCCTAAAAGATCACGACCGGTGACACCATCCGCTTTTATGAGATCAGAAACCCGAGTTGAAATGACCCCCGCCAAATGAACAACCGGTCCTTCACGCCCCGTTGATCCTCCGGTTGATAACGTGACCAAACTGGCAAGCGCGGATGCAAGCCCCGCCTTCCGTTCCATTCGCCCGTCGCGCAGGGCGGCCCCTTCTATCACGTCTGCAACCGCGCGTGCCCTGCCATCTGGGGTGAACCGCGTTAGGATAAAACCCACACACAACCCGCCCAAAGTTGGGATCAGTACGATCCAATACCAAGGCAACGAAACGTGAAGGATTGTGTCGGTTCTATAAATCCAGGCCTGTCCGAATTCGATTGCGATCCGAAACATCAAGGCGGCCAAACCCGCAAAAATTCCAACGATCAATGCGATGAACCAAAATTGAACTTCGCCGGGGCCCTTTTGCCGCAAAACATCCCATGCTTTTGACAGATCACCCGTGGACTTTTCCAGCAATCCTTTGATCACCCCAGCCATCTTTCACATTCCCTGAAATCCGATACTGTGCACGCAAACACACGGAGGGTGATATGGCAATCAAAGATGCGATCTCTGCTTTGAAAGAAAGTTTCGGCGATCAAATCACCACATCCCTGTCCGAGCTTCGACTGCATGGTCAAAGTGAAAGTCATTTCCGGAACATGCCTCCGGATGCAGTGGCATTTCCAAAATCCACCGATGATGTTCAACGAATTGTATCAATCTGCGCCGATCATGACTGCCCGGTGATTGGATGGGGTGTGGGCACCTCACTTGAGGCGCAAACCAGCGCCGTCAGGGGCGGTGTCACGGTTGATTTCAGGGATATGAACGCCCTGCTGGAGATTTCCCAAGAAGATATGTTCGCCCGCGTACAACCGGGCATTTCGCGAGAGGCACTTAACCATGAATTGCGTGCGACGGGGTTGATGTTTCCGGTTGATCCCGGCGCCAATGCCACCTTGGGTGGAATGGCCTCAACCCGCGCATCTGGCACCACCGCCGTACGATATGGCACGATGCGTGACAACGTAATGGGGCTTGAAGCGGTGACGGCTGATGGCAAAGCCATTCGAACGGGTTCTTTGGCACGCAAATCATCTGCGGGGTATGATCTGACCGGATTGTTTGTTGGGGCGGAAGGCACCTTGGGGCTGATCACCGAGCTGACAGTGCGGCTGCACGGCCAACCCGAGGCAACATCAGCGGGGATATGTGCGTTCCAAAACATGACAGATGCCGTCGACGCGGTTACCACCACAATCCAAACCGGAATTCAAATGGCGAGAATTGAATTTGTGGATGCGGCCACAGCTTTGGCATTCAATGCATATTCCGGATCTGAAATGCCCAACCTGCCGCATTTGATGGTTGAATTTCACGGAAGCCCAACCGCAGTTGCCGAACAATCCCAAATGTTCGGAGATATTGTAAAAGACCATGGAGGGTCTGAATTTGAATGGGCCATCGAAGCCGAAGATCGAAAGAAATTATGGGCCATGCGGCATAATGGGTATTACGCGATCTTGGCCAGCAGACCGGGCGCACGTGCGATTGTTACTGATGTATGCGTTCCCATTTCCAAACTGGCGCAAGCTGTCGATGAAACCCGCGCAGACATAGAAGGAAGCTTGATACCCGGCCCCATATTGGGTCACGTAGGGGACGGGAATTTTCATGCCATTTTGCTGATTGATCCAGAGAATGCCAAAGAAAAACAAGCAGCACTTGATCTGTCTTCACGCATGGCTGAACGGGCGATTGCCTTGGGTGGAACGATCACCGGCGAACACGGGGTCGGCATTGGTAAACTGGACTATATGACAGCAGAACATGGGGATGCTTGGGCCTTGATGACCCAAATTAAAAAGGCGTTGGATCCCCAAAACATCATGAATCCGGGAAAGCTTATTCGGGTGAATTAGTCCCTTGTCGCAACATTAAGCAGACATCAAAGCTTTTGCTGCTGCCTTTGCCTCTGGCGTGACGCGATCACCTGACAGCATGCGCGCGATTTCGGATACACGTTCAGTTTCACTCAAAGGCACAACCGTGGACAAGGTCACTTCATCCACCACTGATTTTTCAACGCGCCAGTGGGCATTGCCAAGGGCCGCAACTTGGGGGCTGTGTGTAACGACAAGCACTTGGCCATCTTGCCCCAATTCGGCCAATCGTCGACCAACCGCATCTGCCGTGGCGCCCCCCACACCACGATCGATTTCGTCGAAAATCAAAGTCAGTCCTGAATTCTGCCCGGTAAGACATACCTTCAACGCCAAAAGGAAACGGCTCAGCTCTCCCCCCGATGCGATTTTATTTAATGGTCCGGACGGTGCACCGGGATTTGTGGCCACGCGAAACGACACCATATCAATGCCATTTGGCCCAGCGGACCCAGCCTCCATCGTTGTTTGAAAAACCGCTCGTTCCATCTTTAAAGGTGCCAGTTCTTTGGACATGGAGGTATCTAACGCTTTTCCGGCCGCTTCTCGGGTTTGCGAAAGCTTCTTTGCCGCTGCATCAAAGGCGTTTGCACAATCTTTTACCTTCTGTTCCAATTGCGCCATGGATGTGCCCGAGTTGTCTAGCTCTGCTACTTTTTGCGTTAATTTTTCAAACAAATCGGGTATTTCATCTGGAAGGATTTCATGCTTTCGCGCCAACGCGCGAAGAGCAAACAATCGCTCCTCTACCATTTCAAGCTCTGAAGGATTGAAATTCAGGCTGTCTGCAAACCGTTCCACCATTTGCTGCGCTTCGCCCAACTCAGAAATGGCACGGGTTAATCCCGATAATGCTGCCGCCAAATCAGAACCTACCAGCTTATCATCGGCTGTTTCCAGCCACCGGACAGCATCACCCAAATTGCCCTCGGCCGCGTCTGGCCCCATGATTTGTAGCGCGCGATGGATATCGTCCCGAATTTTTTCGGCGCTTTGCATCAATCGCCGCTTTGTATCCAGCTCTGCCTCTTCCCCTTGTTTTGGGGCCAGGTCCCCAACCTCTTTCAAGGCATGTCGAAGGTAATCTTCTTCGGCTTTGGCTGCGGCCATACGCTCTGATTGGGCTTCAAATGTCTTTTGGGCATGACGAAGGTTGTTCCATGTTTCTTTGCACGCAGCCAGTTCTGGTTGATTTTGTGCATAAGCGTCCAAAAGATCACGATGGGAATTCACATTCAGCAGACCTTTGTCATCATGCTGACCATGCAATTCGATTAATGTGTCCCCAACACGACGTAACAAATCTCCAGAACAACGACGATCATTGATATAAGAGGTTTTGCGCCCATCTTGCGCGTTCGTTCGCCTTAAAACCAATTCATCTTCTATCTCAATGCCGGCTTCTGCCAATATTGCGATAACCGGATGATTTTGCCGCACGTCAAACCAAGCGGTAACCTCCCCTTGCTTTGCACCTTGTCGAACCAATTCGGCGCGTCCGCGCCAGCCAAGAACAAATCCAAGACAATCCAATAAAATGGATTTGCCGGCCCCCGTTTCACCCGTGAGCACATTCAGCCCCGGTTGAAAATCCACATCCAGCCGGTCGATGATCAGAATATCTTTAACACTTAGACCGCGCAGCATCTCGGCCTCACTCTGGTCAGAGCCATTCGCCCTTCACCATCTGACGATAAATCTGCGACAACCAGTTGTTACCTGTCGCCTGTGGTTTGTATCCCTCTTGGGTTAGTAAACCAAAAGCGTCTTCGTACCATGTGGTATCCTGATAATTGAAACCCAAAATGGCACCCGCGGCCTGCGCTTCGTCCACCAATCCAAGCGAAAGGTATCCTTCGACCAAACGATACAGGGCTTCTGCGGTGTGGGTTGTTGTTTGGAAATCCTCGACCACAACCCGAAAGCGTTTGATCGCCGCGGCGAAATGGCCCCGCCGTAAGTAATAGCGCCCAATTTCCATTTCTTTTGCTGCCAAGTGATCAAATGCCAGATCAAACTTCAGGGCGGCTTCTTTTGCGTAAATACTGTCGGGATAACGCTCAATCACCACACGAAGGGCTTGCAGCGCTTGAAATGTAAGTCCCTGATCGCGGCCAACATCATCAATCTGGTCATAATAGCTGAGTGCCAGAAGGTATTGAGCATAAGCGGCATCTTCATCGGCCGGATAGAAATCGATGTACCTTTGCGCAGCTGCCCGGCTGTTTTCGTAGTCTTTGTCTTGATGATATGCAAAGGCCTGCATAATGACACCGCGCTTTGCCCATTCGGAATAAGGGTAAAGTCGTTCAATTTCACCAAAGAAAAAGGCAGCTTTACCTGGGCGTCTCCGCTGAAGCTCAAATTCGCCACGATCATAAATTTCTTTGGCTGAATAATTCTCTAGGTCGACAGTCGGTTCATCGCTAAGGCCGCACCCAACCAGGGCAAGACACAGCACCCAAACGAAGAGGATAGGAGACCGGAAAATGCGCATCATTATCCCTTTTAAAGCAGCACGCAAACCGTAACACAAAATCTTGTGGGTTCGAAAGAGGGATTTACAAAATTAGTCTTGGAAATCAGGTGTTAAATTCGATCAAATCAGATGAACTGACCCCTGCACCCGGCAAATTTTGGGCTTGCGTCGTGGTACATTCAACCATTTGGTAATTCGACGGATCCGACAGAACAGCTTGCAACAATCGATTGGTCAGCGTGTGCCCAGCTTTGTACCCTTCATAAAGGCCCAAAATGGGGGCACCGGCCAAAGCAAGGTCGCCCATTGCGTCTAACATTTTGTGACGAACAGGTTCATCTTGGTGGCGCAATCCGCCGGGACTTAGAACTTGGCCACCGTCAAAAACAATCGCATTTTCAAATGTACCACCCAAAGCCAAACCCTGCGCACGCATGTTTTCAACATCTGCGTTACGGCAAAAGGTGCGACTGTCGCAAAGATGATGAACGAAAGCACCATTCGCCAAAGACAAGGTCTTACTTTGTTTGCCAATCGCGTCTTCAACGAAATCGATCTCAAATTGCATGCGCAACCCATCACCAGGTGAAAGTCGCGCCCAAGCATCGCCTGCCGTAACCTCAACGGTTTTCAAAACTTCGATCGCCCGGAGTGGCGCGTTTTGTTCAACAACACCCGTCGTTAAAAAGGAACGGACGAAATCAAGCGAACTGCCATCCAAGATCGGGACTTCAGGACCATCAAGTTCAACCACAACATTGGTCAAACCACACCCCGCAAGCGCCGCCATAAGATGTTCGACCGTGGAAACGGCCACGCCATCCTCATTTTCCAAGCGCGTACACAAAGGCGTATGGATGGCGTATTGCCAATTTGCCGGAATAAACGGGTCGCCTTGCCTGACGTCCGTCCGCTTGAACCATACCCCATATTCAGCCGGGGCAGGATGCACCGTCAATTTCACAGGTTTACCGCTGTGAAGACCAACACCCTTGAAGGTGGTCTTTGACCGGAGTGTGTGTTGCATGAAGCCCCATTCTTATGCCTGCGCTGTGATACGCGTTTTGAACGGCCAAAACAATTCACGCTTTGCTACCAAATGAAACACTTTGACATAGAATTGCCACAATTTGTCTAAGATTTTGTTTTAAAAATAAAAAAGGCGCCAAAAGGCGCCCTTTTCAAGTAGTATTTTCTTACTTTAGTTGGCTTGACGACGCAAGAAAGCAGGAATTTCCACCCGTTCATCTTCGACATCTTCAACCACTTCTGCAGCCCGCGTTTGATAGGTCGCGACTTCCGCTTGAGGTTGCTCGGCCTCAGTGGATTGACCTGTCATGCGATTGATAAGGGAATTAATACCAAACCGCGGACGACCAGCATCCACCTCAGGCTGCACTGGTTCTTCAACATTTGCATTGTGTGATGCGGGTGCTTGATATGCAGTTTCAGGTGTTTTTTCCACCGCAGCGCGCAAACGATCCAACGTGTCTTGTGACGGTTCAGCCGATTGAGCAACTGGTGTTGAAACAGGCTGAAGCGCAACTTCGACCGGAGCCTCGATTTTGGCCACATCTTGCACTTGATACGCCGGAGTTGGCACTTCTTCCGTTTCCGTCGCTGCAAATGGAAGTGCTGGCTCGACTTCTTCAGCAACCGTTTCAGCCGCTGGCGCGATGAAAGACAACTCTGGGCTTTCTTCCGCAACTGCTTCTTCTTCGACAGAAGATGATACATCAGCTGTTTCTTTTTGCGGCATTGGGATGTTGCGGCTGACGTTTTCGGCGTCAATTCCAGTTGCAACAACAGATACGCGCATCGCACCATTCAGTGTGGTGTCCAAAGTAGAACCAACGATGATGTTGGCATCAGCGTCAACTTCCTCACGGATACGGTTCGCAGCTTCATCCAACTCAAACAAGGTCAAATCAGAACCACCGGTGATGTTGATCAACACACCTTTTGCACCACGAAGGCTGATTTCATCCAACAACGGATTCGAAACGGCCTTATCGGCGGCTTGAACGGCGCGATCTTCGCCATCGGCCTCGCCCGTTCCCATCATGGCCTTGCCCATTTCGTCCATCACTGCGCGAACATCGGCAAAATCCAGATTGATCAAGCCAGGACGCACCATCAGATCTGTCACACCTTTAACGCCTTGGTAAAGAACATCATCTGCAAGACTGAAGGCTTCTGTGAACGTCGTATTTTCATTGGCCAAACGGAAAAGATTTTGGTTGGGGATGATGATCAAGGTATCAACAACCTTCTGCAACTCATCCACGCCAGCCTCAGCTTGGCTCATGCGCTTGCCGCCCTCAAACTGGAACGGTTTTGTTACGACGCCCACTGTCAAAACGCCCAATTCACGCGCCGCTTGCGCAATAATGGGTGCAGCGCCAGTTCCCGTGCCGCCGCCCATACCGGCGGTGATGAAGCACATGTGGCTGCCGGCAAGCTGATCGACGATTTGTTCGATGCTTTCTTCTGCAGCGGCCGCACCAACAGTTGCTTTGGCACCCGCGCCTAACCCTTCGGTTACCTTAACACCCATTTGAATTTTCGTTGGGGCTTTGGAATTTTGCAACGCTTGAGCGTCTGTATTTGCCACCACGAACTCAACGCCATCCAGCGCTTTTTCGATCATGTTATCCACGGCATTACCGCCGGCACCACCAACACCAAACACTGTGATGCGCGGCTTCAACTCCTCATGCGAAGGCATGGAAAGATTCAAGGTCATATTAGTCGTCCGCCTGTTATGGGGCCTTTGTTACTGCTCGGCCCTTCATTAATATTGGTCGTATGTTAGCCCTTTTCCTGGGCGCCCGTCACCAAAAAAAAGCGCAAATATGCCAAAATACTGTCTTTTTTGCCATATTTCCCACAATTTGTGGCGATGACACACAGCATGAGGTGGTTACCAGTTCTCTTTGAACCACTGAAGGGCACGTTTAAGCGGTTGCGATGAAAGATCTTCTGGTGGCGCTTCGAAATCCCAGCATTCCTGTTGGCCGCCCGCCGCATGCAACGCAAGACCCACAGCCGTCGAAAACGCTGGTCCCGTCGCCGCTTGAGGCAAGCCTTGAACGCGCATCGGTCGGCCCAATCTTACGTTGTGCCCTAAGAAGCGTGACGCCATTCCATCCAGTCCAGGCAATTGGCTTGCCCCCCCTGTCAAAACCACTTGTCGGCTGGGTAAATGATCAAAACCTGCGGCTCCAAGGCGCGCATGAACCTCTTCTAGGATCTCTTCAATCCGCGGGCGGATGATGCCGATCAATTCGGCGCGGCTGACTTGCCTGCGATCATGTTCCCAATCACCGCTGTCACCCCCGATATCGATCATTTCGCGATCATCAATTCCGGTCGCTATGGCACCGCCATAAAATGTTTTGATCCGTTCTGCCAAAGTCATGGGAATTTGCAGACCCATTGATATGTCGCCCGTGATGTGATCACCGCCAAGACGAACCACATCCGAATAAATCATATGCTTTTTAACAAAAACTGAGATGCTGGTGCTGCCGCCCCCGAAATCAATACAAGCTGCGCCCAATTCTTGCTCGTCTTCCACCAATGAGGACAGAGCCGACATATAGGAAGATGTCGTGACCCCAGCGATTTGCAGATCGCAGCGATCAATGCAGTGAAAAATATTGTGCAAAATGTCTTCATCCACAGAGAGAAGATGAACATCAGTGGCCAATACATTCCCCGCCTGCCCCGTTGGATCGGTCAGACCTGACGTATTATCCAATACAAAATTCACTGGCTGGGCGTGTAATATTTCACGTGCGTGACCTAATTGAGGGTGATCGCATGCAAATACGACATTTGACAGATCAGCCTCTGAAACGACTTGGTCCAAGACTTCAACTTCGCCGGCCAAGCCGTATGACTTTGGTGTGCCACCCGAAAATGATACAACCACTTGATCCACGCGGGTTTTCGCCATTTTTTGCGCGGCTTGAACCGCCGTGCGTACGGCTCGTTCGGTTTCAGACATGTTTTGAATTTCGCCATAACGCACACCGCGTGAACGGGTTGTCGCGGCCCCAATCACGCGAAACCCTTGGCGTCGCGAAAATGGGACAGCCAAGTCTGTGTTATCCGCCTTATACACTTGATCAAGACGCAGAACCAAACACCCGATTTTGGATGTTCCAATGTCAAGGACGGCCAATACACCGCGTTGTTGGGCAACCTCGCGGATGGTGCGCAACGTGCGCTGTAACTCATATGGATCGGTCATTGTGATGTCCCCGTTTGACTTGCAGGTGTTGTGTTTTGGACTGACTCTGTTGCCCCCGAGGCCAGTCGGATGGTTGGGCGACGCGGATTACGGTAATCCACAACCGTAATGTGACGTGCCAAAAGATCTTTGGTTTGCGCCAAGATCAGAATTTGTTTCAAAGCTACGGATGGATCTTTTTCGGGAAGCGAAATACGCTGATCACCAGCTAAAATAAGATCCCAGCGGCGTTCACCCACGCGCACCATTCCGCGCAGCGCACCTTGAATGGGTGTCGCTTCAGCAAAAAGTTCTAACGCTTCGGGCACCAAATTTTGTGCACCATCACCTGCAATCAAGGGCAGGTCAGGATAATCACGTCGGGCTGTCACCGAACGCAATTCAACACCGTCACCAGACAGCATCTTCAAACCATCCATTGTTCGCCAAAGCGCCACCGCGGGAACTTCTGTCACCGTGACATCCAATGCCCCACCCGGTTTTACACGCAATACGGCGGCATCCACACCGGGAAGATCTTCCAAATCCGCACGAACCGCATCAAGATCAATGTCATATGTGCTAGCGGGAAAATCGACTTTTAATTCCGCTTCCAGCTCAACTGCCAATTCGGCACTGGCCCCATGAATATCGATGCTGCTGATCATATATTCTGGGCGATTTTGAACTGTTTGGGCCGCCGTCATCATGGCGGTGTTAATTGATTGGCGGTTTCCGCTGTCCATAAAATATTGCAGTCCGAAAAACGCAATTGCAAACGCAGGAATACCTTTGCGGACCAAAGCCCTGAAAAATGGCGATAACCAAAGCCGTTGAGCGCGATATTCCATGCGCGTCGGAGAAGGATCATAAGACATCGGCTTCGCATCGGCATATTTGGCCTGCAGCGTGCGAATAGGGTCTACCTGTTGCATGACGCATCCTCCACCAACCATGCGCAAAGCTCAGGGAAAGATATCCCTACTTCCGCCGCTTGTTCGGGTGACAAAGACGTCGGCGTCATACCCGGTTGGGTATTGGTCTCAAGAATTATAAGACCATCGACACCGCGTTCTTCATCCCACCGAAAATCGGTTCGTGACATTCCACGGCACCCAAGGGCCGTGTGAGCCCGCAAGGCATATTCCATGCACGTGTCAAATATCTGTTCCGGAATGTCAGCGGGCACAACGTGACGTGACCCGCCTTCTTTGTACTTAGCATCAAAATCATACCAAGCATCGGTTAAAATATCTGTCACTGTTAAGGGTTTATCCCCCAAAACTGTTGTCGTCATTTCCCGCCCGGGGGCATAGGTTTCGACCATGACAATGTCGGGCATTTCCGCAGAAAGAACCGGGGGCGTGTTGGCCGTTTCTTCGACCAAATAAACGCCGACGGATGATCCTTCATTGTTCGGCTTGATCACATAAGGTGTCTGCAATGGATGGTCCGAGGTAATATCGGCCTTGGCGATCAGCTTGCTGTCAACGACGGGCAATTCCGCAGCGCGGAAAACATCTTTGCTGCGCTGTTTGTCCATGGCCAGAGCAGAAGCAAGAACACCAGAATGGGTATAAGGTATCCCAAGCCATTCCAAAATCCCCTGAACACATCCGTCTTCACCCCAACGCCCATGAAGGGCGTTGAAACACACATCAGGATTCAGCGCTTTCAAATCTGCAAGAATATTTGGGCCGGCATCAACTTCAGACACAGTGAAACCCGCATCGCGCAATGCCTTTGCGCACTCTGTCCCCGTAGACAAAGAGACTTCCCGCTCTGCGGAAGGCCCACCCATCAATACGGCAACATGTTTGGAAGCCCTGCTCGAACTCACCACTGTATCCGCCTCTTTTCGGCCCTCTGCCGGGGCCATTTTATTTGCGCTTATGCGCTATTTTTTGAGCGGGGCCGGTTCTCCGACCCTCATCACTTCCCATATTAGGTCTATCTTGCTGTTTTCGTAAACCTTTTTTCGCACCAACTCGCCCAATCCTTCCAGATCTGCTGCAGATGCGTCACCCATATTGATCAAAAAGTTGCTATGTTTGGGCGACATCTGGGCCCCACCCAAGGTCAAACCCCTACATCCTGCGTCATCGATGACCTTCCAGGCCTTCAATTCATGTGTGTCATCTTTGCGACCCGTTGAAGAAAATCCAGCTGGATTCCGGAACGTAGATCCCGCTGTACGATCTTTTGTCGGCTGCGTTTCATCCCGTTTTTTCAGTTGATCTTCCATTCGTTGATGCAAATCTGCCGGATCACCAAAGGGGGCTTTGAAAGTCACGTTTGTGATCACCAAATCTTCAGGCAAGTCGGTTTGACGATATGCAAAACCCATATCATTCGCTGTCAACTCAACAACATCCCCCGCGCGCGTTACGGCCGTTGCCTTATGAAATACATCTGCGGTGTAGGTGCCGTAACACCCTGCATTCATTCGTGCAGCCCCACCAACGCTGCCAGGAATGGTGCGTAAGAACGTTAGATCAAGACCCGCATCAGCGGCCTTCCGGGCGGCATGTGCACCCAGCAAGCCGGCACCACATGTGACGAAATCTCCGTCTATTTCAATGCCATTGAATCCACGTCCAAGCCGGATCACAACTGCCTTTAGGCCCCCATCCCGAACAATCAAGTTCGAACCAACACCCATTGGAAAGATCGAAATCCCTGCGGGCAGTTTCTTTAAAAACTCTGACAAGTCATCCAAATCCGCAGGTTGGAAAAACCAATCAGCGGGGCCACCAACGCGCAACCATGTCAAATCCGCCAAAGGCCGGTTTTCCGTCAGTTTGCCTCGTGATGTTGGTATTATGGTCATTGCTTAACAAGCCCCATGTAAAAGCCTTGCTTCATAGATACAAATGCATGCGTGGTGTCAAACGCGCGGGAAGCCTGATTAGCTTAGCTTATCGGGCAATCCATTTGCCCAAGCGGAAATCGTTCCGGCCCCAAGACAAACCAGCATATCACCAGCCTTGCAATGATCGCGGACAAATTGCTCTAATGCCGCTTCATCGGGTACTGACATCGCAGAGCGATGACCATGACCCGTCAAGCCTGCGACCAAGCTTTCTCTGTCTGCGCCTTCGATGGGCGCTTCCCCTGCGGCGAAGATATCTGTGATCCCCACAATATCAGCATCATTAAAACATCCGCAGAATTCTTCAAACAAATCCGAAAGGCGTGAATAACGATGCGGTTGATGCACGGCAATCACTCGACCATCGGTGGCTTTGCGCGCGGCATGTAAAACTGCTGTGATTTCAACGGGATGATGGGCATAATCATCAATGATTGTTATACCGCCCACCTCTCCAACGCGTGTGAAACGTCGGTTCACCCCCCGAAATCCCTCCAGCGCGGAACGCACCGCATCGTAGGTCAATCCAAGATGCAAAGACACAGCAACGGCCGCCAACGCATTAGAGACATTATGATCACCAGGCATCGGCAGGACACAATCGGTGATGACATCACCGTTTGCCAAAGCGATATCGAAATAGGCGCGCCCTTTTTTGTAGGTAAGGTTTGTGCCGCGCACATCCGCTTGCGTATTAAATCCATATGTCACAACACGGCGGTCAGTGATCTTGCCAACCAATGACTGCACTTCTGGGTGATCGGTATTGCAGACGGCCAATCCATAAAAAGGAATGTTGGACACAAAATCCAAAAACCCTTGGCGTAGCGCATCAAAATCCCCCCAATGCTCCATGTGCTCAGGATCGATATTTGTTACAATTGCGATGGTTGCGGGAAGGCGATTGAAAGTGCCATCACTTTCATCTGCTTCGACAACCATCCATTCCCCTGCCCCAGTCCGGGCGTTGGATTCAAAGGCATGAATTATCCCACCATTCACAACAGTGGGGTCAAGACCACCCGCATGCAAAAGGGTTGCAACCATGGTTGTGGTTGTCGTTTTGCCATGAGTTCCAGCAACAGCTATATTGGACTTCAAGCGCATCAATTCAGCCAACATTTCGGCCCGACGCACGACGGGAAGACCCATTCGGCGGGCTTCGTCCAACTCAGGATTACCGGGTTTAATGGCGGATGAAATTACAACCACTTCTGCACCAGCAAGGTTTTCTGCCCGTTGTCCTTCAAAAATCTTTGCGCCCAATTCGGCCAAGCGCGCCGTGATTTTTGTTCCTTTCAAATCAGATCCTTGAACAGTGTATCCTTGGTCCAAAAGAACCTCCGCAATACCGGACATTCCGATACCGCCGATACCGACAAAATGAATGGACCCAATATCACCGGGCAATTTGGTTACGGGGGACATGTTTTAGGAAACTCCGGAAATCTCTTCGACCAATGCAGCCAGATCGGCAGTTGCATTGGGACGCGCGCATTGTAAAGCCGCCGCGGCCATTTTTGCCGCAATATCACCATGGGTTAATACGCCTTGCACTTCTGCAGCCAAGTTTTCGGGGGTGAAATCCCCCTCTGACAGCAGAATTGCCGCCTGTGCATTTACCAATTCCCGCGCATTGGCGGTTTGTTCATCTCGGATTGCGGCGGCCAAAGGAACAAAAATTGCTGGTCTACCAATCACAGTACAGTCCGCGACAGTGGATGCCCCTGATCGGCTGATCAAAAGCTGTGCTTCACCCAATCGCTGAGGAACATCATCAAAAAATGGCTCCACCACAGCACGAATGCCCGCGTTTTCGTATTGCAAAACAACATCATCCAGATCTTCGGCGCGAGCTTGATGGGAAACCCTAAGCTGATCGCGTAGTCCTTCTGGCAATTGTGCAAGTGCGGCTGGCACCACTTTTGATAGGATGGTTGCCCCTTGGCTGCCGCCCAACACGAGGATCGACATTGGATAATCGCCGGGTGGAATATAATCCACACCATGTTTTTCCAAAATCGCTTGGCGTACGGGATTTCCAACGGGCACACCTTCAACGCCATCAGGTAATTCTGTTGGCCAAGTTCCGCAGGCGACCTTGTTAACGCGTTTGGCAAAAATTTGGTTCACGCGCCCCAAAACACCGTTTTGCTCATGAATCATGCGCGGCAAACCTAGACTGTTGGCCGCCATCATTGCTGGAATGGCGGGGTATCCACCAAAACCAACCACCGCGGCGGGGCGATCTGCCACCATCTTTTTGCGTGCGGTACGCCAACCAGACCAAATGCGAAAAGGTACTTTCAGCTTATTTTTCAGGCCGCCATGGGCGAATGTGGCTGAGGGAACAACCTCAATATCAACTTCTGATGGAAACCCACCTGTATATCGGGCACCCCGATCATCGGTGGACAGCTTCACGCGCCACCCCTTTTGCAACATATGTTCAGCCAACGCTTGGGCCGGGAACATATGCCCACCCGTACCGCCTGCGGCCAATACCAACAATGGCTTTGACATCTAGATCCCCCGTGACGGCCGTTTGATCAGCCCCGTTTGATTGCGTGTTCTTGAAAACGCCAAGATCATCCCAACCGCCAATCCCCCAGCAATCAAAGAGGATCCACCATAGCTTACGAATGGCAACGTCATACCCTTGGCAGGCAACAATCTCACAGCAACACCCATATTGATCATTGCTTGCACACCGAACACAGCCACCAATCCAGTGCATGCCAATCGTACAAAAAGATCACGCTCATGCGTGAGGCGTAGAATGGTCCGCAATACAATTGCGGCGTAAAGGCCGACAATCAAAAGAACCATCACCATGCCATATTCTTCGGCAGCAACGGCAATGATAAAATCTGTGTGGGCATCCGGCAGGGACATTTTGACCGTGCCATTCCCGACACCAACCCCAAACATGCCGCCTTCGCGGATGGCGTTTGCCGCATACCCAAGCTGGGTTGTGGGATCGACATCAGAACTTAGGAAGCCATCAATGCGTCGCGCAAAGTGTTCAGAATTGTTATAGGCGATTGTACCTGCAAACACGGCCGCACCTGCCATGGCCAACAATAAAATCAAAGGCGCACCAGCCGCAAAATACATGACGCCCCAACCGAACATAACAAGCGCCGCCTGACCAAAATCAGGCTGCAATGCCAACATGCCAGCGATACAAACCGCCAAAACGAACGAAATAACGCGGCCCGGCGGGGCTTTGGGATCTTGTATTGTTGACAACATCCAAGCAGCGAAAACAACAAAAGCAGGCTTCAAAAACTCTGACGGTTGCACGGAAGCAAACCCCAAAGAATACCAACGCGTCGCACCTTTGCCGAAATCTGTGCCAAAAACTGGTAACAGGATCACAGCCGCCAAGCTGAAAACAAACCCTATGGTTGCCCAACGCCTGACTGATCGCGGATCCATCATGGAGGTTAGAAACATCACGACCAAGGCCGCACCACCAAATATTGCTTGACGTTCCACATAGTGAAAAGCTGGCAACCCATTTTTCGCGGCCAAGGGTGGCGAAGCCGCCATCGCAAGGATCATTCCCAAAGCAAAAAGACAAAGAACGCTCATCAACGTCCAGTGATCCACTGTACGCCACCAGCGCGGTATAATCGCGTCACGTTCCACCTCATCCGGGTGGGCGAATGCCAAATCGGCCATCGTGAAAATGCCTGTTCTACTGCCCCATTTTCGGGTGCTTAAGAGATGGTATATCAAACTTTTTTTGACGTTTCCAGTCTGTTTACCCTTGCCTTTCGGGCAAAAGCGGCCAAACCGCCACGATATGGACTTTGATACAATTATTTTGGGCGGGGGTGCGGCAGGGTTAATGTGCGCCGCGCATACACCGGGACGTTGCTTGGTTGTTGATCATGCCAAGGCCGTCGGTGAAAAGATCCGGATTTCAGGTGGCGGTCGCTGTAATTTCACCAATCTTTACGCTAGCGCGGAAAACTTCATTTCAAATAACCCGCATTTTGCGAAATCGGCGCTGGCCCGATACACCCAGTGGGATTTCATAGATTGGGTGGCACGATCAGAGATTCCGTATCACGAAAAAACGCTTGGTCAGCTTTTCTGCGATCATTCCGCCAAGGACATTATTTCTATGCTTGTGCGGCCCATCGAAACGTCAGGTGGGCAGATCAAAACGAATACTGCCATCACCAAAGTTGAAAAAATCGAAAAGGGCTTTCGGGTCACCCTGAACTCCAATGGGAAATTATTGGGCGTCACCGCCTCCAATTTGGTTGTGGCAACCGGTGGAAAACCCATACCCAAAATGGGTGCCACGGATTTTGGATTACGATTGGCGCAACAATTCGGCCTTCCCGTCACACAAACCCGTGCGGGATTGGTGCCTTACACCTTTTCTGGCGAAAAGCTTGAGATGTGCAAATCGCTTGCGGGTGTCTCAGCCCCCTGCAAAATGATTGCCAACCAAAAGCAATTTGAAGAAGCGCTGCTGTTTACGCATCGGGGTCTTTCTGGTCCGGCAAGCCTTCAAACATCAAGCTATTGGACCGAAGGGTACCCCATTGAAATTTCGCTTATGGCACCCGCTGACATTGCAACCATAATATCCACTGCGCGCCGCGATACACCGCGCAAATCAGCCGCAGGTGTCTTGGCGGGATATCTGCCCAGTCGGCTTATCCCAGTTATTTTGGATGATTTATCCCTTCCCGATCGGATCGCAGATTTTTCAACTGACAACTTAAGCAAACTTTCAAATCGCTTAACCCGATGGCAACTTACCCCATCCGGCACAGAAGGGTATCGCACAGCCGAAGTCATGGTCGGCGGTGTGGACACCGATGCGCTTTCTTCTCAAACAATGGAATCCCGGGACATTCCAAATCTGTTTTTCATTGGTGAATGCGTGGATGTCACTGGGTGGTTGGGGGGATACAATTTTCAGTGGGCTTGGTCGTCGGGCTGGGTTGCCGCCCAAACCATCAAATCCCGTCTTTAAAGGGCGTTTACCAAGGCGATAAAATCGTCGCCACGCGCTTCAAAGCTGTTGTACTGATCAAAACTTGCCGCAGCGGGCGCCAAAAGGACCACGTCCCCCGGCTCTGCGTCGGCATGGGCCTGCGACACGGCTGCATCCATTGTGGAACAAATCGCACTGTCCATAGGAAGCTGTCGGGCAAAATCTTCCGCTTCGCGGCCAATGACATAGGCTTTGCGAACATTGGCGGTTCCATCACCCAATCCCGAAAGGCCACCCTCTTTTTGTAACCCGCCGCAAATCCAACGAATATTCTTGAAGGCACCCAACGCCTTGGCAGCGCTGTCCACATTGGTGGCCTTTGAATCGTTGACGAAAGTGACGCCATTTAATTCACGTACTGTTTGGCTGCGATGTGGAAGACCCGTAAAGCTGTGCATTCCCGCCTCGATCACCTTTGGGGCGACATGCAAACTGCGCAGAACTGCATAAGCCGCACAGGCATTTTGGTGGTTATGTGCACCCGGCAATCCTGCCACGCCGCGCAGATCAATGGATGCAACTTGTTTGCCTTTGCGCGTTTCAGCCAAGAAACCCTTCTTAACTGTAACCCACCACCCGCTGTCGGCTGGCTTTTGTGACACGGATATTCGGATGACCCTGTCATCAACCAAACTATCGGCCAGTTGACCGGCCATGAACTGACCTTCAATTTCATCCACTCCGATGACGGCGCGATCTGGTCCACCCTCTGCGAACAGGCGTCTTTTGGCGGCAAAATAGCCACCCGGCCCCGCATGCCGATCCAAATGATCAGGCGACAAATTTGTGAAAACCGCTATGTCAGGCGTCAGGCAACGGGCCAATTCGGTCTGATAAGAAGAAAGTTCTAGCACTACAACATCGCCATCCTCGGCAGGATCCAAATCCAAAACCCCACGCCCGATATTGCCCGCAAGCTGACTTTGGTGCCCTGCATGGCGTAACAAATGATCAATCAATGCAGAGGTCGTCGATTTCCCGTTCGATCCTGTCACAGCCACAACCCGAGGCGGCGTATCAAAATGATCCCAAGCCCGTGTCGCAAAAGATCGAAAAAACAGCCCGATGTCATTGTCGACGGGCACCCCGATCTTCAACGCCTCTGCGATGGCTGGATGTGGCGCGGGATAAAGATGCGCGATCCCCGGTGACGTGATCAACATGGCCGCACCTGTCAAACCGCCCTTCAAAGGATCTGCGCAAACCAATCCTTCTTCTTCTGCACGCGCGCGACCCGGTGCACTGTCGTCCCAACACACCACATCTGCACCACCAGCGACAAGCGCCTTAGCCGCAACCAATCCAGATCGCCCCATACCAAGCACAAGAACCTTAAGCCCGGAAACGCCTTGAACAGGGATCATCTAAATCGCCTTTCTGCCATTTGAATTTAACATGCATGCGCTGCGGATGTACTTTTAGCGAACTTTCAATGTGGCCAACCCAATCATCGCCAAGATCAAGGCGATAATCCAAAATCGAATGACAATCTGGCTTTCAGGCCACCCCTTCTTTTCAAAATGGTGATGGATCGGGGCCATCAAGAATACGCGGTTTCCGGTGCGTTGGTACCAAAACACCTGGATGATCACGCTCAGCGCCTCAACCACAAAAACACCGCCGATCACGGCCCAAACAATCTCGTGCTTGGTGACAACAGCAATGGCACCAAGACCACCACCCAAGGCCAATGACCCTGTGTCGCCCATAAAAATTGCGGCGGGTGGCGCGTTGTACCACAAAAATCCAAGACCACCGCCAACCAAGGCCATCGTGAATACAAAGATTTCCCCAGTGCCGGGAACATATGCAACGTCCAAATATTGGGTGAAATCCACACGGCCCACGGCATAAGCCAAAACCCCAAGTGCACCAGCCGCGATCATGACGGGCATGATCGCCAGCCCATCCAAACCATCTGTCAAATTTACGGCATTGGCCGAACCAACGATCACCAGCATTGCCCAAGGGAAAAACAGGATGCCAATGGGCAACAGGGTATCTTTCAAAACAGGCAATGCAATTGTGTTCGTCAAATTTTCAGGATGCAAATAAGACGCCGCAATCCCCGCCGCCAGTGCGATCAAAAACCCAAGTCCCAAACGCACACGTCCAGACACACCAGCGGTATTTTGTTTGCTGACCTTGGCATAATCATCGGCAAAGCCAATCGCCGCAAACCCCAAAGTGACCAACAAAACAACCCAGACATACCCATTATCAAGGCGCGCCCAAAGCAGAGTTGAAACCACCAATGCCCCAAGGATCAAGGCCCCCCCCATGGTTGGGGTACCGGCTTTGGAAAAATGGCTTTCTGGGCCATCGTCACGAATTGGCTGCCCTTTGCCTTGGGTCCGGCGCATCATGTTGATCAAAGGTTTTCCAAAAACAAACCCAAAAATCAAAGCTGTGATAAATGCACCGCCGGCGCGAAACGTGATGTAGCGAAACAAATTAAAGAAATCCCCACCATCAGACAGGAGGGTCAACCAATACAACATCTTGCGTTCCTTTGCCTTAAGCCCTGCTACCGATGCCCCAGATTTCGCAGCCCGTCAACAAGCCTAGAGACCTTCGACCCATTTGACCCCTTCACCAGCACAATATCGCCGGGGCCAACCATGTCTTTAAGGACGGCATCCATATCTTGGCTGGTGGCGGCGCATGTTCCGCGCAAATCGGATGGAAGGGCATCAAACAATGCCTTCATGCGTTCACCAACGCAATGTACTTGATCCAAAAGTTGCAAATGCGCGTTCTTCGCCATTGTTGCGTGAATTTCCAATTCATCCGCACCCAATTCCAGCATGTCGCCTAAAATTGCAATCTTACGTCCTTTTCCTTCGACATTCGCAGATGCAAGCACCTCAAGCGCGGCGGCCAATGACGTTGGGTTTGCGTTATAGGCATCATCAATCAATTCAAATGAAAGTCCGTTTGCAACATCAAGATCCACCGTTTCACGTTGACCGCGGCCTGCAAAGGGTCGCCAACGTGCAAGATCGACTGTCGCACGCCCCGGATCTGCGCCCAACGCCTCTACCACCCCCAAAACACCCAATGCATTCAATGCAAAATGCCGGCCGGGTGTCGAAAGTTTAAACATGGCCGGCTGGCCTCTTAAAACGGCCCGAATAATTGTGACACTGTCGTTGATTTGGACGTCCAGCAATTTGAACGCGTCAGCTTTTTCCCCGAAACCAATCATTGTTGCGCCTGCTTGCTGGGCGCGATCCACCAAAATCTGGGCGGTATCTACATCAGCCGGTAAAACTGCGGCCCCGCCCGGTTCAAGACCTGCAACAATTTCAGCCTTTTCAGCAGCAATCCCCTCTATATTGCCGAAAGCCTCAAGATGGGCCGCAGCAACCGTCGTGATCATTCCAACATGGGGACGTACTTGTTCTGACAGGGGTGCGATCTCACCGGGATGGTTCATACCGATTTCAAACACACCGAATTCTGTTTCTTTTGGCATACGGGCCAAAGTCAAAGGCACACCCCAATGATTATTGTAACTTGCCACGGATGCATGTGTTCGCCCCTGAAACGACAAAACCGTGCGCAACATTTCTTTGGTCGTGGTTTTCCCAACCGATCCCGTGACGGCCACGATTCGAGCGGTGGTGCGCGCACGTGCAGCAGCCCCCAATCGTTCCAATCCCGCCAAAACATCGTCCACAATTAAAAGGGGGGCATCATTTGATACATCATCGGGCTTATGCGTTACCATCGCCGCACATGCCCCTTTGGCCAAGGCTTGTGCAACGAAATCGTGCCCATCCCGAACATCCTTGAGGGCAACAAATAAATCCCCTTTTTCAAGGGTGCGTGTATCGATTGAAACACCGTTGGCTGACCATTCTTGATTGGTTGTTCCACCGGTTGCAGCGACGGCATCTGAAGATGTCCAAAGTGTCATGCCAAATCTCCATCCAAGGCCGCAACAGAGATGCTGGCTTGTTCCACATCATCAAAAGGCAAGACATCTGTACCCACGATCTGTCCCGTTTCATGTCCTTTGCCCGCAATCAAAAGTGTATCACCGGGGCCAAGCGTATCGACCGCACGCAAAATCGCTTCGGCCCTATCTGCAACTTCAGTTGCTTCAGGGGCACCAGACAACACCATGGCGCGGATATCATTTGGGTTTTCGGTGCGCGGGTTGTCATCTGTCACGAACACCACATCGGCTTTTTCGGTTGCCGCCTGCCCCATCAGTTTGCGTTTTCCGGGATCTCGATCTCCCCCGGCACCAACAACGACAATCAGCCGCCCCATAACATGCGGCCGTAACGCCTTAAGCGCTGTTTCAACTGCATCGGGTGTGTGGGCATAATCAACATAGACAGCAGCGCCATTTTTACGCGTTGCCGCCAGTTCCATTCGGCCACGCACCGGGCGAACCGCTTGCAGGGCATCAAAAACTTCTGTTGCCGCGCCGCCGGATGCGATGACCAAACCAGCCGCCAACAAAACATTTTCACCTTGAAAGCCCCCAACCAACGGCAGACGTGCCTGATAGGGGCGATCATTCCAAGAAAACAAAAGATCTTGCCCCGTGGCATCAAATCGTTGTGCAGAGAGCTTTAAATCGGCATCCAATGACCGCCCCACCCGCAAAACGGAGTGGCCAGCGGATTGCGCGATTTTCACAACTTCCTTCCCTTTTGGATCGTCCACATTGACGACCGCCACCCCGTCAACGGCCAAAACGCGGCGGAACAGCCCCATCTTGGCTTCAAAATAGGCTTCGAAGGTTTTGTGATAATCAAGGTGATCTTGGGTGAAATTGGAAAATCCAGCCGCCATCAAGGACACACCATCTAATCGACTTTGTTCCAGACCATGGGACGAAGCTTCCATGGCTGCATGTGTAACACCCGCTTCGGCCGCGGCGGCCAAGGTTCTGTGCAATGTGATGGGCTCTGGTGTTGTATGGCTGAGGGGTGCCGTCCAGCTGCCCTCAACACCGGTGGTACCCAGGTTCACGGCTTGAAGCTCCATCTCCTCCCATATCTGGCGACAGAACGTAGAGATCGACGTCTTTCCATTCGTCCCTGTCACCGCCACCATTGTTTTGGGCTGGGACCCAAAGAACAACGCAGCCGCAAATGCAAGCGCTTGGCGTGGATCTTCAGCAATACATAATGTTGCTTCGCTTTGATCCAGTTGTTCTTTCGCGATATCGGCGCCAGTGGCATCCGTTAAAATGACGCCAGCGCCTTGCCGCAACGCATATTGAATGAACTCACCCCCGTGAACTCGACTTCCCGGAAGTGCCGCAAATAGAAAACCATTTTCGACTTCGCGGCTGTCGACGGCCAATCCTGTGACAGGCACATTTGCCCCGCGCGTTGGCGTAAGGCCAAGATCTGACAACATCTTTTCCATGAACGCCCCCAAGCTGTTCGAGTCACCCAATCAGTGCGACGCCAGCGTTACACCGCCTTTGGCACTTGGATCAACATCTGGCGCCACGCCCAACAGGGGCGCAACCCTGCGAATGGCCTCTGCCGCGACGGGGACCGCCGTCCAACCGGCTGTTCGTCGCACCTTTGGCCCAGTGCGATCCTCAGGCTCATCAAGGCTGAGTATCAGTACATATTTCGGGTCATGGCTTGGAAATATACTGGCGAATGTCGCGATGACTTTGTCATCGTAATATCCACCACTTGGTTTTGGTTTGTCAGCTGTCCCAGTTTTTCCACCAACAGCATACCCCGGAACTTCGCCAAAACTTGCGGTGCCCTCAGTCACGACAGCGCGTAACATATCACGCACCTGCATAGACACCTGTTCAGACACAACGCGCGGTCCGCGCTGATAATCGGTTTGTTTGATCAGAGTCGGACGAACCAACGTCCCCCCATTGGTGACAGAGGCATAGGCCGCTGCTAGATGAACCGGTGACGTTGAAATCCCGTGACCATATGAAATGGTCATTGTAGAAATCTCTGACCACGTTTTAGGAAACTGCGGGCGCCCTGTGGGCCCTTCTATTGTTTCAATTGGGGTGTGGGTTAAAAAACCAAGTTCTTCCAAAAACGCCTTTTGACGCTTGCCCCCAATCATCATCGCAATCCGCGCGGTTCCGATGTTGGATGATTTGACGATCACCTTCTTGGTCGACAAACTGGGCCCATAGTTCGAGAAATCTTTGATTTTGTGCCGTCCCCAACGCAAAGGGCCACGGGTGTCAATTTTGGTGTTCGAGTTCACCAAGTTAAGCTCAAGCGCCTGTGCAACCGTGAAAATTTTCAATGCAGACCCAAGCTCATACATCCCTTGAATGGCCCTATTGAACAACGGGCTATCGTCTTGGGCCCCTTCCGTCAAAACCTGCGGTCGCTTATTAGGATCAAAATCGGGGATAGAAGATAATGCCACAATTTCCCCTGTGTTTGCATCCATCAATACGGCTGATGCGCCTTTGGCGTTCATAATATTCATGCCGCCGTACAACACGTCTTCAAGGGCGGCTTGAACTGTCAAATCCAACGACAGCTGAAGCGGTTTACCCGAATGCGCTGGATCGCGAAGAAATTCGTCAAATGATTTTTCAACGCCTGCAACACCCACAACTTCGGCGGAATGTGTGCCTTGTTCCCCAAAGGTTGCCCCGCCCAAAACATGTGCTGCAATCGCTTCGTTGGGATACAAGCGCATTTCACGAGGCCCAAAAAGAAGGCCGGGATCACCGATATCATGCACTGCTTGTTTTTCTTCGGGGCTGATGTGGCCTTTGATCCACATAAACTTTTGGCTTCCGTTAAAGCGTTCCAAAAGTTTAGGGCCTTCCAAATCTGGAAAAATCTCGGCCAATCGTTGGGCTGCAAAAGGTTTGTCGATGATTTGTTGCGGATGGGCATAAACCGAAAAGGTATCAATGTTGGTCGCCAATACGCGCCCATTACGATCGATGATATCCGCGCGGCTGGCCAAGATCGGGGATCCCGTCGCGCGGGCGCGTGGTTCAACTGGATCAGACACGGAAAGGCTGACCATTTGCACGGCAATCAAGACATAAGCGAACAAAAACATTCCCGTCAAAAGCCACAGCCGACGGCGCGTCGTCGTCAAAAGGCTCTCTTGTAGGGCCAAAGCGCGTTCTTTGGTGTTGGCTGCCTCAATCTCATCTGGGTTTTGACCGGCGGCGCGGGCGGAAAATACCGCCGCCAAAGGGCGAAGGGGCTTTCTGATCATTCCTGCACCTCACGGGCCATAATATCAGTCACGCCCTGCAAACCAGCGGGGGCCATGGGAATGTCATCAATTTTGGCGAAGTGATTGGGGTTAAGGTGCAACAATTCCAGTGCTTCAAAATTGATACGTGCCAATTCGGATAATCTTTCAGGCCGGTTTAGCCATGCCCATTCAGCATTTAAAACCCGAAGGCGGGCCTTGGCGCTGGCAATGTCGCGGTTTAATGCACTTACCTCATCCAAGGATTGCTGCGTGGTGTAATTTTCAGAATAAGCCCACACCGCCAAAACCATCACAAACGCCACCACAAGGCTTAGGATCACACCTTTCATGCCGCCCCCCTTTGCCGAAGTTCCGGCACACCAATTCTAGAATTATCTTGTTTTTCAATGGGTTGATTGGTCCGTTGCCCAACCCGAAGGCGGGCGGACCGCGCCCGAGGGTTGGATTGAACCTCTCGCTCTGATGCACTGATCGCTTTGCGCGTGATCGGCGCGAAGGTGCCTTTCACAGCCTCCACCTCTGGCGCATGTCGACTTCCGGCTTTGCTATCACCTCGATTTTGGAAGAAGCGTTTAACAATGCGATCTTCGACAGAATGAAAGGTGACAACGGCCAAAAACCCACCCGGTGACAAAACGCGTTCGGCCGCATTAAGACCCTGTGATAACTGATCGTACTCCGCATTCACCGCAATGCGAATGGCTTGAAAACTGCGGGTTGCGGGGTGGGATTGACCTGGCTTTTGGCGTGGTAAAACACCACTGATGATTTCCGCCAATTGCAAGGTGCGTGTGATTTCAGAGTCTTGGCGTGCCTTTATGATTGCTTTGGCGACGCGGCGCGATGCGCGTTCTTCGCCAAATACATAGAGGATTTCGGCAAGCTCTACCTCTCCTAGGCTGTTTACCAAATCTGCGGCCGTTGGCCCATTATCGCCCATCCGCATATCCAAAGGACCATCTTTTTGAAAAGAAAACCCTCGGTCGGCTTGATCGATTTGCATGGATGAAACGCCCAAATCCAGAACGACACCGTCCGCCACACCCACCACTTTGTCTAAGTTGGAAAATGTATCTGTTACCAATGAAACCCGGTCATCCATCCAATCGGCGTTCAATTCACGCACAGTTGGGTCGCGATCGATGCCGATGACACGCTCTGCCCCAGCAGCCAAAAGGCGCCGTGTGTAACCACCGGCGCCAAAAGTTGCGTCAATCCAAACCCCTTTCACGGGTGTCACAGCCTCGATCAACGGATCGATAAGCACTGGGATGTGCGGGATTTCAGTCACCGCCTTCACCCACTGCAGGCCCTTCATCCAAATAGATTAATGGATCAAAATCCTCTGGCAACTCATCAAGCCAAGCCTCTGTTTTTGCTTGTTCTTCCGCCTCATAGGTTTCAGGCTTCCAAATTTGAAAAGTATCCCCAGCAGCAATGAAAAACGCCTCTGCTTCAAGATCGATTTTCTTGCGTAACTTTGCAGGAAGAACCAGACGCCCGGTTTCATCCACCGTTGTTGGAAAGGATTGGCCTGAAAACAATCTTTCCAGCATTTTACGCTGCATGGATCCACGCGGAAGGGCGGCAATTTTGGCATCAACCTCTTCGATCGCTTCCATTGTGTAACACTCTAGGAAAGCCCGGCGATGATCGCCATAAACAATTACCAGCTCTGGATTGTCGCCATCGCGCCAGTTTGGATCGCCCGCCTCAAGCACACGGCGAAAGGAGGCCGGAACCGAAACCCGACCTTTCCCATCCACCTTATGGTGGCTTTCACCTCTGAACCGTCTTGCCACTTGGGCGGTCCTCACTCACGTTTTGGGGCGCGCAGCCCCGTCAAATAAAAACGGCGGATTGATCTGCTGCCACTGATCAATCCGCCGCCCTCGTCCCTTGCGGGATGTCCAGCTGCGCGCGCCACCTGGGGGGATGTCTGCTCGCATGCGCGCCGGATCTCTTTGATCGAATTCGAGGTGCCTGTATAAAACCTGCTTTTCGCCTTTGCGGTCTTAGCGCCGCTTATTGATCTTGTTAGTCTCGATCCGATGAAGACGGTATGCCATGGGAAATCGTGGTAATCAATAGAATTTTTGGGGAATTACGGGAAATATTGGGAAGTTTCAATAACTTAGATCGACACATCACCAGAACACAAAGAGAACAATGAAATAAATGTACCACCCATAGCGAGGATTAAACACTACATATAGTATGTTAAGTTTTTCCCAAATTTTTCCCATAAAATCCCGTATTTTTGAGAAAATACCTAATTTATTGAGGAAAATGGCAGTTTTTCGGCTAGGAATTTATCAAATCCACCCGCCCATCAGGCACAATATCCTGATTTTTCGAATCTATCCCACGAATTCCCGTAAGGTTGGAATTCGGCTTTGCGTTCAGGCCCGATCCATGATGGCTTGAGCTAGGTTGCCATAAGCGTCAGACACGGGGCCGCCTTCCAACACAACTGGCTCACCGTTATCCGCAGCCAATCGAACGGACAGATCCAACGGCAATGCACCAAGAAACGGAAGGTCCAATGACTCTGCTTCGGATTGAACGCCGCCATTTCCGAAAATATGCGCCTCATGCCCGCAATTTGGACAAATATACTGGCTCATGTTTTCAATGAACCCAAGGATGGGCGTTTTTAAAGTGGCGAACATATCCAACGCTTTGCGCGCATCAATCAAGGCAACGTCTTGGGGCGTGGAAACAATGACCGCACCAGTGACAGGAACCTTTTGACAAAGGGTTAACTGTACGTCCCCAGTGCCGGGCGGCAAATCAACAATCAGGGCATCAAGTTCGCCCCACTCCACCTGCAGCAACATCTGTTGTAACGCGCCCATCAACATTGGTCCGCGCCACACCACGGCTTTGTTTGCCTCTAACATCAGGCCGATGGACATGAACGTCACGCCGTGTGCCTTAAGTGGAATAATCGTTTTGCCATCAGGACTGGCCGGGCGTTGGTTCACCCCCATCATGCGCGGCTGACTGGGCCCATAGATATCTGCATCCAAAAGACCGACTTTCCAACCCTTTTGCGCCAAAGCAACCGCCAGATTTGCAGAAACTGTGGATTTGCCAACGCCCCCTTTACCAGACGCAACGGGGATGATGCGTTTCACGCCCGGGATGGCCTGTGGCCCCGCTTGTGGGGTTGGATGCTTACCAACTTTCAAACTGGGTGGCGGCCCTTTGTCTTCGTGGGCCGTCAACAAGGCGGATACGGATGAAACACCGTCAATACCTTTGACCAGATCTTCAGACGCGGCGCGGATCGCCTCCATCTTTTGGGCGATGGCGGGTGATGGGGCTTCGATGACGTATCGGACGTTGCCACCTTCAACTGTAAGCGCACGGACGAAATCACGGCTGACCAAGTTTCCACCATCTGGCAATTCCAGCAGGCTTAGCTTTGCAAGAATGTCGTCTCGGGTGATGGCCATGGCGCGCTCCTTCTCTTCTGGGTGAAGTGCCACGCACCTTGCCTTTGCGCAAGGGCGGCTTTGTCGCAGACTCCATCAAACCAACCACCAGAAACCCATGCATTTTCTGCATAGCGGCATTTCAAATTCAGTTATTGTGCAGTCGCAGCATTAGCATCATGTTAGCGGTGTCAGCGGGACAATTGGACCCCCGGCTAAAGACTTGAGGTAGATGAAATGGCTATTACGAACGAAACTGTAACACTTACTGCCCCACTTAAGGCCCGCGCAACAGGTTGGTTGACCAACTTTATCGAAGCCGCGCAGCGCCGCAAAGTGTATCGCACAACGGTTGCCGAACTTTCACAACTGTCGGACCGCGATTTGGGCGATCTTGGCATCAATCGCTGTGAAATCAAGCGGATCGCAAAAGAAGTGTCACAGACAGCTTAAGAATTTCTTTCAAACCCGTCCTCCCCTTCTTGGGTTTTGAAATAAACGGCGTCATGCACCTCCTCCCGGTGTGGCGCCGTTTTTATTTGGAACTGCCTAATTTCCGATTTCATCCCTGCGCAAATCATGGGAATGAAGGGCATGAGTTTTGAGCTTTTCTTGTCCCTTTTGGGATTTTCCTTTGTCAGTTCGATCACACCGGGGCCGAACAACCTGATGTTGATGGCCAGTGGCGCAAATTTCGGAATGCGCCGCACGATGCCACATATGATGGGTGTGGGCCTGGGCTTTGTTTTTATGGTAATTTTGGTTGGGCTTGGGCTGGCCGGATTGTTTGAACAATTCCCGATTTTGCACACGGTGCTGAAGGTCGTTTCTGTTGCGTATCTTTTGTGGTTGGCATGGAAAATCGCAACAGCCGCCCCAAAGATAAACACCGTGGAAGAAACAGGTAAACCTTTCACCTTTTTGCAGGCGGCTGCTTTTCAATGGGTGAACCCCAAAGCATGGACAATGGCGATTACCGCCATCACATTTTATGTGGCCGCCGACCAACGCATTTGGGGCACCTTGCTTGTGGCCTTTGTGTTTGGGGCGGTGAATATTCCGTGCATCACCCTTTGGGCCTGGATGGGCAAACAAGTTCGTCGGGTCTTGAATACGCCTAAGAGGTTGAGAATATTCAACTTTATCATGGCGCTCCTATTGGTTCTGACCCTTTATCCAATCTTAATGTAACCCCAAAATCAAAGGTGGCAGAAGACAGATCATCAGGATCGACGGGGCAATAAAAACACCAAAGGGCAACCGCCCTTGATATTTGGTGAGCACAAGAAAAAGCACCGCCAAACAGCTGGGAATAAGGATCAGCTCTGGCACCTGCCACGGGCCTGAAACCATGGCCCCTGCCCCAAATAATTTGGCGTCCCCCATCCCAAAACCACCCCCCGAATTTTGGCGGTTCGAAAGGTGTGAAATTGTCACAAAGAACACGGTCACCACACCGGCCGCAATCAAGTGAACAACTGCAGTCGTCAGCTCAGCCATACCCGCCCACAGCAGGCCAATCATAGCGGTGGCAACGACCGCAAGATTTGGAATAATGCGCTGTTTCAAATCTGAAATCACGATCCAAAATGCAAAGGGCAACAGGGCCAAAACGAGGATATAATTCGGCATCAAAAATCCAATATCTGTCGCGAAATGAACGCCGTCACAAGGGCGATTGGCACCACCGCACGCATCGTTAACCGTTTCCAAAAGCGGCCAGATCCTGATGGCACAACCTGTACACAAACCGTACACAACCTGTACACCGAACGTACACCGCCCCTAAAATCGGGCAGTTTCGCAATTTGGTTAACAGCGCGCGGCAAATTCTTAACATCAAGTGAATCTGGATGTTCACCCCCCATGCGTCGCCGGATCCAGATGGGCATGGGCATCCGCCGCAGACGCGCGCATTTGTTTGGCAAAAAGCGTCACATCGATCTCTGTCGCGATGAAGGTGGCACCGAGGTCGCGACATTGCGTTTGCAATTGGGGATCCAAGGTTAAAATCCCAGCGGCCTTACCCGCATCAACAATGCGTTCAATCGCATTCAAAATCGTTGCCTTGACATCCGGGTGGTTCGCATTGCCCAAAAACCCCATATCGGCGGCCAGATCAGCCGGCCCGATGAATACGCCATCCACACCCTCCACGGCCAAAATATCATCCAAGGCATTCAGACCTGCGCGATTTTCCACCTGTACCAGCAGGCAAATTTGATCACGGGCCGTTGTCAGATAATCGTCAATCCCCGAAAAATCGGACGCGCGGGCAAGGGCCGCACCGACGCCACGAATACCATGCGGGGGATAAGTTACCGCATCCACCAATCCCTGCGCTTGGGCCGCACTTTCAACCATGGGCACCAAAACGGTTTGGGCCCCTGCATCCAAAACCTGTTTCAAAATCCATGTTTCCCCCACCGGCACACGCACCACTGGATGGCACGCCCGGGCGGCAATCACCTGCAACTGGGCGGTGATCGAACGCAAATCATTGGGCGCATGTTCGCCATCGACCACCACCCAATCAAACCCGGCGCTGGCGCTAATTTCTGCGGCATAGGCATCGGCAAGCCCCAACCAACAGCCGATCTGCAAGACATGGTTTTTTAACGCGTGTTTGAATGTGTTGTGCGGCGCGGGCATGGCGGTTCTTTCCTGTTTGTTCCACGCCCTTAAAGCCGTTGGATGGCGGTATGGCAATGTTGGGGCCCAAAGGGTTCAAAAACAAACACCCGCCGATATCAGCCACGCCTTTGCAACACAGACTATTTATGTATACATTGTTTTATACATTATTTTGATCACCAAAGGGGCCACCAACCATGATCCATTCCATTGCAGTGTTTCATGGGGATGGGATCGGGCCCGAGATTATGGCCCCCGCGCTTGCCATCCTTAAACGACTTGCGGATCGCACAGATGCCTATGACTTAAACTTTCAAGATGCGCCGGCAGGTGCCACCCATTATGCCCAGACAGGTGACGCCCTGCCCGCACAATCGATTGAAATCGCAAAAAAGGCAGATGCCATTTTATTGTCGGCAATGGGATTACCCGACATCCGGTATGCAGATGGAACCGAGATTTCGCCGCAAATTGATTTGCGCAAAGAATTGACCCTATTTGCCGGGGTGCGCCCCGTGACGGTTCGGCGGGGACAGCCAACACCTTTGAAAATACCACCGGGCAAAGAAATCGATTTTGTTTTGATCCGCGAAAGCACGGAGGGATTGTTTCATACCCAAGGGCGCGGAGAGGTGACGCAAGATGAGGCGCGTGAAACCCTGCTGATTACGCGCGATATTTCTGAAAAACTGTTTCGCTTTGCCTTTGATTTGGCACATACCCGCAAAAAGGCCGGGCGCGGTATCGGGCGTGTCACCTGTGTGGACAAGGCAAATGTGTTTCGCGCCTTTGCCTTTTTCCGCGACATTTTTGATGCAGAGGCCGCCGAACACCCTGATCTGCAAAGCGATCATGCCTATGTGGATGCCACCGCCCTTTGGATGGTCCAGAAACCATGGGATTTTGATGTCATGGTGACCGAGAACATGTTCGGGGATATCCTGTCCGATTTGGGCGCTGGTTTGATGGGTGGGCTTGGGCTGGCACCATCAGCGGATATCGGATTGCACCACGCGGTTTTTCAGCCATGCCATGGATCGGCCCCAGATATCGCCGGGCAAGGGTTGGCAAACCCCTTTGCGATGATCCTGTCGGCGGCGATGATGTTGGATTGGCTGGGGATCAGGCATTCCAATGATGCCATGATCAACGACGCCCAAAACCTGCGCCAAGCAGTGGATCATGTTGTGGGCACCGGTACGGCCCTGACCCGTGATTTGGGTGGGGTGTCCACCACGCAACAGGCCGCCCATGCCGTTGCACAAATCCTGTTTGGGGCCGGGTCATGACAAAGCTAAAAGTGGCCTGTGCCGGGGCCGGGTATTTCAGTCAATTTCACCATAACAGTTGGGCCCGGATGGAACGGGTATCGCTGGTGGGGGTTTGTGATCAGGACGTGGGTAAGGCACAGGCCACTGGTTTGCCGGCCTTTGACGATCTCGCAAAGATGATTTCGGACACCTCACCGGATGTGATGGATATCATCTTACCCCCACAGGCCCATGCGCCTGCGATCCAAACGGCGCTTAACATGGGTGTGCGTTGGATTATCTGTCAAAAACCATTTTGCACAACGTTGGAAGAGGCCCAGGAAATTACCCAAGCAGCCGAAACCGCGGGGGCAACCCTTTTGGTGCATGAAAATTTCCGCTTTCAACCTTGGTATCGGGCGATCAAAGCATCCATTGATCGGGGGGATGTGGGGAAGGTTTTGCAAGCCACGTTTCGACTGCGCCCGGGGGATGGTCAAGGGCGAGAAGCCTATTTGAACCGACAACCCTATTTTCAAAAGATGGATCGCTTTTTGGTGCATGAAACCGCTGTTCATTGGGTGGATACGTTTCGATATTTATTTGGTGATCCGACGTCGGTTTATGCGGATCTGCGCCGGATCAACCCCCACATCGCGGGTGAAGACGCGGGCGTGATCCTTTTTGATCACCCCAACGGCGTTCAAAGCATGTTTGATGGCAACCGCCATTTGGATCACGGTTCAGACAATCTGCGCCGCACCATGGGTGAGGCATGGATCGAAGGCACCAAGGGCACCTTATCCCTGTCGGGGGATGGCGCGGTGCATTTGCGGCCATTTGGGCAATCAGGCATGTCGCAGATATTGCCACCCGATTCATTGGAAGGGTTTGGTGGCGATTGTGTGCATGCGTTTCAATCCCATGTGGTTGCGGCAATCCTTGACGGTGCCCCGCTGGAAACCAAGGCGTTGGACTATTTGCAGGTCCAACGCATCGAAGCAGCGATTTATGCCTCTGCTGATCGGGGTCAAAAAGTTCACTTGGCGTTAAAGGAATGGACATGAGCAATCCCACCCTATCCAACACGCATCGTGCCGTGCGGGATTTGCGCGCTATGATATTTTCGGGGGCCCTTCCAGCAGGATCAGATCATTTGGAAACAGAACTGGCCCGCAAGTTGAACATGTCTCGAACCCCGGTGCGTGAGGCTGTTTTAACTCTGGAAAGCCAAGGTTTGCTGGAAATGCGTCCGCGAAAAGGGGTGCGTATTCTGCCCCTTTCCCCCGACGATATGGCAGAGATTTATGACATCCTGACCGAACTGGAAAGCCATGCCGCAGAAAGCGCCGCATCTATGGGATATACCGATCAGGAATTGTTGGATCTGGCCAGTGCCATTGATGCGATGGAAGAGGCATTGGCACAATCAGATTTGGAAGCTTGGGCAAAGGCCGATGAACACTTCCACACAGAATTGGTGCGCCTTGGCGGCAATCGGCGCATCAAATCGATTGTTACCATGATGCAAGATCAGGTGCGGCGCGCGCGCATGACAACATTGTATCTTCGCCCCCTGCCCCGGCAATCAAACGAAGATCACCGATTGGTATTCACCGCCATTTTGAACGGTAATGCAAAAGCCGCGCGTCAAATTCACCGCAGCCACCGCCAACAGGCAAAAACGGTTTTGGTGGATCTTTTGGCCAAGCTCAAGCTTCGATATCTTTGACAAAAGCTTGGCAAGTTTAACGCTGGGCCTCCAAAATATTGGCAACGTTGAGAGAGGTCGAATACAAAAGCGGCCCATGTTTGCAGACATCTCCGACACCGTTTGCACGGCAGAGCTTTGAAATCGCCCGAATGGTGCCGCGCCCCATCTTTGCGTCAGCGGGGCCATTGTACAAACCCAAGTTCCGCAATTGCCGTTGCACTAGATATACAAAGGACGTGCGTTCGATGGATCGAAGCCGCAGTGCACCTGCCGCAAATCCCGGCCCTGTCAGGCTTTCAAGGTATTGGGCGACCACTTTGCGTGACGTGCGATGATGATTGGGGTCATAGAGAATGGAAACCGTGTCGGCGACGACACCTTCAGGCCCCAAGTGCTGTGGGTATGTGTCGACCAAAACCTTCAATTTGTCTTTCTCATCGGTGAACAGCCAAGACAGCCTGCGATACATTCGGCTGAGGGTTCGCACGGCATTCCTGTCACCGGTTTCAGCCGCGGACCAAAGGTTGGAGACCACCAGATCAAAATCCATATCCTTAAGACGTCGTGATCTGCGTTCGTGATGGCGCATCGCATAACGGGTCGCATAGATATTGCCCGCCTCAGCCATGGTTTTCAAATCTTTTCGGCCCTTGGCAATATCTGACAATGCCCCAAAATGCCCGCGATAATGACCGTTGGCCAATTCTGCCTTGGCACCTGACACATCCTTTTCCACTGCGGTTTCAAGGGCAGAAATTGCCTTTTGCGCCTGTCCCATTTGCCCGTAAACGGACCCCAAATCTTTGAAGGCGCTTCCGTATCCTTGGGCGGCACTTTTTTCCAACCAAAAGGCCGCTTGGTTTAGATCTTTGGGCAAGCCCGCTGCGTCAAAACCTTTGATGAAATACCGACCAAATTTTCGTTGACCACGTGCATTTCCGGCCTCTGCCAACCCTTTGAACAGATCCACCGCCCGCTTGGGATCGGGTTTTGTGCCCGTCCCTTTTTCCAAAAGTTCGGCCAAAGCATAAACTGCACGATCTTGGGTTGGATCCTGGGCAAGGTGTTCCAAAACAGGCACGCCTTTGGAGGGATCGCTGCGTCCTCCAAATATCCCGGCGGCATGGCCTTTGGCCAGCGCAATTGGGGCTGATTTACTGCCACTTTCGGCAGCTTTTCCCCAAGACACCAAAGCCTTTTCCGGCTCGCCCAAGCGCAATTCAATCGCGCCAATGCGATAATATGCGCCCCCTTTGCCCATGTCCGCCGATTGCTGATAAAGATCCATGGCCGTTTGATAATCCGCAGGTGTTTTTGCGTGGATGCGCAGCGCCTCTGCCTTTTTGTAAAGAGACCCGGCGGTTTCTTGCGCCGCGGACCATCCAGCAATCCCCACAAAAAGAAGTGTTATTCCAATTCTACCCAGTACCATCACCAAAACCCACCTATTTAAGACTGTCCCCTAGGTACTGTTTCGGCGACAGAATAATACCTATCCTGATGGATAGATTGCCATCCGAACGAAGTGGGCCGGCCTTTGGTGTTTTTCGCAAAGTGCGTTGATCGCACAGGGTGCAATGAATAGGTCAGGCTGCGGTTTGCAAATCACGCATGGCCGTTTTGCACCATGATAAAAGGGCCGTTGGGTTGGGATCAATTTGCTGGGCAACATCGCCAACAAAGTCTTTGAAAGGTTGCAAATTCAGCGTATTCAAACCCACCAACACGGGGATATCATCGGCAAGGGCATCTGCGATTATTGTTCGAAATCCGCGCCCGTCGGCCAACCAAAGCCATCATACTTTGATCTGTGTCAAAACCTGCTTTTCTGAGTTTTGTATGCAGCCGGAATGGAACATATCGATATACTTCGCGCGCATGGGCTTTTTGATGCCAAGGTGCCGCGTTATACCAGCTATCCTCCGGCCAATCGGTTTGAAAACGGGTTGGGTGACCCGATGCAAAAAGATTGGTTGAAAACGATTTCCCCGGATGAAGCGGTTTCGATTTATATTCACATTCCATTTTGCCGCCGCCTTTGTTGGTTTTGCGCATGCCGAACACAGGGGACACAAACCCTTAACCCGGTTGAGGCTTACGTGGACGTCCTTTTGCAAGAGCTTGAGGCCTATGACACCTGCTTGCCCAAAGGGCTGGGCATGCGCCGGTTGCATCTGGGGGGTGGCACGCCAACCTTGTTAACCGCAGACCTGATGACCCGATTATTGGATCGTGTATTTGAAAGATTTCAGCCTGTCTCGGATTTTGAGTTTTCCGTTGAAATAGATCCGACAGAAGCCAACCCAAAAGTGCTGAAAGTTTTGGCCGATCACAACATGACCCGCGCCAGTGTTGGTGTGCAAGATTTTAACAATCAGGTGCAAACGGCCATTGGCCGCGAACAAAGCTTTGAACAAACGGCAGATGTGATTGGTGCGTTGCGTCAAAATGGGGTCAATAGTCTGAACATTGACCTGTTGTATGGTTTGCCGTTTCAAACAAACCAAAGCATCAGCGACACAATTGATCGCATTATATCCCTGCGGCCGGATCGATTGGCGCTTTATGGTTATGCCCATGTGCCGCATGTTTCGAAACGGCAGGTGATGATCCCGGATGAAACACTTCCTGATCCTGAAAGCCGATACAAAATGGCGCAATTGGCAAAAGTGCGGCTGACATCCCATGGATATACCCCGTTGGGAATTGATCACTTCGCCCTTCCCAGTGACAGCCTGACACGGGCATGGACCCAAGGCACAATGCGACGCAATTTTCAGGGATACACTGATGATCCCTGCCCCACACTGTTGGGAATGGGGGCCTCAGCCATTTCGCAGTTTGCGCAAGGATATGTGCAAAACGCAGTCTCTACCGCCGCTTATACTGACAGGGTCAGAACAACTGGCTTGGCTGGTCACAAAGGGATTGTCTTGTCGAAGGATGATTGCTTCCTCGCCGCCTTGATCAATGCCATTATGTGTGATGGTGCTGTAAACATCCCCGAAATGGCCCGGCGGTTTCCCGATTTCACAAACGATCTTGAACAAATACACAATCGCCTGACGACCAAATTTGCCGATCTATTGATTAAGGAAAACGGTGTTTTGCAGATCAAGGAAAACTTCTTGGCCGCGGCCCGCCTGATCGCGGCTGAGATTGATCAATGCAGATCATTTGAACATCCCCACAGTCTGGCGATTTGACGTTATTGGGGCCCAACCAATCGGCGTAAATGATAGACCTAAGGTCAAAATTGGTTCATGCTGCGCCAAACGATTAAAGGCCCAGCATGATTTCCCCCACCTTCAAAGGATTGTTCCAAGATGCCTCTGACGGGCTGAAGGAAGAAATTCAAAAAATCGCCCAAAAACAAATCCTGTCGGCGGGGGAAAATTTGTTCGATCAAGGTGATGCATCTGATCACATGTATATGGTTGAGTTTGGGCAATTGCAGGTGTCTGTCTTGACCGAAGATGGACGGCGAAGGGCGCTGGATATTTTAGCAACGGGTGACAGTGTGGGTGAGATTGGATTGTTAGACGGTGGTCTGCGCACCGCAACTGTGCATGCCAAAACAGATTGCGTTTTGCGGTCTGTATCGCGCGCCGATCTGGAAAGTATATTTGCGCGCGCGCCCGCCCTTGCCATGGAATTATTGCAACTTTTGGCGCGCCGGATGCGGCTAATGTCAGAACAATTGCATGCCGCAAATTTTTTGAACCTAGAGCAAAGATTGGCAAGCAAGGTTTTGCAATTGGCGGCGATGGAACCAGATGGGATCATACGCATGTCCCACGCAGATATTGCCGAATTTGTAGGCGGCAGTCGCGAAGCCGTGTCACGCATCCTGTCGGATTGGCGCAATTCTGATACCATTGAATTGCAAAGACGGCATATAAAAATCCGCCAACCCGACGATTTGGCCACGATCATCGGATCTGAATATTTTTGATCTTTTGTGAATGACGTCACAGTTCTGGGTGGATTTACGGGGTATCGCTTTCAAAACAACCAAACGAAAGCAAGTACCATGTCACCAGAACAAATCACATCCATTATTGGTATCGGCGGCGCCATGTTTTACGTCCTGTCTTATCTGCTTTTGCAGGCAGGACTTATTCGCGGGGAATCCCTGACCTATACGTTGATGAATTTGACGGCCGCTTTGATGGTGACCATCAGCCTTTATCACGCGTTTAACATTGCAAGTTTGGTTATTCAGATCAGCATGGCCAGCCTTTCTGTTTTCGGCATGACACGGCGGTGGTTGATCACCCGCACCATCAAGTTTTCACCAGAAGAAGATGCGTTCCTGCGCGCAAAATTACCGCAACTGCCCAAAATGGAGGCCAAGCAATTGATGCGTCGCAGCCATTGGATGCAAGGGGCCGCGGGCACCGAATTAACACAACAGGGCCGTGCCAATGAAAACTTGTTCTATTTGGCCGAAGGACAGGCGGATGTTATCGTCAATGACCAAGTTATTGCGACTGTACAGCCCGGCAGCTTCATCGGTGAAATGACTTGTTTTTCCGGTGATCCGGCTTCAGCAACAGTGATCCTGAGCGTTCCATCCAAATTTATGCGGGTCCATGTGGAAGAGTTAAAAACCCTGACCAAACGTGACCCAAATTTCAAACAGGCACTGGACCTAAGCTTTGCAGGGGATTTGCAAGGGAAACTGGTCGCCAGCAACCAAGCCGGCGCAGCTTGAAAAGGCTCTTTGGCAGTAAACACAATGAAGGCCCCAGGAAAAACACTGGGGCCTTTGTTTTTTTGGGAAATTCAAACACAACAGGGATCTGTTGGGGGTTACTCCAATTGAAAGACAGCCCCTTCGCGGCCAAGACCACCATTGGGAAAGGTCGTCATGATATCCCTTTCAACCGCCGTTAATTTTGCATCATCACAAAGGTGATGGTGATGCACCCCGACCCACCGCTTACATTCCGATGCGATATCACCAACAGCCCGCCAATGGGCATGGCCAAACCCACGGGCGGGCACATAAGTATCAGGATCATAGGTGCAATCCAGAACGGCCAAATCCACACCCCTCAACCACGTCGAAAACGCAGTGTCGACGGCATTTTTCCCATGTTCGAAATCGCCGCTGTAAACCACGGATGCCCCTGCGCAATTTACCTTCAGGGCCACGTTGCCCCCCGGATGCGTCAGTTCCATCGCCTGAACCTTGAACCCTGGACGTGGCGCGAAACACGCCGCAAGCGGGATGGCATGAAACGACACACACGCTTTAAAGTGATCGCGACGAATGGGGCAAACCGGGCTGTCCAAAATGCGATCCAGAACCGCAACCAAAGGTTGGTCCAGCACCTCTTCACAGGCCCACAGCCGGATATCAAATCTTGGATCATAAAGGGGTGCAAAAAACGGCAACCCTTGCATGTGATCCAGATGCGCATGGGTAAAAAGAATGTCGACACAGAATTCCCCTGTACCCCTGGCCACCAAATCTTGGCCAAATGGCACAATTCCGGTGCCTGCGTCTAAAATCATGAAACCTTGATCGGTTGCGATCTTATAACACGATGTCGCGCCGCCGAACTCTTGAAAGTGGGGGCCTGAAACGGGAATGCCCCCTCTTGCGCCAAGGATTTCAAACTGGATGTTCACGCCACATATCACTTTTCCCCCATTTGTAACTTGGTCAAATGGGTGGTTCTGTGATCCAGATCACAATCGGGCCAAGCTTTGTGCCAAACCTCAAGCAGCGGCATCCAAGGGAAAAGATGCCGCCGCAAGCCCGCCCCTTTTTGCCGGTGTGGGTATCAAGATCCGACACAAAGGTTGGGGTTTTCCCAGGGCGGCAGGGAGATCCGCCCAAAGGATTTATGTCATCAAACGTCAAACAATCGTTTGAAGGTATCGCCATAGGCCTGGGATGCATTGCCCAACATCGGGGCGCCATGCCCACAAAACACATGCTCAAACGTCCAATTTTTGAGAGCCGCGAAATCATCCGCTTTGGGTTCGGCGGCCTGCATCCAAACCGGGCCAACATTCGCGGGCGTAAAGAAACCCATGCCGGTCATCACTTGTGCGGATTGGTCAGAGAAAAATTCATCAGGCGCCAAGTAATTTTGAAGCGCATCACAGGCGATCAAAACCCCACCATCACGATCCAATCGCAGCACGGTTTCAGGAACTTTGGTGGTTTTGAACTGAAACAGCTCTGCCCCTTTCACTGGCATTTCGCCACCTTCAACCAATGTTTTATCAACCGCCACGCCGGCCTGGCCTGCGCCGGGTTGCGCCCAATATGCTGCGCCGAAAGTATCCTTGTAAAACGCGTCGTCCACGCCGTGCAGACCGCCCACTTGAACAACGTTTTTGATGGTGCCTAACTTTGCGATATCCGCCAACCCTTCATCCGTCAGACGCACAGCATTAAACAGGGTCAAGTCCTCCCCTTCGCGCACGATGGTCATGTTGCGGCTGAACTGCCAATCCAAATCCATAAAATGCCACTTGCGCGTGCCTGCGACAAAGAAGATATCTTTCAGTGGTTCGGTTATTTGCCCGTGGGGCAAAGCGTCTGCGTGGTTGTTACACATGTTGGTTCCCTGTCGTTGTATGTCAGCTTAAAATCATCTGTTCTGGACACCCTGCATAGTTGAATTTCGCAATGTGCCTGTATTCTTCGGCAAAAGCATGCAGATACGTGTTTAAAAAGTCGCGTTGATCACGGTGCAAATCATCCGACAAAAATTCATGCAGCATCTCATTTCCGGTGCTGGTGTCCATCCGGCGTAAATGAAATTGCGTCACTTCTTTGCCACCGAACCAGTCACGGGCCAATTCATGCGCAAAGCGAACGTCCTTCATACAAAAAACATGACCGGCCAAAACAGTTTGATGGTGTTCCAGCTGGGTATGATCCATAAGCAACGCCTCCTTGGGTGCTGCAAAAGGTGGATGAGATTGTTTTGGCATCACGGTCATCGTTTCCAAACGTTCGACATAGTCAGGATCCAATCCCACAGATCGCGCGCCACGCACCAAAATATTGCGATACCGGGCCGTTGGAAGATCGGTGTCGCATATATACGCAGGCAACCCCACATAAGTTTGTGCCGATGCATTTCCAGTTTCTGTTAAAACATCAACGGTGATCCGGTCATATCCAATCCCGAACCCTTCCAACTTGTCCAAAGCCGCAAGATCTGCATTTTCGCATAAATGTATGACACCCAAAACAGCATCACAGGGATTGTTGGTGCGTTCGATGTTTCCCACGCCACCTTCGTGGCGAAAAAAATGTTCAACATTAAATCGCAACCGCCATCCCGGCAATCGCGCCCTGAACGAAGCAATGGGAACCACACCTTTTGCGCGCAAGGCGGCAAAATCCATGTTCGATCCATACCCAAAATACCGAAACGTCCCCATCACCTTTTCATCCCCTGGTGGTTTATAATTGCAATGATACAACGGGTGTGACAGTCATTTCTGTGACCTAGGACACAAAGACAAGGTAAAATGACCTCGGACCTTCCTGGATTTGAAATTGACCAAAAAATAGAGGCTTTCTCTGACTGCACGCTTTTGTTGGGACGTGATATCACAGCAGATCAACCCGTTTTGCTGAAAGTATTGAATGGTTCTGATCCAGATGCATCGGACATACGGCGGCTTGAACGTGAATTCAGGCTTTTAAACAGTCTTCGGGATCAACCTGGAATTCTGCCGGTTACGGATCTGGCCCAAGATGGGGGCGGCTCACCCATCATTGTTTCCCCTGTGAATGGCCTGCCTTTATCAAACTTCATCGATGCTGGGCGCCATCGAACTTGGCCTTTGGATCGGGTGATGGGCCTCGTCGCCCAGATCACGCAGGCGTTGGTGACCGTTCATGGACGGGATATCCTTCACAAAAATATCGCACCTGCGAATATTTTGATCAACGACGGTGATTGGACGGCATCGTTGATGAACTTTGACAATGCCTCAACCTTATCGCGCGAATATCAATATCAGCGACGGGCACGGCCATTGTTGGGGTCACTTGCCTATATCTCTCCGGAACAAACGGGGCGTGTTGCCCATGATATGGACCATCGATCAGACCTATATTCACTTGGCGTTGTGTTTTTTGAACTGCTTTATGGACAACGGCCATTTACAGCGCACAACAGTCGGGAATGGGCCCATGCCCACATCGCCCAAAAACCGCAATTCCCAGATGATGCCGCAGCCCGCGTTCCCACGGCTTTGACGGCAATTGTGAAACGTCTGTTGGAAAAAAATCCAGCGGATCGGTACCAAAGTGCCTTTGGACTGCTGCAAGACTTGAACCAAGCCTTGCAAGCCTTCGAACACCACGGACACATCGCCGAATTTGACGTGGGCCAAAAAGATGTCTCCTCCATCTTTCATATCCCGCAAGTTCTTTATGGACGCGATGCTGAACTGGCGCAGCTTGAAGCATTGTTTGAAGATGCCATCTCAAACGATACGCGGATTTGCCTGATCGCTGGGCGTTCTGGTGTGGGGAAATCAGCCTTGGTGGATGCCTTGGACAGATCTGTTTTGCGATCCAAAGGATATCTTTTGCGCGGCAAATTTGACCAATTCGAAAGGGCAAAACCCTATGCCGGGATTACAGCGGCATTTTCGGGATTGGTTCATGAACTGTTGCTGGAACCGCCAAGCCGTCTGGCAAAATGGAAAAGCCAGATTGAAAATTCCGTGGGCGCAAATCTTCAAGCCTTGGTGGAGGTGTTGCCAGATCTTGAATTGATCGTTGGCCCACAACCCCCGCTGTTGCCATTGCCCCCAACCGAGGCGCAAAACCGCCTGCAGTTGTGCTTTTTAAATTTGGTGCGTGTCTTTTCACAGGCCGGACGACCATTGATCCTTTATCTAGATGATCTTCAATGGAGCGATGCGCCAACGATGAGCCTGGTGCAAAGCTTGGGCAGTTCGCGTGACATTTCAAACCTATTTATCCTTGGCGCTTATCGCAGTGACGAAGTGGACGGGAACCATTTGGTCACTTTGACACGAACCGAAATTGCTAAGCACCGACCGGTTGACGAAATATCCCTATCCCCCCTTGGCCAAATTGATGTTGAGCAATTTGTGGTTGATGCGTTGTTGCATGATGGGCCCGAAGGCCGCGAATTGGCCAAAACGATCTATGATCGAACCGACGGAAATCCATTTTTTGTACGCGAAATTCTGGAAACATTCGCCGATAATGGGATCATCCACTTGGATATGGATAAAGGGTATTGGACCTGTGACCTTTTCAAGGTCAAGCGCGCCGAAATCAGCGAAAATGTCGTCGATTTTTTGATGGGTATTCTAGGGCAATTCCCCAAAGCCACAACCGATGTGCTTAAGTTCGCGGCCTGCATCGGGCACAGCTTTGACATGGACACATTGGTTTTGCTGTCGGGCGAAGACAAATCTGCCTTGGGCAAAGCTTTGATGCCGGCCATCGCTCGTAATTTGATTTTGCCCTTGGACGATGGCTATCAACTTTATGATACAGCGGGATCACAAGTCACGGTGACGGATGAAACCGGGCTTAGTCCAAAGTTTAAATTCCAGCACGATCGCTTGCACCAAGCCGCCTATGAGCTGGTTGAACAAAAAGATCGACCCAAACTGCATTTAAAAGTCGGGCAAACCTTGTTGCAAAATATCTCTGGCCCGCCCGCTTTGGACCAATTGATGATCATTGTGCGCCATCTCAATGATGGCAGCGCATTGATTGCGGATCCGAAAGAACAAGAAGGTCTTGCCAGTTTCAATCTGATGGCAGCACGGTCGGCGCATAATTCAGCGGCATATCCGGCGGCGCTTCATTATGCGCAAAATGCGCAGAAATTTTTGGCAGAAGACGCTTGGGCCAATACATATGAATTGGCAAAAGATGTGTCCATGTCCTTGGCGCAGGCCACGTATTTGACGGGCCAACATGACACCGCGGACGCAGAATTGACTCGCGCTTTGGAACATGTTGCTTCACCGCTGGAGAAGGCGAAAATCTTAGCCATGCGCACGCGGCAGTATTCGACCTTGGGGCGGATGAAGCAAAGTATTGATGCCGCCTTGCAGGGGTTGTCCCTTTTGGGCATTCCAATCAAGCAATCAATCAGCGATGCACAGCTGCAGGCCGAAATCAAAGCCGTGGCCAAAAATTTAGGCGATCGCAGCGTTGCCGACTTGGCTTTTTCCCAACGGATGGATGATGAAACGATAACCGTTTCTGTCGAATTGCTGATGGAAATCTTCCCCGCAGCGTTCTTATCTGGCGCGGGCAACATGTTCTACTATGTGGTTTTGAAATCCGTCAATCTGTCGTTGCTACACGGAAATTCAGCCGAAACTGCCTTTGCTTTTGCTGCTTATGGAATGTTGCTGTGTGGGGGGTTGGATGATCCCGCCAAGGGGCTTGAATACGGCAAATTGGCTTTGAAGATGAATGATACATTCGAAGATATCGGGCTGAAATCCCGGATCATTTACGTTTATGGCATGTTCATTCACCACTGGACCCATCATTGGGGCAGCCTGACGGATTGGTTCAAACGCGGAATTGAATCTGGATATCATTCAGGGGATCTTTTGTATCTGGCCTATAACGCCCAAGATTGCATTATTTGGGATCCGAGGCTTGATATTCCGTCAGCCATTTCGCAGCACTCAGATTACATGGAAATCGTGCGTGACTGCCAATATCGCGACAGTTTGGATTCCGGCACATTGTTTTTGCAATTGCTCAAAAACTTTGCCGGCGCCACCCATGATCAATTCTCACTGAGTGATGATGGGTTTGACGAAGCCGAATGTTTGGCCGGAATGAAGGATCGATCCTTCCTGACAGGAGTAGCAAATTACAATATCTACAAAGCCGAAGTGCATTGCATGTATGATGATTACGAGGGCGCACAGCCCTTTATTGAGGCGCAAGAACCGCTGATCGACAGTGTGATGTCCCTGCCCCAATCGGTGCGGTTCCGCCTTTTGGCGTTTTTAACCTATGCCCATCAATTACAAACCGCCACGCCCGCAAAGGCCAAAAAGTTGCGCACCAAGATGGATGGGCATCTGGCAAAGATGACCCTTTGGGCGAACCACAACCCCGAAAATTATGGCCATTTGGCGATGATGATGAACGGGCAATATGCGGCCCTGAACGGTGACATCACCACCGCATTGCAACAGTTCGAATGCGCAATAGATGCGGCGGGCAATCGTGGGTATATCCGCGATCAAGCCAAAGCCCATGAAATGGCTGCTTCCATCTGCACTGGTGCAGGCCTGATCATCGCCGCCAAAGCCCACATGGATGCGGCACGTGCGCTGTTTGACCGGTGGGGCGCGCAGGGCAAGGTCTCGCAAATGGGTGGGGCAATCCCAACATCCCAATCCAAACACGGCGATTCCGGCACCACACAAGACGCCATGAATCTTGAGGCAGTCATGTCAGCTGCACGGGCCATTTCGGGTGAGGTCTCGCAAGAAAAGCTGTTGCAACGGTCCATGCTAATTTTGCTTCAAAACACGGGCGCGCAGCGCGGTGTATTCTTGAACCATGATGAAGATGGGTATCGCATCGAAACGGATTATGATGCGCAGACTGGTGACAAGATCACCCCCCAAAATGCCCTGATAGCAAGCCCATTGGATTTGCCATTGTCCCTTATCAATTATGTTTATCAGACCAAAACGGCTGTCTGTTTGGATCACGCGGTTCAAGATCCAAGGTTTGGTCAAGATCCATTTTTCAAAACGCGTGCCACCAAGTCCGCCCTGTGCCTGCCAATACAGCGTGCAGATTCCGTTGTCGGGATTGTGTATCTTGAAAATAATCTAACACCCGGTGCATTTGTAACAGATCATCTGGGCATTGCCGAAATGTTGGCGGCGCAAACAGCGATTTCAATGGAAAACGCGCAGCTTTACGAAGGTCTGGAACGAGAGATCGCAGATCGCACGCAGGAACTGTCTGCGAAGTCAGAGGCGTTGGCCGCCGTTGCAAATAAGCTGTCAAAATATCTTTCCCCTCAGGTCTATCGATCGATGTTTCATCAAGACCAAGACGTGGGCGTGCAGTCCGAACGGAAAACCTTGACGGTTTTCTTTTCGGATTTGGTGGGTTTTACCGAAATCGCAGAAAACTTGGACGCCAATACGTTGAAAACGGTTTTGAATGCGTATCTCTCGGAAATGTCGGATGTCGCACTTGCCCATGGCGCCACCATTGACAAGTTTGTGGGCGATGCAATTTTGATTTTCTTTGGTGATCCGGAAACCCGTGGCACCCAACAAGATGCCTTGGCCTGTGTGGAAATGGCCAAAGAAATGCGCACCCGTTTGTCACATTTGCAAGGCGAATGGGAAAGGGATTACGGCGTAAAGCTGCAAGCCCGCACCGGCATTCACACAGGGGTTTGTGCCGTGGGGAATTTCGGCAGTCGCGCCCGCATGGATTACACCATAATCGGGCGCGCGGTGAATTTGGCCGCGCGTTTGGAAACCGCCGCGGCCCCCGGAACAATTTTGGTGTCCAAAGACACATTTGAACTGATCAAAGATCACATCCCATGCACACCGCGCGATCCGTTGCAGCTTAAGGGGATCAAAGAGGCGGTGCCAACATTCCAAGTTCTGGATTAAGGCGCGCCGTCATCCCCACTGCCCGGCCCGATTTTACAGCCGCAAGTTTTGTTGTCGGCCCCCGCGCAACGTTCCATCGCCTCTTCAAAGGTATAGGTGGGATGGGGTGTCGGTGTCGGGCTAAAGTAAAGATCCATTTGGGCCAAGGCACATAAAATCTGCGCATCCTTTGGGTCAGGCGGTGTTGGCGGCCCGATACCTTCGGGATTGCCAAACCACCGCGTTGCCGCGCGTGCCTTTGCTTCGGCCGGATCAATATTGGGGTTTTGCACATATTCATAAAGAAATGATGCGGCGGTACAGTCTTGCGCCTCATACATGCGGATGTCAGGAATTTTTGATGGATCATCGGTACAGCGGCCCGTCACCCCTGCCGCAATCATGTGATTGGCGATCATGTACGGTGTCTTTCTGGGATAGGCCGGATTGATCTGTACACTTCCGGTTTGCAACACGTTCGATACCGGAGTTCCGTTTTCATCGGTGGGCATTTCTTCTTTGAAAGCCGTTCGAAACCACCCGGGGGCTTGCGGGTCATAAAGGGGGGATCCACACACCAACAATGGCAACGTGTACTCTTCTCCCGCGGCATTCGGCCCGTTCAAGTAGAACCCCAACATTCCACGAATGTAATTGCGATCAGGCGCGCCATCGAAAAATGCTGATGCCATCATGATGGGAAAATAATCATTGGGGTATTCGCTTTGCCCTGAACCGGGGGCCGCAATGGGATTCACATCCACGATCGTGCGATAAAAGCTGACTTGGTCTGTGGGGATTCCAACCGCATGTAAGATCGTGTTCCAACGATGCACGGTCATGCAATCGATAAAGGTTGCGTTTTCCAATGCTTGCCAGGGCGGGTAGTGCATCAACAACATGCCCATCTGACCCATCACATTCAAACCCAGCGGCGGAAAAAGGTGCCATTTGCAATCACCATCCGCCGGATTTCCATTCACGGGATAGCCTTCCATCGGGTTCCATACATTCAGCTGTTCAAGCAAGGCTTTCCCATTCAGGGCCATTCCCGCATTTTCAGCACTGAAGAATTGTTGATGCAAATCACTGAAAATCGCGGCCGTGTCTTCGTCGGGCATATTATGCAGCGCGACGATCACTTGTCCGGCGTTCAGCTCTACCTTCGCAGATGCATCTATAAATCCGTCTGCCTTCAACGATTGATTGGTGAAGTGGCCAACAACATCCGCAAATGAATGCAAACCGAGGTCAGGGTTCAAAAGGTTGGGCGCTGGAAAGAACTTTTCAAGATCGCTTTGGGCCCCTAAGAAATATTCGTACAAACCCATTGTTTATGCCTTCCCATTATTTGGTGGAAATTTGCTGTCATATGGCAGCTTGTATTGCGGTTTATCCGTTCGCGGCTTGTCCAATTGGAAAACCGTTTCAAAAGTAGGTGCCGTTGGCACCCGATCCCCAAGCCCCCATCGCGCCCTTGGAATGCCTTGCCATTCTAATACGGTTGATAGGATCGAAGAGGCCTCAAATGGGTTGGCAATGCCGCTTCGGAAAACGGTGTTTTCAGGCACCCGTGATGACACAATGATTGTGGGAACCCTTGGACCAAAGACATCGTAATTGAAACCATCGGCCTTATCGCGGGGCCAACCGGGTGTGGCCTTTGGAGTTGAAACGTGATCATACATTCCGCCACCCTTTGAAAACGTAATAACCAAGGCTGTGCGATCCCATTTTGGGGATGCGCGCAGGGCATCATAAAGATCCTTCAGGGCCTTTTCCGCCGGAACCATATCGCCACTGGCCCCGGGATGATAAGATGTTGCCCCATTCGGCGCGATCCAAGCGGGTTCAACAAAGCTGAATTTCGGCAAAGTGCCATTGGTCACATCCGCATAAAACTGATCCAGTGTCTGCACATAGTTATCCTTGGCGGCATCGACACTGGGCAGTTGGTTGCGCATGTACAAGTGATAAGTAAAGACTGCGTTTTGCCATTCAACGGAGTAATAGATTTTCCAATCTGTCACCCCATTGTTGCTGAGGACTTTCCAAACCGATTGCCGTTGGGGATTGTCGGCCAGAAGGCTGTACTGGGGATCACTTTCATAGTTCACAACAACATTGTAATTCGATCCCGACGCCGCAAATCCTCGGTTTGCCACGGTGCCGCCTGGCATCGGTGAAAACCACTCATCACACACACCATAACTGGCCGCCAATCCATTTAAGACGGGCAATTGTTCGGGGGAAAAGCTTGCCATCGGCTCTGCGCTGGCGTTGTTTATAACAAACCCACCCATATCGGCGGCATCCCCGTTGAGATAGCTTTGAAACCCGCCGCTGAATTGTTGGAATACGCAATCGGATGTGGCGTGAAACGGATCTATTTTGGGCGATGAAAGTTCAAATTCCGTACTCAGTTTTCCACCTTCGAATTTATAAACTGGGTATGCTTTCCCTTGGGCATCAAAATTTTTGTTGGAAAGTGAGTTCCCTTTATAAGGGGCCTCGGCGTTAACGTAATTGATTGTCGCGGAGTTGTTTTCATACAGCCAACCCAGAACATTATCCAAGGTTCGGCTTTCCAACATATACACCACCACGTGATCCACTGTGTCGCGCATAAAATCCATTGTGCCGGGTGTCGCTGCATTTTCCTTGTCAATAGGAACCAAAGGTTGGAATGAGGTTATATCTGTATCCGGGCTGAATTCTGACGGCAATGACCCCAAGCTCAATGGGCCAGTCAGCGGGTCTGGTTCGGTGGGATCAAAGCCCCACAACCGAAATTTTAACCCTGCACCATCTGGTATGGTTTCCAAAATATAATCCCCCATTGGGATCAGCTTGCTGTTTTGCCCTATCACCATGCTTTGGATTGTGGCCAAAGCTGGCATGCTGAGCGGATGTGTGCATTGCGGGTCAAAGTTCCAAAGACGATAGGTTGTCTTGGCTGGGATCCATTCCAATACATAATTGCCCATGGGCACCAAATGACTGCCTTTGCCAATTTCGGCGAACACATCTTGTGGTGCCATGCCTTTGGACAATGGATCTGTGATGGAAGAACAATCCTCAGCCGCATCAAAGCTGAACAACTTAAATGAACCGCGCGTTTCGGTTGGCATGAAACACATCACGTACCCGGTCATGGGGACCAGTTCCAAGAAATTCACTTCACTTGTGTCCCAGGTATAATGATCGCGATAAAGCCAAAATTTGTTCTTATCCCAGACACCTTTTTTCACCGGAGTCTGTCCCAAAGGGGAACCCGGATCCAATGGATACAAAGAATATTCCACAACCGCAGGATCATTTTGCAATGTCCCCAAATCATATTGCAAAAGATAGTTTCCGACGGCACAGAATTTCTGCCCCACCAAGGTGGTTTCAGGTGCTGAACCGGGAACGGGTATAAAAAGGTTGGGCGCGGTTACATCCATCAACCATGTCGATGCCACCCCGTGTTCGGCGTCATAATTTAAAACATATGTCGGCGCGTTTTGATTGGTCATGGATCCATCCCTCCCCCAAAGGTCTCGCTACGATGATCGTGCGTTGGTCTGACCGCAGGATTTCAAGACACGGGTGTAAAAGCAACACAATTCCAGATTTATTGAAGCAGGCTTAAAATCCAAAGGGTTGAGCGAGGAAAGTGGTGCGATCTGTTTCAGTCGGTTCCGCCTTGGTATGTTCGGCGGGCATCAAGCGCTTTGCCCACGAATGAATGGATTGTTCAGGTCGCAGTCGTGGACCGAAACTGTGCCTATAGATGCGGCAGCATAAAACAATCAAAAAAGGCGGACAGCGCATCGTGATCGGAAACGGGCAAAATTGTCGCCACGTGTTGATCGGGGCGCACAACAACCACACATCCGGCGTGTCGATCAATACCGCGTAAATCATACGCATCATTGCCGTCTTGCGGGTGAAAGACCTTTTCATAGTCGCGCAAACCATATTTGCCTTTTGCGGGCCAAAGAAAATCATGCAGATCATGCATGGAAAGATCCTTTTGCTGAAACACGGCATAAGTATCGATCACTGAGTCCGGATCCCGGCCTTTGGGGGTATATCTTCGCAAGGGCGAAGCCGCATCATTGGCCAAGAAATCGACAAACTTGTAAGCCTCTGACGCCACGTCTGTAGGATCTTCAGCCCCGGCAAAAAGGAAAATACGCCACCGCCCGTCGGCCTTCACCAAATGCCCAAGATGTTGATGCTTGCCGTCCGCCATTCGTGTGGCCAGGGCGGAATGGAATCGCTGACCAATTTTAAAGCCCGGCGCCAGTCTCTGATTTTCATGACCGGTGCAAATGTAAGATGGGAAGTATTCAATCGAAGTCCCGCTTACAAATCCGCTTTGACGTTTCATAAAAGCTTCGATTTCTGCGGTATCCACCCGGGCCTTTTCGGATGTATCACTGGCCGCCGGGCGTGTTGCCACTAGTTTCGAAAGCTCTTTGTCGGCGTTGATCAGATGTTGAGCGACCTTGCGGCGTTCCGTCCCGTATGTGGCCAGCAATTTGGGATCGCTTTTCCGCAAAAGCACCGATGCAAGCTTCCATCCCAGATTGAACGTATCAGGCAACGACGTGTTCAGGCCCCACCCCCCTTTTGGGCTGTGGGTATGGCATGCGTCACCAGCAAGAAACGCGCGCGGCATAACACTTTCCGGGCTGTCTGCCGGGCGGTTATCAAATCTGTCAGCAATACGCTGACCCACCGAATAGATCGACCACCAGGCAACCTCTTTCACATCCAAAGTATACGGATGGAAAATCTTTTGCGCCTTTGCGATCAGATCTTTTTCTGTAACTTCTAATTCGGTGGCGCGCTTCCCCTCTTCTATCATATCCATTTCGACATAGAAGCGGATCAGATATCCCCCCTCACGTGGGATTGTCATGACGGCGCCATGATCCTTGGATTGAATAAAACTTTTCACGCGGATGTCAGGGAAATCGGTATTCAAAAGAATATCCATAACACCCCAGGATTTGTTCGCGGAATCCCCTTGCAATTCAATCCCAAGACTTCGGCGGACCTGACTGTGCCCACCGTCACTTCCGATGATAAAGCGTGCTTTGACGGTTTCAGACCTGCCCTGCCCTTCTGCATCCACACGACGAAACGTGGCTGTAATGGGATAAGCATCCAAATCTTGTGTCAGGTTTTCATCAATGTCCAATGACACAAATTCGCGGCTGTAATGCGGGCGCAATGCCGACACTGAATTTTCCATCCCATCCAACAACAATTCATGCAAACGCGCCTGATTAACGATTCCATGGGTGAACTCTGACAGGCCAATCCGTGCATCGGCGATCTTTTCTTTGCGCCGAATGTGTTGCGGGTTGTCTGGGTTCGGCTCCCAAAACGTGTTTTGCATCAGTTGATAGGTCTCTTTGACCACCATATCGCTGCTGTTGAACGCCTCCATTATTTCGATGGTTCGGCATGAAATCCCATCGGCCCGCCCAAAAAGCAAAGGCCCGGAAGACTTATCAACGATGCAGGTTTTTATGTCGTGAAATTCAGCCATTTGGCGCGCCATAGTCAGGCCCGCAGGCCCCGTGCCCACAATCAACACATCCACTTTGGAGGGCAAATCCTCAATCGGGGGATCAGGATAAGGTTTACGGGCCGCATCCGGAACCTGATAGTTTCCGGGTTTAAATCCATTCAAATGATATTGCATGCGGTTCGGCCCTTGGTCAAAGCAGGATGATCACTCTAGGCCAGAGTATTACACATGTTAAATTTCGTAAATACTGCGCCATGTTTTCTTCACCATCACTCAAAAGATTTGACGCTGAAATTAAAGACTGAATAGCAAAACCATTGGGCGTACCCGAAATGCTGATCGCTGATTTTCGTCTACGAGGTGTACATTTGGCTTAAACATCCATCCTCCTCCAAAGATGTGCGACTCCACGCAGATCACAAAAAATACACGAGCCAAAAAATCACGCACAAATTTTGAATCTAGCAGGGAGCACAGTTATCGGTGCACCGCCTCCACAAATTGTTTTCGACTTGCCATAAGCCAAGTGAAACTTTGCACGGTTCAGCGCGATCAAAAGAATGTTTCATGGCGCATTTAAAAGTTTTCAAAATATTGGGCCTTGTCTTTTGAAGAAGTTATGAACCGCGACGCATCGGGTTTAGAACTTTCAACAAGTTCAAGTGCACAGGTGAATATTCTGGCTTCTTCCGCGTCAAACTTTGGCGTGGAAACGAAAGCTGTCAGAGCCGCCTTTCGTCATCAGCCAAAAACTCGGCAACCAGTTTGGATGTGCTAAATAACAACGGGCCATGCAAGCATTCACTTAGTGCGCCATTCGCTGCACAATAATCCAACATCGCTTGCAACGTCTTCCGACCTGCGACACCAGAAACTTGGGCATTATAGTAGCCCAATTTTTTGAGTTCTGATTGCACAAGATAAACAAACGATGTCCGTTCTATCGATCTTAGGCGCAAAGCAGCGGCAACATATTCTGGGCCTTTTAAATCTTGAATAAAATCGACGGCTGCCCGTCGCGAAGTTCGATGATCGTCTTTGTCATACATGATCGTGATCTTGTCCGCAGCAACGCCCGACGGCCCCAGTTGCGCCGGGAATTGTTCGACAAGTTCCGCCAATTTTTCTTTTTCATCAGCAAACATCCAATCGAGACGACGATAAAATCGGCTTAAAACAGTTGGAGCAATGCGATCACCGGCTTTTGACGCTGCCCATAATTTCTGGACCACCAACTCATGATCCAGCTCTTTCAAGCGGCGGGACTTCCGCTCATGATGACGCAGGGCATGCCGGGCCGCGTAAACATCCCCGCCCTCCGCCAAGGTTTTCAGATCTCGCCGACCTTTGTTTACGTCAGACTGTTCGGCGAAGAGTTTGCGATAATGCCCATTGGCTAAATCAGCTTCAGCACCAGGCACACCTTGTGCGACGGATGTTTGAAGGGCCTCAAAAGCGTTCGAAGATTGGCCCATCAAAATATAAACTTGACCAAGATCCTTTTGCGCACTTTTGGAACCACCGGCGGCCGCCCTTTTCATCCAATTCTCGGCCGTTTCCAAATTCATGGTAATTCCACCTGCGGGAAAACCACGCAAGTAATACCGACCCACTTTACGTTGCGCGCGCGGATCGCCGGTTTCTGCCAGCGCTTGAAACAAAGAGACAGCGCGCGGTGCGTCTTTTTTTGTTCCTGATCCTGTTTCCAAAAGCTCAGCCAATGCAAAAATTGCACGCTTCTGGGCGGGATCATTTGCGAGACCTTCCAAAACAGGAACGCCTTTCGACGGATCGCTATGTTCTCCAAAACCACCAGTTGCATGGGTTTTTGCAAGCAAAATTTTCGCTGATGCGCTCCCAATTCCGGATGCTTTTTCCCAGGCTTTCATGGCCTCTTGTTTGCGCCCAAAATGGAGTTCGATAGCGCCGATGCGGTAATAGGCGCCCCCCTTACCCATATCAGCGGCTTTTCGGAAGAGCTTTAACGCGGTTGTCAAATCTTCGTCGGAAGTCGCATTCAAACGTAAAGCTTCCGCCTTTAGGTAAACCTCACCGGCCGTTTCATTTGCAAAAACAGGACCTGTGGCAACAAGGGCAAGCGCAATCGCAAAGACCTTGAAAAACTTGGGACATCTCATGAGCGAAACCAATTCAAAACAGAAATACACGTGAAATCAATATGCCAGCAACCAAATTAATTCGCTAGGCTTCAAAATATTTTGCGCATAAAATTGCGCATCCAATGATCAGGCAACGGTTTGAACATCGGAAGAATAATTTCGCGGACGTCGACTTTCACAACCTACGCCCATTTTTTTGATTACTTTTGACAAACGCCGTGGCCGCCACACGGCGGCGCACAACAGGAAGTCAAAGCGGCTTTCGTGCGAGCCCCCATCCTTCACTTGGATACTCAGCGACTTGTTCATATCCAAAGTGGGGTAAGATCGTATCCCAGATCAACCGAACGGGCGCCGCATCTTGCTCATCTTGATCATATTGTTTGCTGAGCTTTGGGTTCTTTTTGTAGTGTGGTGACTTCGAAATAGACCAATCCATGTCATCCAACAAAATAACGCCCCCGGGGCGCAACAACATGTCGATCAAAATCACACCAAACCCAGATGTGTCCCACGTGTGGCCTCCATCAAAATAGCAAAAATCAAACTGCGGTCTTTCGTCAGCTGAAATCAAACGCTGAAGCTCCCACGTGTATGACCTTTTGCAATAATATGGCGTAACGCGGTGACCGAGTCCTGTTTTTTCCAACAAGTTTTCAATATTTGGTGAATGGTTTTGAGCACTGGATTTATCGAAAGTCGACAAATGCCCCTTACCCTGATCCTCCAAAATGGCCGCGATGTAGGAACTGCTTTTGCCTTGGTAAAATCCGACTTCAATGATGTCTTCCGCACCTTCCGCGATGATGAGCTCTCGTAGTTTTTGAGCTTGGCCAAGCTTCATATACGGGACGTCCGGAAACAACTCTGTTACCAAGTCAAATTTTGTCATCTTTTGTTTTCCTTACTCGAACTTATTACGCCTTAGGATTGTTCATACACTATAATTCTTCCAAGGCGGCCAATTTTTTCAATTGAGGCACCATATTATCAGAATCCAACCAAAAAACCTGTCTATCTTCTCCAAAAGCTTTGATCAAAATTGGCAAAACCTCTTTGCCAGCAGCTTGATGTATCAAAATATGAGAGACATCGGGTTGCATCCCCGATTGAATACTTTCGATTGGCAAATAACGCACGTTCAACAGATGCGCTTCTTCTTTCATCATCTCTGCAGACAGACGTTCCGTTTCCACACCACAATAGCTCGCGACACCGGCACTTGCGAATGTCGTCGCTTGAAGTGCCAAGTTTGGCCCAATTTCGAAGATATTTGAATGGGGGTCCAGTTTTAAGGCTTCTAGAGGTTGTTCAAATTTCCCGGCCATAAAAGCCCGTTCCAGCAATTCGACATTAAACCCTTCGAATTGTTGTTGTCTTCCGGAATTCGACCTCCACCATGCCCTGAATGTCCACGAAATGCTACCTCTCGCGTCGGGGGGAAAAGGTTCTGGGTCGGTTTGTTCCATCAATAAATCACTAAAAGAAGCGGCCCAAGCCGCGTCTTCATCGAGAATTTCGAGAGCGATTTCCTGTGCGTCCCACGCATACAGACATGCGGGATCCTTTGGGAAGGCAGAAAGTAACTGCAAAGCGCCTTTCCAATCACGGTCTTGGATCCTTTCAGCGCAACGCGCGGCTGTCAGCCGCCTTCCCCCCCAAGGGTCCAACGTGTTGGCACCAGGTGGGTGGGAAGCCAAATTCTGCGTACTCAAGTCAAAGGCCTCTAAATCCGACCAATTCTTACCTGGCTTCAATACGGCAGTATGGTTCCAAACGGGCTGTTTGACTGGAAATAATTCGACAATCTTGCGGGTCAATAATACCTCCACCGCTGCCGCAAGCGCCGGATATTTCGGGTTAAGTCCGTTTTTGAGTAAAATCTTTGTCGTGTCATGACAATGGGTCCAAATGCTGTTCAAGCAAGCTTGGAATCCGGGTCCGTCGCGAGGCGCGTCCAAAAACACCATCGATACGTTGCCGCCAGGCCATTGAAAGTCTTTGAAGTCGCATTCGAAAATCTGGGCTTTGACCCCCTGACCCTCCAAGTTACGTTCAAAGATTGGACGAAAGTTTTCACCGACTTGCGCGATTTCAGGATACGACTCTGCATTTTGCTCTGACCATTCGAACCGATCCACCACACTTACCGGTCCAAATTCCGCAAGCAATACGGTCAGACCACCCAACCAAGGGCCGAATTCAATTATGTGTCCGTCAGGTTCAATAAGACCACCGACAGCCGAGATTAAGTCGACGTCGCTTTGGCCCGCCATGCGCAAGATATTGACGGTGTTGTCTTCACTTGCAGACGAGTTGTGCGTTTGAAAACGACCTGCCATACTATTCGAAACACAATGCGAGAGTTGGAATTATGGCCGATGGTAGTGCCCTCACTGATTTGATTCAAGCAAGGAAACAGATCCTTTTGTTGTGCGAAAAAGGGCGTTTCGCGGCAGCACATATGTATCTCACTGGATCGGGTTTACCGGCCAGCCAATACCAAAGCCTTTGGGCCCACGTGGCGCGGGCGGCTTCAGGCACGGGAAACGGCGTTATTTCCCAGAAGATACGGCGCAGTTTATGGCACGCTGGGAGCCGCAGCCAAGACACGACGCTTAAAGAAGCTGAACAACTTCTGGAAGATGGCGATCCAGAAGCTGCAATTTTTATGATTTCGACAGTTTTCGGTGAAAATCCAGAAAACCAGAAAGCGAAACACATTTTGGCGCGCTGCCTATTGGAACAAGCAAGAGGATCGGAAGCTCTTAAAGCCATAGACCAAGAGCGTGTTTTTGCGTTGGATGCAGGCTACGATCCCAAAACCCCACAAGAAGCGATGACGATGATTGATTTGCTCCGATTGACGGGAGCTTTAACACGCGCTGAACAACGCAACCAAAGCGCAATTCGCAAGTACCCAGATCATTCGCATTTCCTGACGCGTGCTGCGCGTATATTTGAGGCGAAGCGTGATCCTTTGCGGGCCATCCGCGTTTGGCGGCATATTTCAAAAACGGTGCCCGATCAAAATGTCGAAGCTCGTTTCAAACTAATCCAATTGCTGCGGTCGCTTTCGATGTTCCATCAAAGCAACGCCATTGCTGCGGAATTGTTGCAAAGATCGCTTTCATATGTGGATCGCCTGCGCCTCGCTATTTTGACCCGTCAGGATGATATGAAGCATTCGATCGTCAAACTTGCTGGAAACGCCCCGAACGCAGACGCCGATTTCACGGGCAACGCCCAACGTCGTTTCACGACACTTTTGATGGATGAAGGCGATTTGGGGTTGGTGGTTTGGCTAAGGCGGCAACGCATAAGTATTAGCGAAACAACAAAACAAGTTTTGCAGCAAACCGGGTTCGACGACGTGGGAACGCGCGCTTTACCAGACACTATCGAAGAAGCCCGCGACATTCGCAGCCCAGATATATTCTTGCCCCTTGCAGATCTTTTGGAACGCCCCGCAAAACCAGACGGGTGGCCGGGTATTAGCCCCACACCAGGGGTTGTTTTGCTTGTGAATGCTTCATTGGGAACCGGCGGAGCAGAGCGTCAGTTTGTTGAGCTGGTTCGCGCCCTATTAACCCAAGGGATCGACAAAGACAGTATTCATTGCGCTTTGTTTAGCCTCAGCACGGATCGGGGCGCAGACCGTTTTCTACCTATTTTGCAAAGTTTGGGCGTGAAAATTCATGATCTTGAAAGCCCTATTTTCGCCAAAAAGAAATTGCCGGACGCGGCCGACATGGTTTGTTCAACTTTGCCAAAGGAAATGCAATCCGACGTTTCTTCATTGTGGCACTTGGTTGATGCTTTGACCCCCGACGTACTGCATGGGTGGCAAGACCGGGCGGGCTTGGCCGCCGGCATTGTTGGGCAACTTTTAGAAACCAAACGGGTCATATTTAGCGCCCGAAACATGTCGCCCCTTACCCGAAAAGATCTCAAACTGATGCGTTTCAAAGCCTTGTACAAGGACTTTTTTAACCAGCCAAATTTCAAGTTTTCGGTTAATTCTGCCCCGGCACGCACGGATTATTCGAACTGGCTGGACGTTGATGAAAAACAGGTAGAGGTTGTTCGAAATTGCTTCGATCCCGCTCAATTCCCCAAAGTGCTGCCACAACCCAAAGCACGCAAATCCATTCGTTTGGGCGGCCTATTCAGGTTCGCCACAAATAAACGACCTCTGCTTTGGCTAGATATCATGGCAGCATTGCAAACCATTTCGGATCAAAAAATTGAACCCGTTTTGCGCGGCCGCGGTCCATTGCAAGCAATGATTGAAGATCACGCCGCAAGCGTCGGTGTTAAGAATTTGTTGGTTGAAACGGATAAATCCGATCCGATGGAGCTTTTTTCAGATTTGGACGCGACGCTTTTGACCAGCCAAGTTGAAGGAACGCCAAACGCGTTGATCGAAGCGCAGGCCTTTGGGCTGCCGGTCGTTGCAACAAATGTCGGCGGCGTGTCTGACGCGGTACAAAAAACAGGTGCAGGCGGGGCTTTGTTGCTTGATCCCTACCCTGACATAATGGAAGCTGCCAAAGAAATTGCGCAATGGCTGCCTCAAGCTTTGTTGCGCGGTCAAAGAGCACGACGAACGTTCGTTGAACGTCGTTTTCAACCAGGTTTTATCGCTGAACAAGTCACCAGTTTTTATTGCGGATCAGAAAGAATACCAGTATGACCGCATCGAAAAAGATCGGGATATTGGGGCTCTGGACCGACCCAATTGCACAACTTCTGGAAGACGTGCCGGAATACGCGAACGCGCATTTTTTTGAGTTGCGCAATCCTGAAGCCGATATTGAACATATGGATTCTGTATTTGTCGTTTCCCAACAAGAAGCGATCGCACATTTGAATTCAATTTTGCAAACTACGCGCCCGATCACAATTTTGATGCGTCGGCACAATGGGTCGCCTGATAAGTTTTTAGAATGGGAAAATGGTATCACATTGTTGGGCATGGGCCTGAATACTGAAAACAGTGCCCACATTAGATTGGCCGCCTTGTCAGACCTTGCAGCCGCCGCGATTGGGGAAATGTTAAACAAGGATGTGACGACGCTACAAAAGCCGCATACGATTGTCGGGGATTTGCCAAAAGTGGTGATAGAACGAGATGTTCCCATCTGTTCGTTTAGCACTGTGATCCCAGGGAAGCCGCGAGAGACGCGCAAAATTGACATAACGACCATGAACTGGGCACGCCTCCGACGATTGGCCCGTCCGATCGTTTTAAAAAGCGATGACGAAGACATGGCGGATTTGGTGGCGTTTTCTGTTGGCACGCCCACAAACCAAGTTGTTCGACAAACAGACGGAGAAACAACAGTCGTGGTCGTGGTTCCAAACGGGGTTGGCTTAGGTCATATCACTCGAATGATGGGCATCGGGCACGCTCTTAAAAACTCGTTCAATATCAATATGGTTTTTTGGAGCTATTCTAGAGCGGTCGAAATCTTGAGGGCAGCGGGATTCAAAGTAATTTTACGTCAAAATGCAGTACACCTCAAAACCCATCCCCCCAGTTGGCGCAAATGGGAAACAAAGGAATTTGCAAGAACCTTGCAAGCTCTCGATGCGCGAATTGTGTTCTATGATGGGGGCACCTTCGACAAGTTTCTCGTAGACGCTTTGGCAAGCCCCGGCTGCGGGAAAACCGGCGTTGTTTGGGTCCGGCGCGGAATGATGCGACCTGATGCAGACCCTCAAATGTTAGAAGCCGAACAGTATTGTGACCTTGTCATAGAACCGGGCGATTTGGCATCGGAAGTTGATATTGGGCCGACACGCAAAAAACGACCGAACCTACAAGGATTTGCCGAACACATTGAATGCGAACCCGTGACGCTTCGGCCCTATCTGCCAGCTTACACATCTCGTGAGGCGAAAAAAAAGCTGAAGATGGGGATGGGTCGGCACATATTAATCTCTTTGGGTGGCGCTTTTGGAAACTGGGTGGAACTGCGCAGGATGATCGCAACCGCGGCGTCAAAAAGAAGAATTAAGATTGTGTGGGCGAAATCCCCGCTCGCCCCTCCTTTGTTGGTACAAGACCCTAACATAACAGAACGCAGATTTTACCCATTGAACCGGTATTTAGCAGCATTTGACGGCGTGATTACAGCAACAGGTTACAACAGTTTCCATGAACTTCTGATCGGCTACGACAAACCTATTATGTTTGTGCCCACGAATAATGTCAGATTGGATGATCAGGTGGCGCGCGCGCAATACGCTGAATCAAAAGGTTGGGCACACGTTGTGCTGGTGGACGAAATCGAAACTCAAGGTGCGATCATAGAAGATTTTATGGACCAAGTGCGCAGCCGCACGCGAAATACGAAGCGCCCCGAGGTGAACAGCCCTGACAAAACCCTGAGCGAGCCGATTTCCAAGATATTTCAACGATACCAAAAGTTTAGGATCTAAGCATGGCCTCGCAACCCGATCATTTCCCCGTCACGCCCGCGATCGTTCGCAAGCTTTTGCGGGACAACCAAGATCTAGGTCGAAAATTGGCGCAGCATGAGTACAATACACTTACCGCAGAATTGGGAAGCGCGAACGTTTTTGATCTTTCAATAGATTTCCCGAATGATCCGGCGCCGGACATTGACCTGCCCGGTTTAGATTCAGCCGTCGAATTGGCACAGCTGCCTCGGCTGGACATTCCATTGGGCACGGTCGCATGGCACCATGCCCCTGAAACACTGCCCATTGTTGGGATTTTTTGCCCCGATGCTAAACCAGACGATATTCGCGCGGGTTTGGGTGCCTTGGTTGCAATTCACCATTCAAAGCCGTTCGCACGTTTTTTGTTCCTGTGCGAATCCTTGCGGTTGGTGCCATTATTGGGGCGATATGAGTTCGCGTATGAATTCCTCGGAACACGCACACCGTTTGAATTCGGCGAACGGTTAAATCACAGGTTTGGGATGACCGAAATCAGGGACCTGGTGACAAGTCAATTGATTTGGAAACAGCCTTAAAGAATTCCGTTCAAAACATTCAAAAGGATTGAAGATCGAAATCAGATTGGTGCAGGCCTCTACTTTTTGCCACCACCGTTGCCGTTACCACCGCCGCCGTTGCTCCCGTCGCCGTTACCATTGTTTCCGTCGCCGTTGCCGCAACCTTGGCCATTGCCGGCGTTTCCGCCATCATCACACCCGCCATCACAATTTCCACCACCCATCACTTTCCACAACCAGTGTTCCAAATATGCGTCCCCATCCAAGGGAGCGGAGGTCGAAATTTGCGAGCGTGTTGAAAGAAATACGGAAATCAGGGTTGAGTCACCATGTGCAACGAGAAGCTCAAGCCAAAATTCGTCCAGGCTCTCGATTTCTTCGGGCTGAGCCAAGGCGTAGCTGTGACGCACATGATTTTGCAAGCCCGCATCCAAAGGTGCGCTCAAAACCACGTCTTTAAGATTTGGGTTCAATTGAACCAGCGGCTGTGCGCCAGAAATCCCTTCACGAATACTGCTCCATCTTTTTAGCAGCTCCATTTGTTGAGAGGTCGCAGGCGGCAATACCGCTGCCTTCGTCGGTGTCGCAGAAAGGCTTGGAAAAATTGCACCCAAGAAACTTGCGATAATCGCTGATGTACGCCAGTTTTTCATTTACCACTCCTGCACAAAACGTTGCTACTTACTCTTCACTTTGAAAAACCAACCCAGCGATCGAATAGTCGTTGCTTGTCGCCGAAGCCGCGGAAAAAACAATTTGCTTTGTCCAGATACCCGGGCTCACAGTTTGTGAAATTTCGCCATTGGACACGTCACCGGCCAATCGCAAAGCGCCGGAATAGGAAAACAATTCCTGCAATTTGGAGTGATCTCCAATGTGCTTATCGAACTTTTTACTGTTTGATGTTTGCCCACTCGTCCAAGGCAGCGGTGACCGCGCTGAAAAAGCCAAGGCGTACGGTTCATTATCTAATTGGACATTTTTTGCCTTGTTGGCTGACGGATCCACCGCAAGGGTCAAAACGGCCCGGTCATTCGATTGTCCAACTGCTTCTTGCGTGCCGGCCAAAATTTTCGGCTCTTCGGCTTCAAGCAACAAACGCTTTCGCAAATCACCACCCGTATCAAAGATGGATGCATCAACAATTTCGTTGAATTCCCGGTCGGGTAGATCCACAACACCCGTTGTCAAAAACGTCTCTTCTTGCCCCACGACTTTTGAAAATGTCGCGAAAGCGGTTTCATAATTTCGGCTTACTTTGGCCGATGCTGTCCCTTCAACGCTTCGAGATCGCGCCAATTTTTGATAGCGAACATGCTCTTTTGCGAACAAATCGCTGTACCAAATAGCTCTGACAACTTTTGCTTTGGCAAAATTTACGGTTAAGCGTTCATCGATGTCGATTTCATCATCTTGACCGCCTTCAAGAACCCCAAATCCATCAATCGGATCCCAGTAAATTTTCGCAGGGATCCATTCCCCTGATTGGGCATCAAGTCTGGTTGCAGAAATCGAAAAGTTTCCAACCTCGCAACTGCTCCGCTCGTAACAGCTTTGGAAAACCAAATCCCGAAAATCCACCGACGTTTGCAATTCTGCGTCGATCAAACCGGGTACAATTTTTGTATCACCAGATGACTGCGCATTTGCGCCTGTCGTCAAAGCCATTAATGCCACTGAGCCACACGCAAAACGGCTCAACTTTCCCACAACTTCTAGCATGGCACTGCCCACACTCCTAAACCACAAGCACTTCGTCACATAGGTATATTGCTACACTTTTGTATAGATTTTCTACACTTTTTCTCCTTATGCGGGAAAAGTGGCGAAAATATGCCAATCCTTCGCCTGTTAGAGTGGCACTTTGATAGACGCCGCTGAAAAGTCCTTTGATTTGTAGACGCTACACGCTCCTCTCTCAGGGTCTGGATCAAAGCAGTTCTTGTTTTTGCATTTTTGATCAGACCGTTTGTGGTCTTCTGTGCGCATCAGTCGATATCGATTTCTTCGCCGATTTTTTTGACCTTTCTAAGCAGGTCCGGAAACGTCAGTTTGTCGCAGAAAACACCCAAAATGCAGCACCTCCATCCTTCTTGCCCAAGGGCGTCAAGCGTATCAACAACCAAACCCGAACATTCTTAGCACCCTTCCAGCAACACAAACGCGGAGTTGAATCGAAAGTTATTCTTGGCAAAGTTAAGCCGTCTAGGGACATGGTTTTGATCAAGAATATATACGCCGCGCAGAATTGATACGCGGCCCTTCGCCAAGGATGGAATTTAAAACAAATCGCAGACGACAACAGCTTCCGACAAAGTGGACTACGCCAAATGATTGACTTGGCATTCTTCGCTCCTGATACTTTGCAAACTGTCCTCGACGGCAGCCAGCCGATTGCCTTTACCTCGCAATTGGTCAAGCATAACCCAGAGACCGCCAATTGGAACAAGCACAGAGACAACATCGCAGTACTTTAAAACTCAAAATTCGTTACGAAAATCCGAGTTATGATACGGGATTCCGACTAAGGCTCGCTCGAATATTTTTGCAAGTGTAACTGCGTTTTGCCTTGGCAACATCGTCGACTGACACCCCAAAATTTGCGCCTTCAGTTGAAACAGAACGAATAGAACGCCCGAACAAAACGTTCGTGAGTTATTCCCAAAGTCAAATTTGAGGTCGTAAATTATTCCAAAAACCGTCCCGTCAAAAATTGGCCAAAGAGACGTTTGCGATCAAGCGGCTAGATTGGACCTCTAGGATGCATTCTCTTTGGTGGCCAATCCAAGCTAAGCATCGGGAATGTCCGAGGTAATTCATCGTTGTAAAATTTTTTAATAACAACCACTTAGGTTGTGGCGGAGACTCAGGGATTCGAACCCTGGGAGGACTTTCACCCTCGTCGGTTTTCAAGACCGGTGCATTCGACCACTCTGCCAAGTCTCCGTCAGGGGCGGTTTAGTCGGGCCAAAAAGAATTTGCAATGCATAAAGCCCGTGATTTTTACAAAGACTATGCACCCGCTTCATTTTTTGTTATTGAGACGCCTAACGGAGAAAACTCCAACCGCAACGCGGATAAGCAGGACGAGTGATATGACAGGCAATCCCTTTTATGGTTTGGGCATTGGTGTTTTGGTAATGATGATAACCGGATGTGATCCGGCGAATTTTCCTTTTGCAAATCAAAATCAAAACCCACCCACCAACAGTGAAACAGTGACAATCGTGGCCCGCGACGTGGAGGCGCCAGAGGTGTTTCGAAAAACAGAATCCGGCCGATGGGACGGGCGCCCTACTTTGGGTGGTGTTTGGGTGGCGCATACTGATGTTTCCCAGCCCGAACGGGTGATCATTCGCAACACCTCCAACGGTCAGTTTGTTGTTGGGGCGTTGTATCCCCGAGATGAGGATGGATCAGCACCTTTCCAAGTCTCCGCTGAGGCAGCTTTGGCTTTGGGCATTCCCGCTGGCGCGGTGCAGCGCCTTGATGTGACCGCTTTGCGCCCGGAATCCGCCGCAGAAGTTGATCCGGCCCGTGAAGCGCCTTCAACCAACGTCGGGAATACCCCTCAAGAGACCACATCTGAGGGCCCTGCCCCGCTTGGGCTTGAAACGCCGACGCAACCAGAAGTTTCCACACCTCAGCCTGCACCTGACAACATAAATTTGCCCAGCAAGCCATATGTCCAATTGGGAATTTTCAGTGTCCAAGCCAATGCGCAGGCCACCGTTGCCACTTTGGTTGGCAAAGGTATCCCGGCAAAAATCGTGAAAATGGAAATCAACGGCAAACCCTTCTGGCGCGTTATCGCTGGGCCTGCTAAATCTGAGTCTGAAAAGAACCGACTTTTGCAGCAGATCAAAGGCCAAGGGTTTTCCGATGCATATTTCGTATCTGGATAACGGCCAACAACGGAGAATGTGATGGCATCATGGGTGGCAAGATCTTTCGCATGCGTTTGCATGGCGATCCTATGGGTGGGCAGCGGCGCAGCCGCCTTTGAAACCAAAGCACGCGCCGCCTTTGTTTTGGATCAATCGACCGGCACGGTTTTGTTGAATAAACAAGGTGATGAACCCGTTCCACCGGCATCCATGTCAAAATTGATGACACTTTTCATGACGTTTGAGGCCATTCGCGATGGGCGGTTACAATGGAATGAAAAGTTGCGCGTTTCGCAACACGCGATGAACTATGGCGGGTCGACCATGTTCTTGGACACAACAGATCGTGTCACCGTGGAGGATCTGGTTCGTGGTGTCATCGTATTGTCAGGCAATGATGCCAGCGCCGTTCTGGCCGAAGCGATGGCCTTTGACGGATCAGAGGCCGGTTTTGCGCAGATGATGAATGATCGGGCTGCTGTCTTGGGAATGGAAAATTCAAGCTTTGCCAATTCCAATGGTTGGCCAAATCCGCGGCAACGCATGTCGATGCGTGACTTAGTAACTTTGGCCGACGGTATCATTCGCGATTTCCCAACCTATTATCCGATGTTTGCCGAACGCGAGTTTGAATTTGATGGCCGCGCACCCAGCAACACACAAAACCGCAATCCATTGTTGTCACTGGGGATTGGTGCAGATGGATTGAAAACCGGACATACCAAAGAGGCCGGTTTCGGATTGGTGGGTTCCGCGAAGAAAGGGGACCGTCGCGTAATTTTTGCAATAACCGGACTTGATTCCGCTGCTGCGCGGGCCGAGGAATCGGAACGTATCGTTGCGTGGGCATTTCGCCAATTTGCGCAAAAATCTTTTGGGGTTGAAGGCACCGAAATTGCAAAGGCCCAAGTGTGGATGGGGGAGCAACGCACGGTTGGGATGACCATCGATGGAGAACCCAAAATTCTGGTGCCCGTCGCCGCGGCCGATAAAATGAAAACATCCATAGAATACCAAGGCCCAATCGAAGCCCCAATCACTAAAGGCGACAAATTGGGTGAACTGGTGATCGAAACGCCTGGCATTCCTGACACGCGGGTGCCGCTTGTTGCCACCGAAGACGTTGGGCGTGGCGGAATTTTACCACGTCTGCGCACAGCCGCCCAAGTTATTTTGACAAAATTGAATGGCGGTTTGGCCGGCGCATCCTGATTGTCGACACACACTGCACCATCTGGGGGATGGGTGAAATGTTCATTTCCTTTGAAGGTATCGACGGTTCGGGAAAGTCCACTCAGGCCAAACGTTGTGTTCAGGCCTTGCGCGAATTGGGGCGCGACGTCGTCTTAACCCGTGAACCTGGCGGGGCCGAAGGCGCCGAAGAGATCCGAAATCTGCTTTTGACAGGTGATCCAGATCGGTGGAGCGCAGAAACCGAGATCCTTTTGTTTACTGCAGCCCGCCGAGACCATTTGGAAAAAACGATTCAGCCAAATCTTGATAAAAATGCAGTTGTCGTTACCGATCGTTTCGCCGACAGCACCCGTGTGTATCAAGGCGCGACGCGAGGGGATTTACGTACACACGTGGATGTTTTGCATCGCGAAATGATTGGAATTGATCCAGATTTAACCTTGGTTTTTGATATGGATCCCAAGGTTGCGTTACAGCGCGGTTTGGCGCGATCTTCAGGTGAGGATCGGTTCGAAGATTTTGGTTTGGCCTTCCAGCAAAAGTTGCGCGATGGTTTTCTGGCGTTGACCAATGATTTTGCCGACCGTTGCGTGGTGATCGATGCCAGCGGATCACAAGACCAAGTGTTTGAACGCATGTGGTCTGTCGTCAAAGACCGTTTGCAATGACGGACCTTCCCACCCCGGATCAAATTTATGGCGCACCGCATCCGCGCGAAACGCCCGAAATATTTGGTCACGGCAAGGTTCGCGAAAAAATCATTTCTTCCTTTGCAGCGGGGCGATTTCATCAAGGATGGATATTCGCAGGCCCCAAAGGCATTGGAAAAGCAACTTTGGCCTATCAGGTTGCCGGATTTTTGTTGACGCGGCCAGAGGCAGATGGCCCCGGTCTTTTTGGTGACACCCCTGACCATGAAATGCCTGACTATGACCATCCTGTTCTAACCCGGATGCGTGCAGGATCCGAACCGGGATTGTTTATTTTAAGGCGACCGGTGGATGAAAAAACCGGCCGCTTAAAATCGGTGATATCCGTTGAGGAAGTACGCAAATTACGCAATTTTTTTGGCCTTTCAGCGGGGGGGAACGGTCGGCGCGTGGTTATCGTCGATGCCGCTGATGAACTAAACACAGCCGCGGCCAATGCGCTGTTGAAAGTTTTGGAAGAACCGCCTGAAATGGCCACATTGATTTTGGTTGCGCATCAACCCAGCGCGTTGTTGCCCACCATCCGATCACGCTGCCGGGTTGAAACCCTGTCGCCATTAACGGATGCAGATTTGGAACGGGCAATCACGCAGGCCGCACCCGATCTGGCACCCACCCGCGAAGCCCTCATATTGGGTGCGGGATCTGTTGGTGCCACATTATCTTTGGGCCTGCAAAATGGTGCAGATATTTATCAAAGCATCGTGAATCTAATGTCAGGCATGCCATCATTTGATCGATCCAAATCCCTGACCCTAAGTAATGTCAGCAAACCCGATGATATCGCGCTTTTAACCAATATGTTGGAAGTGTTCTTATCGCGCATGGCGCGGTCCGTATTTTCGCGGGGTGGCGTTGTTCAGCAAGCTGCCAGCGGCGAAAGTGAGGTTTTTGCACGTCTGTGCCCCACACCAAAAGCTGCGCAAGCATGGGCCGAGGTTCAACTTTCAACCTTGCAAGACCTCAGGCGTGGGCAATCAGTGAACCTTGACCCCTCTGCCCTCATCCTTGATACGCTTTTTAAGATTGAAAAAACCGCCGCACACATCATTCGACAGGATCAACCTTGACCGACCTTCCCCCCCGCATAACGGACAGTCATTGCCATTTGGATTTCCCAAACTTTGAGGAAGATCGCGATCAAGTTGTGGAAAATGCCCGGGCCGCTGGTGTGCATCGTATGGTGACCATTTGCACACATTTGACACAGGAACCCAAAATACGTGCGATTGCAGAACAATATGACGGTGTTTTTTACGCCGCCGGCACCCACCCAATGAATGTGGCCGAAGATGGAGTCTGCACGGTTGATGATCTTTTGGCCCTGACAGACCATCCAAAATTTGTTGCGATCGGCGAAACCGGTTTGGATTATCATTACACCGTTGAAAGTGCTGATGTACAAAAAGACAGCCTGCGCATTCACATCGAAGCAGCGCAGCGCAGCAAGCTTCCCCTCATCATTCATTCTCGTGATGCGGACGTCGATATGGCAGACATTTTGACCACAGAGCACAAAAATGCGCCTTATACATGCGTGATGCATTGCTTTTCTTCTGGCCCCGAATTGGCCAAAACAGCATTGGAACTTGGATTTTATTTGTCGATGTCTGGTGTGGCCACGTTCCCAAAATCCCAAGAGGTGCGCGATATTTTTGCGACGGCGCCGATTGATCGCATTTTGGTGGAAACGGATGCACCATACCTTGCCCCGCCACCCCATCGTGGCAAACGCAATGAACCGGCTTATACCGCCTTTACGGCACAGGTAGGGGCAGATGTTTTTGGCATGCCCTTGGCCGAATTCGCCGCCCAGACCGAAACGAATTTCGAAACATTATTTTGGAAAGCCGTTTGAACCGCCGCATCACCATATTGGGCTGCGGATCCTCCGGCGGGGTGCCCCGATTGGGGGGGCATTGGGGGGCTTGTGACCCAGACAACCCCAAAAACCGGCGGCAGCGCTGTTCAATTCTTGTGGAACAAGATGGCCCAAATGGGACAACGCGCGTTTTGGTCGATGCTTCGCCGGATATGCGCAATCAGCTGTTGAATGCGAATGTTGGAACGCTGGATGGCGTGGTGTTTACACACCCACATGCAGATCACACCCACGGTTTGGATGATTTGCGCATGATCGTAATAAACACGCGGGAACGTCTGCCTGTCTGGGCCGACGCGGCAACCCGCGCCGATCTGGAACACCGGTTTTCCTATGCGTTTACGCAACCAGAATGGTCATCGTATCCGCCAATATTGCAAATGAACCAGATTGACGGATCCTTCACCGTTCCAGGCCCGGGCGGTGAGATCGATTTTACCCCGTTCACTGTGCCACATGGTGGCATACACGCCCTAGGGTTTCGCATCGGCGCAGCTGTCTATTTGCCGGATGTGGCCACCTTGCCCGATGATGCGTGGCCGCATGTACAGGGTTTGGATCTGTGGATTGTCGATGCCCTTCGATACACTCCACACCCCAGTCATTCCCATCTGGATCAAACATTGGGTTGGATCGAACGGGTGAAACCACGCAGATCGGTGATTACAAACATGCATGTGGATTTGGATTTTGCGACCTTAGCAAAGGATCTGCCTGAAGGGGTTGAACCGGCCTATGATGGCCTTGTGATCCCACTGTAGGATGTTGGATCTTCTGGACATTATTGCCCCGGTCTTTCTTGTGATCGGTTTTGGATATTTATGTGTCGCCCGGCATTGGATGTCTGATGCCGGCATCGATGCGGTGATGAAATTCGCCCAAACATTTGCGATCCCTTGCCTTTTGTTTCAAGCGGTAAGTACGATTGATCTTGGGGCAACAGCCAATCCAGGCCTGATGGTGCGATATTATGTGCCTGCACTTCTCTGCTTTGGTTTGGGGATATGGGCGTCGCACTGGGGTTTTAAGCGCCCCCTGACCGACAGCGTTGCGATCGGATTTGCTTGTTTTTTCGCCAATTCCGTATTGCTGGGTTTGCCCATTATGGAGCGCGCATACGGTGTTGATGCGCTTGCGCCAAATTATGCGATTATCGCCATTCATGCCCCTTTGGCCTATTTGGTGGGGATCACCACAATGGAAATTGTTTTGGCATCCGGCAAGCCAGCCAGACAAATCGCAAGTCATGTTGCAAAAGCCATGTTTCGAAACGGGCTGGTGATTGGGTTGGCACTGGGGTTTGCCGTAAACCTTTCTGATGTATCGGTGCCAAAATTCGTCGATGATGGTGTGGCGCTTTTGGCCCGTGCGGCGCTTCCCGCTGCTCTTTTTGGGCTTGGCGGCATTTTGGTTCGGTATCGACCTGAAGGCGACATGCGCATCATTTTGTTCATTTGTGCGGTCACCCTTTTTGTAAGACCGGTTTTAGTGGCAATTTTTCCCATCGGAACTGTCTCTGTCGGTGAATTTCAGTCGGCGGTTTTAACCGCCGCAATGCCCGCTGGAATCAACGCTTATATATTTGCGAATATGTACGGGGTGGCCAAACGTGTTGCCGCATCAACGGTATTGATTGGAACGGCATTGGGCGTCATTACAATTACGGTATGGCTGGCTGTTTTGGGGTCATAAATGCGTGGTGCGGGCGGTGGGACTCGAACCCACACGGGGACACGCCCCTTCAGATTTTAAGTCTGATATGTCTACCATTCCATCACGCCCGCACGCAAACGCAAGATGGGTCCTAACGCCCTTTGGCACGAAGGGCAATCACGGATCAGAGTTCTTCGCCCGCTTGTTCCAAAAAACGCCGATCTGGCGACCATGGATTCAAATTCACGGTTTTTTGAAACTCTGTCTTTGCCAGTTCAGATTGGCCCAGCGCCATGTGTGTAAGGCCTTTTCCTGAGATCGCACCCAGGTGACGTGGCCGCAGTTCAAGCGCGCGCTCCAAATCAGGTAAAGCACCTTTGAAATTTCCACGCAGATACCGGATGAACGCCCGTTGATTATGCCCCTCAGCATATTCGGGACAATAAACCACCAACTGATCCAAGGCCTTTTCCGACGTTGCTAAATCCCCTTCGATCCGCAATCGCATTCCGGTGTCCAACATATCCTGCGCCAAAGGATCAGGGGCAACCAACCATTGATCCCATAAAGCTTGGGTCAAAGTTTGGGCAATCTCAGCGGTTGGTGCGATTGCCAACTGTCGGTGAATACGATCAAGGATCGGATCAATAGGTACATTGGCCGGACAAGTTTGCGCCCCCAGAATTGAGGGGAAACAGAAGAAGAAGGCAGCGATGGTTCGGTTCAACATGACCCAAGGGTGACGCAGACCGATCCAAAGTCAAGACTTGACGTTTCCAGCGAAATCACCGTTTTTGGTGTCATGTTTCCAATTCGCGACCACAATCCGTCCCGCCGAACCCCTTATGTCACCTATGCCCTTTTGGGGGCAAACATTCTGGTGTTTTTGCTTTACTTTCCTTTGGCCAGCAGTGAACGAGCCTTGTCAGAATTCTTTATGACTTGGGGGATGATCCCCGCGAATGTCACCGCAGGGTCCGATTTGCATACACTTTTTACCTCCATGTTTTTGCATGGCGGGTGGATGCATTTAATCGGGAACATGCTGTTTTTGTGGATTTTTGGCGATAACCTCGAAGATGCTTTGGGGCATGTTTGGTATCTGGCCTTTTATCTGATCTGCGGCGTTTTGGCATCCACAGGGCAAATTATGTGGGACCCTTCATCCCCCATCCCAAACGTTGGCGCCTCCGGTGCAATTGCCGGTGTTTTGGGGGGCTATCTTCTTTTGTATCCAAAAGCACGCGTCGATATATTGTTGATACTTGTCATCATCATCCGCATTTTCCCGGTTCCCGCTTGGGTAATGTTGGGGATATGGTTCGCCATCCAAGTCTTCAGCGGCGTGGCCGTCGACAGTGCCGGTGGTGGCGTTGCTTATTGGGCGCATGCGGGTGGGTTCGTGGCCGGCTTGATCGGGGTGATTCCTGTTTGGTTATCCAAAGGGGCAACACAATTTTGGACAAGAACGGATTATCATCCCCCACATCCTGATGCTGAATACCGGATCGGGAAGTCGCGCATCCCACAGGTGGGCAAACGATGAACATCTTGTCATGCCATTGTGGGGCGGTTGAACTGCAAATCAAACTATCCGACGGGTTTAACACGGCACGGCGTTGTGATTGCTCGTTTTGTCAAAAACGCGGCGCCCCCGCCGTAAGTGTTCTTTTGGCCGATCTGACCGTCACGCGTGGTCAAGACAATCTCTCCAAGTATACTTGGGGCAGTCACACCGCACAGCATTTCTTTTGCAAAACTTGTGGGATTTACACCCATCATCAAAGGCGATCAAATCCCAACGAATATGGTGTGAATTTAGGTGCCATAGCTGGCGTTCACTTGGCCAGCTTTGGGGATATTCCTTGGTTGGATGGGCGCAATCATCCCAAAGATCGTTCGTGATCAGGCTTCACGGACGATTTTGGCCAATTTTGGAAAAATCGGATCATTGGCGCAAATTAATGCACCGTCTTCCAAAATATTTCCGTCAGGTGAGATTGGCTCAAGGAAACCACCTGCCTCTTTCACGATAATGGTGCCTGCGGCAATATCCCAGATATTTAGGCTTTCTTCCCAAAACCCATCATATCGGCCAGCCGCCACATAAGCCAAATCAAGGGCCGCCGCCCCAAAGCGACGCACACCCGCCGTAGCGGGCAAAAGTTGCGCCAACTGTCGCAAAGTGCGTGGCAAATCGGGACGCCCAGCAAAAGGAAGACCAGTCGCAAAAACACATTCAATCAACGAACGGCGATCAGATACCCGCAAACGCGCTTCGTTCACGAAGGCACCCTGCCCTTTTTCTGCAAGAAAGCATTCATCTTTTGATGGGTCGTAAATCACACCGGCAACGATTTCACCCTTGTGTTCCAATGCGATGGACACGGCAAAATGCGGTATCCCATGCAAGAAGTTGGTGGTGCCATCCAATGGATCCACGATCCAGCGCCGGGTTGGGTCTGATCCTTCAATCTCACCCGATTCTTCGGCCAAAAAACCATATGTCGGCCGCGCCTCAAGCAAATCTTCTTTGATGATCTTTTCTGCACGAATATCAGCCAAAGACACAAAATCCCCAGCACTTTTCGAGCTGACCTGAAGATTTTCAACTTCTCGGAAATCCTTTGCAAGGGAACGCCCTGCTTTGCGGGCGGTTTTGATCATCAGGTTCATATTTGCGCTTGGCATAATAATTCAGCTCCGGGGGTGGGTCTGGGGGCGGCTATACGCCCACGGCCTCGGCTTGCCAAGGCCTGTCATTCGCCGCGTTGCAGTTGAACTGGAATCGTACGGGCCAATTTCAAAACATGCGCCATAAAGGGCTTACTTGTTTCATCAGAGCGCGTGGCGGCAAACAATCTGCGTGTCACGCCAGATTTTGTTAGGGGGCGCGTGACATAGTCCGAATTATAACGCACCTCGCGCACCACCCAATCCGGTAAAACAGACACCCCACGATTGGATACAACCAGCAACAAAATCACAGCGGTGAGTTCCACTTGCCGAACGGCCCGCGGTTCAACCTTGGCTGGCATGAGAACTTGGCTAAACACATCAAGCCTTGGACGATCCACTGGATATGTAATCAAGGTTTCATCGCGAAAGTCCTCTGCCTCGATAAACTTTTTCGCGGCCAACGGATGCTGGCTTGAGGCAACAAAAACGGGTTCGTAATCAAACAACGGCGTGAAATCCACTTCCTCCCGATTTTCAGGATCCGAACTGATCACCAAATCCACTTCTTCCCGTTCAAGCGCAGGCAGGGCATCGAAGGCAAGACCGGGACGAATATCAACATCCACATCAGGCCATGCTTTTCGAAATTCTTCCAACACAGGAAACAACCATTCAAAACAGGCGTGGCATTCAATGGCAATGTGAAGACGCCCGGACTTTCCCGATTGAAGGGCACGAAATTCCTCTTCTGCGGCAGCAATTTCAGGCAGAACCTTGTTGGCCACTTTCAACAACCGTTGTCCCGCAGATGAAAGTTTCAGCGGCTTTGATCGACGCACAAACAAATCCATTCCAACCTGATCTTCCATTGCCTTCACCTGATGGCTGAGGGCGGATTGCGTCATGTTCAGCGTTTCTGCTGCGCGCGCTAATCCACCTTGGGTGTGAATTGCACGAACGGCACGCAGGTGTTTTAGCTCAAGATACATGTTGAAATCCTCTCATAATAAGAATGAGGTTTATGAATTGGATTAATGTTTATAGCGCGGTTTAAGTGAGAGCAAGTCAGGAGAATGAACATGAAACCCGCCATATCCTTCGAATTCTTTGCCCCAAAATCAATCGACGCCGCCTTTCGTTTATCGGCGACGGTGGATGCACTGAAAGGGTTTTCCCCTGAATTCATATCGATCACCTGCGGCACAGGTGGTGGTTCCGCCAATTTGACCGACGAAACAGTCAGTGCCATCAAATTGCAAACCAATGTGCCAATTTTTGCGCACATGACCTGCGGGTCAGAAACCGCAAATGACATAATGATCCGATCCGCCGCTTATCGCGCCCAAGGCATGACCCATGTCGTGGCGTTGCGCGGTGATACGCCTGCCAATGCGCCCCATGAAACCGACATCTCCCGCTTTCCTTCGGTCAGCGATTTTGTGGGGGCATTGGCGGCACAAGGATTGGGGGCCTATGTGGCGGCATATCCCGAAATTCACCCAAAAGCAGAAACCGCCCAACAAGATTTGGATGTTTTGAAGGCCAAGCAAGATGCAGGGGCCGTTGGCGCAATCACCCAATTTTTCTTTGAGGCTGAAACCTTTCTGCGGTTCCGCGATAAATGTGTGCAAAACGGTATCACTTTGGAATTAGTGCCGGGAATTCTTCCCGTTTCTAACTGGGCTGGAACGGCAAAGATGGCTGCACAATGTGGCGCGTCTGTTTCGTGTGATTTGGCCGAAGGTTTTGCCCGCGCCCACCGTGAAAACAGATCTGAAATGATGGCAATCGCCCATGGCACGGAAATGTGTGATAAATTGGTACGCGAAGGTGTGGATCATTTGCATTTTTACACCATGAACCGCGTTAATGCAGTGGCGTCGATCTGCGCGGCCTTGGGTCTAACCTATCACGCGCCTTTGCGCGAAGTGGCGTGATTGCGCGGGCCATCGGCTGTTGGGTGAATGCTTTCTGACGCAAACCGTAAAGGCCTGCGTCTTCGCCGCGACAAAAAGAACTTTTGACCACCTGTCCAAGCCCCCCCACCGGGGGCTTCGGCGTTTTGCGGAAACCTTTCACGCCATCCATCTGGCAGGGGTAAACCTTCTGCCACCAAACTTTCCAACACCCACACAAGAGGGATGTTGGAAAGAGTTCGAACATCGGCCCGCCCGCGCACCTGACCGCCAACATCGCTGTGGGTCCCGCGAAACCACATCTGTTGAAGGGTTCCTGTCCACCCATCAGACCCCTCCCACATCACGGGTGCATAAGCGACACGGGTTTCATCCAATGCCAGTGCCTGAAACCCAGAGCGTGTTGATGCCCCCAAATTGGCGGTGTGAAAGCTGTGTTGATGATCAAAGGCCCGCCAGATCAAAGGCAAGCGAACGCCCAAGGCCTTAACAGTATCCCAAACGCCGATGGCTTGGATTGGAACATCATCGTGGCAAAATGTTTTGCGAAACGAGGGTTCCTTTTGTCGAAAAGCGGCGTTTCGATAGATGCGATAGGCTTGGCGGACATTGCGTTCTGTGGCATGTTCGCGGCGCAAAAGCCCAACATGTTCAATGACCCCCGCCAACGACCGTACGGCGTAAGCCCCACGTGAAAAACCAAAGAAATAAATCTTATCTCCGGGTTCGTACCACGTGGCCAAAGCGCCATACGCGTTACAAATTTGACGATTGATCCCGTTGCCCGTCAAAACAGACAAACCCGACCACCCATTCTTCCACTGAATACCGGGTTGATAATGAATACGAAGATCGCAGCCCACAACATCCTTCAAGGTTTGATAAGTCAGTCCGACGTTGGTTTGCCAACCCGGCTGCAACGAAGACAAAGTTCCATCAATCAACACCACCAAAACCCGGCCCCCGTCATCACAACGGGTATGCAAAATCTCAGGCTTTGGTTGGAAAAACCACGACCTCAACTTTCCAAACGGTGTCATGCGTTCGCGTCCCAAGAATTGAATGGGGTCTGTTGATCTGTATCATTCATATCTGGCTATCTAACACTTTGCCCACCTTGGTCCAGCATATGGTGAGATAACAGATGTGTCGCAATTGTTTGATTGTGTCGTTTTTTTGGATGCACCATCACCAATGAAACCGTTGAATGCAGGTGTCGACTTAAGGATGAAACATGGCACAGATGTCACTGACCGATGGTAAATTGGATGCCCAGCAACAGTCGCAATATTGGGAAGACGGTTATCTTTTTCCAATGACGGCTGTCAGCCCTGACCAAACCACCAAATGGCGGGCCGATTTAGAACGGATCGAAACGGATTGGTTGGACAATGGATTGTCGAAACCCCTGATGACGTACAAGCGTGTCAATGCCCATTTGGTGATGCCCTTGGCCCATGAAATTGGAACCCACCCCGGCATCCTTGATATCGTAGAGGGGGTTTTGGGCCCCGATATCTTGCTGTATTCTGTTGAATTCCTAACCAAAGAACCCAAAACCGATGCGATTGTGACAATGCACCAAGACCTTGCCTATTGGGGATACGGGGAAAGTGATGGGATTTTGACGGCGTGGCTGGCCCTATCGCCCGCCACCAAAGAAAGCGGATGCATGGATTTTGTTAAAGGATCACACAAAAACCCGATTGTGCCCCACCAAGATACATTTGCCGATAACAATTTATTGAGCCGTGGTCAGGAAATTGCCGTCGACGTCGCTGAAGAAGATAAGGTTTGCGCAGCTTTGGCCCCGGGTCAAATCAGCTTGCATCACGGATTAATGATCCACGGGTCTGGCCCCAACTCTACTGACGACAGACGCATTGGGGCCGTCATCAGATATCTTAGCCCCCATGTTGTGAAACCGGGTGGTCACAAAGATTTTGGATTTCCCGCGCGCGGCAACTGTGACACGGGCAACTATGAACTGACCCAAGCCCCATCTGGATTGTTCACCAAAGGCGACTTGGAAGTTTATGAAAACGTGCGGCGCGAACAAGCCAAGGTTATGATGGCGGGTGCCAAAGCACAGACAGAGATGTACTCCTAATGGATCATGTAAAATTTACCGCCATGAAAGACGGCGATGTCGAAGATTACACATTTTTGACAGAGCATGAAATTGAATACACCAAAGGCACCGCCGACCGCCTGCTGAAAGCTTTGGTCACCTTAGATGAAGGTTTGTCTGGTTATCAGGTCACGCGACTGGGGCATTCTTTGCAATCTGCCACGCGGGCCGAACGGGATGGGGCAGATACAGATTGGATCGTTTCCGCCCTTTTGCACGACATTGGCGATATCTTTGCCCCTTATAACCATGATGAATATGCCGCCAGTATCCTGCGCCCCTTTGTTCGGGAACAATGCACGTGGGTTGTCGAAAAACACGGCGATTTCCAAATGGTCTACTACGGCGACAAAGTTGGCGGAAACAAAGATAAGCGCGAGGCATTTCGCGGACATATCTATTTCGATGATTGCGCAACATTCTGTGAGCGTTGGGATCAAAACAGCTTTGACCCTGCATATGACACGCTTCCGTTGGAACATTTCGAAGCGCGCGTTCATGAGGTTTTCGCCAGAACACCGTATGACCCGGCGGTTTTAAGGCCCCAAGCCCGCGAACCATTGTTCACCACCTGAACCAACTGATCTTCCCGATTGGATATTTGTCAAAACGCAAAACTGTGATCTTTTCCTTTGACAAGGGATTGGGTACAGCGTGTCCAAACCCAAGGGATCATCGACATGGCACTTGAAAAATTTGACGCAGGCGAAGCCGAAGCGCGCATTTACGCAAAATGGGAAGAAGCGGGTTGCTTTAAAGCCGGCGCAAATGCGCACGGCAAGAACAGCACATCGACCTATTCGATCATGATCCCGCCCCCGAATGTGACGGGCGTGCTGCACATGGGCCATGCCTTTAACAACACTTTGCAAGATATCCTGATGCGGTGGAAACGGATGCAGGGGTTTGACACGTTATGGCAAGCGGGCACTGACCACGCAGGCATCGCCACGCAGATGGTGGTGGAACGTGAATTGGCCAAAAATCAGGAACCATCGCGTGCCGAATTGGGCCGCGAAGAATTCCTGAAAAAAGTCTGGGCTTGGAAGGAACAATCAGGCGGCACGATTGTATCACAGCTCAAGCGGTTGGGCGCATCCTGCGATTGGGATCGTACTGCCTTTACCATGGCGGGCGCACAGGGTGACACGCGGGTTGGGCACGAGAATTCCCCCAACTTCCACGACGCGGTCATCAAGGTCTTTGTTGATATGTACAACAAAGGCTTCATTTATCGCGGCAAACGCTTGGTGAACTGGGACCCGCATTTTGAAACCGCGATTTCCGATCTTGAGGTTGAGAACATCGAAGTCGCAGGTCACATGTGGCACTTCAAATACCCGCTGGCGGATGGGGTGACTTATACGTACCGCGAGAAGGATGAAGACGGGAATGTCACGCTTGAGGAAGAGCGTGACTATATCTCCATCGCGACCACACGTCCCGAAACAATGCTGGGCGACGGCGCGGTTGCGGTCCACCCCGATGATGAACGCTATGCCCCCATCGTGGGCAAGCTGTGCGAAATTCCGGTGGGGCCGAAGGAACACCGCCGCCTGATCCCGATCATCACTGATGAATACCCTGATCCCGACTTCGGGTCAGGTGCGGTGAAGATCACCGGCGCGCATGACTTCAACGACTATCAGGTCGCCAAGCGTGGCGGCATTCCGATGTATCGCTTGATGGATATGAAGGGCCACATGCGGGCCGACGGTGCGCCATACGCGGAGGAAGCCGCGAAGGCGCAGGCGCACGCAAACGGGGCCAGCTTTACCGAGAATGAGGTAGATGCCATTAACCTGATCCCCGATGACATTCGCGGGTTGGACCGGTTCGAGGCGCGCAAGATCGTGGTGGATCAGATCACATCCGAAGGTCTGGCGGTTATGGTGCCAGCGGTGGGTTCCACCCACCCTACGGACGACGACAGTATGGTGGGTGAAAACCCACCTTCCGATCCCGAAATGATCCCCTTTGTCGAAAACAAACCGATCATGCAGCCCTTTGGCGACCGGTCCAAAGTTGTCATTGAACCCATGCTGACCGACCAATGGTTTGTGGACGCCGAACAGGTTGTCGGCCCCGCGCTGGACGCCGTGAACAACGGCGACATCAAACTGCTGCCTGAGCGTGAGAAAAAGGTTTGGGACCATTGGCTGGAGAATATCGAGCCATGGTGCATTTCCCGCCAGCTTTGGTGGGGGCATCAGATCCCGGTTTGGTATGCAAAATTGCCGAACGACTTGAAGAAAGCACGCAAACACAACGATTTTCTACGCGAAAACGGCTTATTTGGCGCGGAAGCTGAAAATGGTATCGCGGTGGCCAATTCCGCCGCCTACGAAATTCCAGACGATTACCAAGTCGGTTACACATCTGTTCAAATCTGTGCTTCCTCCGAGGAAGAAGCTACCGCCAAAATTAAAGATATGGTTGGTCAAGAATGTGATGTTCGCTACTGGGATTTTGAACAAGTCAAAGAGATTGCGGAACAAGTCGGCTCAAGCTACCGCGAAGGCTTTGCGGGCGGGAGTCTAGAAGATGGAACCCCAGTCATTGTCGCACACCGCGACCCAGACGTCCTCGACACATGGTTCTCCTCCGGCCTATGGCCCATCGGCACGCTCGGCTGGCC